>NZ_JQCB01000022.1 GCF_001437435.1 Furfurilactobacillus siliginis | reverse complement strand
GTTTCGTCTTAACATTGTTCAGTTTTCAAAGATCTACTTCGTTGCCTCAAGACAACTATTAGATAATATCATTTGCTCGCCAATGTGTCAAACAGAAATTCAAGAATTTCTTTGTTGCAGAAGCGGTGCAAATCGCTGTCACATCAAGCTTTCGTAGCAGCAAGTAATACTATATCAATCTCAGCTTATTCGGTCAAGCCTAAATTGAAAAAAGTTTGCAAATCATCTTTAATCGAATACTGGTGCAGCATCAAACTTCACGTCATGAAAGAGTTCGTGAAGCTTATTGCCCTGCACAAACGCTAAGCCGTGTGCGCTTGCCTTTGACTCTAAACTCGCATCAACTTGCACATGATCAAACACAAACAACGAGATGTTCTCCGCATCTAGCTCGCATGTTGTCAACTCACTGAGCCTTAATGATTCTAAATCAATTGCTAAATCATTATGCAGTTCATCAAGCACACTGGCTAATGCAGTTTTGTCTTCGCTAACAGTTGTGTTAAAGAACCCATACTTTCCCGTCGCTTGATCGACGGTCACCAAAAAGCTTGGTGTGCCGTCATCAATACTTAAAATCGTACCTGCTACTTGTTTCATTATCTACTCCGTCCTTTTAATGATGCTCATCAATAAAGCGTCTTTTGGCCTCGATCAACCAGTCAGGCATGGCATTTGCAATCGGATCAAAACCGGCATTTAAGTGCCAGTTTGTCCAATAACGTTTATGTTGTGGTGCCGTTGTAACACCAGCCTTCATCTGTGATTCGGTCATACTTCTCAACGATAAACTGATTTTATGCGAGTACTCATCAATATCTAAGACCATTGCGGTAACTGATTCGCCAACCTTAAACAACTGGTTCAAATCATCCACGTATCCAAACTTTGCTTCAGATATATGAATAAGGCCTTGGTGTGTGTCATCTAAACTAACAAACACGCCATAAGATTGGATCCCCGTTACCGTGCCGGTCACTATTTGACCAATCCGATACGTCATGTTGCAGCCCCCAACTGAATCTAATCACTAACTGTAATGCTATTAATTAGAATGGGCACTTCTGGACGATCTTCATAATTAGTAGAAACGTCGGCCATTGCATCGATAACAGCCATTCCATCGGTTACCTGACCGAAGACCGTATGATGCCCATCTAGCCATGGCGTACCGCCTTGTTTGTACTTATCGATAACTTCTTGGTCTAACCCCATATCATCTAACTGCCCAATCATATCTGCTGGGACATGTTTTGCCTGCACGATGAAGAACTGACTACCATTTGTGTTCGGACCAGCATTGGCCATGGACAGTGCACCACGGAAGTTGAACAATTCCTGTGAGAATTCGTCTTCAAATTCCCCTCCGTAAATACTTTCACCACCAGCACCACTACCGGTTGGGTCGCCACCTTGAATCATGAAGTCACTAATGACCCGATGAAAACTAACGCCGTCGTAGTACCCTTGCTTTGCCAAACCGACAAAGTTAGCAACTGTCTTAGGTGCTTGTGCTTCGAATAATTGAACCGTGAAATCTCCCATCGTTGTCTTGATGATAACTGAAGGACCCTCTGCTTTATCTAAATTAATTTGTGGATACATAATATGAACTCCTTTTTTCTATTGTTATTTGAATTAATGATCCTTTTAACCGTTTCAAATCTTTTTCATTGTAAACAACCAACCCACCACATGCAATTAAGTAATCAAAAAACAGTCAACGTTCCTTGCTATTTTCTTAATTTCAATAAGCGGTTCTCATTCCAAGGTGTTTTCTAAACGTCATTTCTGATATAGTAGGCGCGTTACACAGTTTTGCTTTTTTAAATCACTCCCGTTAAGGAAGGACTTTTCCATGTCGACTTTAATTGACTTTGTATTACATATTGATGCGCACTTAGTTACGCTGGTAAACACCTTTGGTAACTGGACGTACCTAATTTTGTTTGGCATTATCTTCATCGAAACTGGTGCAGTGATCATGCCTTTTCTGCCCGGTGATTCATTGCTCTTCGCCGCGTGTGCACTGGCCGCAAATCCTGTTTATCATTTAAACATCTGGACGTTTGTCACTTTGTTCCTGGTTGCTTGTATCTCTGGAGATTCACTTAACTTTTTCATTGGACAACGTGTCGGTCATGCTTTGACGAATCATTCATTGTTTGGCAAGCTCATTCAAAAAGATTCACTAGAGCGTTCCGAAGCATTTTTTAACAAGCATGGCGCGATGGCAATTATCTTAGCCCGGTTCATGCCCATCATTCGGACCTTTGCGCCCTTCGTTGCAGGTGGCTCAAACATGCCTTACCGTCGTTTCATTCGTTACTCATTAATTGGCTGTATCTCTTGGGTCATTTTATGCTGTGCTGGTGGATACTTCTTCGGAAATATTCCATTTGTTAAAGAACATTTCTCCATTGTGGTTCTTGGCATCATCATCATTTCATTGATTCCCGCGGTTGCCAGTTATCTTCACGGTAAATTTAAATCAGCCAAATAAAAAAAGTTGTCTCGTCAAGAGGCAACTTTTTTTATTTAGCCGATCGTCTCGCAACGATATATCCGAGTACTAGCCAGCCTTCAAAGATTAGAAAGAAAAGCACAAAACAAGCTAAGAAAAACGACTCCGGTAACGCATTGATGATTGGATCAAACCGTGGATCGAACAACCAGTCATCATTTCTGAACAATAGTTGATGAAACATCACAAAAAACTGATCAAAGTTAATGGCCATTAATGCAGCTATCACTGGTGCCACTGGCAATGCCCATTGCATTGGTAAAAGTAGTTGCCAAAACCTTTTTTCACGCTGCAACCGCCACAAGCCATGAGCCACAACCGGAAGTGTTACAAGTAAAACCACGTTATTGACTAACAATAGCCGTTTAACATCTGCAAAGTGCTTCAACGCAGCTGCTGAGTCGGTAAAGTTACTCATGTGCAGCTGTGTGATCCAAGGCCAATCCAAATAGGCCAGCAATTGCCAATAGTTATGCATCATGGTGCGCGCAGATAATCCGACCTGTGCCAAAACATCCGTTGTACTTAAGGTTATGCGGTATAACCACACCGCGTGCACCGTCAACCACACTGCGCTTGTCAAAATAAAAAACCACCCGCATGCATACCGCAGCCAGTGAGCCATCTTCTGTCTAACCATGGGCTACACCTGCCACTCGATTAAATCCGCCACGATGTGGGTTGGTTGAATTTTCAATCGCTCAATGTCTGCTGGTTGCGATAAACCAGTCAACGTCATTAGTGAATCCATTCCAGCATTGACGGCCGCCTGAATATCCGTTTGCAGATTATCTCCCACCATCACGGTTTCAGTCGCCGACAGGGCCAATTTGCGTAACGCTTCTTCCATAATAATCGTGCTTGGCTTACCAATAGCTAATGGTTCGATGCCCGTTGCATAGCGCACGAAATCAACTACTGCACCTGCGCCAGGCAGCATCCCCCGCTGATTGGGAATATTTGTATCCAAGTTCGTCGCGATAAATTTAGCACCATGCTGAATTGCTAATACAGCCTGCACAAACTTTTCGTAAGTCACATCACGATCCAACCCCACCACAACAAAAGTCGGCGTTTTTGAGCTATCCTCAACGAGTGTAAAACCAACGTTAGTCAAAGCCGTTCGTAACCCTTGTTCGCCAATAGCATACGCTGTCAATGCTTGCCCATTAGTCTCGGCCTGACGTTTTAAATAGTCCGCTGTCGCAATCGCCGTCGTGTACACATGTGCAGCAGTTGTTGGCACGTGGTGATTTTGTTGCAAATTTTCTGCAACATCTGCTGGTGTCCGCGTAGAATTATTCGTCACAAACAAATACGGTTGACCACTATCGATCAACCGTTGCATGAATGCTTGCGCCGTGGGAATCTGTGTTTTTCCTTGGTAAATAGTACCGTCTAAATCAATCAAGTACCCGGCATAATGCTCCATGCACTGGGACCTCCCTATTTGTTATCTTGTCCGCTAGTAGATTTTTGCCGAATCGTAAAATGCCGTCGACCTGGCTTGCGATTATGTGAACTGTTCACCTGTTGATTTCCGCCTGCTTGTGGACGCTGTGTCTTGGTGACTTTACGTTCTTTAATGTGTGCTTGTCCAGATGCGGTGTTCTTTTGCCGTGTTTCAAACTGGTGATGCGACGTATTCTTATCAGCACTGTTGGTCTGTTTAGCTTGCTTCGTATCCGTTTGTTCACCAGTTCGTGCCTTGTTGCTACGCCGACGCCGTGACCGATGCGTTGTTTGGCGTTCTGCACGTTGTGGACGGTCTTGCTGCTCCACTTCTACATCTAAGTTATGCAGCACAAAGTAAGCACAACCAAAATTACAATATTCATAGATATAATCTTGAATTGCTGTCACTGTTTGGGACACAGCGGCGCCTTGCTTGTCGGCCGCGTAAAAGCCTTTTAGACGTAGCTGGTCAAAGCCCCAGTCCCCCACAATGAAATCGTACTTGCTGAGCACTGTGCTATACCGATCAGAAAATTTATGGACATCAAAGGCATCATGGAAATTGGTCACCACTTCATAAGGATGTCCATTGATGAAAAATTGCGCATCATTCTCGCGCACAACGGTAAACATTGCTGCTCGTTTAACTTGCGCTTCTTCCGCTAATTGTTGAATATGCTCTCGATCGATGATGGTCACTCCCTTCTTTTATAAATATATTAATGACGTTTTTGATAATCAATTGCTTTACCTGTGACCATTTGTTCCACTTCTGCAAATGAAAACGGTCTGCCAAATGGCACCTCATGGTCGAGGTAGGCCGTCTCTGGCGTATCAACACCCACATTGATATTTTCCTTTGCAGGCATCGCGTAATGATGAATGTGGCCATGCAGGTTGATCACATTCCCCACGATTCCAAGTGAAAATGGATAATGGGTTAGATAATACTGGCGATGATCATATTTCAAATAAACCCCAACATCATGAAATTCAAATTTGGGTTTACCATCAGACAATTGCGCGTTGTGCTGCTCCAAGTATTTAAAAAGCGCCCGATTGTCATGATTCCCCTTAATTAAAATTAAATGCCCATTCAGGCGATTTAAAACATCACTCACCGCCATAATTGAAATACTGGCTGGACGCGTAAAATACATCGCAATATCGCCCAAATGGTACACTGTATCGGTTTCGTTAACCACTGCGTTCCAATTTTCGATGATGGTTTCATTCATGTCGTGGACGGTCAAAAACGGCCGCGGCGCAAAATCATTCATCCCCAATAACTGTTCATGAAAGAAATGTGTATCTGATGTAAAATAGCGCACTTGGCTGACCTCCCTCGACATTTTCGTGCTCCCATTGTACCACACAGCACCCTATACGGCAGAAGTGACTCATTAGTCATAAAAAGTAGCATTTGAATTTACAAACGAAAAACGTGTTTGGGACGTAAGCCTGTCCTAAACACGTTTTTTGAATTTCGAGCCTAAATAGTGAAAGCAATCGTCAGGTCACTGTGCAGACCTAGAACTACCAACCTTTATCCCAATAGATTAATAACTACTTGTCAGCCAACGTTACTTTGCGATCGCTCATTGTTTTGATGATGTATAACGCACCAAACCAAACTGCGGCACCAATTAAAGCAACCATCGTTTCAACCTTCATCAACATTACTAATGCAACAAAACCAAGGAACGCTAAAACAAAGTAATCGGTTATTGGCGCTAATGGCATTACAAAACTGCCTAATGTTGCATGTTGTGCTTTTTGTTCACGACGGTACCGTAAATGTGCCACGATGATCAATCCCCAGATAACAATGAAACAGGTTGTCGCCACACTAGAAATCAAGGTGAATACCCCGGCTGGGAATAAGTAATTTAATACAACTGACAATGCGATGACTAACGTTGAGAACCGTAATGCATTGGCTGGTACCTGATGTTTAGACAAACGACTCATCTTTTTACTAAAGCGTGACTTACCATCGTACGTTAGTGAATACAGCATCCGTCCAGTCGTAAACAGTGAACTGTTACATGCAGAGGCAGCAGCCGTTAGAACAACAAAGTTAATAATCCCGGCTGCAGCTTTGATCCCCACATTTTGAAAGACTTGGACAAAGGGGCTGCTGTCTGGTGAAACAGCGGACCATGGATAGATACTCATAATGACCAGTAATGACCCAACATAGAACAAAATGATCCGCATGGGAATTTCGTTGATGGCCTTCGGAATAACTGTCTTTGGGTCAGCTGTTTCCGATGCTGTCATCCCTACCATTTCAATTCCAACAAAGGCAAAGACAACCATTTGGAAGGAAAGCATGAAGCCCTTTGCACCTTTTGCGAAGAAGCCGCCATCACGCACTAAGTTACCAAATGATGCATGCCCAGCAGGTGTCTTGACTGAGAAAGCAACCATAACCAAACCAATAACAATCAATGCAATAATCGCCACAATTTTAATAATTGAGAACCAAAATTCAGTTTCACCGAATGCTTCTACCGTGACCAAATTTAAGCCCATCAGTATCAATAAAATAATAAATCCAGGAATCCACTGAGGGATATTTGGAAACCAAAACTTGATATACAAGCCGACAGCCGTAATTTCCGCCATTGCTATCGTGATCCATGCCACCCAATATGTCCAACCAACAGCGAAGCCAGTCTTTGGACCAACGTAGCGATCAATGAAATCAATGAATGAATGTTGTGACAAATCAGACATCAACAGCTCACCCAACGCACGCATCAATAGAAAACACATTAGTCCTGTTAGCATATAAACCAAAATGATGGCTGGTCCAGCTAGATGGATTGACTGGCCCGCCCCTAAAAACAGACCTGTCCCAATCGTTCCGCCAATGGCAATTAACTGTACGTGCCGACTTTTCAACGCACGCGACAGTTCCTGAGTTGCTTCTGGTTTTTCTTCCATAATGACCTCGCCTTTCAAACGATCCATTGGGCCAACACCCAATTCATGAAATTAATTATACGTTTATTTATATACATGAACAAACGAAACCAATTCACTTGTACGGTGAAATATTTTCACCATGATGTGTAACGCTATTTCTACACAGCTTTAGGACAGCAAAAAAGACTGGGACAAAACCGTCCGCAGTCTTCGTTAACCAGCACTTGGAGCCAAAACTCCCACTTACTGGTTCAATTCATTATAGAAGTTACTTTGCTAACCGCTCAACATCACGAGCAATCATCAGTTCTTCATCGGTTGGAACTAACAGCACTTTGGCCGTTGAATCATCCGTTGAAATAACTGTTTCTTTATCACGAACATTGTTCTTATCAGCGTCAACCTTGATACCCATGTAGTTAAAGGCATTCGCAACACGTGAACGCACATTAACATCGTTTTCACCAATTCCGGCTGTGAAGACCAAGGCGTCAACGCCACCCATTTCAGCAATGTAAGAACCAACATACTTGATGATCCGGTTAACAAAAATATCGATGGCTAATTGTGCACGGTGATCTTCATTGTTTTCAAGATCACGCATGTCACTTGAAATCCCAGAGATTCCTTGTAGACCTGACTTTTTGTTCAAAATGTCGATCATTGCTTCAGGATTGGTAATCCCTAGTTTTTGTTGGAGGAATGTGACCAATGAAGGGTCAATATCCCCAGAACGTGTTGCCATGGTAATTCCGGCCAACGGTGTGAAGCCCATTGACGTATCAATTGATTCGCCATTTTTAACGGCTGCAATCGAAGCGCCGGCACCTAAATGCAACGTAACTAATTTTAGTTCTGACAAAGGTTTGCCAAGTATGTCAGCTGCCTTAGCTGATACGTAACGGTGGCTAGTCCCGTGAGCACCATAACGACGCGCACCAAACTTTTCGTAGTATTCGTAAGGAATCGAATACAGGTAATTTTCTTCTGGCATCGTTGTATGGAACGAGGTGTCAAAAACAGCGACTGCCTTGGCATTTGGCAACACCTTCCGGAATGCACGGATACCAGTTGCATTGGCGGGGTTATGCAGTGGTGCATATTCAGCCAATTCGTCAATCTTGGCCAATACATCATCATCAATCACAACAGAATCCTTGAAATATTCACCACCGGCTACGACACGATGACCAACTCCAGTAATCTCATCGAAGCTTTCAATAATCTTCAACCCAGTCAATTCCTTCAGCAATACGTTGATTGCCACAGTGTGATCCTTGAAGGGTTGTTCCAACTTAAAATGCTGTCCGTCGCCGTAGCTAATAGTAAAGGAACCTTCTGCAAGTCCGATACGATCAACTAATCCCTTTGCAATAACTCGTTCTGATGGCATGTCAAACAGTTGGAACTTTAAAGATGAACTACCGGCGTTAACCGCAATCGTTTTTCCCATGATGAAAATCTCCTTTATTTTTTGTGAATTAATGTGACACGTTGGCGAGCATCCAGTCATCAATTTGTCCTGTGAACTGGCGCATTGCTGCGGGGTCTTTAAATGATGGAAATTCGCCTAATAGCACTTGACCAGCCTGCTTCGCTTGTCCGCCTTTTTTCTGAAGTAACAGAATTCCCTTTTGCGCCGCTTTATTCATAAACAACGCTTCAGGCAAATTTAGTAACCCTTGTAAATGGGCATTGGTTTGAATCCACTGCACTAACCCCTGTGCCTCCGTTGAAGTAAACAACGCACTTGGAATCAAGAAGATTCCCCAGGCACCAGGCTTCATCTGCTTCACCGCTTGCTCTAGCAGCAAATGGTGAACATATGAATGTCCCGTCTTTGCTGCTAGAGCAAATTGTTTGGCATGATCGTCCAGTGGATAAAAGCCAACGGGTAAATCACTGACAACCAAGTCAACCTCAGGCATAACCAGTGGATCCAATGCATCTTGATGAAATAATTGTAAGTCATGTTTCTGTAAAGTTCCCAAAACATTAGCCGCAGCTAGCATCGAATCATCGTTATCCACACCATAGCCGATAACTGTCTCTTTCGTGTTAGCCGAAATTTGATTCATCACCGTTGTGAGCAGATTGCCTGTCCCGACGGCTAGATCTAAAATTGCTGGCTGCTTTACTTGCAAGACATGTTTCGCCAGGTACGCCACTAAAAAACCAATGGTGTCAGGCGTCAATTGATGATTCGCATCAATTGCATCTGTTTCAATATCTTTTAATAAAACCAGTTGGAGTCCTTGACGAATAGTTTCTTGATCCAATTGACTCAAGTCAGCCTGCTGATAAAGCGCCGTTAGTTGTTCAACCGCTGCTTTGTCTGGGCGTCCTTCAGCGACACGAACATTGCCACCATCAATTAAATCGTCACCAACCTCGATAAAGGCGTCAAGATAACTCGTTTCAAGTTGTGCTTGTTGCAATGTAACTGCTTGATCAAGCGTCGTATATAACGCCTGTGCTTCTTCTTGTGCCAGTTTAGGTCACCTCTCCGCCTGATTCAGAAAATAAAAAAAGCATCCTCATTAAGGATACCGATTTATAGAACTTATTTCAAGATTTGATTACGCTGCCAAACGTGTCGTATCGCGGTTTCTCCGCTGCTTAATCGAATGCTTATTTGTGAACCTTTTAACGAGGCTGAACCCTCCGCAAATTGAAAGTCGATTTGCGCCGGCTTTGCTAAGTGAATTTCATTCACACGGTTTGTGATTGTCTGAATTTGCCAATAGGTTCGTGTGTGACGAAACGCGCGCATTTCAGCCTGATAGCCTGCTAAGTGAAAGTACAAGACCATGCTCACCAACACTAATAAAAAGATGCCTGTCGGCAGTACAAACCCATTTCGTCGCATTAAACTTCTCCCATCGGCAAGACTATTTGACGTATTACATGCTGATGGTTAAACAGTACCAATTCAATGATGAGACAGCTTTTATCGTAACGAAACTGGGCCGAGCTGACCTTTTCAACCAACGGCATGTATCCACCGGCAATCGTCGATAACATTAGTTGCCCACGACTTGCCTTTAATGTGTGAACCTTTGCAATGCCCTCGCTCGGCTTCATTGATAACCGTACTTCAGAACTAGAGTTACTTATATATTGAGCACTTCGGCGTTCATCAGTTAAATGTAAAATCGCATTGTCTAACTGTGTAGCTGCAATCATCCCCGTCGTCTGATCGCGATGCAATTGTTGCACGGTTAACCCAACACTCAGCATCACTAAAGACCCAATCAATAATGCCAATAAGCTTTCGATTAATGTAAACCCTGTCCGTCTATTGGCCATGCGTCGCTGCCATCGCTTGACCCAGATCCACGCAACTTTTTTCATAAGCTACCCGCGCTTGATCAACGCGGCGGCGTTCAATCACGAGACGGTTACTCATCACCAATTGTGCTTGGCTGACTACCCAACAGCCGCTCGTCGTTAACAATAGTCCCACCACGGCATCCAACAATACAAACCCAGCGCGATTATATTTCTGAGACATGAATAATCCCCCATCCTAGTTGCGGCTTTAAATCATAGTAACGCCCGCGCTGTGATTTAAAGACAATCTCCTGCGGTCCGATCATTTGATCACCGTTAAAACTAATGCTAGCGCCCGCAATCACTCTGAGCGATTGCGGATACGGCAACTTCTGCTCACGCTTACCTAGCACATCAAAGTACAATAAGTCTCTTTGACGAAATGTCAGCTTGATCTGACCATCATGTAAGCCTTGCCCCTTAGCCTGTTCAACATAACTGACAACCGTCTTAATAAATGCCCGTTCCGTCTGTAACTCTCTCGTCGTCTTAAAGGCCATTATGCCAACTGTTAAACTAAGCGTCACAATTCCCAAAGTAACCAGTGTTTCAACTAAGGTAAATGCAGCCCTACTTTTTCTCCACAACATTGTCATGAATCTCAATGCCCTCTGCTTTTGCTTTCGCAATCTGCTTATCCGTTAAATACTTGCCGGAACCAAGCTCCGCAAACGTGACGCTTTGATCACCATTATCATTTTGATAAAGATCGACCTGCGTTTGAATGACTTGGGTAAACGCAGCATTGTGCGTTTTGCTTGCACTGCGACGCGAGTCAGAAATATTCGGTAAAATAATCAAAATCAATAACGAGATAACAAACAAGACGACAGCCATTTCGATAAGCGTAAAGCCTTGTCTCACCGGTGCTTTAATTCGCTTGAAAGCACCATACACCAATCCTTTTTTAATCATGAAAGCCCTCCAATTGCGTGATACATCGGTAATAAAATACTGAGATAAATGCCAACAATAGCTAGTCCAATAACACCGAATAATAAAGGCTGCACCAACCCAATTAAATTTTCGATATGTGTAAATAGCCTTTGATAGGTCAAATGTGCATCTGCCTTCAAATCTTTCGCCGTCTGTAAAGACGTGGCACCACGGTTAAAGAACACTTTAAAAGTTGGCGGTAAGAAAGCATAGCCATCCACAAATTGCCCTAAGTCACGACCTGCATTTAAGTGCCGGTGAAGTGCGTCTGCAAGCTGACGTAGCACTGATTCTGGTTGATAAGTCTGCAACAGCTTCAATACGTCCCGCGACTGTAAGCCACTGGCCAACAATAAGCCTAGATTGAGTGACAGGTAATAATGCCAATAGAGTTTTAGCACCGGACCAACAATTGGTAAATAACTGCCAATAACTACCCGGCGTAGTCTTGGCTGATGCCCCAGCCACAATGTCCCAGCACCAACTAAAACAAGTAGTATCGAGCAAGTCCCTAGGCTCCACCAACCCCAAACTGGCATATGGACCAATGTGTGGTTAAACGATGTTAATTCGGGAAGAATCGCCTGTTTGATTGCAACCATCAGAATTCCCAAACAGCCTAAAATTGCTAACGGATAACGCAACGCTGCTTTAATTTTTTGCTGCTGGCGCTGCTTAATTGCCAAATAGTTGCCTAAATTGGTTAACACTTGAGTGAGTTCCCCATTTTCCTCAGCAATTTTAATTTGGTAATAGCAATCCAAATCGACAAATGTCTTAATGGCAATTGCAAACGCATTACCTTGTTTTAAGTGTGCCTGAATCCGTTTTATTTGTTCACGTTGCTTTGGCAACATGACATGCGCAAAGTTTAATCCTTCGCGCAATGAAAACCCGACGCTTAAGACGTCTGCTAATAAACTAAATAGCTGTGCAGCCTCTGTTGCTCTCAACTTGCGAACTCGCCGCTGACTAACCGGCCGCGTATTGACTGGCCACAACCGGAACGATTTCGCCGGCGTCAACTGCTTGACTAAGGGCATCGTGCCACCTCCCACTCATTTGTTGGCCTTGACCGCCATTCACAAATGGTTGATCGAATACTTCACTATTTGTCAGCCAATCATAAATCGTCACAGGAGCAATTGTTCCGGGTACCAAGCGCTGATAGCACACCCCCGTCAAGGCTTGTTGCAAATCTAAATCATTCACACCTAACTGTCGCAAACGTGTCACTACACCAAACGTACTTTGTGCATGAATCGTCGTTAGTACCAGATGGCCACTTAAAGCTGCTCGTATTGCTACTTGAGCCGTTTGTAAATCCCGAATCTCACCAATAATAAAGACATCTGGACGATGCCGAAGGGCAAGTTTTAGCAAATCATCATAGCCCATACCGGCCAATTCATTTACTTGTAGCTGTAGGAACTGTGGCTCCGTAATTTCTACCGGATCCTCAATGGCCAACACAACTGCTGATTCTCCGAGTTCCTTTGCCAATTGATAAATCGTGGTTGTCTTGCCGGCCCCAGTAGGACCGCTGAGAACCATTAGTCCACGCTGTTTCGCTAATGCACTGATAGCTGGCCATTGCCGATTTTGACGAACATGATGACTGACCTGTGTCAACGGATAAATAATGCGAATGACCATTGACTCATGATCTTGAAAATCGCCCACAGTCGACAACCGTAAATGTAAATTTTGCTCGCCCACTGACCATGACAGTGCACCTACTTGCGGTCGACGATGATCACTGATGGCCATGTTAGCTTGATACTTAACATAGGCAATGACCTGTGTTGCCTGTGTAATCGATAAATCAGCCAATTTTTCAATACCTGTCGCCGTATGAATAATGACTTCATAACCCTGATGCCGTGGAAATAGATAAATATCGCTTGCTGTCTTCTTGACCGCCATGGTGATGGTAGCGGCCAACCGTTCAACTGGTTGCATATGTTCACTCCTTTCACACCTTTAACATACGCAATCCATGTGTAAATGATTTTTTGAACACAAAAAAACTGTGCTCGACGGTAATCGTCAAACACAGTTCATTAAAGCTTTAATTTATTCTTCTTCGTCTTCTGGTAATTCAGCTGCTTCGTACACATCCGAAACATCATCATTTTCGCTTAACTCATCAATTAAGTTAGCGTATTGTGATACTTTATCAGCTGGTACAGCAGTCGTGTTTTCTGGAATCATCGTGATTTCAGCAGTGTCTAAGTCGAAGCCTTGTTCACGTAATGCATCACGAACGGCAGCTAATTGACCTGCATCTGTGAAGATTTCAAACGTCTCGTCAGTTGTGGTCATGTCATCAGCACCGGCATCCAAGGCATCCATTAACATGGTATCTTCGTCGGCGTCTAAGCCATCGCGTAAGATCACGATGTAACCACGACGGTTGAACATGTACGCAACTGAACCTGATGCACCAAGCACACCACCATGATGTGTGAAAGCAGAACGGACAGCAGATGCAGTCCGGTTCTTGTTATCAGTCAAAGCGGCAACCATGATGGCAGTACCACCAGGGCCATAGCCTTCATAAGTGATTTCTTCAAACTTCGCACCACCGGCACCAGTTGCTTTATCCAAGGCCCGTTTAACAACGTCCTTAGGCATGTTGGCAGCCTTCGCTTTATCCATCACTAACCGTAATTGGGCGTTGCCATCAGGGTCGGCACCACCAGCTTTTGCGGCTTGGTATAAGTCACGTGAGATCTTTTGGAAAATTTTTCCACGCTTAGCATCCTGGGCGTTTTTACGTCCTTGAATGTTATGCCATTTACTATGTCCTGACATTTCGGCAACTCCTTTGAATTAATTAATTTGTGTGCATAAAACACCGTCTAATAATATACCACTGGCAGGAGGCGGGTTCAAACCCAATTAATCCCGACCAGTAAGTTTCTTCAACCCTTGAACCAGCTTATACATCATTGGACGGACAGGTCGTGTAAATACCCCTGCCGTTTCATAAGTCAAACCATTAAAGGATTGTTTGAACTTCAACACCCCATCCGTGCCATCGAATAACCCGGTAACACCGTAGAAGTTATAACTGGGAATCCCTTTTTCAATTGCCAAATGCATCATATGGTTTTGAATCAAGTAAGGCGCGTAGTAGCGCTTGAATGCTTCGTTCGTGAAACTAAACATGTACGCAATTTCCTGTGGTTGAATGAAAAACATTCCCCCAGACAGCACAACGCTTTCGCCATACTTCGTCCGCTGCTTATCAGCATCGGCAATGCGCTTCTCGTGCTGCTTTTGTTGATCTTTCAGTTCGTTTAATTGTTTGGCAGCACGCTTGTTTTTCGGGGAATTAGCGACTTTTTCAGCTAATGGTGCAATTTGATCATTTAATGCATCATGTTTTTGCTGTTCTTCGTTAATATAGTCAGAAAAATTCAGTTCAGCAAAGATGAATTGAACTGCATCACCGTAAGCACGGAATGTCTTTTGGTAATAATCTAAGGTCTTATCACTAAATCCACGCCGTTCTGCGGTTGCGTCGGTATATTCTTTAAACTCAGCCAGCTCGTCATAGTCCAATTGGCGTAGCTTTACACCGAATTGTTGTGTCTTCTTAATCCCGTATTGGGCATCGTGCGTATAACTTTTTTCGAGGGTTTCTGCCGTTAACCCGCGAAGGTCCTTCATAAATTCATAACCCAATGAAACTTTAGAGTATTCACCATGCACGACCGGTTTGGAAGCTTGATACTTAAATCCGGCAGCCTGTAAATTCGTGATGAACGATTGATCAAATTCCTTCACGACTTGTCCATCATCGCCAAACGCACGCGTGTGACCATTTGGCAACCAGCGCAATACCAACCCCTTATGCGCCCTAGCATACTTAGCCGTTTCATCAGCTAAAAACTTAACCAACGCCGCATCCGTGTAATCGATCAATGGACCACCGGCAACTTCAAAAATTTCACCGACGTGCATTGGCCGATGATTCAATAGTTCAACAGCTAGGATCTTGCCATCATCGTCAACCACACCCATGTATTGTGATTGCCAGCTACGTTGAACCAACACATCATGCTGTGCTGGCGTTTGCATGTATGAGCCAGCTGGATGCTGCTGCTCAAACTTAAAAAAATCATCGACTGCTAATTCTTTGAATTGCATCTATATTGCCTCGTTCATATTTTTTCTGACTAAAAAAGCTTAAACAAAAAGGAGCCGTCAAAAAACTTGCTCCTCACATTAACTATTTTATGGTACCAGAACCCCAAAATATTAACAACGGGGCGACCAGTGACCTTAATGTTTTCGCTAAAGTAACTGCTTACGTTCCGGACTCACCCACGTACCCGAGCCCCGACCAAGAATCGTTTTTACTGCTGCCCAAAAAGTCGTTACGATTGTGACTGGATTTACCAACCAATACAGTAGCAGGTAGAGTGGTGCAAACAGTAAATACTTTGATTTTGCACCATGTTGGTCTAGCAAAATCGCAATCAGTAGTTGTAATAAACCAGCGATCGTTTCAAATGCAAAGAAGACTAATGGTAGATTGCAAATTTAATCCGAATTTTTGGACAAATTTGTCAGCATAACCTGA
>NZ_JQCB01000021.1:18595-23634 GCF_001437435.1 Furfurilactobacillus siliginis | reverse complement strand
CTCAGCCCTGTCAACTTGACAGGGCTGAGCGCATCCCAAACTCTTTTGTATTGCTATATCAAAGCAATAATACAGAAATACTATAAATTTATATCATATCCGTATCCAAGCCAATGACCACTGACACGATCAAATTTATTATACTGACCATTTATAGGGTAATTCCCAGTAACCATCTCATTAACGCTATCAAAATAATACCAATTTCCATTGATAAACTGCCAACCAGTGGCTAAGACACCATTTTGATTAGCGTAGTACCAGTAACCATCGTTCCAAATCCAACCGTACGCCATATTGCCACTTTCAGTCATAAAGTAGTATACATTTTTCCAACTTGTACGACCAGTTGTGATGACACCATCACTATTAGCAAAATACCATTGACCCTTTACCTGGTACCAACCTTTCGAAACGCTCCCATTATTTCCAAAATACTTCCAGCCATAATCATAATACCAGCCGGTTAACATAGAACCACTTTTATTAAAATAATACTGTGTACCATTAATAAAGCGCGTTCCTGTCTCCATGTCTCCATCTGAATCAAAATAGTACCACGCATTATTAATAAAGCGCCATCCATAAGTACTGGTTCCATTGGAATTTAGATAATGCCAATCCCCCTCGGCATACACCCACCCGGTGCCCATTAAACCAGTATTATCATCTAAATAATATTTATTACCATTAACGTATTGCGCACCAGTTTCCCAGTATTCTCCATCATCATCCCATAAATACCATCCTGAAGGATAGTGCCACCAACTATCAGCATTTGCACTAGTTGTTACAACACTAAGACCAATCCCTAAGCTGGCAACTAATGTAGCAATAAGAACTTTTACATTTTTAAAACAATGCATTTTGCACCTCCAATTATTATTATCTTACTTAGGTATAAATATACATAAAAATCATCCGTTTTAAAATAACCCAAATTACATTTATCAAGTGAACTTTAAATCAATCCCCATAAACCGCCAATAAAGCCTTCATCCGCTCACATACACCGGCGCCAACCCGCAAGTAATTTATCTCATCGGTCTTAATGTCAATTTGCCACGCATCCGTTAAGTCCCATGGATCAAGATAGTTTAATGCCACCGCATCCCCGACATATTCAGCGACAAGTCCGGTAAAATCGGCGTCTGTGACATTATCATCAGCCACTTGACGCACAGTTCCTAAGCTCAGCACGAGTTCTTTACGTAACGCATTTTGTAATAAGCTTCGCAATAATGCATTATCGTCTAAATTAAGTGACGCTTTCGTTTGTTCAATTTGCCACGGGTCAGCATAACCATCGCGATTGGCAGCTTGCTGCCATACCTCAGTGCTACGTAGATAATCAGAACGCAACACAACGCGATTAATAAAATCTTTACTGATCAGTTGTAAGCCGTTAAAGGAGCCATTGGGATCGACTACTTCAAGCAGTACATGTGTGTCATCCTGCTGTAGAATCCGACCCACTGAAAAGGTCTCATCATCAAAGTAATGATAAATCGCAAGTAAAAGTCCGCGGCTCTGCGCGGACTTTAGTTGATCGTTAATTTCTGTCATTTATTTTAATCCTTCAATACATAGTTATGAATCAATTCTGCCATGGCGCCTTCATCATTAGTCGCCGTGGTCTGCACATCTGCCAGCTTAGCCACTTCTGGTACCGCATTAGCCACTGCTGCACCAATACCGGCCGCTTCAATCATTGGTAGATCATTAAAGTTATCACCAACGGCCATGGTCTCTTTTTGCGCTACATTTAGCAGCTTGGCTAATTGTAACAACGCTTGTCCCTTATTGACACCCTTACGATTAAATTCGATATAGCGTCCTGATGAAAAAGTTACATCCACCTGCTCACCAAAACGAGCCATGACATAATCTGCCAATTCATGTTGGCGTGCAACGTCTGGTGTTTCAAAGATAACTTTCATAATTGGTTGGTCCTGTAAGAAACTGATATCTGGTGTGGTTAATTTCTCAAATGACACCTGCCGTGATTTCATATACGCAGCATCAGTTGGTGTCTGATGATAAATGTACAGCTTCTCTAACAGATACACATGACAACTAACATCATCAAACGTCCGTCCTGCATCAAAGACACCTTGAGCAAGTTCAAACGGTAAGCCGTTGGTCGCAATTACCTTGTCCCCGGCATTTTCCAAAATTGCGGCGCCATTAAATGAAATCTTATACTGACCTTCTTTTTGCGCTAACCCCAATGCCGTTAAGTTGTCTTCAAACGACTTATAGCCACGGCCTGAATTAGGCACAAAGTACACACCCGCTGCCGCTGCTTCCTTAATGGCAGCGATGTTTTTTTCGCCTAACGTGCCATCTGTATTTAACAATGTTTCATCTAAGTCACTCGCAATAATTTTAATCACTGTTTTCGCCCCTTTGTTAGTCATCTTCAGCATACCGAAAATTCGTGAGTTTGACAATGATGTAACCGATTTCGTAAGGTGTAGAATGAAGGTGTAAAAAATAATGGAAAGTAGGTCTTTTTATGACAAAAGTTTATCTTTCTGCACAATTTCCACAAGTTGTGACTGATCGCTTGGAACAAGCTGGACTAACTGTCGGCATGTTTACCGGTGAGGGTGTTATCGATCATGATACCTTACAGGCAGCCGTGACAGACGCTGATATTTTAATCACCGCGTTATCCACACAAGTTGATGCGGCCATCATTGAACACGCACCAAACTTAAAATTGATTGCAAACTACGGTGCTGGCTTCAATAACATCGACGTTACGACAGCCCGTGCGCATAATATCCCCGTCACGAATACACCTGGCGTTTCCACCACCTCAACGGCTGAAGTGACGGTGGGCTTAGTTCTTAGCATCATGCATCGGATGGCGGAAGGCAATCGCCTCATGCGTGGTGAAGGATTCGATGGTTGGGCACCTTTATTCTTCTTAGGACACGAATTGGCTGGCAAAACTGTGGGTATCATCGGATTAGGCAGCATTGGGCAAGCAGTTGCTAAGCGCCTAAAGGCATTCGATATGACCATTTTATATACACAACGCCACCAGTTACCAGCTGCTGAAGAACAAGCGCTATCGGCTACTTATGTAGATCAAGCGACATTGTTACAGTCGTCTGATATCGTAACCGTACATTTGCCACTACTGCCTGCCACCAAACATTTGATCGACGCTGACGCACTCGCACAGATGAAAGATACCGCCTACCTCATCAATGCTGCTCGTGGCCCAATCATCGATGAAGCGGCAGTCTTACAAGCATTAACGACCAATCAACTAGCTGGTGCAGCCTTAGATGTTTATGAAGCTGAACCAAACGTTGCTGATGCGTTTAAACACCTAGACAACGTTGTCTTAACACCTCACATTGGTAATGCAACGGTGGAAGCCAGAGACGCCATGGGTGAAATTGTGGCAGCTAATGCCGTTGCTGTTGCCCAGGGTAACCAACCAAAATTTATCGTTAACAACTAATTTTTTCGCAGGAAGCCCTTTTCAGCACCGGTTGCGTCGGCTAAAATGACTACTGTACGCAATTATATCTGGAGGGATTCACCATGTGGAAAGAATTTAAAGAATTTATCTCACGCGGAAACGTGATTGATTTAGCAGTCGGGGTTATTATTGGGTCGGCTTTTACGGCGATCGTTAAGTCATTAGTATCAACTTTGATCAATCCGTTACTTGGAATCTTCACTGGCAGTATCGACTTTTCTAGTTGGGTGGTTAAGATTGGTTCAGCCAACTTCCGCTTTGGGAGCTTCATCAACGCAGTCATCAACTTCTTGATCATTGCGTTCGTCGTTTTCTTACTCGTCAAGGCAATCAATCGGATCATGCCTGCCAAGAAAGAAATCACACCAGCCGAAAGTACGACTGATCATTTGTTAGCTGAAATTCGTGATGAATTACGTCAACAAAACGGCCATACAGACGCCGATGATGTTGATTCATCAGACGACAACACAAATCAATAATTTTCATATCTATCAAAGTGTTTGGGACATCTTGTTCCAAACGCTTTTTTGATTTACGAATTTAAATAGTGAAACGTGGGACAAAAATCAAGTTGCTGGGCAGATTACGAGTGATACCGACTTTTGTCGACCTCACAAGCCCTAGTACCATATAAAAAGTCACATATATTTATTTTTAAAATTTCATTCTTTGACGCAGCGCTTCTTTGCCCCTAACAAACACACAAATTGTCCACAATTATTCCAGCATCTAATCGTAAAATATTGTACTATATGTGGTAGCGTGAAAAACTTTGAACGAGGAGATCTTATGGTGATAATTACCGCAGGAATGATTGGGGTTGGGAAAACCACCCTTACAGGCTTAATTGCAGACCACTTGAACACGAAGGCATTTTTCGAACCCGTTGGTGACAACCCGGTTTTGCCACTCTACTATAAGGATCCAAAACAATATGGATTCCTACTCCAAATTTTCTTCTTAAACAAACGTTTTTCAATGATCAAGCGTGCGTTAGCAGATGATAATAACGTGTTAGACCGTTCCATCTATGAAGACGCGCTGTTCACCAAGGAAAACAACAAGGAAGGCAATATTTCCGATACGGAATTAGATGTTTACCTTAAGTTACTTGATAACATGATGAACGAACTTCAAGAATTGCCAAAAAAGGCACCAGACTTGATGGTTTATTCTGAAACCGACTTTGAAACGATTCTTTACCGGATTAAGAAGCGTGGCCGTGACTATGAACAGTTCGACAACGATCCTAATTTGCGGGACTACTACTACAAGATGTGGTCAGCTTATAAAGAATGGTTTGCAGCCTACGATGCATCACCAAAAATGAAAATTGATTTGCAAAAGTACAACCTTGAAGATCCAAAGAATGTAACCGAAGTTTTAAATGAAATTGACGAACGTCTAGCTGCGATTCGTAAATAAACAAAATAGGGTTCGAGACAAAAATCACTTTTGTCTCGAACCCTATTTTTTGATTTACGAACTTAAATAGTAGAAAACGTGGGACAACAGTCAAGTCGCTGTGCAGAGG
>NZ_JQCB01000021.1:12715-18400 GCF_001437435.1 Furfurilactobacillus siliginis | reverse complement strand
TCCGTACGGTCGTTCTAGGTCTTGCTCACGACTTCCCGACTTTTGTCCCACTCTCATCTATATCCTGTACGTTTTCTTTATATGATTACGCGTCGGTTTCAGCAGCTAATTCAGCAATTCCTTGTGCGTAAATTGCAGCCGCTCTGTATAAATCATCCACTGGAATAAATTCATTTGGTTGATGCATCGTATCCGGTGTTCCAGGGAACATGGCGCCGAAAGCAACGCCTCGTTTCATCAAACGCCCGTATGTCCCACCACCTACAACTTCTTCTTTAGCAGGTAAACCAGTTTGGTCATGGTAGACATTCAGCAACGTTTGTACCAATGGATCATCAGCAGGCACGTAATGTGGTACCATTGCCCGCCCTGCCGTGGCTGTTCCATGATTTTCTGCAGCTGCCTTAGCGACGGATTCAGTGATTACTTCAGCAGATGTGTTCTTAGGGAACCGGAAGTTCAATGTGACAGAACCGGCCTGGTCAGCAAACCGTAAGATCCCGATGTTTAAGGATAAAGCACCCATCACTTCATCCGTGATCTTTAGACCCAAGTGATCACCGACCGTATCATCATGCACATCGGCGGTAATAAAGTTAAGAAAGTCTGCCGCTACGCCACTGAAATCTTGGCTGGCTAAGAAAGCGCCTAGGTATGTGCCGGCGTTGATCCCATTTTCAGGCCAAGCACCATGAGATGCCTTTCCATCAACGTGTAGCTTAACACCATCACCATCGACGATGACTTCACCAGTCACCGGTGCAGCATCTAAAAAGGCGGTAAATGCGCTAACCAAGGCTTCGTTGTCGCTACTTGTAACCACAGCATCTGCTTCTGCAGGCACCATATTATCACGTTCACCGGAAACAAAGGAAACTAACGTGTTGTTAGCTTCTACGTCTTGTTGACCAGTAAAGTCAGCCGTCAGCGTAATATTACCCTTTTCACCGTTGATGATTGGAAATTCTGCATCAGGTGAAAAACCGAGTGTTGGTGCAGGTTCTACTTCAAAGTAACGATGCATCCCCGTCCAGTCAGACTCTTCATCCGTGCCGACAATAAACCGAATTTTACGGTTCAATGGTAAGCCCAGCTCCGAAACAATCTTAAGTCCGTAGTAAGCAGCCATTCCAGGTCCCTTGTCGTCCAAAGCACCACGCGCATATAACCGTCCATCCTTGATAGTTGGCGTAAATGGATCCGTGTCCCAACTATTACCAGCTGGCATCACATCAACATGAGCTAACACAGCCAGTGTTTCAGCCGCATCAGGGTCCCCGACTTCAACATAACCGACTACGTTATCAATGTTCTTTGTCCGAAAACCATCACGCTTAGCAATGGCTAAAAATGCTTCTAAGCCTGCTTTAGGTCCAGGGCCAAGTGGTGCATCATCAGTTGCTTTACTATCATCACGAACACTTGGAACAGCCAACATTGTCTGCAAGTCGGCCATCAAATCGTCTTTACGTTGTGCTACTTCTGCTTTCCAATCTGTCATTAACGTGTCTCCCCATTCAAAATAAGTTTGGTTTGTTAGCTATTAGTTTATCATATTCACAATGATGAAAGATAACTTAACCCTTGCGCACATGCTATACTTTGACTCAGGAGGATGCGCACATGTCAATACAACCAATTACTGAAGCAATGTTACGCAACGTTATTGCACCACGCCTAGCAGACAGTCATAAAGGGACTTACGGTCGACTAACCCTTATCGGCGGTAATGCTCAATTTGGCGGTGCCATCATCATGGCTACGACCGCGGGGATATACAGTGGTGCTGGCTTGACGACCACCATAACCGATCCAGCAAATGTCACAGCGTTGCATACACGGATGCCAGAAGCGATGGTTGTTGACTTCAATAATCAAGCCAAGCTGAAAGAATTAGTTCGCGGCGCAACAAGTATCGTTGTGGGCCCGGGACTTGGTAACGATGATCAAGGCTTGCGCATCTTAAAAGACGTTTTCGAAGTTGTTTCAGAAAAACAAGTTCTCATCATCGATGGCTCAGCTATCGATTTAGTCGCTACTCACAGTTTAATGTTACCGGCTGCTAAACTCATTTTCACGCCTCATGAAATGGAATGGCAGCGACTTTCCGGTATCCCAATTGCTGAACAAACAGTTGCTAACAATTTACAGGCCGCAGCTAAAATTGGTGGCATCATCGTCTTGAAGAAACACCATACGCAGATTGCAAGTGACGGACAACTATTTGAAAATCCTGGTGGTACACCTGCGATGGCAACTGGCGGTATGGGTGACACTTTAGCAGGCATGATTGGCGGATTTACCGCCCAGTTTGCTGATACACTTGGCGCTGTTTTGGCTGCCGTTTATATTCACAGTCAAATTGCCGATGATTTAGCTCACAACGCCTACGTTGTATTGCCAACCCAAATCAGTGAAGAAATTCCTTGGTACATGAAGCAATACTCACTTCCCAAAACTAATTAACAGCAAAAAAAATCGTTTAGCAGCCACATTAGCTGGCCACTAAACGATTTTTATTTTTCGATACCAGCCGTCTTTTGCAACTGTGTAATCTCAGTTTCCGATAATGCGCGATAATGTCCCGGCAATAGCGTGCCTAATATCAGCGGTCCAAAGGATACACGCTCTAGTTGGACAACTCGTTGCCCGAGACTGGCAATCATTCTTTTAACCTGGTGATACTTACCTTCAGTAATCGCTAAGGTAATCGTGGTTTGATCTAAAGCCACATCGTAATCACCTAATGTTAATTCTGCTGGGCGCACCACCGTACCATCCTTTAAGGTGATACCAGCGGCGACTGTTTCAACATCAGCAGTTTGCAAGTGACCTGTCACCTGTGCCTGGTACAACTTCGTCACATGATGTTTAGGGCTGGTAAGACGATGTCCTAAATCGCCATCATTTGTGATGAGTAGCGCCCCAGTGGTGTCTTTATCAAGACGCCCGACAGGAAATAGATCATCCCGATAGTCTGCTTGATTGAATAAACTAAACACAGTTGGTGTGTCCTTATCAGTTGTCGCCGTCACGACTGCCACAGGTTTATTCATCAAGAAGTACCAGTGCTGTTGCCAACCCACCAGCTGACCACCAACGGACACTTCATCCAAACCTGGATCGACAGGATGCCGCGCAATTTTGATACACTCGCCATTCACAGTCACGTGACCACCTTGAATCAAGTTGTGAGCCTGACTGCGTGTTGCCACTCGCATATCTTTTAAATATTTATCTAAGCGCATGGTTTTACCCACGTAGTCACCTCCTAACAATTATTTGATGTGTAGTCGTTGCCGTAAGCGGGCCATTTGTGGTCCTAAAACATCGTCTGCTAAACGAGACCGTAAGGCGAGGTAGGCATACGCCCCTCCGCCAAGAACAACGGCGACGATAACTTCTACAAAGGCCATCATTTTTAATTCTGGATTTAACAGGTGATCTAATCCCCACACAGATAAACGTGCAACGATAAACGTCACTAAGGAATACAAGATGATCTTGTTGACCTTGTGCAAGACGCCTTCG
Organism: Furfurilactobacillus siliginis; assembly: GCF_001437435.1. Lineage (GTDB taxonomy): Bacteria > Bacillota > Bacilli > Lactobacillales > Lactobacillaceae > Furfurilactobacillus > Furfurilactobacillus siliginis. Next base: position 14,869 of record NZ_JQCB01000021.1, on the reverse strand, counting down.
TAATCGATGGTGAAATGCTTATTTAAGTTGCGGAAGATTAAGAAACAAGAAACACCAAAGCCAATGGTTGTTGCTAACAAAGGCCCCAGTGGTTGTGCCAAAGCGACTAATGGCGCTTGGACAACTAGCTTAATTAAAATCCCAACGACCAGATACCAGATTACTTCACGGTTACGATCGACACCTTGCATCACCGTCGATAATACTGTGAATAAACCGAATAGAATTGATAAGTAGGCAGAAAATTCAAGAACCACTGACCCAGCTGCCGAATACCGGTAGAAGAATGTATACAGTGGTACGGAAATGGCCGCCATTCCCAACGCAGACGGTAACATAATGAAACTAAACAATTCCAGTGTGTAATTAATTTGCGCACTCGTACCTTTTGTATCTTTCTTGGTATGTGCTTCCGTTAATAACGGAATGGCAGTCGCTGCCAACGCAGAAGCCAATGAAACGGTAATCATGATAATCTTGTTGGCATTAAAATCAAAGTACGCATACAACGTATTTTGAACGGAATAACTTAAATTTGACGTAAACGCCATGATCCTAAAGAACGTCACTTGGTCAATCAACTGATAGATGGCAATCGCACTTGGCACGATGGTAAATGGAATCGCCTGCCAAATGATTTGCTTCAACAATTGTGGTGTCGACATAATGACGCCGTCTGCTGACTGACTAATCTTCCGTCTGAAGTAGCCACGGTAACGCCATAGTTGATAGGCCAGGATAATGATTCCTGCTAACGCACCAAGACCTGCGGCAAAGGTTGATTGAACCACCGCATGCGGCCAGTTTTTAGCTGGTGAAGTGCCGACGCGCATAATTAAGTACGCGGTCACTAGCATGTAAATAATCCGGACAAGTTGTTCAACAAACTGAGAAACCGCACTAGGTGCCATCATATGATATCCCTGGAACATACCGCGCATCATTGACAAAGTTGGAAATACAAACACAGCTAGCGTCAGTGAACGCAACACGGGAATAACATTTGGATCACCGGTCGTTAAAACGTTCAGTGGTGCCATTACCCAAAGTAGGATGGCCGCTACTAACCCAGTGATAAAGGATAAGACCAGGCCACGCTTGAACAAGCGAAATCCAACTGCATATTCATTCAGCGCATTATAATGAGCAATCAGTTTAGAAATAGCGGCCGGAATTCCGGCCGTTGAAATCATCAACACGATGGAATAGACATTGTACCCTTTTGAAAACAGCGCATTAGCCTGATTATAAAAGGTCCCAAACCAGATAACCCACGGAATAATGTATAACGCACCCAGAATCCGTGAGGTGATACTAGCCGCCGTCATCCAACTGGTCCCACGTAGTATCTGTTCTTGATCAGATACTTTAACGGATTCAAATCCAGGTTGTTCAACAATCTGACCAAGATCTTCGCTTTCAACGGTACTAGTACTATCATCAGCGTCTAGACTACCTGGCACAGTCGTAGCAGCAATAGTCGCCTCCAAGGGAACCGCCGTTGTTGTGCTGGTACTCGTTTGCGACGTTGACGTTGTTGCCGACTCACTGGTGGTTTCGCCTTCCACTGTACTTTCTGAGGTTATGCTAGTAGATTCCGTCTCACTGGCACTAGCTACTGTATCTTGTGCAGAGGTACTTGTAACAGATTCCGCCGTCTCGGCAGCGCTACTTTCAGCCGGTTCACTGATTTCAGTGCTTTGTGACTCGGTCGGTTCATCATTATTATTTTTATTTAAATGCAATTTTTCCATCAAAGCCGTACGACGTTGCCGGCGTCGATACTGCTTTCTCGTTGGAATTGGTGTTTCAGTTTGGTTGGTGGTATCTTCTTTTGCCATAAGTATCTCAATTCTATGTTAGTTTCAATGCGCACAACTCGCTTATCTTAAACTAAGAGTTTAGCGTGAAAAGTCGTTCACAGCCAGTGTTTCAGAGAAACTTTTAGTAAATTCCAAGTTTTAGCGTGAAATAGCTTACTTTTATACATAATAAAATCCTCATCGCGAAATGCGATGAGGATTTTTGCCTGTGAAAACGAACGTGCAGGCTTTGAATGACTGCGAGGTGTGTTCACTCTCTGCTTCTTAAACGAGGTCCCCAGCTCAGCCGCCTGCAATTGCTCGGCGCCTACCGAGCTGGCTCACTCTCTGC
>NZ_JQCB01000021.1:561-12531 GCF_001437435.1 Furfurilactobacillus siliginis | reverse complement strand
ACGAGTTCGCTGACCCAAGACCCTGTGCATTGCCTAGCCGCCGGTTATGGGCCAAAAGCGCCCACAACCACCGTCTTTGCAATTGCTCGAGTCTTACCCGGGTCAGCTCACTCTCTGTTATTTTGCTACCACGTTGACGATTTTGCCTGGGACCACGATTACTTTGCGGACTGTTGCGTCGCCGATGGCATTTTGCATGTGTTCATCAGCCAAAGCTAATTTTTCTAAATCATCTTTACTGATGTCCTTATCAACGGTGACATGGCTCTTCACCTTACCATTGACCTGTAGCACAACTTCGACAGTTGCTTCGACTAGCTTAGTCGCATCAAAGGTTGGCCAAGATTGGTACGTCAGCGTATCTGATTCGTGGAAGTAGCCCCATAGTTCTTCAGCCACGTGTGGCACTAATGGCGCTAACATTTTCACGAATCCTTCCATGTATTCAACGGGAAGGTCGTCAACTTTGTGTGCTTCGTTAACAAAGACCATCATCTGTGAAATAGCCGTGTTAAAGTGCATCCGTTCGTAATCTTCAGTCACTTTTTTAACAGTTTCGTTGTAAACCTTATCCAACTTACCGTCGTTAATGGTCGTAACACGGTCACGGAGTTCATTATTATCGTCGATCAGTAAGCGCCAAACACGTTGAATCCACTTGTAGGCACCGTTGATACCATCTTCACTCCATGGCTTTGATTCTTCCAATGGGCCCATGAACATTTCGTACAGACGCAACGTATCGGCACCGTACTTATTAACGATGTCATCGGGGTTAATCACATTCCCCTTCGATTTTGACATCTTTTCATGGTTGTTTCCCAAAATCATCCCTTGGTTAACCAACTTCTGGAATGGTTCTTTGGTTGGTACGACGCCTAGGTCATACAATACCTTATGCCAGAAACGTGCATACAGTAAATGCAGAACCGCGTGCTCTGCCCCACCAATGTATAAGTCAACTGGCAACCAGTACTTCAATTTTTCTGGATCTGCGATTGCTTCATCGTTATCTGGATCGATGTAGCGAATGAAGTACCAAGATGAGCCGGCCCATTGTGGCATGGTATTCGTATCCCGTTTACCATGACGACCATTTTCATCAGTCACATTTACCCAGTCATCAATGTTAGCCAGTGGACTTTCACCAGTTCCAGAAGGCTCAAGTTGATCCGTATCTGGCAAGGTCAAAGGCAATTGGTCTTCGGGTACTAAGGTCGTTTCGCCATCATCCCAGTGAATAACAGGAATTGGTTCACCCCAGTAGCGTTGACGACTGAAGATCCAGTCCCGTAACCGGTAATTTACTTTTTTCTCACCGGCATCGTGTTCAGCTAACCAATCAATGGCCGCCTTGATGCCCGTTTGTTTATCCATGCCGTCTAGGAAGCCAGAGTTGATGTGAGTGCCATCACCTGTGTAGGCTTCGGTGCTTAAATCGCCACCTTCAATGACAGGCTTGATTGGTAAATCAAACTTCGTGGCAAATTCGTAATCACGTGTGTCATGTGCAGGAACGGCCATCACGGCACCGGTTCCGTATGATGCCAATACATAATCGGCAATCCAAATTGGCAATTTCTCACCATTAATTGGGTTGACGCCATAAGCACCAGTGAAGACACCGGTTTTATCTTTGTTCAAATCCGTCCGTTCCAAATCAGATTTAGATTCAATCTTCTTTTGGTAAGCTGCCACAGCAGCTTCTTGGTCTGCCGTCGTCAAAGATTTAACCAGTTCGTGTTCAGGCGCTAGAACCAAATAAGAAGCCCCGAATAACGTATCTGCACGCGTTGTGAATACTTCAATCTTAGTATCTGCTTGCCCGGCAACAGCAAAGCGCACACTGGCCCCTTCAGACCGACCAATCCAGTTACGCTGTTGTTCCTTAATACTTTCAGGCCAATCTAAATCATCCAAGTCGTCAATCAAACGATCTGCGTAAGCTGTAATTTTCAAGACCCATTGGCGCATTGGGACACGGTACACAGGGTACCCACCACGTTCCGTTTTACCATCGATAACTTCTTCATTGGCAACGACAGTGCCACCCATAAAGTCAGGGGCCCAGTTAACCATGATTTCGTCTTCATAGGCGAGCCCTTTTTTATACAGTTGTTCAAAAATCCATTGCGTCCACTTATAGTACTTAGGATCCGTAGTGTTGATTTCACGATCCCAGTCATAAGAGAAACCCAGTGACTTGATTTGTTTTCTAAATACGTCGACATTTTGATCCGTGAAGCCCTTGGGATTGTGACCTGTCTTTAATGCATACTGTTCTGCAGGCAGGCCAAACGCGTCCCAGCCCATTGGGTGTAAGACGTTAAAGCCTTGCATCCGTTTCATTCGGCTCATGGCATCGGTTGCCGTATACCCTTCTGGATGGCCTACATGCAGTCCTTGACCTGATGGATATGGGAACATGTCCATGGCATAGTATTTAGGCTTATCTGAAAAGTCAGGCGTCTTAAACGTTTTGTTCTTATCCCAAAACTGTTGCCACTTTTGTTCAATTTGTGTGTGATCGTAAGGCATTTGTTTCCTCCTATAGAATGCGTATTTAACAGAATTAACAAAAAAAGCCCCTCGGTTAATAAACATTAACCGATAGGGCGAATTCTTCCGCGGTGCCACCTATCTTCTTACCGACATCGGTAAGCGCTGAGGGTCGATAACGCTGACAAACGAAGCTAGCTACTGACTCAAAAGTCGTTCACTACCTCAGGTAAAACGGTGAGTTCAGCATCGGCTAGCCACTGACTTACACCACCCGTCAGCTCGCTTAAGACCATCCGATACTTACTAATCCGCGACCGTTAATTCTGTTTTGATAATGGTCATAGCATAGCAAATTTACAGATTGTTGACAAGTCAGTTCACAATCACAATGCTATACTTATAGGTAAACACTTATGGAGGTACAAACGTGCTCGTTTTTTCCAGTAAACAATGGCAACAGATTCGCTGGGTCGCCGCCGGAATTGGCTTGGCTACCTTTTTAGTTCTTTTAATGGGACAACTGACTGACGCCCAATGGCTGCACCAAACCGATCAGGCACTCACCCACCTCATTCGCCATCCCGTGACGCCTGAACGAACCTGGTTCTTTCGCAATATCACACGCTTAGGCAATGTGAAATTCACCATGTTGGTCATGCTGGTCTTTACGCTTGGTCTATGGTGGCGTAAAAAACGTTTTGGTGCGGGGTTCTTTTTGATCAATGTTGGCATCTTTGCACTGGTCGTGAACACTTTGATCAAGCACTGGATCGAACGGCCACGTCCCACCATTTTGCATTTAGTATATGCTGGTGGTTTCAGCTTCCCCAGCGGTCACTCCATGAATGTCGTGCTCATGTATGGTTCACTAATGATTCTATGTAACCTGTACGTTGACCGCTTTGCGTTACGCTTAGTGTTCAACGCGTTACTACTACTGTTGATCATTACCATCATTGTTAGTCGCGTTTATCTTGGCGTGCATTTTCCCAGTGATGTCTTAGCTGGTGCCGGACTAGCAACATTTGAATTAATGCTCTCACGGTTTTTATTCTTCAAAAATGAAAGTGTCAGTGCAAAACATGTCAATTAGGAAGTGTCCTTATGCAATTAGATAATGCGTTAACATTTAGTCATACAATCATCGAGCAAGTCGTCTTACCAGGCGACTTAGTTGTGGACGCAACGGTTGGTCAAGGTAACGACACTCGTTTTCTAGCTGCCCTGGTTGGTAAAACTGGTCGTGTCCTTGGCTTCGATATTCAGCAAACCGCTTTGGATGAAACACGTACGATGCTGACACTGACTGGTTTACGACAACAAGTTGAGCTTATTCACGCTGGCCATGAAACGTTAGCCCAAAAGCTCACGGCCACCGACCAACTCAGCGCAGTTATGTTCAACTTGGGCTACTTACCAGGGGGCGACCACAGCGTCGTAACCAAAGCTGCGTCAACCATTGCAGCTTTGCAAACGGCTTGTGACAACTTACGCCGTAGTGGCGTTATCACACTTATGGTTTACACCGGTCATCCAGGTGGCGAAAAGGAAGCTGCTGCAGTTGAGCAATTTGTAACCGGTCTTCCCCAAAAAACATTTCAGGTTTTACGATATCAATATATCAATCAACAACATCAGCCACCCTATTTGTTAATTATTCAAAAGCGTTAATAAAAAGCGAACTCATCCGCGACGATTATGTCGCAGTTGAGTTCGCTTAATTTTTTGGCGTAAATAATTTCATTCAGTGTGTTTATTTTTTTGTGGCAGACTTCACTGTGTGCGCCTTGTGGATCCGCGCGCCCCATTCATCGCGACGAACAACTTCTTCATCGAACTTACGAACGAATGCCAAGGCCTGCTGGAATTCTTCACGGCCGAACAAATCGATCCATGATTTGAACCGGTCTTTTGCACTATCCCACAATTTTGCTTCAACATCGCGCCCAGTGCCAGTTAGATGCAGTGTCTTATGACGACGATCATTAGGATCATCTTTTTCGTACACGTAATCTAGCTTCAATAAACCGGCAACTTGTCTTGAAATTGCACTACGCGTCACACGATGCATGTCGGCTAAGTCCATAACACTCAATAAATCACTTGAACGCGCAATTTCGTTCATGATCAACCACTGATCAAATGAAATTCCGTAGTCACTAGCTGGCCCTGAAGCAAATTCATTCAGGTACTTTCCAACATATAGGTACTCTTCAATGTAGCTTTGCATTAATTCAATATCAGCATTTTGATTTGTCATTATTCACCTAAGCTGTCCCTAGTTTTTTCCTGTACGATAGCATACCACAAATGGAACTAAAATGGCTAAAAACTTTATAAGTTTTGTTAATGGACTATCGACTTCCTAAATGGTTACTCGCCTTTACTATCAAGCAGGTTCAAACCGACCGCGCCAATCACCAAAACCAGCGCCACTAGAAATACATTATGCACGCCGCTGGCTAGCGTTGCGCGCAATGCTGGCAGCACATTATGTGGCAATCGAGTGGCCGTTTGCGGGTTAATAAGTGCATTGACCATCCCCATATTAGTGTGGGCATGCGCTGCGACACCATGTACCAAACTTGTATTCATCATGATTCCAAAAATCGCCAACATTAACGTTTGCGACAGGCTCCGCGATAACGTGTTAAATGAGGTTGCCATCCCAATATGAGCTGGATCAACTAGATGTTGCACCGTTACGGTCGTACTGGTAATCGTCAGACCAAAGCCAACTCCTAGTTCAGCTGAGACTAATAGAAAGACCCAAAAAGCCGTATTGGCTGGTAACAGAACTAAAATGGCTGCACCAACCAAAACGATTCCCGTGCTAATCATGATGATTTGTCGTGGCGAAAATTTGCCAATCAAGCGACCTGCGATAAACGACCCCACAATCCACATAACGGAACTCGGTGTTACTGCAAAACCTGCTTCAGCCGCTTTTAGCCCAAGTAAACCTTGCGTCCACGTGGGAATGTACACGTTAAAACAGATTAAAAAGCCGGAGATTAGTGCTGCGACACCATTTTGAATAATAAATGTGCGCTGTTTAAATAAGTTCAAGTCAATGATAGGATCCGCAGCCCGACGTTCTTGCCGGATGAATCCAAGCAAACCGATTACCGTGATTACGAAACATACACCGATAATCATCCAGTTGCGATTGGACTCCCCTAACACTTGAAATCCGTACATTAGACCAACTAACGTCACGGTTAGCCAAACACTGCCGGCCAAATCCAATGGCGATGTGGCCGGGGCTTGTTTAGGCTCATGTAAGAAAATAATAATCATTAACATTGCTAGCAGTCCAATGGGCGCGTTGATAAAGAACACCCAGTGCCAGCTAAGTTGATCGACGATAAAGCCACCAATCAATGGCGCCACCACCGAGGCAATCCCCCAAGCAGCACCGTTTAACCCCATCACCTGAGCCCGCTTTTCAAATGGATAAATATCGGCAATTATTGTAAATGAAACTGGCATAATGGTACCGGCGCCGATTCCCTGAACCGCTCGCCATAAAATCAACGTCAGCATCGTATTTGACAAACCGCTCATGACTGATCCGAATACGAAAACTGCCAAACCAAACAAAAAAACCGGCTTGCGACCAATTCGATCCGCTAATTTACCATAAATCGGTGTTGCTAATGAGTTGGTCAGTAGATAAATAGAGAAGACCCAATTCATCAGTATCACACCATGTAGATCACCTACGATCGTCGGCATGGCCGTTGACACAATGGTTCCTTCCACCGCTGACATGAACGTGGCCACAAAGATAGCGGCAGTGACTAATGCCACGTTCGTTTTTGCATGTACTTTCATTTTAAATGCTCTCTTTCCACATAAAAACGACCTCCGGTATCTGCAGTCGGCCAATCTACCGGGGATCGTTTTACAATCATCATTATTATTTAACTGTTTGAGTCGCCAGTGCCGCCTTTAATTCAGTCACTTTGTCCGTTTTTTCCCATGGTAAATCTAAATCAGGACGACCAAAGTGTCCGTAAGCAGCCGTTTGTTTGTAAATTGGCCGTTGTAGGTCGAGCATTTTAATAATTCCAGCCGGTCGCAGGTCAAATACTTCGCGAATAACGGCGGTTAAAGTTTGTTCAGACACAGTGCCAGTCCCAAAGGTATCAACTGAAATGGACACCGGTTGCGCAACACCAATCGCATAGGCTAGCTGCACTTCAATCTTGTGGGCCAAGCCAGCAGCAACGATATTTTTAGCAATGTAACGGGCAGCATAAGAAGCAGACCGGTCAACCTTCGTTGCATCTTTACCAGAAAAGGCACCACCACCATGACGCGCGTAACCACCGTATGTGTCAACGATGACTTTACGCCCAGTCAAGCCGGCGTCCCCTTGTGGACCACCAATGACAAAGCGCCCGGTTGGGTTTACTAAGTATTTTGTGTCGTCATCCAACAAAGCTGTCGGAATGACTGGCTTGATCACCTGCTCAATCACGTCTTCACGTAACTGATCAAGGGTCACCTCAGGATTATGCTGCGTTGATAACACAACCGTATCAACCCGTAGTGGTTTGCCTGCATCATCGTATTCCACGGTGACTTGTGCTTTAGCATCTGGGCGTAAGTATGCAATCGTGCCATCCTTACGTAGTCGTGCAATTTGCCGCATCAACGCGTGACTCAACGAAATTGGCAACGGCATCAGCTCAGGCGTTTCATCAATGGCATACCCGAACATCATTCCTTGATCTCCCGCACCGATTTGATCCAGTGGATCACTTTGACCAGCGCGTCGTTCAAGGGCATCATCAACCCCTTGCGCAATATCAGGCGACTGTTCATCAATGGCCACGAGGACGGCACACGTGTCACCGTCAAAGCCATATCTTGAATCCGTGTAACCAATCGCTTTGATGGTGTCACGCACCGTCTTTTGGATATCAACGTAAGCAGTCGTTGAAATTTCACCAAACACCAATACGAGACCAGTCGTAACTGATGTTTCACAGGCCACACGGGCCTTTGGATCTTGTGCTAAAATGGCATCCAAAATGGCATCACTGATCTGGTCAGCAATTTTATCTGGATGTCCCTCCGAAACAGATTCGGACGTAAATAAATGTTTTTCTTGCATCAAATGTTTCCCCCATCGTAAATAATTTCCGGTTACAAGGCCTCTAAGGTAGAAAAACCACCTTATCCTATCGGGAACGAAACTCATAACTAAGTAATGGTAACACGGAAACATAGGTAAAAAAAGCGGGATTACATTGACGTTACCCATGAACTTGATTAGCATGAAAATATTGAACGATTAGGAGGCCACTCATGCAAACAGCAACGTCGACCATTACGAAACTACAAAATTGGCTCAAACAGTTACCATGGGTGTCACTTAGCATCTTTGTCATTGCCCAAAACATCATCTGGTGGAGCTACCCATTACATTATGGGCAGCTGACTAACGGTAGTTTTCACATTAACCAACTACTGTTATTCGCCTACACCGTCTCTATCAGTCTAGCAAGTTTTTTGATGTTTCAAGCAAACTTCAAATCACTGTGGGCCCACGTTCCAATTTTAGTCAGTTTAATCTTAGCCTTTTCTGGCATTATTCGTGGCAACTTGGAAATTCTGATTATGCTACTCATGTTTTCTGGCTTTTGGTTGGTGATCGAACAGCGTTGGCTCAACTTACAGAATGTCTGGGGACTAATCATCTACAGCCTGTTAGCCACCTTCCCAATTAGTTGTGCGATTTTCTTCTTCCAAAACCGTTATCTATCTGGTACCTTTCTGCTAAATTTACTGCCGCTGTTTGCTTGTCAGCTGTTTTTCATGGCACCAATCTTTGAAACCAATCTTAAACGCCGCCAGTTAACACTGATTATCACAGGCATTCTACTGATTGCGGTGATTATGGTCCTAAGACGGTCCTTACTGGGCGTCTGCGGCATTGCAATAGTTGTACTGACCATTTTATTTAACGTGAATTTTGCAAACCTTAAACAGCGTTATGTGGCACCAATTTATATTTGTGCTGAATTAGTTACCACGTTGCTGTTAGTTTATGCCTAAATACAAAATGGCGAGTGAGACAAAAGTCGGAAAGTCGTGAGCAAGACTTAGAACGGCCGTACAGATTGGGCTTCAACCCGGTAGGTTGTTCGTCCTCTGCACAGCGACTTGACTGTTGTCCCACGTTTTTGCTATTTAAGTTCATAAATCATCAAAAAACGTGTTTGGGACAAGATGACTTATGTCCCAAACACGTTTTGCCGTGTGCACAAAATGTACACTTCTTAAATTTGCATTAGTTAACAGCTGTTTTAAAAGCGCATTGATTCAAGTGATCATCAACTAACCCACTGGCTTGCATAAACGCATACACTGCCACAGGTCCCATAAATTTAAAACCGCGTTTTTTTAAATCTTTGGCAATCATCTCTGACAAGCCTGTTTTAGCAGGTACGGCAGCATCATTGGGCACGTCATTAATAATCGGTTGATTATTCACGAACCCCCACCAGTACTCTGCAAAACTACCATAGTCCGCCTGCACCTTTAAAAAGGCCTTTGCGTTATTCACAGTAGCCGCTAACTTAGCTCGGTTTCTAATGATTCGCGCATCCTGCATCAAGGGCTGCCAATCTGCCTCACTCATATCAGCAACTTTATGCAGATCATAGTTATAAAAATCTTCATTAAAGGCCGCTCGCTTATTCAAAACTGTTCGCCAAGATAACCCGGCCTGATACATTTCCATACACATTAATTCAAACAAGCGGTAATCATCGTATAATGGTTTGCCCCACTCATGATCGTGATATTGCTGCATCATCTCTGTGCTGTCGCTCCAAGAACATCGTTTAATCATCTATTCAAGCTCCTTACCCACTACTGGAGTAAAATTTCGTTGACGTGTACCAATACACAGTATAAAGTCATGGTAGACGATTATTACAAGTGGAACAAATATTTAATTAATTTGGATGAGGATATTTATGAAAAAGACAGTCATCGCGACAATTACTTTGCTAACCGCGCTTACTTTAACGGCTTGTGGTCGCTCTAACCAAGCATCTAGTCGCAACACAGATACACAAAAAGCAAGTGATCGCTCGGAAAGCCGTCGATTAGCCCACAATCGTGAAGTGGCTAGTTCGAATGCTGTTTCAATTTCAAAAGCGAAAGAAAAGTCCGCCAAAGATAAATCTGAATCAGAGAGCCGTGCTGCAGATGAAGCCGCAGCCAACTCCGCTTCAGCCGATACCTCAGCTGTTGAATCTTCGTCTTCAGATGATTCCTCGAGTGCTGCAAGTACTGCTGACGATAGCAGCCAACAACAGGCTGCCCAGGCACCAAGTCAAGCATCACAACCACAATATGTTGCACCTCGTTATTACGCCCCACAACTACCAAGCCAGGGTACATCCACAGGCGACGAACAAGATGGCTCACAAGCTGATTCTGCAAAACAGAATTTACAGAATCAAATTGATAACGGTGTCGATACATCAAATATTAATAATTAGAAACACTGAGAGTTTGGGACATAGGTCATCTTGTCCCAAACTCTCCTTTTGATTTACGAGCTTAAATAGTGAAAACGTGGGACAAAAGCCAGGTCGCTGTGCAGGCTACAAGTGATACCGAGTCTTAGCCCAACCCATACAGCAGTTCTAGGTCTTGCTCGCTACTCACTAATTTTTATTTCGCTTTTTTATTACCCCGTCCGGTAACCTTGTCCACCATACGTTCAACTTTCTTGACCATCATTAATTCTCTACGCGCTCGCATAATTGCCCGATATCTGCGGGGATTTTTTTTATAAAATTCCTGATGATAATTTTCAGCTGGCCAAAATTTCTGCGCTGGTCTTATTTCTACAACAATCGGACGTGTGTATTTGCCAGAATCAATCGTTGCTTGCAATGAATCATTGGCTTGTACTTCTTGCTGCTTATTTTCATAGAAGATAATTGGTCGGTAATTTTCACCACGGTCCTCAAACTGCCCATTGGCGTCTGTTGGATCAATTATTTTCCAATATATATCTAACAATTCTTGATAACTGATCAATTGGCTGTCGTAAGTAATCTCAACAGCCTCAACATGACCAGATGTCCGCGAAATTACATCATCATAGCTTGGCGACTCTAGATGTCCACCGGTATATCCAGATAATACGGAAATGATCCCCGGAATCTGATCAAACGGCTCCACAGTGCACCAAAAACAGCCACCAGCAAAAATCGCCTGTTCCTGATGTTTCACACTCCGACTCGCATTGGCGCCATCTGTTTCTTCATGACTAGTCAATTTTCCATCAGTAATCAACTGGTAAAAATCCATCATATCAGGCGTTAAGTTATTACGTATCGCAAGCGGCCGCAAGTAACTGATTAACATCGATAACTGGCCATTAAATGATTGGCCAGTTCCAACCGTGGTTTTAAAATTCACCAGCTGCTGTCGTTCCCAGTCACGCGTAGCAGGATTCAGAATCAAGTTATACAGTCTTTCTAAGATATCGTCCTGACTTACTTTCACTAGTCACCGCCCCCTCTTCATTAAAATGTATTTTACTGCTGCAACTTACTTTTCTTAAAGCAAAACAACTCAAAAAGACATCCAATTAATTGGATGTCTCAAAATAACATTCTATAAGGTGGTAACCGGATTCGAACCGGTGATCGAGGTTTTGCAGACCTGTGCCTTACCACTTGGCTATACCACCATCATTAAACAAAAAGAACCCCTGAACACAAGCGATACCGTCAGTAAACTGACACTCATTCGTATTCACAAGGCTCTTTAATATATGCCGCCGGTGGGGGTCGAACCCACACTCCCGGTAAAGGGAACTGGATTTTGAGTCCAGCGCGTCTGCCAATTCCGCCACAGCGGCAAACTGTGAAATTATAGATCAACCGTTAAAAACGGTAACCCTAAACTGGGATAGCTGGATTCGAACCAGCGCATGATGGAGTCAAAGTCCATTGCCTTACCACTTGGCTATATCCCAATAAAAAGGGCGGTATGTGAGAATCGAACTCACGCGTGCTGGATCCACAAACCAGTGTGTTAACCACTTCACCAATACCGCCATAATATTAATAAGCAGGGATAGCAGGAATCGAACCCGCACCGGCGGTTTTGGAGACCGACGTTCTACCGTTAAACTATATCCCTATAAATGGCGGAAGTTGGATTCGAACCAACGAACCTTTCGGGGCGGTTTTACAGACCGCTGCGTTTAGCCACTTCGCTATTCCGCCATACAAATGAATGGCGCGGGACGGAATCGAACCGCCGACACATGGAGCTTCAATCCATTGCTCTACCGACTGAGCTACCGAGCCATACCTACTTGTTATTATTAAAATAAACAACGGTCCCAACGAGACTCGAACTCGTGATCTCCTGCGTGACAGGCAGGCGTCCTAACCAACTGGACCATGGGACCATCATTAA
>NZ_JQCB01000021.1:0-389 GCF_001437435.1 Furfurilactobacillus siliginis | reverse complement strand
CCTGTGACCCTCTGCTTGTAAGGCAGACGCTCTCCCAACTGAGCTAATCTTCCAAAAGTGTTAAATTGACCCCTACGGGATTCGAACCCATGTTACCGCCGTGAAAGGGCGGTGTCTTAAACCACTTGACCAAGGGGTCATAAAACGGAGAGTAAGGGATTCGAACCCTTGAAGCAGGTTGTTACCCGCTTACATCATTTCCAGTGATGCTCCTTCGGCCAACTCGGACAACTCTCCATTTTTAATTTTCAACTCCGGCAGGCGGGCTCGAACCGTCGACAACCTGATTAACAGTCAGGTGCTCTACCAACTGAGCTATGCCGGAATAATATGCATGGCGACGACCTACCCTCGCAGGGAGCGATCCCCCAACTACTCTTGGCGCGACA
>NZ_JQCB01000020.1 GCF_001437435.1 Furfurilactobacillus siliginis | reverse complement strand
TTCAAAGACCTCACACATTTGTTTCGTCTTAACATTGTTCAGTTTTCAAAGATCTACATTCGCTAATGCAATTGGTATGCCTTAGCTGACTAGAACATCATATCAATCTAAGATGATGATGTCAACAACCAATTTGTAAAAACATTTGAATGCTTTCTAATTGGTCTAGTTATTAAAACGGCACCGGCAAATTTACCTGTGTTGTTTTGACAACGTTTATTAAGATACCAGTTATGCGGACATCGGTCAAGGCTAAAATACATTTATCTTTGCGCTTTAACTAACCTTAATCATTTTAACGCAATCACGGGGAAAAGTAACACCATCTAGGCGACTATTATTTACTATTTGATGTCTTTCATGCCTCTTACCACTACTAAGAAGATCTCGTTGAATTATGTAGGCCTTCGCTTCTAAAAAGCAATTGCGTGCAGACATCGTTCATTCGCCATCGACTCAAACATATTAATCAGACACGTCACTGACGGCTTTCGATTTAAACGTTCATTGTCGTTCTACTATAGCTTATTTCCAACTACCGTTCCGTTACTCACATCGTCATCACTTAGCATACATTGATGCATCACAGTGAAGCACTTCACCTCCTCACTGACAATAAATTCAAAACAGTGTGCTTCCAGTTCATTAATTACGTATGTACAAAAAAACGTTGGCACATGGCCAACGTTTTTCGTATTCACTATCGATTACTCTTCACTGTTGTCTTCTGACCGCATTGTTGGGAACAACAATACGTCACGAATCGAAGGCGCATCAGTCAGCAACATCACCAACCGGTCAATCCCGATTCCTAGACCACCAGTTGGTGGCATACCATATTCCAATGATTCAACGAAGTCTTCGTCAATCAGTTGGGCTTCGTCATCCCCGGCGTCGCGTTCCTTTGCCTGCTGTTCGAAACGTTCCCGTTGATCAATTGGGTCGTTCAATTCAGTAAAGGCATTCGCGAATTCGTTTCCAGTGATGTATAACTCAAAACGATCCGTGAAGCGAGGGTCTTCCGGATTCTTCTTAGCTAGTGGTGAAATCTCCACTGGATGCCCGTAGATGAACGTTGGTTGAACCAGCGTATCTTGGACCTTTTCCTCAAAGAATTCATTAATAATATGACCCACCGTCCAGAATGATTCGACATGGATTCCATTATCCGCAGCTAACTTCTTCGCATCATCTAGTGACATTGGTTGCCAGAAGTCGATACCAGTTGCTTCCTTGACAGCGTCGACCATGTGCAAACGGCGGAAAGGCTTGTTCAAATCAACCGTGTTGCCTTGGTATTCAACCACGGCATCTTCGGTAACAGCCTTAGCAGCCGCCTTGAAAATACCTTCTGTTTCATCCATCACATCATGAAAGTCCCAGTAAGCAACATAAGATTCTAACATTGTAAATTCAGGGTTATGACGTGTGTCGATTCCTTCGTTCCGGAATACCCGACCGATTTCGTAGACACGTTCCATCCCACCAACAATCAATCGCTTCAAATGTAGTTCCAACGCAATCCGCAGGTACAATTCGATGTTCAAGGCGTTGTGATGAGTAATAAATGGCCGAGCAGCAGCACCACCGGCAATGTTATGTAGCACTGGTGTTTCGACTTCTTGGAAATCCAAACTGTCCAAATAATGACGCACAGCACTGATGATCTTTGACCGTTTCTTGAATCGATCAAAGCTTTCCTCGTTTGAGATCAGGTCCAAATACCGTTGCCGGTAGATTTGCTCCTGGTTCGTCAAACCATGGAATTTATCAGGTAATGGCCGTAATGCCTTACTCAAGAACGTTAATTCTTGGGCCCGAACAGTCAATTCACCCATATCCGTCTTGATCACATCACCCTTGATCCCGATGAAGTCACCGATATCAGAACGTTTGAAGATGTGATACATTTCTTCGCCAATCATGTCTTTACGAACATAAATCTGAATCCGGCCGCTACGGTCGCGCAGGTCAGCAAAACCAACCTTACCCTTACCACGTTTGGACATCATCCGACCGGCAATGGTTACTTCATGAGGTGTTTCCTCGAGTGTTTCCTTGTCGTCTTCACCAAATTGTTCATGCAATTGGGCTGCCAAATGACTGCGGTCAAACCGATGACCGAATGGTTCAACACCTTCATCGCGTAGCTCAGTCAGCTTGTCACGACGAACTTTCATTTGATCGTTCATATCTAATTCTTGCTTTGCCACATTAATCCCTCACTTCTGTCGTTTTCACTCATTGTTATTTTACACTACTTCACAACGGTTGAACGAACAACTTGTGAAGTTTCCCGTGCAGCACGGTCATCCAGCTTGTCCAAGAACTGATCGAAAATGTCGATCATCTCTTGTTGGGACTCGGCGTTGTTCAACGCAACTTTGGTTCGGGCAGAGTGAGAAATCCCCTTTAGGTAGTACGTTGCTTGGCCACGGAATTCACGAGGACCAACGTGTTCGCCCTTTAAATCAACGAGTCGTTGCAAATGTTCTTTAGCGGTTGCTACTTTTTCAGCAGCTGTTGGCTCTGGCAAAATCTCGCCAGTTTCCAGGTAATGGGCCATTTGTCCCAATACCCAAGGATTCCCCTCAGCTGCACGGCCAACCATCGCAGCGTCAGCGCCGACTTCTTCAATCATCTGCTTTGCTTCTTGTGGTGTGGTGATGTCCCCATTTCCCATAAACGGAATGTGGATTTGCTCTGCAACATCATGTAAAACGCTCCAGTCAGAGTGTCCTTCATAGAATTGGAACCGGGTCCGACCATGCATAGCTAAAGCAGCCGCGCCACCACGTTCAGCAGCCAAGGCATTTTCCACCGCGTAAATATGGTCAGGATCCCAACCAGTCCGCATTTTAACCGTAACCGGCTTCTTCACAGCATCGGTTACATAAGAAACCATTTCATATACCTTGTTCGGATCAAGTAACCACCGCGCACCAGCATCCGTCTTAACGACTTTGTTCACAGGGCAGCCCATGTTGATGTCGATAATATCAGCTTCAGTGTGTTGGTCAACGTATTCCGCCGCCTGCACCAAAGTCTCCTTTGTCCCACCAAAGATCTGAATACTCATGGGATGTTCCACTTCTTCAACCTTCATCATGGAAAGGGTCTTCTTGTTTTGGTATAAAATTCCGCGGTCAGAGATCATTTCACACACCACGAGCCCTGCACCAAACTCCTTACAAATGACCCGAAAGGCTGAATTAGTCACGCCGGCCATTGGTGCCACCACGATTTGGTTCGGAATTTCAATGTCGCCAATCTTCCACTTCATGTTTTTCCTCCGCTGCTTACGCGTTCTTACTTGCTAAAATGTCGTTTAAATCTGCTTCACTAAAGGCATACTTGTTACCACAAAAGCGGCACACTGCCTCTGCACCATGGTCTTCAGCAATCATTTCGTTAATATCTTTATCTGGCAAACTAGCCAAATCGGTCGCAAATTTTTCTTTCGAACAGTCACACTGAAAGGCAACTGGAACCTTCTCAAGAATTTTGACCCGATCGGCGCCGAATAAATCATTCAGCATATCTTCCGGCGTCTTACCATCACGTAACAATTGTGAAACTAATGGCATCTCTTTTAATTTTGTTTCTAATTCGGTAATAGCCGCATCACTGGCGCCTGGCAATACTTGAATCATAAAGCCACCAGCCACGCCAATTGAATTATCGTTTTCAACAAAGACAGAGACCCCGACAGCTGACGGAATCTGTTCTGATTGAGCAAGATAATAGGTAAAGTCATCCCCAATTTCACCGCTTACTAAACCAACTTGCCCAGTATACGGTTTATCTAAACCTAAATTTTTTGTGACTGACAATGCGCCTGCTTTACCAACAGCACCGCTCACGTCAATGTGCCCTTGGTCATTCAGTGGCAAATGTACGTGTGGTTCCACGATATAGCCCTTCACATGACCATGTGCATCGGCGTCTACAACAATTCCCTTCGCAGGTCCATCGCCTTGAACCTTCACAGTCATCGATTCTTGTCCCTTCATCATTGAAGTCGACAATAATAAAGTAGCTGTTAACGTCCGCCCTAAGGCCGCAGAGGACGCGCTCCAAGTGTCGTGACGACGCTGTGCCTCAGCAACAACACCGGTCGCATCCACAGCATACGCACGAAAGTTACCATCATCAATAATACTTTTCACTAAATAGTCTGCCATTGTTTACTCCTTGAAAAATTCTGAAAGCAAGTATACCGCACTTACGGGAAAAAAACACAGAGTGCGATTAAAGTCGGGAAGCAGTGAGCACGACCTAGAACTGCCGGACGGGTGCTTTCACCCGGTAGGCGGTTCGTAGTCGGCACAGCGGCTTGACTTTAAGCGCACGTTTCAACACAGAGTGCGATTAAAGTTGAGAAGCAGCGAGCACGACCTAGAACTACTTACAAACCAAAAACACAGGCCGAATGACATAACCGTCATCGACCCGTGTTTGTTTTAGCGCTTATTTATCTTGGTCATCAGTTGATGAAGCACTGCTTGCTGATTCTTCACTTGCAGCAGCTGAGTCACTAGCAGCCGAAGTTGCATCCTGACTTGTTGCTGGTTGTGCTGAGTCGCTGGCATTGTCATCATGATCTGCTGCCCGTTGTTGTTCGCGTTGTTCGAGCGCACTCTTGGCTTGTTCAAACGTAGCGGCTTCTGGTTCCTGATCAGCCTTATGGCTTTCAGGCATCTTACCGGTGTTAAACAAACTCAAAATTTGCTTTTCATCCAACGTTTCGTACTTCAACAAGGCTTCCGCAATCAACTTGTGTTGTTCACGGTGACTTTGAATGATGTTTTGTGCGTCCGTGTAACCTTCACTGGTTAAACGACGAACTTCTTCGTCAATCAAAGCAGCAGTTTCTTGTGAGTAAGCTGGTTGTTGTCCATATTGGGCACCTAAGAATGGCTGACCATCGCTTTCCAGTGAAACCATCCCCAACTTATCGCTCATCCCATATTGGGTGACCATTGAACGCGCAATTTGTGTTGCTTGTTCAAAGTCATTTGAAGCACCAGATGACTCAGAGTCAAAGATGACTGCTTCAGCAGCACGACCACCCATTAAACCGGCAATCTGTTCCTTCGCATCCTTCTTGCTCATCAACATTTGGTCTTCACGCGGTAGCATGATGGCGTATCCGCCAGCACGTCCACGAGGAACAATCGTAACTTTATGAACGACACGGGCGTCGTTTAAGACTAACCCAACAATCGTATGCCCGGCTTCATGGAAGGCCACCGTCCGGCGTTCCTTCTCTGAGATAACCCGATCATGCTTAGCTGGTCCTGCGATGACACGGTCTTCAGCTTCATCAAGGTCAGCAGCGTCAATTTGTGTCTTGCCACGACGAGCTGCTAACAAGGCAGCTTCGTTCAGCAAGTTCGCTAAATCAGCACCGACAAACCCAGGTGTCTGCTTTGCAATTTCCTTCAAGTCCACGTTAGCAGCCAATGGTTTGCCCTTTGAGTGAACTTTCAAGATTGCTTCACGACCCTTAACGTCTGGACGACCAACTAAGATCTTCCGGTCGAAACGACCTGGACGCAACAAGGCTGGATCTAGGACATCAGAACGGTTGGTAGCGGCCATTACGATGACCCCTTCATTACCCGTGAATCCGTCCATTTCAACTAACAACTGGTTCAATGTTTGTTCACGTTCATCATGGCCACCACCCATACCGGTGCCACGTTGCCGACCAACGGCGTCGATTTCATCGATAAAGATAATGGAAGGTGCGCTCTTCTTGGCCTGATCAAACAGGTCACGAACACGGCTTGCCCCAACCCCAACGAACATTTCAACGAAGTCAGAACCTGACATTGAGAAGAACGGTACACCAGCTTCACCGGCAACGGCTTTGGCTAGCAACGTTTTCCCAGTACCAGGAGGTCCCTCAAGTAAGACACCCGCTGGGATATGCGCACCCAGCGTCGTAAACTTGTGCGGATCCTTCAGGAATTCGACAACTTCGACCAATTCCTGTTTTTCTTCCTCTTCACCGGCAACATCGCTGAAACGCACAGTGTTGCTCTTCGGATCAGCTGGTTTGGCTTTAGACTTACCGAAGCTTGTCACACCACCACGGCCGCCTGCGCCACCTTGACCGGCTTGCCCCATCATCATGTAGAAGAAGAACCCAATTAAGACGACTGGCAAGATCAAACTAATTAAGTTAATCCAAAAGCCGCTTGATTCAGCTGGCTTTGTGTCCATCTTAACGTTGTGCTTGTCAGCAGCATCCGTCACCTGTTTGACACTGGCATTGTTTTCCAAAATCGAACTTGTAAAGCCCTTTGCAGTTGACGTCTGGCTACCACCAAGACTCAGACCAGAATTGCTGCCAGTCGTTGTCTTTTGTGCCTTCCGGTACTCACCAGTGATCTTGTAGACTCCACCAGCAGGTTGAACCTGGAAGTTCTTAACCTTATCTTGTTTTAATTGCCGGACAAATTCACTTGAGCGGATGTTTTGTGTTTGTGATCCAGAATTATTGCCAAAGAAGAAATACAAGATTCCCATTAATGACAGTAAAATCACAATCCAAAACAGGCTGTTGCGAACAGGTCCGTTACGGCGTGTGTTCATACAGTGCCTCCTGACGGCGTAATTCAGTGAATAACCCGTTAAATCGAGTTATTTAAGGGCTGCCCCCTGTTGATGAATCATATCATAGCACAGTTGACCTATCTTGACCAAACAAAAATAACGCTAACTGACGCATTTTTTCGTGTCTCATTACTTTTGTTCGACTTACAATGCGTAGTAGCCTTACAAAAGGCACCTAACGCTTGTTTTAATCCACTGTTAATCGTTTTCATAAATTGCTGGTTTCAGAACACCAACATAAGGCAAGTTTCGATAAAACTCTTTGTAGTCTAAACCGTAGCCAACCACGAATTCTTTTGGTAGTTGGAATCCAACATAATCTGCCTTTGCAGGAACAACCCGACCTTCTGGTTTATCAAGCATCGTACAAACCTTGATATCCTTGGCATGCCGTTCGTTCAGCAAATCAATCAGGAACTGTAATGTCCGACCAGTATCAATAATATCTTCCATAATAATGATATTACGGTCAGCAACATCGATACTCAGATCATGAATCAATTGAACTTCTCCGACGGAAGCTAGCCCACCGTGATAACTGGACACGTCAATAAAGTCCACTTCGGCCATGATGTCCATTTCGCGCATCACGTCCACCGTCCATAAAATGGCACCCTTTAATACAGAAATTAAAATTGGCCGTTTATCCTGATAATCCTCAGCAATCTGCATCCCCAATCGGTGTGCAGCTGCCTTAATGTCCTCAGCACTATACAATGTTTTCTCAATGTCGTTATCCATGCTTCGCTCCTTGCCCAAAGTTTATGCAAATCTCGACTAACTGATGCGTTGAATCTATTGGTGATGTGGCAGCAACTCGCTGACCAACCAGCCACAATGGTGTCCCGTCAGCACCTACGACCAACAATTGCTGGTCGCGTTGTTCACGGGTGACCCGCTGATTGATCCAGATTCGCTGCACCGTTTGATGCCCGCCGCCTTTTAGTGCCAGGCGATCATCCGGTTGTGCGGTTCTAATCATCAACGGCAACTGTGCCTTTTCAACAGTTAAATGTGCACTGTGCCATGCTGGCTGAATGACGACAGTCGCTTGTGCATCAAAAGCACCTACAACCGTGTCACCAGTGAGTTGCGTCCATTTGTTCAATGGTACCATAGTTTGTTCTTGTCGTCGGGTACCCGTCCGCTTTTTTTCTGTTTCCAAAAAATCAAATTGATCATAGCGACGACGCAATATCCAATTTGCCGTTAACGGATAATCTGCCTGGGCAGGGCCAACCTGTAAACCATGCGCGGCGTTTTGCCAGGCAGCCATGGTCACTGAAACACTCGGCTGTACTTGTGCAAAGGCCTGCTTCAATAACAATGCTGCCGGTAACGATTGGCTTAGCACCTTTGTGACTGAGCCGGCGACTTCCACTAACATAGCGGTGGCTTGTGTCAGCACATAGTCATTAACGGCTGCTTGCATGGTTAAACTATTCGCAAAGTCCGCGATGAATTGGGGATTTTCCTCAATCAGCAACGGAATGATCTGCTGTCGAAACCGGTTCCGAGTAGCAGTTAGTTCCTGGTTGGTCGCGTCCTCAAAGCTTGGAATATGATTTCGCTTTGCAAATTGTCGCAAGTCTAACTTTGAAATATTCAATAACGGTCGAATTAACTGTCCATGCCCGAACTGCCGTCGCCACGGGATCTGCAGTGAGCTGGTAAACGAATGACCAGCAGCCATGCGCATCAGCCCTGTTTCAACCTGTTCATTTTTCTGATGTGCCGTCGCCAGCAACGTTGCTTGTGTTTGTGCCATAACCTCAGCAAAGAATTCATAACGAAATGCGCGTGCGGCGGCCTCGATTCCTTGCTTGGGGTGTTGTTCAGGTGACCATGTCCCGACAAAGAGCGGAATGTTTCGCTCAGCCAGGTATGTTTTAAGAAAAGCCTCTTCATCATCACTGGCTGCCCGTAACTTATGGTTCACATGGGCGACGACCAAATGTGGTCGTTCACTTTCCGGTAGCGACTGAAACAGCGACAGTAACACCATTGAGTCGACACCCGTAGAAACGGCAACCACAACGATATCTTTTGCGGTCCACAAATGCTGCGTTTGGTTAGCCTGCCTGAATTGTGCTGTAACGTTATCCATTTCGTCGCCTCCTTTCAAACATTATGTATAAAAAAAGACAACAATCGCCCATCAGTATCAACCCATGCGATAATCGCTCACCGCTGTCAATTTCCTCTGATGTCTGACGATTCTTGTCCATGCTGACTAAAAAACTAACTGCGCCGGCCACCTCGACCGCCACGTTTGCCTTCAGTATTATGCTTCAAAGTGGCTAACCGTTGTTCGCTGTCCTTTAAGAAGCTTGCCATCATGCCATCAAAACCACCTTCAGCAGGTTGATCACGCCGATTACCGCTTCGTTGTGGACGACTGCTATGACCGTGATCATTATGCCCTTGTGCAGATCGTGGGCTGCTTGGTCGATGCTCAGTGTGCTGCTCATGATGGGCGCTTTGTGGTTGCTCTGTTGCTTGCTTGATGGAAAGACCAACTTTGCCTTTTTCCATCGATAATACTTTGACCGTTACTTCATCCCCAACATGCAACACATCGTGGATATCCTTCACGTATTCATTTGACACTTGGCTAATGTGTACCAACCCGCTTTGGTGTTCGCCTAGGTCGACGAACGCACCAAAGTTCGTAATGCCTGTTACCTTACCTGTCACTTTGTCTCCGACTGCCACTGCCATAAACGACTGCATCCTCCTGAATGTTTACGATGGTCCCATAAAATTACCATGATTGTAACATAAACCATCACTTGAATTGTACTGCGTTGTGCAGGTTAGTTGCGTCACAGCCGGCGTTTGCCCGCAAACATCTCAGGAAATTCGTGAATCTTTGTGACGATTGTCAGTTGCCGTTTCGTTTATAAAAAAATCTTCGGTGACTCAGCTTACTTACATCGCTGAGTCACCGAAGATTTTTATTTTAAATTCATGTTCAATTTACTTCGCATCTTTTGGCAAGTTGTAGACAACTTCGCCATTTTTCGTGTACAGATACTTGCCGCGAATCAGTTGCGTTAAGTAATCGTTGTTGTGCAATTGTTTAACCTGTTGATTCAGCTGACCATTTTTTTGCTTTGATGATGATAGTTGGCGGTTGGTCGTCGTCGTTTCCTGATTAATTTTCTGTAAGCTGGCCATGTTCTGACCGTATGCCCACAGACAAAGAACTAACGCCACAGCGAACACAAGCAAAATACCCAGTGCCCGTTTGCGACGACGCTGTCCCATCTGCGTTTTTTGCGCCTTATGTGCCGTTTCACTGGCACGCAAACGCGCAACGTAGTCATTATTCAGTTGATGAACCGAACGATCATTTTGCATAACGCATCTCACCCACAGATAACTTGTCATCAATTTACACTCAAACAACTATCTAGAGTATAACAACGGAGAAATTGTCTGTAAATAACAATTCCGTTACAGCTCAAGGGATTAACAAGTTCTTAAGGCGAACATAGTTTCGTTTTTTAAAGAATCAGTTATTCCTGGTTACGATAATCAGTCGCGTAACTTTCGTCAATCAACTTGTACATTTTCTCAGCGTCTTCTTTTTTCGTCGTCTCCAACAGCTGTAAAACCTGTACTGTCAGAGTCTTGTTCCCAAAAGAAATCACCAACTCATCATTCACATTCACGTTACTTGAAGATTTTCCCTTAGACCCATTAATGGTAATCCGTCCTTGATCCGCAATTTCTTTGGCCACCGGACGGCGTTTGATAATTCGTGAAATTTTTAAAAATTTATCTAAGCGCATGTTGTTACTCCTTAATCTCTTTGAATTAGTTTTAAAAGTCTGCGGCCACCTGG
Source organism: Furfurilactobacillus siliginis (assembly GCF_001437435.1). Taxonomy (GTDB): domain Bacteria; phylum Bacillota; class Bacilli; order Lactobacillales; family Lactobacillaceae; genus Furfurilactobacillus; species Furfurilactobacillus siliginis. The sequence continues at coordinate 13,828 of NZ_JQCB01000020.1, read as the reverse complement.
TAAGGTCAGCCACTCGCGCGTCGTAAACAAATGGACACGCAAAGCTGTCACGATAAATGTTGCTAGCCCACTGATGACGCCAACCGTCACAATCACAATTGCCGTTAACCGGCCGTCACCTAATAACAGTAATAATCCATTGCCGACGATACCAGTCACCACGACCATTGCGCCTGTGGCAACCGCCAGTCGTGGAACGAACCGACGATGTGTTAACGCCTCACGCATATCATCTGGACTACCCCACCATAACACAATCATCATGCTGGCCAGTCCTAAAACCGTTGCCCAACTAGCCCCGTTGATTCCCCAGGCCAATACAGCCGCATGGTTCGTCGCTATTTTCATGACAACACCCACGACTAAGGCGACCAACGACAAACGATACTGATTCATGCTCTGCAAAATACTGTTGTAGGTGCTGATCAAGCTAGCAAAGATGATGCTTAAGCAGTAAATGGCCAGCGCTAGGCTACCGCTCATACTGCCAAATAGCACGAGGTTAATTACCGGCATCAAAATCACCAAACCGGCAGTGGCTCCCACAGATAACGCGAAACTCATGTGAATCAGCGTCGTTAGTGTCGTTTGGTACGCACGCCGTTCCTTACCGTTCAATGCCTCACTCAGCGTTGGCAGCAAGGTTGCTGAAAAACTTGTCGCGACTACTAAGCCTAGTTGAATCAGCGGTTGCGCACGATCATAGACCCCTTTTAACGATTTAGCTGCTGCCTGGGTCATCCCCGCATCAACAAGACCTTTTTTAACCGTAAAGGAATCTACCAGCTGTAGTAACAAAACCACCGCTGCAAATAAACAGATGGTTCCGCCTTCCTGCCACAAACGCCGTGCCAGCGTCCACCAACGATAATCTGCGCTAAGCGACACATGTTCGGGCATTTGAAATAACCGTTGGTAAAAAGGAATAAAGGTTGCTGTCGCAGCAATCGCACCAAAAATCGCGCCACTCATGGCCCAGGCACCCATCTTGTAAACTGACCATTGCTGTTGCGCCGCAAGCACGGCCACAATAATGATCACAGCGACGCGAATCACTTGCTCTAACACCTGAGAAATCGCGGTTGGCCGCATATTGAAGCGGCCCTGTGCAAAACCACGTCCGACTGCTAGTTCCGGCATAAATAATGCCATCCCTGCCACCACACGGATCAGCGAAGCGAGGTCACCATCACCCATGCCAATCGCAATTTGCTTGGCACCAATAAATAATCCGATGAACAAGACAACACTGAGCCCCGCCAGAATCACAAAGATTCGCTTAGCAACCGCCCGTTGGGTCACCGGATCAGAAATCTCGGCAATTAATTTAGAAATAAACACAGGGAGACCGCTTAACGCAAATGTCATTGCAATTCCATACAGTGGATAGACCTGTTGATAAACATAAAAACCGGTGTTACCGACTAAGTTCTGTAATGGAATGCGATAGACAGCGCTTAATACCTTGGCAATGAGGGCTGATAAAGACAGCAACAAGGCCCCATTAATGAGCCCGCGCCGTTGTCCATTCAATTGCGTGTTACGAACACGTTTGGCCATGGTTACTCCTTTGACGCATTGGTCGCGCCCACTGGTTGTGCCGTCGCTAGTTCAGCCAACCCATCTACAAATGCAGTTACCCCTGCTAGCCATTGCGCTTCGGTCATCTTCGGCTGAATAACTAATTTGACCACTAGTACACCACTATTATCACTGACGGTGGCACGTAGCTTCGTGTTGGATAACGCTTTAAAGATGTCCTCGCCACTAAACTGCTGACTACCTTGCGTCGTTAAAGTGACCGTCAAGTTATCGTCAATACGCCGAATCTTACTGATCAAAGCCGCATCAGCCGTCATTTTAAGTTTCCCAACTGCTAATAAGTTGGCAACTTCAACCGGATAATCACCAAACCGGTCAATCAGATCTTCGTCAATTTCAACGTATTGATCATCATTTTCCAGCTCACGAATCCGCTTGTAAATTTCAATTTTCTGCCGTTGATCCGTAATGTACGTATCGGGCAAGTAAGCCTCAATGCCGAGTTCAATTTCAGCATCGGAACGAACTTGAACCGATTGTCCCCGTTTCTTGGCCACTGCTTGTGACAGCATCTGCGTGTAAAGATCATAGCCGACAGAATCAATGAAGCCATGCTGTTGCTGACCTAATAGGTTCCCAGCACCGCGAATTGACAAATCACGCATGGCAATTTTAAAACCAGACCCTAACTCCGTAAAGTCACGAATGGCTTCTAACCGTTTTTCACTTTCCTCAGTCAACACTTTATTCGGTTGATAGGTAAAGTATGCGTAGGCCACTCGATTACTCCGGCCAATCCGGCCACGTAATTGATACAGCTGGGACAAACCCATATGATCCGCATTTTCAACAAATAACGTATTAACGTTGGGGATATCCACCCCTGTTTCAATAATCGTGGTGGTTACCAGCACATCGTATTCACCGCGAATAAAGTCATACAAGATGGTTTCTAGCTGGCTTTCACTCATTTGACCATGAATGTAGCCAACTCGTGCATCCGGTACCAGTTCACGAATGTGGTCCGTCACCACCTCAATATCATCGACCCGGTTATGGAGATAGAACACTTGTCCACCTCGTGCCAATTCGCGGGCGATCCCATCTTGCAACGCAGCCGGACTACTTTCCATAACATACGTTTGAATCGGATACCGGTTCGCCGGTGGTGTTTCAATAACGGATAAATCCCGCACCCCAATCATCGACATGTTTAAGGTCCGCGGAATCGGCGTCGCAGTCAGGGTCAACACATCGACAGATGACCGCATTTGCTTGATTCGTTCCTTATGTTTAACCCCAAATCGTTGTTCTTCATCGACTAACAGTAGGCCCAAGTCTTTGAATTCGACGTCTTTTGACAACAAACGGTGCGTTCCGACAACGATATCGATATCCCCTGCCTTCAACCCAGCTAGCGTTTCCTTAATCTGAGCCGGTGTATCAAACCGTGACAAAATGCCAATTTTAACAGGGAAGCCTTCAAATCTTGCCACCATCGTGTCGTAATGTTGTTGCGCCAAAATCGTCGTCGGTACTAGAAAGGCAACTTGGCGTTGGTCTTCAATCGCCTTAAACGCCGCCCGTAAGGCAACTTCCGTCTTTCCAAAACCAACATCCCCGACCAACAAGCGATCCATCGGTTTTGACCGTTCCATATCATGTTTGATTTCATCGGTGCTTCGCAATTGGTCTGGTGTTTCAGCATATGGAAAGGCTGCTTCAAATTCTTCTTGATACGTATCATCTTTGGGAAACGCATGCCCTTTTTGTGCCTCACGTTGGGCATAGAGTTCAACCAGCTCATCAGCAATGTCTTCAATCCGCCGTTGCACGCTACGTTTGGTTTTTGCCCATTCCGTACCGCCTAATTTGTTAATCTTCGGCTTTTTATCCTCGGCAGAAACGTACTTTTGAATGAGATTCAACTGTGTCACAGGAATGAAAATCTGCGCGTTGTTTTGGTAGTCAATGGTGATGTAATCCTGATGCACACCATCAACTTCCATCGTCTGCATCCCTTTAAACTGACCGATCCCATGGTTCACGTGAACCACGTAATCACCTGGTTTTAGTTCTGTATAACTACGCAAACGTTCAGCATTGGCAAGTGTTTGCCGACGGGCACGTTTCTTGGTGACTTTGGCAAACATTTCATTTTCAGTGACGACAACAAGCTTGCCACCTGGCAGTTCAAAGCCAGATTGCAGCGTTGCTGGAACCACTTTCACGTTGCCAGCCGTGAGATTCGTCACCTTATCAAGGCTGGCCTTAATGCCAAAGTCATGCAGCGTATCGTTCACTTTGCTGATTCGTTCTTCGCTATTAACCATGATAACCACGGTCTGTTGCTGTTTTTGCCAGCGCTCAATTTCAGTCTTCAAAACTGGCAGCTGACTAAAGAACTTCTGCATGTCTCTGCTCGTAAAGTTCGTCAGCTGACTAAAGCGGATGTTCCCCATCCCTTTTTGAAACAGCGAAAAGAACAATTGTGGCTGCGTTAATTCCCGTACAACTGCACGAAAATCAAGGCCTAGTTCCTGATCTGGAATCATTTCATGCGTCCGCAACCGATCTGTCACCCAGCCAGCTTCATCTTCACTAATCCGACGATCCGCATCTAGTAAACGACTGTAATCGTCTAATAGGACTAAGCCATCCGCGCTCAGATAATCGGTCAACCCGGCTGCGTGGCTATAAAAACTAGCTGCGTACAGACTCAGCTCAGGCGTACTGCTTGGCGTTGCATCATCGGCCAACAGCACGTCAAAATGACTGATCAGCGCTTTTTGATCATCGCCAGTCAGTGTTTCCGCCTGCTTTTTAACTTGTTTGCGTAGCGCAGTCTTCCCAGTCGTGAGCTCATTATCGCTCAAAATAAACGCCGTCGCTGGTAAAATCGCCACTGAATCAACATTTTCAAGACTCCGTTGATTTGCAGGATCAAAGGTACGCAACGAATCTACTTCTGTATCGAAGAAATCAACCCGTACCGGATAATCTGCGTCCAACGGGTAAATATCCATAATGGAACCGCGAATCGCATAGTCCCCAGGACGTGCAACTAACTGTTCATGTACATAGCCCATTTCATGCAGTTTTGCCTGTAACGCACTCATCTCATAGTCGCCACCAGTTTTGATGTCTAAACTAGCTTGTTTAAACACCTCAGGCTGTGGCAAATAACGACGTAAGCCAGCTAAATCAGTCACCACAACGACAGGTTTAGCACCTTGTAACGCATGTAATGCGCGCACACGATCAGCTCGTGATTCTGGAGAGCTCGTTGCTATTTCTGTCGCCAGCATTTCTTCGGCAGGAAAGTTAAACACCTGTTCTTCATCCAATAAATTTTGTAGGTCATCCACTAATTGACCCGCATGAAATGCCGTATCAGTGACGATCAGCATTGACTGTGCATTGTCCTGAAACAACGTACTGATCATCAACGTGCGCGCAGAACCACTGATGCCAGTGATCAATTGCCGCGTCTTGTTCGTTGCTGCAACCACCTGTTGATACTCTGGTGCCCGCCGCATAAAGTCCTGTAATTCCATCAGTTAACCTTTCGTTTCAGCTAATTAAATTCATTCATTACTTCATTAAATTTCGTGCCTGACAACCAACTTTCTAATGCAGCCTGTGCATGATCCATCCCAGCATGAATATCCAACGTCTGTGCCTGGGTGAAACGACCTAACACATAGTCAACGACACTGCTGCGCGTTGGGTGGTCGATGCCGACACGAACCCGCTTAAATGCAGGCGAACCAACATGGGCAATAATACTTTTAATCCCATTATGACCGCCGGCTGATCCTTTTTGACGTAACCGAATCTTACCAACTGGTAAATCCATATCATCATGCACGATGATGATGTCGTCAATGGTTAGATTGTAGTATTCCATCAGAGGATGCACCGCACGTCCTGAATCATTCATGTAGGTGGTGGGTTTAACCAACAGCACCTTTTCGTTATTGATTAATGCCGTGCCGACCAACGCCTCTTGTTTCGCTCGTTTAAATGTCACACCATATTCTTCGGCCAACTGGTCAATCACCATGAAGCCCACATTGTGTCTCGTCCGATCATATTCAGCACCAATGTTACCCAATCCAACGATCATTTTCATAAAGCGTCTGCCATCCCTTTGTTAATTTTTCCGCCACAAAGCAAAATTGCCGGCCAGCGAATTTTCATCGGTTGGCCAGCTGTGTTGTATTCGTATCGAATTAATATTTTACGGCTTATATGCATTTGTGAACAACGCGTAATTGTTGCCCCATTATAGCATACTTAAACCGGCGATACACTTACGGAACACTGGTCTAGGACAACTTAAATTTGTGTTTCACAAGCACCCGATATGTTATACTGACTGTGGTTTTAAAATACAAAAATTTTGAACACAGAAAGGATGATTATCTTGGCTGCAAATCATCAGAAAGTTTTACTCGTTGGGGACGGTGCGGTTGGTTCTAGTTACGCATTCGCCATGGCTCAACAAGGTTTAGCTGAAGAATTTGTCATTGTGGACGTTTTAAAGGATCGTACTGAAGGGGACGCACTTGACCTAGAAGACACCCTTGCATGGCTCACACCTAAGAAGATCTACGCAGGTGAATACAGCGACGCAAAGGATGCTGACTTGGTTGTCATCACCGCCGGCGCACCACAAAAGCCTGGTGAAACTCGGTTGGACTTGGTCAACAAGAACCTGAAGATCTTATCAACAATTGTTAAACCAGTTGTTGACTCTGGCTTCAACGGTATCTTCTTAGTTGCTGCTAACCCTGTCGACATCTTAACCTACGCAACCTGGAAGTTCTCCGGTTTCGACAAGAGCCGCGTGATCGGTTCAGGTACTTCTCTCGACACTTCACGTTTACGTGTTGCTTTAGGTAAGAAGTTCAACGTGGATGCTCGTGACGTAAATGCTTACATCATGGGTGAACACGGCGATTCAGAATTTGCCAACTACGACGAAGCTACCATTGGTGGCAAACCTTTGACTAAGATTGCTGAAGAACAAGGCGTTTCTGCCGAAGACTTAGCAACTATCGAAGACCAGACCCGTAACAAAGCTTACGAAATCATCAACCGTAAAGGCGCAACCTTCTACGGTGTTGCAACATCATTAATGCGCATCACGCGTGCTATCTTGCGTGACGAAAACGCCATCTTACCAGTTGGTGCCGCACTTGATGGTGAATATGGCTTAACTGATACCTTCATCGGTACCCCAGCCATCATCAACGGCAAGGGCCTTGATCACGTCCTTGAAGTACCATTGTCAGCAAGTGAAATGGAAAAGATGCAAAAGTCAGCTGCAACCTTGAAAGAAGTTCGTGAAAACGGCTTTAAGGAAACTGGCCTTTAATCAAATGCATTAAATAAAGCAGGCTACGAAATTAACTTTCGCAGCCTGCTTTTTTATTTACATACTTTCTTTTGTTTGTGCAAATGGCAGCTTGATTCTGTGCTGTTGTGATTTTCTCAGTAGGATAATGCCGATCATCAGCATTAGTAGGTCCACTGGCAAAGAACGACCAAGGGTTGTCTTTGACTCTGCCAACCCATTTGTATAGGTCGCTATAAAATCATTTAAACCATGTAATAACATGGGCATTAATAAACTACCACTGCGTAAGTAAATCGCGGCTAGCATCACGCCGAGACAAAACGTGTATAACATTTGGATCCCGGTCGCCGATAACGATTGATGGAACAAGTTAACGCTGTGCAGCAGGCCAAACGTTAAACCACTTAACGCGACTGCCCAAGCTAATTGATGGCGCCCATGAGTGACCGAAAACGCTAGTGGCAACACTAGCCCACGTGCTAAATACTCTTCAGCAACAGGCACAAAAATCAGCATGATGATGGATAAGCCTAGATAAACATGGTGCGTCTTGCTTAGGGACGTAATCATGAGAGCAACCATGATTAATAAGAGAATTGAAACCCAATTGACCGCTAGCAGCCGCAGTGGATTTCTTTCCGTTAGCCGAAAGTAAACCGGCTGCTTTAACCAAACACGATTTAGACCCCATAAACCAGCGAATAAAATGGTTTCTTCGATAACCACGCGCCACCCACTGGCCAGACTTCTTGGGGTTAGTAAGCCAATTAAAACAATTAATACAAGTGCAATGGCGACAGTGCCAATTAATTTAACCCAGTTATTACAACGCATTTGAACATCCCCTATGACTATTTTAGTGATCTTTTTTGGGATTTAAAAGCAATGCTACGGCAACCCCCGCCGTCGGTACAACCGTGCGCAAAGCAACGGCCACAACTAATCCAATTGCATATGCAGTCGGGCTAGAAACGCCGGTCGGATATGTAATTGGAAATAAGGTTTGTGCCGCTAAGAAACCGGTCAGCAGTAATAAAGCAACAAAAAATAGCACTGATAAACCTGACACACGCTTTCTAAGTTTTCGTTCAGTAATCGGCAAATGCGTCACCAACACAAAAAATACCACTGCCGACGACAGCGTAAGGAACGCGTGAAATGGAATCTCTGGCAACACAAAGGTCGCATATGTCAATAAAATCAATGGCACATTCAACCAATAACTAATTTTGAACAGTTTTTCGTCACGCTGACTCAGGCGACGATCTTGATCATATTTTTCCAGCATGTTAACATCCTCCCGCAATAAAACATCCAAAGTAAGATTATAGCGGTCACTGATCATGATTAAGGTATGAATATCTGGATAACTCCGGCCGTTTTCCCAACTAGAAACTGTCTTACGTGATACAAATAACACATCTGCTAGTCCCTGTTGTGTTAGTCGTTCACGGCCACGAATGCTTCTGATTTTCTCACCAAATGTCATGTTCAGTACCTCTTGGATAAAGTATTAATTGCGTGATAATCGTAAGCAAGCTCATAATCATATGACTACCCCATGCTACGAACCTTAGACAAGCGTTAATTCGCGTGGCTGGTGCAATTCGGAACCACTTATCACTTTAAATATGGTATGATGAAATTAATATTTCTTACCATTTTTTAATCTACGGAGGACAATCCATGTTACTTAAAACACTCGTCAAACCATATGACAGCATCACTACGGTGCGTGAAGATGTCACTCTGGAAGAGGCCCTCAAAGTATTGGAAGATTCAGGCTTCCGATGTGTGCCAATTCTGGACGAAACTGGCAAAATTTTCCGCGGAAACATTTACAAAATGCACATTTACCGTCACAAGTCTCGTGGTGGTGACATGAGTTTGCCAGTCACAACATTATTGAAAAACGCCACAAAGTTTATTTCAATCAATGACGCGTTCTTCAAGGTCTTCTTTTCTATCAAAGATTTACCTTACATCGCTGTTTTAGATGAAAATAACTACTTCTACGGCATTTTGACCCACACTCGTCTGTTAGACATGCTGTCACAAAGTTGGAACTTCAACGTTGGTAGTTATGTACTAACAGTTGTTTCTCAAGGGGAACGTGGTGATTTGACGAACATCTCAAAAATCATCACAAAGTACTCGTCAATTGCATCTTGTATGACGCTGGATGTACAGGCTGGCGAATTGGTTCGTCGAACATTATTCACCCTGCCCGCTGACGTGGATGAAGAACGCTGTAATAAGATCGTTAAGGCGTTGAATCGGAAGTCTTTTCGGGTTTCAGAAATTGAGAACTTGAAGGCAGAATAAAAAGAAAAAGAGTGCGAGCAGACCTGGTCTGAATCCGAGCAATTGCAGGTGCGGCGGTAGTGGCTTTAGCCACGGACGGCGAACAGGCAATGCACAGCGATTCAAGGTCTGGGAGCACGTTTCGACCATATAATAGTTAAAAACAAGCAACAAAAATATCCCGTAAAGCTGTTTAATAGTAGCTTTACGGGATATTTTTTGTGGTTAAGTTATTGTCTTATATATGGTCAAAACGTGCTACAAAGACCACCTTCCTGTGCATTGCCTGCCGACCGTCCGAATCGTTTCACGATCCTACCGCCCTGCCTGCAATTGCTCGGAAGCTACCCGGTCTTTTTCGCACTCTCTTCTCATTCCCTATCCACTAATCCAACGCTAATACCCAGCGCGTGATCCACATTTTCCATCACACTATCTTCCAAATGTGTCACACGGTCACGCAAACGTTGCTTATCAATAGTGCGAATTTGCTCTAACAAAATTACAGAATCTTTGCCAACCCCGTTTGCGTCAGCGGGGATACCGATATGTGTTGGCATCTTAGGCTTACTGATCCGTGCTGTAATGGCGGCCACAATCACGGTCGGACTGTAATGATTGCCAATATTGTTTTGGACAATCAGCACCGGCCGCATGCCCCCTTGTTCGGAGCCCACGACCGGTGAAAGGTCTGCGTAAAATATGTCGCCCCGTTTAATCTCTACTGCTGCCAAATGGGACACTTCCTTCTAACTTATATGTAGGTGGAGCACAATGCTCCAGAACCAGGTCACACACGACTACTGGTCAATGCTTGCTGCCTCGGCTTCCGTTAGGGAAAACTCGTCGGCAATTTCTTCGTTCAACTGACCCATTGCTTGATAGCCCAGCGCTAACTGGTTTAAATCAATCGACTCATGGTCAGCTAAGAAATGGCTCAAAACATTATTAATTAAATCATTTTGATCCAGGCTGAAGAACTCACAGTACGTTTTGAGCTCGGTTAAGGTCGCGTCATCGAGATTAACCGGAACTTGATGTGCATCACTTGCCATTGCAAACTCCCCCGCATCCATACCAACTACTAATCCTGTGCTGTGTTCATTCTAGCATGTCCACCACGTAAAGTCGTTTAAACATACCAATTGTAATATGGCTGTTACTCGTAAACGCGCTGTAAACGCATTCCCAGATTTGTCGCGATTTCATAATGGATCGTGCCTGCATAATCAGCAACATCCTGCAGAGAAATCGTATGGTCACCGTCAGTTCCAACCATCGTGACCAGCGTTCCAACTGGTAATTCATGTGGCAAGCGCACCATCATTTGATCCATGCAAACTCGCCCAATAATTTCGCATTCCTGACCAGCAACCAGCACATGGAACCCTTGCATCCGCCGTGGATAGCCATCGGCATAGCCAATCGGTAACGTTCCAACCCATTCATCTTGGGCAGCAGTGTAGGTAGCACCGTAGCTAACTGAATCCCCGGCTGCCAATTGTTTAACAAACGCTAATTCAGTGGTTAAGCTCAAGGCCGGTTCTAACTCATATGGTGCTGTTAAGCTGCCGCCAGAAGGGTTCAACCCGTAAATTCCTACGCCAAAGCGAATCATGTTACCATTGCAAGCCTCATGCCACAATGATGTGGCCGTATTGGACACATGGACATAACGCGGGCGCTCATCAAGCACGGCCATCATTGCCTGCCAACGCCCCACTTGGCGTTTAAAATAAGCCGTATCTGCTTCATCTGCAGTCGCAAAGTGGGTAAAGATTCCAGCAAAGTCATATTGTTCGCCATGCTCAGTTAAAAAACTAACCGCTGGTGCTAATTCTTCCGGATGTTGAAAACCAATTCTACCCATCCCGGTGTCCAATGCTAAGTGCACACTTAGTTGGCGGTCACCTAACACAGCCTGGGCTGCCTGGAGCCATCCTAAATCGCCAACTGTCAGAGAAATATTATTTTCTGCCGCCAGACCAGCCCATTGAACTGGTGTAATACCTAATACCAGTACAGGAACAGTAATGTCTGCTTCACGTAAGGCCAATGCTTCATCTAAAATTGCAACACATAAACCAGTCGCACCAGCGCTTAGGCAAGCATGAGCCATTTCAATCAGACCGTGACCGTACCCGTTTGCCTTGATCACAGCAAACATTTCAGTACCCGGGTTGGTGCGTTTTAGTTCCTCGCCGATATTGTGCGTAATTGCCGCTAACTTAACATGAATTTCCGTTGGTCGGTGGTACCCAATAATTTGCGGTGCATTTGCCATTTTACTCGCTTCTTTCACTATCTTTATGCAAAAACAAAGCAGCCGTTAGTCCTCTGGCTGCTCTAAAATCACTTCGGTCATGACCATCGTATCTGTGTGGGAAATGGAGATGTGCGCAGGTCCTGCGAAAGGATGCTTCGCCAAGTGCGGCTTCCCTTGTGCGTCATCCAACACCTCAACATCTTGAAACCCAACGGCGCTACCAAGTCCGGTACCAAATGCTTTGCTGTAAGCTTCCTTCGCAGAAAAGCGCCCTGCTAAGAACTCGATTTGCCGCCGACCATGTAGCTGGTTCATGACTGCTTGTTCGTTAGTGGTCAGCACCTTCGCTACGAAACTGTCGAACCGTTCGTTCAACTTAGCAATCCGTTCAATGTCAGTCAGATCGATGCCGGTTCCATAAATCATGTGCTCACCACCCGTTGAATTTTGACCTATTTTTTTCTATTCTCAATACTCTCTCTTAACAATTTTTCAAATACATCAGTCTTCGAAAAATTATCCCATTCTCTTTTTTCACTCTCTTGATCTACCATAATCGAGTTCATCCAAGAAATTCCCTCTTGGAACACAATTAGACCATCCTGATCGCGTAGTCTATGCATCCCGTCCAAATCGAACTTTGCATCTGCGTTTACTAGCATTAGACGGAAAACTGCAAATTTCAAATACCATATCCCTGATATATATTTCCCAGAATTTTTGTCCAATTCCTTCTGCCAATTCAATTCAAAACTCATAATTACATTGACAAAATACACCCATAATTCTCTATTATCGACACGATTTTGAATTACATTTAAAAGTTCAGCCAAGTTTTTACTAATTGTAACAGACTTTGAACTTCTTATCTTTCCAATTGAGAGGCCCTTAATAAACCAATTACTGCATAACATATACTGAATTATAGTTTCAACTTTCAGAATTCTCTGAGAAGTATTCCTAAATAATGGATTCTTACTATATTCTCCCGAACGAATCTCAATATTCACACGTTTTTCTCTAGGTACATCTCTACTTCTTAGATATGTTTGCAGTGTTTTTGTAAAGTCATTATTCAATTGTATTGTATTTCTTCCAATAGCCGTTTGCGAGTTTACACCCTCAATAACTCGATTTTTTATTTCGTCAAGTTCATCTTTTCGTTCATCACTTGTATCATCAGTGTTTAATACTAATAGCTTAACCATCAACTTCCACGGACTAAACTGTGGATTATTTTCAATAAACTCAGGATCTAATTGAGCTGCGAATAGTTGTCTCGATGTTTGTTGACCATTTACAATTCTTGGATAACCTAAATCCAGAGTCTTACTACTATTTTCAGTAATTGAATCACATATTATCGTAATCCCATTTGAAAGCCACCAAAAATCACCTTCAAATCTTTGTGGTCCTTGTAAAAAGGTTTCTTTAATCATCTTGTTAACGGAATTATTTCCTGCATTGTCACGAACATTATCTATAAATAATCCTTCTAGTAAGTTTTCCTTCCTTGGATTAGTTAAAAAATTCAAATAATCTTTAACATAAACCATCAAAACATAGGATTGGATACTTGTTCCCGGATAGCCATACTCCATTTTGTCAGCCACTACTAACCGATCTTCTTTAATGGGTTCGACATCTGGAATAAAATTCACTAAGTTTTTATCCAATATTAAATCATGCCATGAATCAGGTACTGACACATTAGACTCCTCAAGGATTCCATCAGTTTGAAACATCTTAAGTGCTCGTTCCAGTGCTGCTTCATATTCTGGCGCAACACCTTTTTCAATCAAGCCAACAGCTGGATACAACATTGTGTTAGATAACAACCTATCCTTAAACAACGTGAAAAATTTCTTTAAAATCGGATTTAATTTTTGAGGAGCTTGTTTGTGATTCAAAAGTGTAGAAACCGCTACCGTGAAACTAGAAAATGTTTCATGAACTTGACCATTTTTACTCTTAGATTGAAATAAAACAATTTTTTCGACATACAATCCCGAAATTCTTTCTTTAATATCAGTCGGATCAATAATTTCATTATACTTATCTATGTAGACAATCGCATCGATTCCCGCATCATCATATTTTTCCGTTATTTCACTATCACTAAGCATGTTAAAAAAAGCCGTGTCACAGATACCATGAAGAATCTTAGCAAGTCCGTCCTCATCTTCAAAAACATCTATACTGAAGTTTACAAACAAGTACTTGGCCAGACCGTATATTAGATTACTAAGACCAGTTTCCTCAGATTTTTCATGCAAATCATAGGTTTTCTTGATGTGGTAGATTGCAAATTTAATCCGAATTTTTGGACAAATTTGTCAGCATAACCTGAT
>NZ_JQCB01000002.1:222623-283447 GCF_001437435.1 Furfurilactobacillus siliginis | reverse complement strand
GTATCAGGTTATGCTGACAAATTTGTCCAAAAATTCGGATTAAATTTGCAATCTACCCTATGACAACTTATGCAGTAGCAACTGATAAGGCATCATTCAGCTTATCAACTGGCTTACTACCTGGGATTTTGACCCCTGGTCAGACAATTTCATATACACTGTCGCAGTCGTATGGTCAGAGCTTGTCTACCACAATTAATACCAATTTAAACGCAAACGGGTTTAGAGATAGCAAAGGATCAGGCTGGAATACAGTTAATAAGCCTAGTTCTTTTGATATGAACGATATGCCTGGTTTCTATGGAAATTCAAGCACTGTGTTTGAGCCGGTGTTTTATTTGACAGTTCCAGCACAGATGAGTTTGGTGACTGATGAAACGACTGGATTGCCTTATACTACCCAAGGTGTTGGATGGAAAGGCATTAGCAGTCAACCAAAAGTTACTACTTTTGTTAATGCTGATGGCTTAACTGTTTATAAAGTTGATTTTACTGGTACTGGATTCACTTGGTATCCAATTAATCAACAAGTTACGGTTACTTTAAAAGTGAACGACGATGCATTTTCTGCGGTTGTGCCATTTATGTCCACAAAGCCATCAGGTGAGGGTAGTTACAACGATGTAAACTATGTCGATAAAACAAACTACAGTAATAGTCAATTGACTGGAGCAAATAACTCAGCTGCTCATTTCGGAGCTACTGGTGAGTCAATCATGCCATTCATGGTATATGGGAATGCTATTAGTAGTGACACGCAAACCAACCTGAATGACCTTCAAAATCTTTATATTCTTAAGCAAGATGGAACTAAAGAAGTAGGGCTCTCCTCGGTTCAAGGATATGGTGCCTATGCAGGCGCTACTGGAATGGCAACATTGACGGGTAATAAGGCGAACGGCCAGTCCATATTGATACAAGCTCCTCAGGGCATGATTTTGCAGGGGACGATTAAGTCTAATCATGCTCGTGGTAATGCCTATCAAACCATGACTTCTAATTACCCATTAGAAAATGGGCAGGACAAGCATCAATTGCGGATTCGTTTAGCAAACAATACATCAAGCTTAACGACTAATGTTGGGGCAGTCTGGAACCTTCCTCAGGTTGTGACGAGCAATACTGATACGACCCCAGGTACATTTAAACTGATATTGACTGGTGCTAATCAAGATCCAGATGGTGTCGTTTCACTTTACACGACTCATTCGGCTGTTTTGTCTAGCAATGGTAAATCAGTTGTATTGGATAATGGTCATACGTATTACTTTAATGTGAGTGATGGAACTAGCACAACAACACCTGCTGATTTAATGACTGCTGATCAAGTAACTGATTGGTCAAGTATTCAAGGTGGAATCTCGATAGCAAGTAGTATTCAACCGATGGGAACAGATGACGTTATTTTGAACGTCAGCAATCCTAATAGTTTTACGGATAAGGGAAAAGTTGTTCAAATCACGACAGCATTCCGAGCTGATAGATTTGATAATGTGACTAATTCAGTGACAGATGCTTTTGATACAACTGGTAAAATCCAATTCCTAGACCAAGATGGTCATAATATTAACGGTTATCCAGATTCAGTTGGATCCTTTAATGCCCAAGGGCGTCCAACTGGACCAACAGGTGGTGTAGGGCAACCGATTATCAATAATCTGCAACAGATTCCTGGTTACGTGTTTGTCAAAACTGATGGTGACACTGTATTTAACGTAAAGGGTAATGCTACGTTAGTTAACCACTACCAGGTCAACCGTGCCCAACTTGTCACTACCAATAAGCCAAGTGGCACACAAGTTTCTGAAATTGCATTGGCCGATCCAACACCAAATACAGGTGCGACGGACTCGACTGCAGTCGATAATATTACGTTCACAAATACTGATGCAACGTTGGCTGCCGCAGGCTGGACTTACAAAGTTGTTGCGCCAGATGGTAAAACTTACAACGACTTAGCAAGTGCGCTGACAGCTAATGCAACTTACGATACGGTGGCTGATTCAGGTTCAACGATTAGCCAAGTTTTCACTGTTAACTACACATTAAACGCGAATGCCTTACAACTAGGCACGATTACGAAAGTCTTTGATGGCGATGCAACAACTGATCCAGCAGCGAAGTTCACAGGAACTTTACCAGCCGGGATTACTGAACCAACGTGGGCACGCACTGACTTTAATGATCCCACTTCACAAAATGTTGGGTCATACGATGTGACGTTGAGCGCTGCTGGATTAGTTAAGTTACAAGCAGCTAACCCTGGTAAGACAATCACAGCTGACAACATTGCCAAAGGTACGTTCACCATTACTGCGCGTCCAATCACCGTTGCTGCACCAACGTTGACCAAGACTTACGATGGCAAGGCCTATACTGGCGCAGACAATAAAATTACTGTGACTGGGATGGATGGTGTGTTGACGACAGCAACGCAACCTGTATACACCAGCACAGATATCAGCAAGATTGTGAATGCCAATACGGCTGCTAATCCATCATATGCAATTACCATTACTGCGAACGCGGCAGACAATGGTAACTACACAATTACCAAAACAGATGGTTCATTGACCATCAACCCATTACCACTAGATCCTGCAACACCAAATACACCTGATACGCCAGTTAACCCGAAGACACCAAACAACAATCCACAGTTTCAAACATCTGTGATCGTAAAAGGTGCAACAAAGGTCTATGACGGGGATGCCACAACGGATCCAACAAGCTTCACAGTGCAAGGGCCTGCAAAGTACACTGACTTTGTGATTCCAACACTGGTTGACGGTGACTTTGATAAGAGTGGTATCACCAGCCAAAACGTTGGCAACTACACGGTTAAGTTAACGACAGATGGCTTCAAGAAGATTCAAGATGCTAATCCAAACTACACACTTACAAGTGGTGATGTACAAGATGGTTTGTTCGTTATTACACCTGCACCTGTTAGTGTGACTGGGCCAACCTTGACCAAGGTCTATGATGGTAACGCTTATACAGAAGCAGATCTAACGAAGCCAAAGGCTGTGTTGAGCTATTCTGGGAAGCCAGCTAAGGGTAACGACATTGTTGCTTCACTTGCTGACTTATCAACCTTTAAGAATGTCGGCACCTACACGTTGACAGTTACTGCTGCGGCTACTGATAATCCTAACTACACGGTTACGTCCACCGATGGTAAGTTAACCATTACGGCACAACCACTAGCAGCGAATGTCACCATTAAGACGGCAACGAAGGTCTATGATGGCGATGTTACAACGGATCCAACGACCTTCACGGTTGAAGGACCAACTGGTGTGACCGACTTTGACACGACAGGTTTAACTGCCAGTGACTTTGATGTAACTGGTATCACCAGTCAAAATGTTGGTAACTACACCATTAAGTTGACCGCCGCTGGATTGGCGAAGTTGCAAGCTAACAATAAGAACTATTCATTTACAAGTGACAAGGTAACCAATGGATCATTTACCATTACCCAAGCACCTGTAACAATTACGGCACCAACACTAACTAAATCCTATGATGGTAAGCCTTATGATATTACTGCCGAAGCCTTGAAAGCGCAGGCAACGGTAGCTGGTAAACCTACTAAGGGTGATGCTTTGAACTTCACCTTGACGGATATCAGCAAGGATATTAACAAAGCTACTTACCCAATCGTCGTGACTGCGGCCGATGCGGACAACAGTAACTACAAGCTCACCAAGGTTGACGGTAACTTAATGATCGGGGTTCACCCATTAACACCTGCAACACCAAATACACCGGATACACCTGTCAATCCTAATGAACCTAACGAGAATCCACAGTTAGAGACTTCACTTGTCGTCTCAGGGAAGATGAAGACCTACGATGGCGATAAGTCTACGGATCCAACGACATTTAATGTGCTTGGTCCAAAGCAATACACTGACTTTACGATTCCTGCATTAACAGCTGACGACTTTGATGTATCTGGTATTACTAGCCAAGATGTTGGTTTGTACACGGTGAAGTTAAGTGCTAGCGGTTTGAAGAAGATTCAAGATGCTAACACCAACTATGATTTGAAGGCCGAAGATGTGCAAGATGGCCTGTTCAATATCGTTAAACGCGACATCGGCGCACAAGGGCCACATCTAACGAAAGTTTATGATGGCAAAGCTTATAGTGAACCAGATCCTAAGAATCCGAAGGCAATTATCACGTATGTAGGTGTTCCGAAGTTAGGAACGACGCCTGTTGTAACAATTGACGACTTCAGTGCTGATATCTATGCCGGCGGAACTTATGTCTTACCACTAACGGTCAGTGATAAAGGCATCGACAACAAGAACTACCACATTGTGCCAACTGATGGGTCGTTGACGATCACTGTTAAACCATTGGATCCAGCTACGCCAAACACACCGGATACACCAATTAACCCGAAGACACCAAATGATAACCCAGCATTAGAAACGGCTTTGGTTATCAAAGGGGCAACTAAGGTCTACGACGGCGATGTGACAAGTGATCCAACAACATTTACCGTGTTGAAACCAGCTAAGTATCCTGACTTTGTGCTACCTGAACTTGAAGCCACTGACTTTGATGTCACAGGTATCACGAGTCAAAATGTTGGCAACTACACCGTTAAGTTAACCACCGATGGCTTGAAGAAGATTCAAGATGCTAATAAGAACTACAGTTTGACTGCCGATGATATTCAAGATGGGTTATTCGTGATTACGAAGGCGCCAATTACTATGACGGCACCAACTTTGACCAAAGTCTTTGATGGCAAAGCCTATGATGACAGTCAAAATGCACAGCCACAAAATGTGGTCACTGTCACGGGTGTACCTGCAAAAGGGATCGCACCGGTTAAGTCATTAACGGACATTAGTAAAGATACTAATGTTGGTAACTACCCAATGACCGTTACTGCATCTGACGCTGACAATCCTAACTACACGATTACCAAGGGTGCCGGTTCATTGAAAATTTCAGTTAAGCCACTTGATCCAGCTACGCCAAACACACCGGATACACCAGTTAACCCGAAGACACCAAATGATAACCCAGCATTAGAAACGGCTTTGGTTATCAAAGGGGCAACCAAGGTCTACGACGGCGATGTGACAAGTGATCCAACCAAATTTACAGTGTTGAAACCAGCTAAGTATCCTGACTTTGTGCTACCTGAACTTGAAGCCACTGACTTTGATGTCACAGGTATCACGAGTCAAAACGTTGGTAACTACACCGTTAAGCTAACTGCTGATGGCTTGAAGAAGATTCAAGATGCTAATAAGAACTACAGCTTGACTGCCAATGATATTCAAGATGGGTTGTTCGTTATCACGAGAGCAACTGTTACCATCACGGCACCATCTGGTACCAAAGTTTATGACGGTAAGCCATTTACTGCTAAGGAATTAACCGAAACAGTCACTGGTCAGCCTGCTAAAGGTGACGCTGTGGTTTACACGATGGCCGATTTAAGTAGCACGGTTAACGTTGGTATATATACTGACACCATCACATTGCAGTTGGGCGATAACCTGAACTATGTAATTGTTCCAATTACGGGCACGTTCACCATCACTGCTAAACCATTGGATCCAGCAACGCCAAACACGCCAGATACACCGGTTAACCCGAAGACACCAAATGATAATCCACAATTGGAAACATCAGTTGTTATTCAAGGGGCAACTAAGGCCTACGACGGGGATGCAACGACTGATCCAACGACGTTTACGGTGCAAAAACCAAGTAAGTACACTGACTTCACGATTCCTACCTTTGACGCAAGTGACTTTGATGTTACTGGCATCACGAGTCAAGATGTTGGTAACTACACGGTTAAATTGAGTAAAGCTGGCTTTGAAAAGCTTCAAGCAGCCAACAAGAACTACGACTTTACTGCCGCAGATGTGCAAGACGGATTATTCGTCATTACCAAAGCACCCGTTACCATCACCGCACCATCTGGTAGCAAGGTTTACGATGGCAAACCTTACGTCAATCCGAAGTTTGTGGAAACTGTCACTGGTAAGCCAGCTAAGGGTGACAAGCTTGTTTACAGTCTTACTGACATCAGCAAGATCGTTGACAAGGGCACTTACCCAGTTGTCGTTACTGCAACAGATGATGCAAACAAGAACTACACGATCACGAAGGTTGATGGAACGCTAGCAATTGGTGTCCAACCATTGACGCCAGCCACGCCAAATACACCAACGAACCCGGTTGATCCGAAGACACCACATGATAATCCAGCATTGGAAACATCAGTTGTTGTTCAAGGGGCAACCAAGGTCTACGACGGTGATGTAACGACCGATCCGACGACGTTTACAGTATTGGCACCAAGCAAGTACAACGACTTTGTGGTTCCAACTTTGACGAAGGATGACTTCGATATTTCAGGAATTACCAGTCAAAATGTTGGCCGCTATGTCGTTACCTTAAACGAATCGGGTTTGCATAAGGTACAACTGGCAAATGCTAACTACCAAATTGCTGCCGAAGATATTCAAAACGGGCTGTTTACGATTACGCCAGCACCTGTTTCCATTACCGCACCATCTGGCAGTAAGGTTTACGATGGCAAGCCTTACACTGACGACAAGTTCACCGAAACAGTTACTGGTGTACCTGCCAAAGGGACCAAGCTTGATTACAGCATCACGGATACTGCTAAAGACATCAATGTTGGTTCATATGATGTGAAGGTTACGACACCAACTGATGGCAATGGTAACTACACATTGACCACCACGGACGGTAAGTTGACGATTACAGCGCAACCATTAGATCCATCGACACCAAATACACCAACGACGCCGGTTAATCCGAAGACACCAAATGAGAATCCACAATTGGATGCTTCAGTTGTTGTTCAAGGGGCAATCAAAGTCTACGACGGTGATGTGACAACGGATCCAACAACCTTCACGGTATTGAAACCAAGCAAGTTTACGGACTTTACCATTCCAACCTTTGAAGCAAGTGACTTTGATGTTACTGGTATTACCAGTCAAAACGTTGGCAATTACACGGTTAAATTGAGCAGTACTGGTCTAGAAAAGCTTCAAGCAGCTAACAAGAACTACGATTTTACCGCTGCTGATGTGCAAGATGGTTTGTTTGTCATCACTAAAGCACCAGTTACGATCACCGCACCATCAGGTCACAAAGCATATGACGGTAAGCCATATAGTGATCCGAAATTTGTTGCGACGACATCAACTGTACCTGCTAAGGGTGACAAGTTGGTTTACACCATCACTGATATGAGTAAAGACGTCGACAAGGGAACATATCCAGTTGAGGTCTTAACAAACGACAGCGATAACGGTAACTACGACATTACCAAGGTTGCCGGCAACCTTACGATTGGTGCGCTGCCATTGGATCCAGCTACACCAAACACGCCAACGACCCCAGTTAATCCAAAGACACCAAATGATAATCCACAATTGGAAACATCAGTTGTTGTTCAAGGGGCAACCAAGGTCTACGACGGTGATGTAACCACTGATCCAACGACGTTCACGGTCTTAGCACCTAGCAAGTATGCGGACTTTGTAATGCCGACCTTTGAAGCAAGTGACTTCGATGTAACCGGAATCACCAGTCAAAACGTGGGCAATTACACCGTTAAGTTAACGGATGCTGGTTTGCAAAAACTACAAGCTGCTAACAAGAACTACACGTTGACTGCTGACGATGTGCAAGATGGACTGTTCGTGATTACGAAGGCACCAATTACGCTAACCGCACCAACGTTAACGAAAGTCTTTGATGGTAAGCCATACGCTGAAGCTGATGCAGAACACCCATTGAATGTGATGAAGATCGACGGCGTACCGACGAAGGGTGTTACACCTGTTGCATCATTGACTGACATCAGCAAGGATTTCCATGCTGGTAAGTACGCAATTGATGTTGACGCCGATGATGCTGCTAATGAAAACTACAGCATCACGAAGGTTGCTGGTTCATTAACAATCTCACCACGGCCATTAACACCAGCAACGCCTAACACACCTGACAAGCCTGTTAATCCTGATAATCCAAGTAACAACCCACAATTGGTCAGTTCCATGGTTATTCAAGGGGCTAACAAGGTTTACGACGGCGATGTAGCGACTGATCCAACGACTTATAAAGTCTTGGTACCTACTAAGTACAATGATTTCATCATTCCGACATTAGATGCTAAGGACTTCAATCTGGATGGGATTACCAGCCAAAACGTCGGTAATTACCCAATTCGATTGAGCCAAGCAGGGATTGATGCCATTAAAGCTGCTAACCCCGACTACACATTTAATGCTAATGATATTCAGGATGCCTTATTTGTTATCACCAAGGCACCTGTAACGATTACCGCACCATCTGCTTCGAAGGCTTATGATGGTAAACCTTATGTTGATGCCAGCTTTGTTGGCACACACAGTATTACCAACGAAGGGTGATGCGCTGGTCTACACGATTACTGATATCAGCAAGGATGTTGATAAGGGCACTTACCCAGTTGAAGTTCTGACAAATGATGGCGATAACGGGAACTACGCAATTACGAAGGTTGCCGGAACGTTGACAATCGGTGCGCAACCATTGACACCGGCGACACCAAATACCCCAGATAAACCCGTTGATCCAAAGACGCCAAATGATAATCCACAATTGGAAACGTCAGTTGTTGTCAAAGGGGCAACCAAGGTCTATGACGGTGATGCAACCACTGATCCAACAACCTTTACCGTATTGGCACCGAAGAACTACAGCGACTTTGTCATTCCAGAATTAACGAAGGATGACTTTACCACTGAAATTACGAGTCAAAACGTTGGTAATTACACCGTTAAGTTGAACGCCGCCGGTTTAGCTAAGTTACAAGCAGCTAATAAGAACTACGACGTGCAAGGTGAAGACATTCAAGATGGTTTGTTTGTAATTACCAAAGCGCCAATTACCTTAACGGCACCAACTTTGACAAAGGTCTTTGATGGTAAGCCATATGCTGAAACCGATGCCGAACACCCATTGAATGTGGTGACGCCAAGTGGTGTTCCAGCAAAGGGTGTCGCACCAGTCGCATCATTGACTGACATCAGTAAGGACTTCCATGCTGGTAAGTACGCCATTGATGTCACAGCTGATGAAGCTGTGAATGCAAACTATGAGATTACCAAGGTGGCCGGTTCATTGACCATCACGCCACGGCCATTGAATCCAGCCACACCAAATACACCTGGTCAGCCAGCTAACCCTGACAACCCAAGTAATAACCCACAATTGGTTAGTTCCATGGTTATCTTCGGGGCAACCAAGGTCTATGACGGTGATGTTACAACCGACCCAACGACTTATGAAGTTAAAGCACCAAGCAAGTACGGCGATTTCATTATCCCTGCATTAACAGCCGATGCATTTAACTTGGATGGGATTACGAGCCAAAACGTTGGTAAGTACCCAGTTCGTTTGAGCCAGGCAGGGATTGATGCCATTAAGGCAGCTAATCCGGATTACACCTTCAATGCAAATGACATTCAGGATGCACTGTTTGTTATTACGAAGGCACCAGTGACGATCACCGCACCATCTGCTTCGAAGACTTATGATGGTAAACCTTATGTGAATGCAAACTTTGTCGGCACGAACACAACCTTGCCAGCTAAGGGCGACGCGTTGGTTTACACGATTACTGATATTAGTAAGGACGTCGACAAGGGGAGTTATCCAGTTGAAGTACTGACTAACGACACTGACAACGGTAACTACGAAATCAGTAAAGTTGCTGGAGCGCTGACGATTGGTGCACAACCATTGACGCCAGTTACACCAAACACGCCAACGACCCCAGTTAATCCAAAGACACCAAATGATAATCCACAATTGGAAACGTCAGTTGTTGTTCAAGGGACAACCAAGGTCTACGACGGCGATGCAACCACTGATCCAACGACGTTCACAGTCTTAGCACCAAGTAAGTATGCAGACTTTGTAATGCCGACCTTTGAAGCAAGCGACTTCGATGTAACTGGAATCAGCAGTCAAAACGTGGGCAATTACACCGTTAAGTTAACGGCAGCTGGTTTGCAAAAGCTGCAAGCTGCTAACAAGAACTACACGTTAACTGCTGACGATGTGCAAGATGGACTGTTCGTGATTACGAAGGCGCCGATTACTTTGACGGCACCAACCGTTACCAAGGTCTTTGATGGCAAGCCATTCACTGATACTGCTGCGCTAGTTGTTTCACCAACTGGTGTGCCAGCAAAGGGAATTGCCCCAGTTGCAACCTTGACTGACATCAGTAAAGACTTCCACGCCGGTAAATACGGTATCAATGTTGTCGCTGATGAAGCCGCCAATGTTAATTACACGATTACCACTGTTGCCGGTTCATTGACCATCACACCACGGCCATTGAACCCAGCCACACCAAACACGCCGGATCAACCTGCTAACCCAGATAATCCAAGTGACAATCCACAATTGCTGAATTCGATGGTTATCCAAGGCGCAACGAAGGTTTACGACGGGGATGTTGCAACTGATCCAACAACTTACAAAGTGACTGCACCAAGTAAGTACACGGACTTCATCATTCCAAGTTTGACAGCTGCCGACTTTAACCTGGACGGGATTACGAGCCAAAATGTTGGTAACTACCCAGTTCGTTTGAGTCAATCAGGAATTGACCGGATTAAGGCTGCCAACCCTGACTACACCTTTAATGCAGGCGATATTCAAGACGCATTGTTCGTTATTACAAAGGCACCAGTGACGATCACCGCACCACAACTTGCTAAGACTTATGATGGCAAAGCGTACAACGGTATCGTTCGTGCACAAACGTCAATCATGCCAGCCAAGGGCGAAGCATTAGTCTACAAGCTCACTGACATTAGTAAGATTACGGATCAAGGGACCTACACGATCGATGTCTTAACTGCACCAAGTGATAATTTGAACTATCAAATTACTGATGTACCTGGTCAGTTGGTTATCAGTCGCCATAGCTTGGTACCAGTTGATCCGAACAAGCCAAATAAACCGGTTAACCCGATTACGCCAGATAAGAATCCACAATTAGATGCTTCTGTCGTCGTCAGTGGTGCAACCAAGGTTTATGACGGGGATGCGGCAACTGATCCAACCACATTCACGGTATTGGCACCTAAGAACTACAGCGACTTTGTTCTGCCAACCTTCACGAAGGATGACTTTACAACTGAAATCACCAGTCAAGATGTTGGTAACTACACCGTTAAGTTAAACGAAGCTGGTTTAGCTAAACTGCAAGCTGCTAACAAGAACTATGACGTGAAGGGTGAAGATGTTCAGGATGGTCTGTTCGTCATCACGAAAGCGCCACTTACGTTAACGGCACCAACGTTGACCAAAGTGTACGATGGGCTTCCATATCAAGATAAAGCGAAAGAAGTTGTCGCAGTTGCTGGCAAGCCTGCTAAGGGGATTGCACCAGTTGCAACATTATCTGACATCAGTGCTTTGTATCACGCAGGTAAGTACGACATCAACGTATTAGCAACGGATGCTGCTAACAAGAACTATCAGTTGACGTTGGTTAACGGGTTATTGACTATTTCAGCTAAACCGTTAACACCTGCTGAACCAAACAAACCTGGTAAACCAGTCAATCCAATAACACCAGATAAGAATCCACAACTGGAAGCATCTGTTGTCGTTGAAGGGGCAACCAAGGTTTACGACGGCGATAAGGCAACTGATCCAACGATCTTTACCGTATTGGCACCTAAGGCTGACCGTGACTTTATGATTCCACAGTTAACGGCGAGTGACTTCACTACTGAAATTACGAGTCAAAATGTTGGGAACTACACGGTTAAGTTAAGTGCTACTGGTTTTGCTAAGTTACAAGCTGCTAACCGTGATTACGATCTTAAGGAAGCTGATGTTCAAGACGGCTTGTTCGTCATTACAAAGGCGCCTGTCACCGTAACAGCTGGCAGTGTCACGAAGACTTATGATGGGAAACCTTATGCAGATAAAATTGCGACATCTGTGAGTGGTCAGCCTAAGTTGGGTGACGCAGTGGTCTACACGTTAAGTGATTTAAGTTCCTTCATTAATAAAGGAACTTACGCAGTTAATGTCATGACTAAGGCAACCGACAACGGTAACTATGTCTTAACGACTGTTCCAGGTACGTTAACCATTACTGCCCAAGGTCTAACACCAGTTGTGCCAAACAAGCCTGGCAAGCCAGTTAACCCAGGCACGCCAACTAAGAATCCTCAATTGGAAACTTCCGTGGTCGTACAAGGGGCAACGAAGCTTTACGATGGCGATTCTGCTACGGATCCAACAACCTTTACAGTCTTAGCACCAAGCAAGTACCCAGATTTCGTTATTCCAACATTATTGAAGGATGACTTTGATACGACTGGGATTACCAGCCAAAACGTTGGTCAGTATGCGGTTACGTTGAGCAAGACTGGGTTAGCTAAGTTACAGGCAGCTAATAAGAACTACGACTTCACTAGTGAAGATGTTCAAAATGGCCTGTTCATTATCAATCCAGCGCCTGTCACAATCACGGCACCATCTGGTTCAAAGGCCTACGATGGACAACCATATCCAAGCGCTAAGTTAGTTGCCAATGAACAAGGTGTACCAGCCAAGGGCGACAAGCTTCAGTACACGTTGACGGATGTTAGTCATGACATCAACAAGGGGACGTATCCTGTTGAGGTTCTGACGAAGACTTCTGACAACTTGAACTATGTTGTGAAGACTGTTGCCGGAACTGTAACGATTACCGCTCAAGGCTTAACACCAGTTGTGCCAAACAAACCGGGCAAGCCAGTTAACCCAGGTACGCCAACCAAGAATCCTCAATTGGAAACTTCCGTTGTCGTACAAGGGGCAACCAAGGTTTATGACGGTGATAAGTTAACTGATCCAACAACGTTTACAGTCTTAGCACCAAGTAAGTACCCAGACTTTGTTGTGCCAACCTTGACAAAGGATGACTTTGATACGACTGGCATCACCAGCCAAAACGTTGGTCAATATGCGGTTACGTTGAGTAAGACTGGGTTAGCTAAGCTACAGGCAGCTAATAAGAACTACGACTTCACCAGTGAAGATGTTCAAAATGGGCTGTTTGTAATTACGCCAGCCACCATCACGATTGCGGCACCAACTTTGACGAAGACGTATGATGGACAACCATATGCCGGTACTAAACAGGCCACCTTAACAGGTATTCCTGCCAAGGGAACACAGCCGGTTTACACCATGACTGATATTAGTAGGGATAGTGCAATTGGAACGTATCCAATTACGATCACTGCCAATGCAACGGCTAATGGTAACTACGTTGTGAAGACTGCTAACGGCCAATTGACCATTACCGGTGATCAATATAGCTTGACTGCTAATTACGTTGACGGTGCTGGCAAGACAGTCGCACCAAGTGAAACAAAGACTGACTTGAACTTCGACGATGACTACACAACAACAGCCAAGGTTGTTTCCGGTTACGTCTTGATCAAGACACCAGCTAACGCGAAGGGTGTTATGCCAAAAGGTAATGTGACGGTTACTTATGTTTACGACAAGGTCGGTAATTACGTTGTGACACCACCAGCTGGTGGTAAAACGACCACGCCTTATCCAAACGATCCGCACAACCCAGGTAAGGTTGTGACACCAACGACACCGATTATTCCAGGTGTCCCAGGTTACACACCAAATGATCCAAATGGTAAGCCGTTGGTTCCCGTTGATCCGAAGAATCCGAATAAGGGTTACTTCCCACCAACACCAGGTAATCCAACGACTGACACGCACATCACGTACACGGCTGACAAACAGACGGTTGTTGTTCTGTTAGTTGATAGTAAGGGACAAGCAGTTGTGAACGCAGCTGGTCAATCTTCTTACACCTTAACTGGTAAGAGCGACACGGTCGTTGACTTCAGCACTGTTAACAAGTTGGTTAATGGGTACGTTGTTGCCAGCGATGGTACAACACAGTCATTGAAGTTCGATCATGACGATAACGTCAATCAAACGGTTCGCGTTGTTTACGACAAGGTTGGTAATTACATTGTGACGCCACCAACTGGTGGTCATCAGACAATTACCCCTTATCCAAACGATCCGAATAATCCGGGTAAGGTTGTGACACCAACGACACCGATTGTTCCAGGTGTCCCAGGTTACACACCAAATGATCCAAACGGAAAACCATTGGTTCCTGTTGATCCAAATGATCCAAACAAAGGTTACTTGCCACCTGTAGTTCCGGGTAATCCAACGACTGACACGCACATCACCTACACGGCTGATGATCAAACGGTCATTGTTAAGTTAGTTGATGTAAACGGCAGCTCAGTGACAAACGCAGCGGGCGTTGTCGGCTACAGTATTTCTGGTAAGACTGGTGCGAACGTCGACTTTACCCAAGTCAACAAGTTAGTTCCAGGGTATGTCCTAAAGACTGATGGCACGTTAACGGGGTTGAAGTTTGATAACGATGATAAGACGAACCAGGTTGTTACCATTACGTATGCCCGGGTCGGTAATTACATCGTGACGCCGCCAACCGGTGGTCAAACGAAGACACCATATCCAAATGATCCAAACAACCCAGCGAAGATTGTGACACCAACGACACCAATCGTGCCGAATGTGCCAGGATTTAAGCCTTACGGACCAGATGGGAAACCATTACAACCGGCTGATCCAAATGATCCAAACAAGGGTTACTTACCACCAGATGTTCCAAGTGATCCAACCATTGATACACACATTACGTATGTTCCAAATCCAAAGAAACCAGTAACACCTGTGACGCCGCCAGTTAAACCTGGTCAGCCAACGACACCGGTTGTTCCTAGCAAGCCAGTGACACCAACTGATACGAACCAACCGCATGTACCTGCCAATACACCGGTTGAAGTAAACACACCAGTTGTCACACCAAATGTTGGTCAACCACAACGATTGATGACGATCAGTCGACATGGTAAAGCAACACCAGTGGCCAAAGCTGTTGCACAAACATTGCCAGAGACAGGCGAACAAGATAGCCTTTCGATTGCAATTGCTGGCTTAGGCATGATGATTAGTGGGCTTGCATTCTTAGGACTCAGACGTAAGAAGCACGAACTAGACTAATTTGAATCACTAATTAGTCGATGATCACGCATGATGACAGGTCATGCGTGACCTACATAGGAATTCACTTAAAAAGTCCCATTGGGCACACATAATATAAATCATCAAAAAATAATTAATCAGTATTGTGAAGAGCAGGAGGGGTATTGTGAAGCGTTATAAATATGATGAAGTGAGTGACATGGCGCCAGATAAAACCCACTTTAAAATGTACAAAGCAGGGAAACAATGGTTGGTCGCAGGGCTATCCTCAATGACTGTTTTACTTGGGGGCTTAGGGCTATTTAGTCATGACACAGCCTTTGCGGATACCACTGAACCGACCACCAATAATCAAGACAGTGGTGCAGGTCAAACCATTACTGAACAAACCCATGTCTTGACGGCTGTTTCTGAAGCTAGCCAAGCTGCCAGTCAGGCAACTAGTGCAAAGACTGTGACCAGTGTGGCTGCAGTTAGTGCTGCAACACCTAGTTCACTGGCAGAAACAACGGCTCTAAGCGCTGCTAGTCAGGCCAATAGTGCACAATCGCAAGCACCCGTTATTAGTAACGCGGCTGTTACGGCTACCTCTGCTGTTGCACCAGATGCACAGGCAGAAGCTGCGACATTGGCAACCGTTGAACCAGAGCTACAACAACTTGAAGGTCGGGCAACCTCTGCCGTTCAGGCAATTCAAGAAGTTGCAGCTAAGGACCAACAACAAGCTGCGGCCAGTGATACCGATACGGTTGTTCCCGATGGCGCGATGGATGCTTTACAAACCCATGCTGTTCAAGAAACTAGCGATTTAGCGAATGCAGCTAGCCTAGTTCGTCAAGCGACTGCGAGTCAAAATTTAGCGAGTGCACAGCTACACCTGAGCACCGTGGCGAATATTACCAATAATTTGGTGGCTGAATTGACTGTGGCACAGCAGCTCTATGTGGAAGACCAAAAAGGTGTTTCCAATCGTTTAGTTGGTCAGTCACAGACAGCGTTGAACCAACTTGTTTTAGGTAGCAACAGTCATGCTTTTGTTGACGCCTACGGTGATTTAGTTATCAGCACTGCCGATGAGAGTAACTATCAGACGTTGCTCAAGCAAATTAATGGCCGTGGACTGATGGCTTCATTTAGAGCCGTGGTTGACCCAAGTACGTATAATGACGGGACCGGCTCGATATCTCCGGCTGCTGTATTATCTTCTGCTAGAATTGCTGCAAATGGTGTTTTACAGCAGGCTGGAATCACTGACATAAAAGCGGATTTGAGTAAATCTACGGCCCCGATATTTGGATCTTCTAATGTGACTTTTTATAATTTAGTGTTACCGTACGCACTGAATTTGCAGAAAGTTTACAACAATTCACAAAGCA
Organism: Furfurilactobacillus siliginis; assembly: GCF_001437435.1. Lineage (GTDB taxonomy): Bacteria > Bacillota > Bacilli > Lactobacillales > Lactobacillaceae > Furfurilactobacillus > Furfurilactobacillus siliginis. The sequence goes on along the minus strand of NZ_JQCB01000002.1, from coordinate 266,924 downwards.
CGGCTCAAGAGATTATTAATGCAACGAATTTATTTGCTGCTGCCGTGAATATGCAGGCCGTTTTGACCAATGATTCCTTTAGCAATGGTAGCGATCAGTCTTCAACGAATAGTGATCCGAATAAAGCTAAGGTTCAGTCAAAGGCGATGATTGTTAACGTTGATATGCATGGTAACCCATTGATGGTGATTGCTGATGATAATAACGGTGTTTCAGCCGGAGCAATTATCAATCCAGCTGGGAATATGGTTAATCCAGTAACGGGTCAAGTTCAGAATGCAAGCTTCGAGACTAACGCTGGGGATGCATCGTGGAGTCAAGATGGTACCGCTGAATACGGTAAGGTCGGTGATGTAATTCCAAACACCACTGTCGGATTGAAAATTCCTGGCTACACTTTTGATCACACCGAATACTCAACAGGTAGTAATAAGTTTGTTTCACTAGTTGGCGGGCAAACGATGCAAGTTGTTTATAACTACTGGCGGTTTAACGGCGATAGTGTCAAACCAACGACTACTGCGTTGAAGGCAACGATCGGGAATGTTACGCGTGATTATGATGGTACTGATGGCTTTACATTACCAAGCGTGACGCTTAGTGGTTTGACCGGTGTTAAAGTGCCAACTAACTTTGCGAGTGGTGACTTTAACTGGGGCGGAGCTACTGCCAACGTTGGGACGCATACACTGACGCTTAGTGATAGTGGTCTTAAGAAAATCACTGACCTAAACCCGAATACGACGCTTGCACTAAGCGATGTTACAGCGGGGAAAGTGACCGTTAACCCAGTTAAGTTAACAGCCAAGATTGGCGATTTAAGTAAGACATATGATGCTAAAGGCAATACCGCAATTCCATCGGTGACATTGAGTGGGGTTGCTGGTTTGACACAGCCAACATTTGCATGGTCAGACTTTGAATTGTTTGATTCTAGTACTAAAGCAACTGAACCAAATAATAGTTCTGATGCAGGTCCTTACAGTATTCGTTTGAGTGCAGCTGGTCTTGCTAAAGTGGTTACTGCTAATCCGAATGCGACGTTAACAGCTGATAAAGTGACCGGTGGAACGTTGACCATTGCTAAAGCAACGATTACCGTTACGATGGACGATGCCTCAAAGAACGCTGGTGATCCAGACCCAGTCTTCACAAAAACTTTTACTGGTGTTCCGACCGGTGCCCCAGAGCCAGTCTTTAAACCTGCAACCGTAACCGGTGGTGGTGGGGTTAATACTGAAAAGCCAGGTGTGCCTGGCGTCATTTCAATCGCGTTAGATAATAGCAACCCAATTAATGCAAACTATGACTTGATAGTTATTACAGGTACCTTAACCGTTAAAGCAACGTCAATTGCTGTTGTTGCTGGTGGGAAGACTTACGATAATGATCCAAGTACAGATCCAACAGTGTTTAGCGTGACTGCACCGCCTGCTTATGGTATGACAATGCCGACTTGGGAAGCTAGCGACTTTGATACCAGCGGTATTACGAGTCAAGATGTCGGGAATTATACTGTAAAGTTATCTGATGCTGGTGTTAAAAAGCTAGCTAACGCCAACCCTGACTATGGAATTACTGCTGACAATGTTCAGTCTGGTATTTTCAATATTAGTCAGGCAAAAATTACGCTGACAATTCCAGATCAACAGAAGATATATAAACAGCCAGATCCTGTCCATTTCATCGTGAACTATGTCAAACCTGCTATGGGGCCAGATGTTGAATATACTGATGGTCGTGATGGTGGTGATGATGTTAATGGTGGAAAAGCTTACCAGATAAAAGCTGCTGGGAAAAAGGGCGCTAATGCTAACTATAACGTGATTCCCGCAACTGGTAATTTCTACATTTTACCATTGGCATTGAGCGCAACTGTGTCAGATTTGACCAAAGACGCTGATGGTACTACGGACTTTTCGACGATGCCAACGGTTACTTTATCAGCCGGGCAAACGACGCCTGGGTTGGTAAAGGGCGACTTTAATTGGGATCAGGTTAAGCCTGCTGCTGGAACGTACAGTGTTACATTAAGTGATGCTGGTATCACTAAAATCAAGGGCTGGGTTCGTGAAGACTACGATTTAAAGCTTGCTAATGTAACTGCTGGGAAAGTGACGATTAAGCCAGTTGTCGCACCAAAGGCACAATTGACCATTAGCATCCCCCAAATCAACAAAACCTATGATGGTACGATTCCGACTATTAATCCAACGATTACAGTAACGGACGTTAATGGGAAGACCATGTCAGTACCAACTGATTTAGCTGCTAGCGACTTTGATTTAAGCGCAGTTAAGGCTGATGCGGGTACGTACACAATTTCTTTGAAGTCATCTGGCCAGACGAAGGTTCAAAATGCGAATGCTAATAGCAACATTGCCACGGTGAATACCGGTTCTGTTGTGGTCAACAAAGCAAACGTCACATTGACGATTGCACCAAATCAAACTAAGACGTTTAACCAAACTGACTTTTCGTTGCAAGTAACAGATAACAAACCAGCTAACGGTGTCAAAGTTAACTGGACGGCTACAGGATTAGATCAGGCGACTACCGTTAATGGTGGCAGCCCTTACACAATTTCCGTTGCTGGTGTCGCTAACGGAAATCCAAACTATAACGTGACTGGTGCAACTGGTTCAATTACCGTGACACCATTAGCAATCAAAGCAACGGTCGGTAGTAATGCAGCTAAAGTTGCGGATGGGAATAAGACGTTTACGCAGATGCCAACGGTTACATTGAGTAACGGACTCACAGCACCGTCAACCCTCACAGTTAGTGACTTTGACTGGAGTAAGGTACAAGCTGCTGCCGGTTCCTACGACGTCACTCTGTTACAAACTGGAATTAATAAAATCAATACTGCTGTTGGCGGTAATTACACGTTAGCCTTGGCAAATGTGACCAAGGGAACAGCAACAGTTACGCCAGCACCTGAAAAGACACAATTAACGGTGACCATTATAACAACACCAAAGGCTTATGATGGCAAACCGACGATTACATTACCAACTGTTACAGTAGTTGACGCCGCTAATAAGGCGATGATCGTACCAACGTTAACGATGGACAGCTTTGATTTAAGTGCTGTTAAGGCTGATGCCGGTACGTATGCGGTTAAGTTATCATTGACTGGTCGGCAGACAATTATTGCGGCAAACGCAAACAGTGTGATCAAAGCTGCTGGCGACACAACAGTCACAGTGACACCGTTAGCAATCAAGGCAACTGTCGGTAATAACGTGACCAAAGTTGCCGATGGAACTAAGACGTTCACTGAGCTACCAGCTGTTACATTATCAAATGGTTTAACTGCACCTGGGTTACAAAATGCCGACTTCGACTGGAGCGGTGTAACGGCTGCCACGCAAGGTACTTATAACGTAACGTTGAACGATTCTGGTTTAACCAAGATCAATAAAGCTATCGGTGGTAATTATCATTTAACCTTGACCGATGTAGCGGCAGGTAAGGCGACAATTTCTGCTAAACCAATCGATACAGTTAAATTAACGGTGACGATTAAACCCGTCACTAAGGATTATGATGGCAAGACGGCCATTAAGACACCAACGGTTACGGTCGTTGATGCAAATGGTCAAAAGATGTCAGCACCACTTCTCACAAATGATGACTTTGATTTGACAGGTGTCGGAGCAAACGCTGGCACGTACAGCATTACCCTAAGGGATACTGGACGCACGAAGATCTTAGCCAACAACGCGAATAGTGTCATTGCAAATACGCAACCAATTACAGGCAGTGTTGTCGTAAATGCACTAGCAATCAAGGCAACGGTTGGTAGTAATGCATCTAAAATTGCGGACGGCACGACCACATTTACGCAGGTACCAACGGTTACGTTGAGTAATGGACTTATAGCACCATCAACTCTCACAGTCGATGACTTTGATTGGAGCAAGGTGCAAGCTGCTGTCGGTCCTTACGACGTTACTTTGAACCAAGGTGGTATTGATAAAATCAATACCGCAGTTGGCGGCAATTACACGTTGATCTTGGCAAATGTAACCAAAGGTACTGCGACGATTACAGCGGTTCCTGTGAAGACATTACAAGTAACGATTCAGGCACCTGATAAGACTTACGATGGTACAACAACGATTGCCGTTCCAACGGTTACGGTCAGCGATGCTGCTAAAGACACACTGATCGCACCGAAATTGACGCTAGCTGATTTTGATTTATCGAATGTGAAAGCAGATGCAGGCACTTACAGTATTTCTTTGAAGACAAGCGGTAAAGATAAGATCACTAATGCCAATGTGAATACCAAGATTACCGGTGACGTCACTGGCAATATCAAGATTAACCAAGCCACGGTAACTTTGAAGATTGACGATCAACACAAGTTATTTAATCAAACTGATTTCAAACTCGTTGTTACTGATGACAAGCCACAAGCTGGGGTAGCGGTTAACTATACGACGACCGGTGATGATGCAAATGCGGTCAACGGAGGCAAAGCCTACACGGTTACGGCCGATGGTACGACTAATCCGAACTACATCGTCAAGAGCGCAACCGGTAAACTGTTTGTTGATCCAATTAAGATCACGGCGACGCTTGGTCAAGTGACTAAGTTTGCAGATGGCAACATCGACTTTAAGGATGTCCCAACAGTGACCTTGTCAGATGGTCAAACAGTAGGCACGCTACCAAAGGCTGACTTTGACTGGCGCAACGTAAAACCTGCCGCCGGTTCTTATGACGTAACGCTAAATGGTGCCGGAATCGCTGCTGTTAATACTGCGGTTGGTGATAACTACTTGCTAACGGCTGCTAACGTTAAAGCAGGTAAGGCAACCATCAATGACGAAGCAAAATTAGCGGTCACCATGACTGATCTTTCAAAGACGTATGACGGCTCAACAACCTTTAGTGACCTTCCCAAGGTTACTGTTAAGGATGCCACTGGCAAAACGATGGTGACGCCTACGTTAACCAATGCTGATTTTGATATGACAGCGATTAAAGCTGACGCTGGCACATATACGATCAGTTTGAACGGTGCTGGACGTGCTGCCATTGAAGTAGCTAATCCAAACACGCAAGTAGATGCTGGCGCGATCACTAGCACGGCTAAGATTAGTCAGGCGACATTGAAAATCACTTTGAAGACAGACGGTAACAAGCTCGCCAATGCCGCTGACCCTGATTTCACGACTTATGTTTCTGATAACTGGAATGGTCAAGGAAACAAACCGGTTTACGTGGTCACACGTAATGATGCTGCTAACAATGCGGTCGGTTCTTACACGATTACAGCTGCTTTAGATGCTGCCAGTGCAAAGAACTATCAAATCGATGCAACTTCAACAACCTCAGCGCCGTTCACGATTAAAGCTGTCCCTGCGACACCAGTTAACGTCACCGTCGGAACTACGACTAAGACGTATGACGGCACAACTGATGGCTTTACGATACCAACAGTAACGTTGGCAGATGGCCGTGTTGCGACTGGTTTAACGCTAACTGACTTTGATTGGTCAGGAGTGAAAGCAGATGCCGGTAGCTATAACATCACCTTAAAGGACGCTGGTAAGCAACAAATCGAAGGCCAATTTGCCAACATCAAAGTGGCTGATGTAACGACTGGTTCAGCAGTGGTCAAGCAAGCAACTCTGGCGGTTAGCGTCAAAGCAGATAGTAAGCTTACCAACCAAGCTGATCCAGACTTTAGCAAGGATGTTTCAGATAACTGGAATGGTAAGGGGACCAAGCCAACCTATGTTGTTAGCCGTAACGATGCGAAGAACAATGCAGTTGGTAGTTATATGATTACAGCAACCCTTGATGCCGCTAGTGCGAAGAACTATCTGATTGATCCGGTCAAACCAGCAACGGCAGCCTTTATCATTAAGGATGTTCCAGTAACGGATATTGATTTAACACTTGGTCAGATTAGCAAAACCTATGATGGCGCAGTTCAAACAGGTTTCACAGCAATGCCAGTGGTTACTTTGGCAGATGGTCGTGTTGCAACTGGCCTAACAGCAGCTGACTTTGATTGGTCAGCCGTTAAAGCTGATGCTGGAACCTACACCATTACTTTAAATGACGCAGGTAAAGCCAACGTTGAAAAACAATTTGCTAATACCAAGGTCGCACAAATTAAGGCTGGAACGGTCGGCATTGATAAGGCGAAGTTGACTGCTACTGTGGCGTCTTCGCAGAAAGTCACCAATGAAGCAGACCCTGATTTTACCGGGGCTGTGACCGATAACTGGAATCAAAAGGGATCAAAACCTTCCTATATGATTACGCGCAGTGATGCAAGTAATAATACGGTTGGCAAATACACCTTGACGGCTGTGCTAGATGCCGCTAGTGCTAAGAACTATATTGCAGATGTGACATCTGGAACATTCGCGATTTTGCCACAAGCAGTTACTGCTTCATTGGGCAAGGTCACGAAGACTTATGATGGCACACAGACATTTAAGAATGTTCCTTCAGTGATGTTAAGTAACGGCGTCATCGTCAGTGGATTACCTGCTGCTGACTTTGACTGGACTGCAGTTAAAGCAGACGCTGGTGCGTACAAGGTTTCATTGAACGATGCCGGGAAACAACAGATCGTTAAGCAGTATCCGAATGTGACGATTGCAAGTGCCACAGATGGTATCGCAACGATTTCCAAAGCGAACGTTGCTATTTCATTGAAAGATGGTAGCAAGGTTTACGGTGATAAAAACGTTGAAAACTTGAGTCAATATGCAACAACTGACTGGTCAGATAAGGCAACGCAGCCAACCCTGTCAGTCACACGAGACGCTGGTGAAGATGCTGGTACCTATGTGATGACGGCAAGCTTATCAGCGGACAGTGCCAAAAACTTTACTGCTGCCGATCAAAAAGCAAAATTTGTGATCAGTCCAGTTGGTGTGACAGCCACTGTGGGCAAAGTAACAAAAGTTTACGACGGCAAGACGACAGGATTTACTTTGCCAACCGTATCCTTGAGTGATGGAACGAAAGCTACTGGCTTAGACTTGGCAGACTTTGATTGGTCAAAGGTGACGCGTGCTGACGCAGGTAACTATGCAGTTACGCTGTTAGATGCTGGTAAGCAAAAGCTAGCTGGGAATCATGTTGTTGCGACTGTAATCGCCGGCTTAGCAACGATTACTAAGGCACCTGTCTCCATCATAGTAAAGGGTGATAGCAAACTTGTTGGTCAAAGCGATCCAGATCTACAACAAGACATTATCGATAATAGTTGGACCAACACCACGGTTAAACCAGTGATCAACGTTACCCGTGCTGCTGGCGAAAATGCTGGGAGTTACGCTTTGAGCGCTAAGCTAGATGCTGACAGCGACAAGAATTACACGTTGACTGCCAATACGAATGCCACCTTTGTGATCAAGCCAGTCGCAGTTACCGCAACAGTTGAACCAATCAGTAAAGATTACGACGGAACAAACGCCTTTACGACTGTGCCAACCGTGACATTAGCTACAGGCTACGTCGTACCAACGCTGTCAGCTGCTGATTTTGACTGGTCACAAGTTGGCACGGCTGCTGGAACGTATCAAGTTAGTTTGAATGCGACTGGGCAAAACAAGTTGCTTGAAGCTAATCATGGCAACATTACTTTAGCCAAGACACCAACGACGACAGCGACGATCAATCAAGCTACCTTTAGCATTACCTTGAAAGACGACGGTAAAGTTGCTGGTCAAACTGACCCTGATTTAAACGCCGATGTTACGAAGAACACGTGGAATGGTAAGGGTGACATGCCGGTCATTACTGTGACTCGTGTATCCGGTGAAGATGCCAAGACGTATCAAATGACTGCAGCACTTGATCAAAAGAGTGCGGTTAATTACAAGCTGACCGGAGTAACTACCGCGGACTTCACGATTAGTCCAGTTCAGTTAACAGCAACGGTTAAGACAGTTACCAAACAATACGATGGCACCAAAGACTTTAAGACTTTGCCAGCAGTTACGTTGACTGGTAATGCGAAAGTGCCAACACTAACGGCAGCTGATTTTGATTGGTCAACCGTCAACACCACGGTTGGTTCTTACAACGTCACATTAAGTGAGGCTGGTAAACAAGCCATCACTACGGCCAATAAGAACAGTCAGCTTGCGTCAGTGATTGGCGGTAAAGTAACCATTACGAAAGCGCCTGTGATGGTGACGATTGATACGCCAACTGCTAAATATGCTGACGAAGCCGATCCTCAATTTACGGCCGCTGTAACTGGTGTCCCCAGTGGTGAAACCTTTAAGCCAACGATTGTTCGGACTAATACAAGTAACCAACCTGGTAGTTATGCCTTGCAGGCCAACTTTAATGCAGCTGACTATCCAAACTACGACATCACCGTGAAACCAGCTTCACTAGTTGTGAAAGCCTTGATCGACATCACGGCGACAGCGGATGCTGCTAAGTTATCAAAGACCTACGATGGTACTGTTGCTGGCTTCCCATTGCCAACTGTTACCTTGAGTGATGGTGCGGTTATGCCAGCGTTATCAGCGGATGACTTTGACTGGTCAAACGTCAAAGCAGCTGCTGGCAGCTATACGGTTACGTTAAATCAGTCTGGACTGAACGCAATTGCTCAGGCTAATGCGCACAGTCAGGTTGCTTTGAAGACAATCGGACAAGCGGTGATTAACAAGGCTGATGTGAACGTTCAAGTGGCTAGCGCAACGAAATTTGCAGATGAAACCGATCCTGATTTTACTGCCAAGATTACTGGTGTGCCGGCGGGTGAAACGTTTGTACCAACGATTACGCGGACTGACTCAAGTAACCAACCTGGGTCGTATGCGTTGACAGCTAACGTTGATCAATCAGCTTATCAAAACTACAACGTGACAGTTGAACCTGGTACGTTGACCGTTAAAGCACTGTTACCATTAACTGTTCAGTTAGGCGCATTATCGAAGACGTATGATGGCACGACTAACTTTGCTGATCCGACTGTCACAACGGCAATCGATATTGTAAGTGCCAAGTTAACCCATGACGATTTCGATTGGTCAGCGGTTAAGTCAGATGCTGGTCAGTACGTGATTAAGTTGAATGCTGCTGGTAAGGCAAAACTTGCCGCAGTCAATCCACATCATGATGTACGTGATGCAGCAGCGACGGTAACCATTGCCAAGGCTGATGTTTCAGTTGCCGCAGCAGATGTTACGAAATTTGTTGATGACACAACTGACCCAGATTTGACCTGGACGACCAGCGGTGTGCCAGCTGATGGCGTACCTGTGAAGGTTACAATCAGTCGACAAGCTGGTGAGACGACTGGTCAATACGCGATTAAGGTCGTTGCAGATGACAACAGCAACTACAACGTTAAAACGACAAATGGTACTTTCACCATCAAACCGTTGCAGCAGTTAGCTGTTTCCATGACACCTGTTGATAAGACTTACGACGGTTTAACGACGGCAACGATGCCAGTTGTTAGCGTTGATGGTCAAAAAGTTGCCTTGGCTGCAACAGACTTTGATTGGTCGGCAGTTAAGTCTGATGTTGGTCAGTACACAGTTTCCTTAACGGACGCTGCGCAACAGACATTGCTGGGCAAAAAATTACACACGAAGTTAGTCGGTTCGTTTGCCACAACGGTTAACGTGACGCCAGCGGCAGTTTCGATCACGCCACAAGTGGCCGCCAAAGAAATCGGCACCGCTGATCCACAATTTGAGGCAACACTTGTCGGTGTACCGCAAAATGGTCGTCAACTGAATTATCAAATCGTTCGTGAACCAGGCGAAGCTGTTGGTAAATACACATTGCGTGTGAAGGCTGCAGCTGATCAAAATGCCGATTATGTCATTACCACTGGCACAAATGAATTTACGATTACCCCGGAACCTGTTCGCCAAATTACCGCGACGGTTGGGGATGTTGCAAAGAACTATGACGGTTTGACAACTGGTTTTGATTTACCGAGTGTTAAATTGAGTGGCGATGCTGTTGTGCCAACTTTGACTGCTGAAGACTTTAACTGGTCAGGCGTTAAAGCTGATGCTGGCAAGTACGCGGTTTCTCTGAGTGATGCTGGTATTAAGGCAATTACTGCCGCTAACAAGAACATTAACTTACAAGTTAGTGCAGGCACTGCAACGGTTACACCAGTTAAAGTGAGTGTCACTGCTAATGACGTTGAGATGACGGCTGGCGATGCAGAGCCAACGTTGACGGCAACTGTTTTGGGGCAACCTGATGCTGGTGTTGCACCGGTATATACGTTGACGCAAAGTAGCCATGGTCAGGCTGGTACGTACACGATTAAAGTTGTTGCTGATTCGGCAGCTAACGCTAACTATCTACTAGCATTAGTTGATGGCACGTTGACGGTTAAACCTGCTAAGCAGACGACACCAACCACACCAACGAAGCCAACTGACAAACCAACAGCGCCGGACAACCATTCAAGTAAACCCGTGACGCAAGATGACCAAGAAGCAAAATCGAGCGTCGACGCAACTGGCAAGACGACATCCACGACCAGTCATTTAGTTGATCAGGGTGCAGCTGCACAAGCTGGGCAAACACAGACAACTAAACTGGCAGCTAGTCAGGCTGCGACAACATCTGCTGTTGCAAAGAAGACAACCTCAACAACAGCTAATGGGCAAAAGCAATTGCCACAAACTGATGAAGAAAGTGGTTTGTTAGCTGCAATCGGTACTGGTTTGTTTGGACTACTTGGTTTAGCCGGTATTCGTAAGCGCCACGATGACAATTAGGAGGAAACTGCAGAATGAACCCAAATGCAATTGATCTAAGTGACTTTACGCTTAAAGATCAAAAGGTGATTAAGGACGATGCTAAAGAACATATCGTCCGTGCTGAATTTAATGAAGGCTTGATTGTGATCACTTCTGAAGATAAGGCCAATAATGCACTGAAACTTCATGCTAACTTTGCGTGGAAGAAAGATGGCGACAGCTGGGTTCCTAATCTAGATGAAGCTAACAAAGCATTTACCGATGTTATCTAATCGATAGGTGTCGTCTTAAATAGGCGAAAAACAGAAGGTTCGATTCATGGGTTAATCATGAGTCGAACCTTTTGTGCATAAACAGCTACTTATCAATTGTTTGTTAGCCCATTCATTGCTATAATTAGTGTTTAGAATTTCACATGAACGACGTAAAGTGCGTCTGTCAGTGACGACAGTTGATCAGCTACAGCAAGGTTGCCTTGGGTAGCTGCAAAGGAGGAATTGCCATGGATCTTGCCCAGATGCAAGAGCGGCAACGGCACATTCGAAACTTTTCGATTGTGGCCCATATTGACCACGGTAAATCGACGTTGGCCGACCGGATTTTAGAGTTGACCGATACGATTTCTAAACGCGAAATGCAGGCGCAGGTCTTAGATGACATGCCTTTGGAACGCGAACGTGGTATTACGATTAAGTTAAATGCAGTTGAGTTACACTACCATGCTAAAGATGGCGAAACGTATATTTTCCATTTGATCGATACACCAGGACACGTGGACTTCTCCTATGAAGTCTCACGGTCGCTAGCGGCCTGTGAAGGTGCGTTATTGGTGGTTGATGCAGCTCAAGGTGTGGAAGCACAAACCTTGGCAAATACGTACTTAGCGATTGATAACAACCTGGCAATTTTACCAGTCATCAACAAGATTGATTTGCCATCGGCACAGCCTGAAGTGGTACGGCAAGAGATTGAAGAAGACATCGGGATTGATGCTTCTAATGCCGTGCTAGCTAGTGCCAAAAGTGGGATTGGGATTGAAGAGATTCTGGAACAGATCGTTAAAGATGTGCCGGCACCAACCGGAGATTTAGATAAACCACTTAAGGCACTGATTTTTGACTCCATCTATGATGATTACCGTGGGGTTGTATTGAGCCTGCGTATTATGGAAGGAACCGTTCAGCCTGGTGATCACATCAAGTTGATGAATTCAGGGACTGAATACGAAGTCACTGAAGTGGGCGTCAACTCACCTAAGCCAATCAAGCGTGATGTGCTGATGGCCGGGGATGTTGGTTATATCACCGCCTCAATCAAGGATATTGGTGATACGCGAGTGGGTGACACGGTGACTAATGCCGTACACCCAACACAGACGGCTTTGCCAGGTTACCGGACCATGAATCCGATGGTGTTTGCAGGGCTGTACCCAACCGATAACGCGAAGTATAACGATTTGCGTGAGGCACTGGAAAAATTGCAGTTAAACGATGCTGCACTGGTTTTTGAACCAGAAATGTCGCAAGCGTTAGGCTCAGGATTCCGTTGTGGCTTCTTAGGAATGCTGCATATGGATGTTGTGCAAGAACGGTTGGAGCGTGAATTTAACCTTGATTTGATTACGACGGCACCGTCCGTTACCTATCATGTTGACCTAACGGATGGTAGTAAGGTGATCGTGGAAAATCCGTCTGAAATGCCGGAACCGGTCGCCATTAAAGCCATTAATGAACCTTACGTGAAAGCGACAATTATGGTGCCAAATGACTATGTTGGTGCCGTGATGGAGCTTTGTCAGCGCAAACGTGGTGACTTTGATACGATGGAATATCTTGATGATAACCGGGTGAACGTGATATACTACATCCCATTATCTGAGATCATCTTTGATTTCTTTGACCGTTTGAAGAGCAGCACGCGCGGCTATGCATCGCTTGATTACGAGCTGGATGATTATCGTCCAGGGGACCTGGTTAAGATTGATATCTTATTAAATGGTGACAAGGTTGATGCGTTGAGTTTCATTGTTGCCCGCGAGTTTTCAGCTAATCGGGGACGCGTGATCGTTGGTCGTTTAAAGAACATCATTCCACGACAAAACTTTGAGATTCCGGTACAGGCAGCGATTGGTTCAAAGGTCGTCGCTCGTTCAGATATCAAGGCTTACCGAAAGGACGTGACGGCGCACCTGTATGGTGGTGACCGCACTCGTCGAATGAAGCTGTTAGAGAAACAAAAAGTCGGGAAGAAGCGCATGAAGGCCGTCGGAATTGTGGATGTACCACAAGATGCCTTCATGGCCGTGCTTCAGACTGACGAAGAAGAAAGTCACAAGACAAAATAAAGTATGGGAGGTGAGCGTGTGCTAGCACGGACCAAGACGTTTTTAAAAGCAAACCAATTTCATTATGAAAAGACGTATATTCGGCCGATGATGGTGCCGCAACATGTCTACGTCCTCCGGTTTGGCAAGAAGAAGTTAAATAATCGTTTAATTGCGAAGTACAGTCACAGTTTACTGGGACGGTTGAAGATCGACGAGTTTGACCTACGTTTGCACGGTCAACATAACCCACGGGTCTTCCAAACGGAAAATGAGTTATTGGACTACTTGGCCAGCCACGTCTTAACAGACGAAGGCCGGGAACGGTATGAACATGTGCGCAAGTCATTACAACATGAAGAAACGCACGAATAGGGTCGGCTGAAGATAGGTTGAAGACAAAGTGATTTTGTCTTTAGCCTATTTTTGATTTGGGGATTGAAATAGTGGAAATGCGATGAAACAGTCAAGTTGCTGTGCCGACGACGCCCGACCTACCGGGTTAGGCCACCCGTGCGGTCGAGCTAGGTCGTGCTCGCAACTTAACCGGCTGTTTAATCGCTCTGTTATAATTGGCATTTACGCGACTTGTCTGGGACAATAAGGGTATTACAAAACGGAGGTGGCATGATGAAAGTTATTAGATCATTTGCTGCAAGTGGCATTGAAGACGCACCAGCGATGGTGGATGCAACCATGGCGGCACCGATTGCAGGTGTACAAGATGTTGTCGTCAACGTGGTGGCAGTGTCGGTCAATCCAGTGGACACGAAGTTGCGCCAAAATGTAACCGATCCTGCTGGTAAGGTTTTTGGTTACGATGCGGTTGGAACAATCGCACAAGTTGGCCAGGACGTAACGGACTTTAAAGTCGGCGACCGGGTGTTTTATGCTGGTACCACCAAACGCGATGGGGCTAACGCTGAACAACAAGTTGTGGATGCACGTTTGATTGCTAAGGCACCAGCCACGTTAAGCGACGCTGAGGCGGCCGCAATGCCATTAACCTCGTTGTCGGCCGGTGAAGTACTGTTTGAAAAAATGGGCTTCCTATTTGGTGAAGGTGCCAATGAAGGACGTGAACTGTTGATTGTGAACGGTGCCGGTGGCGTTGGCTCCATGGCCATTCAATTGGCTAAATGGGCTGGCTTAACGGTGACAGCAACGGCTTCACGGCCAGAAACGATTGCTTGGGTTAAACAATTAGGCGCCGATCGCGTCTTTAACCACCGTGAGGACTTGATTGCGCAAGCAAAAGCTGCTGCTGTGGATGCGTTTGATGGTATTTTGATTTTGCATTCAACGGATCAATATTTCGCTGCCGCTGCACAATTGGTAACGGCCTTTGGTCATGTGGCGTCCATTGTTGAAAATGTTTCACCACTACCAATGGGATTACTGAAAAACAAAGCGGCTAGTTTTGACTGGGAGTACATGTTTGCTAAGTCTGATTATGCTGTTGATATGGCTGGACAAGGCGTCCTGCTGGCTGATATTGCGAAGCTGGTGGATGCAGGTGTCATCAAGACAACATTGACGAAAACGTTGGCTGATGGCATCAATGCGGATTCATTACGGGCTGCCCATCAACTTGTTGAAGCAAACAAAATGATTGGTAAGGTCGTTGTGACCGGACCCTTTAACGGAAATGTGAACGACCAAGGAGATAAGTAACGTGCAGTGGACTGAAATAGCAGTAACAACAACGAATGAAGCGGTGGAAGCCGTCAGTAATATTTTGATGGAAGCCGGCGCAACGGGAACGAAAATTGACGATGCCGCTGATTTTGCCGCATTACAACCAACGTTTCCAGGTGAATTGTTAGATAAAAGTAGTGTGCCGCATCAAGAAAGCGGTGCTGTGGTGACCGCGTATTATCCAGCGACGGTGGCAATCACGGAACTTGTGCCTGATATCACGCAACGAGTGCAAATGTTGACACAGTTTGGCCTTAACATCGGTAGCGGTGCCGTTTTGACCAAACCGGTAGCCGAGACGGATTGGGCAACCGCATGGAAAAAGTATTATCATCCGGTTCGCGTGACCCGATATCTGACGGTTGTTCCTAGCTGGGAAGATTATCAACCAACTGATGACGCCGAAAAGCTACTGGTGTTAGATCCTGGCATGGCATTTGGAACAGGCACACATCCGACCACGGCACTAATGCTGCAAGCACTAGAAATGACGGTGCGCGGTGGTGAAACGATTTTAGATGTTGGTACGGGCTCAGGGGTGTTGTCAATCGCGGCAAAGCAACTAGGTGCCGGGGACATTTATGCCTATGACGTGGATCAAATTGCCGTTGATGCAGCTAAAGCGAATCTTGATTTGAATCCAATTGCGAAAGATGTTCATGTAGCGCCAAATGATTTGCTGAAAGGAATTAATCAATCAGCGGATATTATCGTCGCGAACATCCTGGCAGAAATTTTAGTACCGTTGATTCCGCAAACGTGGCCGTTGTTACCTGAACATGGGCTGTTTTTAAGCAGCGGCATTATTGCTGATAAGTATCCATTGATTCGTGACAACTTAGTCAAAACGGGCTTTAAAATTATTCAAACGCTCAAGCGCGGTGATTGGTACGGGATTATTGCTGAAAAGCCGGGGGCTGATGACTGATGCAACACTACTTTTTACCTGCGGAATGGCAGCCTGGTGAGACATTTACATTGGTGCCCGCAACCTACAAACATTTTGTACAAGTTCTGCGCGCCGAGATTGGCACGCAAGCTGAGTTTGTGACGCCCGAACATGGATTACTAGTCGCGCATGTTGCAGAACTGGATAAAGATGCTAAAAAGGCGCTGATGCAAGTGGATGAGACGATTACAAAACCTGTGGAACTACCAGTACAAGCACGCATTGTTTGTGGTGTGCCCAAAGGCGACAAGGCTGAATTAATCGTTCAAAAGGCAACCGAACTAGGCGTCCATGAAGTTGTGTTTGTTAAAACGCAATGGGCAGTGGCTGATTGGCAGAAAAAGGCGGGCAAGAAAATTGCTCGTTTGCAGGACATTGCCTTAAATGCAGCGCAGCAATCTCATCGACTGCAAGTGCCCACAATAAGTTATGCAAGCAGTTTGAGCGAGATTGCCACCATGCCGACAACTGCAGGCATCGTGGCATGGGAAGAATCTGCGAAGCAGGGTGAACAGCATCAGTTAGCAACTACTTTTGCAGGCTTGTCAGCAGGCGATACGGTCACCGCTGTGTTCGGCCCTGAAGGTGGCTTGACGCCGGCAGAAGTGACGACATTGACGGATGCAGGCTATGTTGCAGCAGGTTTAGGACCACGAATTTTGCGAACGGAAACGGCGCCATTTTACTTTTTGGGTGCGCTTTCGTACGCATTAGAATTGCAGCCGTCCTTTGGTGAATAGTTAAAAAAAGTTAAGGTGACCAAAATAATCGTGACGCTGGTCGTTAAATTGGCTATAATTGACCGCATAATTAAATTTTGATGAAAAGGCGTGGCGATAACATGACATTTTTGAAAACACTCACCGGTTGGTGGTTATGGTTACTTGGCTTGTTCTTCGGTGCACTGTTGCCATGGATTGCCAACATGAGCAGTATGACGGTGTATCACAAAATTTTATGGGTTTTACTGATTATCAACGGCCTGTATGCGGCAATCAGTGGTCGGATAATTGGCAAAGAGGGTACGGGTGCTTGGCGATTACTGGTTTTCCCACTTGTCTTTGCGGTCGCAACGTTTTTACTGCGTGATGTTGCCCATCAATACGCCTATTATTTAGCCATCGGTTATCTATGTGTGAGTTACTTTGCTTACGGCCGGCAAGTTGGTTTAGCTGGTGAGCAACGTGGCACGAAGCAGTCGATTGTGGGTAAGAAAACGGCTGTGTAGTTGTTGTATCCGAAATTTGAGTAGTGTTACTAAACTAACGTCAAATTAAATACGTGCACAAAAATGTAAACCGACCATAGACCAGCTGAAGTAGTTAGCTGATCTATGGTCGGTTTTTTTCGTTGCTGATTACGTACATGGTTGAGGTTTATATCTCTATTCAGTCACCACGAATGTTACTTTACTTAACTGTTGTCGGTTCTTGCGTCGTTGACTGCGCGTGAACTTCGCACAGTCAACGCACTCCACCAACGCCAAGCCATTAGTGACAGAGGCCAGATGTAACACCGTTAGCGAAGGGCTGCGAAGAATTCGCAAAGCCCGTAGCGGTAAGGTGTCACATCTGGCCGACGGTGAGCGGAGCGAACTCACTAATGACTTGGCGTTGGTGGACACCGCTCCCTTGTTGTATAAGTCGGGACTATTGTTTAATTTATGTTTTCGGTTACAATAAAGTATCATAAAAGATTAATGAGGGGTGAGACGATGTCAAAGGAACACATTTGGACCGCCGATGAAGTGATGCACCAAGTTGGCACATACATGAATGCTGAACACGTGGCAAAAGTCCAAGAGGCTTATGACTTTGCTGCGCGTGTTCACGCGGAGCAAAAGCGTCAGTCTGGTGAACCTTACATTATGCACCCGATTCAAGTTGCGGCTATTTTGGCGGACTTGAAAATGGATCCAGAGACGGTTTCGGCTGGCTTTTTACATGATGTTGTTGAAGATACGGTGGCAACGCTTGATGATTTGCGCGATGAATTCGGTGATGACGTTGCTGAGATCGTCGATGGTGTCACCAAAATTGGGAAGATTAAATATCGTTCTAATAAGGAACAATTGGCTGAAAACCATCGTAAGCTACTGTTAGCTATGTCCCATGATATTCGGGTCATCATTGTGAAGCTGGCTGACCGGCTGCATAACATGCGCACATTGCAGCATTTGCGTCCTGATAAACAGCGGCGCATTGCCAATGAAACGCTTGAAATTTATGCACCGTTGGCTGACCGTTTAGGGATTAGCACCATTAAATGGGAGCTAGAGGATTTAAGTCTTCGTTATTTGAACCCAGAACAGTACTACCGCATCGTTCATTTAATGAACTCCAAGCGGAATCAACGGATTGAGATTATTAATGAAGCAATTGCTGATTTGAAGCAAGCAATTAGCGATCTCGATATTGAAACAGAAGTGTACGGACGGCCGAAGCACCTGTATTCTGTGTACCGGAAAATGGTTGATAAGCATAAGCAGTTTGACCAGATTTATGACTTGCTGGCGATTCGGGTCATCGTCAAGTCGATTCGGGATTGTTATGCCGTATTAGGAGCCATTCATACGCACTGGACCCCAATGCCCGGGCGGTTTAAGGACTATATTGCCATGCCTAAGGCAAACATGTACCAATCGCTGCATACAACAGTTATTGGACCTGAAGGGAAGCCTTTGGAGATTCAGATTCGGACGGAAGAAATGCATCGTGTCGCCGAATTTGGGGTTGCTGCCCACTGGGCTTATAAAGAAGGCCAAACCGGTGAGGTTGAAGAAACCAGTAATGGGGATCGGCTGAATTGGTTCAAACAGATTATCGAACTCCAGAATAACGCAACCAATGCCGATGACTTTATGGAAGGCGTTAAGGGCGATTTATTCACGGATTCTGTCTATGCATTTACACCTAAGGGCGATGTGCTCGAATTGCCTAAAGGCGCAGGCCCATTGGATATGGCGTACATTATCCATACCCAAGTGGGGAACCACACCACAGGAGCCAAGGTAAATGGCAAGATTGTGCCGCTTGATTCTGAAATCAAGACGGGTGATATCGTTGACATCATGACGTCGCAGAACTCCAGCGGCCCTAGTCGTGACTGGGTTAACCTGGTTCACACGCGTCGTGCTCGGAATAAGATCAAGCAGTATTTCAGAAAGCTTGATCGAGACGATAACATTGATGCCGGTAAAGATATTCTGGTTCATCAGCTGCATGAATTGAATTTTGATCCGAAGGAAATTTTAACGGATGCAAATATTGAAAATGTTGCTGAACGTATGAATTACCGTTCGGCCGATGACTTGTTGTCGGCAATTGGCTTTGGTGATGCGGCACCAATGGGCGTTGCGAACCGGTTGACCTCAGAAAAACGGGCAGCAAAAGAAGCTGAACGCCAAGCAGAGGCTGAACGTGAAATTTTGTCCGAGAATGGTGATAAACAAGACGAACCACAAGATGCGGCAACAGCGAAGGAAAACGCCAAACGGTCGTCTTCTGACGGGGTCATTATTGAAGGTGTCGACAACTTACTCGTTCGCTTGAGTCATTGTTGTTCACCAGTTCCAGGTGATGAAATCGTTGGTTACATTACCAAAGGTCGTGGTGTCTCAGTACACCGGAAAAATTGTCCTAACGTTCGTGCTGCCGAGGAACATGGTGAGCGGATCGTTGATGTCGAATGGGACGATCCTGAAAATAACCACACAAACTACAATGCCGATATTGAAGTGCGTGGGTATAATCGCAACGGCATGTTAAATGATGTTTTGCGGATGATTAACAACACCACTAAGAATCTTTCGTCTGTGACTGGTAAGGTTGATCATAATAAGATGGTCGTTATTTCAGCGACGATTGGTGTTCGTAACATGGAAGTGCTAGATCACATTATGGATAATTTGAAGAATGTGCCAGATGTTTATGAAGTGCTCCGGGCCATTCATTAGTTGGAGGATAGGTCATGCGTGTTTTATTACAACGAGTCAAGCAAGCTAGTGTGACCATTGAGCAACAAGTTGTTGGTGAAATTGATGATGGATTGTTGCTACTAGTTGGCATTGGACCTGATGATAACGAAGAAACGGTCGCTAAATTAGCGAAGAAAGTGTTGAACTGTCGAATCTTTAGTGACGAAGATGGCAAGATGAATCGCAGTGTCATTGACATCTCTGGACAGATTTTATCAGTCTCACAATTCACGCTTTATGCAGATACCAAAAAGGGAAATCGTCCCGGATTCAGTAATGCGGCAGCACCGGATCTTGCTAAACCACTATGGGAACATTTCAATAGGCTGTTAGCTGAGCAGGTTCCTGTGGCAACCGGTGAATTTGGTGCGGATATGCAGGTAGCATTGGTGAATGATGGACCAGTGACGCTGTGGTTTGAAGCTTAATGAGCGGTCAACGGCGACTGGAAGTTTGAATCACGTTTTCGTAGTTTAACAAGTATCAAAAAGGGTCTGGGACATTATGTCCACAGACCCTTTGTTGTCTTCTCAGTTTCAATAGCGGAAACGTGCGCCAAAAGTTAAGCCGTTCTAGGCCTTGCTCGCTACTTCCCGACTTTTGTTCCACTCTCGTCTTCTGCGAAGTAATTGTTTAATCCTTTAGTGACAGAATTTGCAACGCGTAATGGATAAGTAACGCCACTGATTGTTTTAAAATCATGACTGTCGTTGATGTAACCCATTTCCAAAAGGACTGCCGGACGTTGGTTATCTCGAATCACTTGGAAGTTACCGAACTCAATGCCTTTATTTGGCATCGGATAATTGTTCAGCTGCTTGTTTAATGACGTGGCTAAACCATAGGAAAGTTCTTTGTGATAATAATACGTGGTTAAACCAGACGACTGATTTTGTTCAGGTGAGGAGTCGAAGTGAATGCTGACAAAAGCATCGGCATCGATTTTGTTGGCCAACGCAGGTCGTGGTGCTAGGCCTACATAGGTATCATCATCGCGCGTCATTAGCACATGGGCACCATGCGCACGCAAATCAGCCGCGATGGCCTTGGTCACTTTTAACGTGTAGGTCTTTTCCATCTGACTTGGCTTGGTGGCGTCCAATGTGTGCAAGGCACCGGAATCATTACCGCCATGACCAGGGTCTAACACAATGGTGGCTTCTGATAGGTTCGTGGCGCGCTTTAAATTGGTTCGACGATTAACAAGCCAGCTGGCGACCCAACCGGTGTGTTCGTCATCATAACGTACGTGATACCACAGGTTCTTTTCGCCAATCTTAACCAGACGACTATTTAATTTTGCTTTATGCACGGTTTTTGACCGTAGCGTTGGCGCTGAGCGAATGTTCAATTGATCGACACTCACCTTGACGGTTTGTTCGCGGGTCAGCATGAACATCAAAATGCCCAGGGTCACCGTGACCGCGATGGTGATGATCAGTTGCAGCCAACGATGTTGCAAAAATTTCATCAATGCGTAATCCTTCTTAATAGTAAAGTAAGTCAATTATAGCAAACTAATTGAGTTCCAGTTGGGAAAATACCTGTTTCACCTTGACATATGGGGAAATCTAAACTAAGTTTTAAACACACACTAACAAAATAACAGCCAATGATGAAAGATTAGTAGTTACGTAATTGAGCACAGCGAGCAAGTGGTCGGTGGAAACTTGCGTCAAGAACGAACGAAGACACTTTCTAGGTGGATGAAAATCCCGTCGCAAATGACGTTACCCCTGAGAAACAAACAAGGTGGTACCGTGCGCAAAGCACCCTTAGAAAATTATTTTTTAAGGGTGCTTTTTCTTTTTTCATAATGTGTGATAACAGTGATTATATTTTGGAGGTAAACCATGAAGTATCAACGACCAAAAGGAACCGCCGACATTTTGCCTGGCGAATCAGAAAAGTGGAGCTACGTAGAGGACACCGCGCGGCTACTGTTTGATGATTATCAGTTCCACGAAATTCGGACACCATTATTTGAAAACTTCGAAGTGTTCTCTCGTTCTGCTGGTGACACCAGTGATGTTGTGACCAAGGAAATGTACGATTTTCATGATAAGGGTGATCGTCACATTGCCTTGCGTCCTGAAGGAACTGCCGGCGTTGTGCGGGCATACGTTGAAAATAAGTTATATGCGCCAGAGCAAGAAAAACCTTATAAGGTCTTTTACATGGGGCAAATGTACCGTTATGAACGGCCACAATCTGGCCGGATGCGTGAATTTCATCAGATTGGTGTTGAAGCCTTTGGTAGTGATTCACCAGCAGTCGATGTTGAAGTCATGGCAATGGCGATGGATTTCTTCAAACAGTTGGGCGTGACAAACTTAAAGTTGGCCATTAATTCCTTAGGCGACAAAGAAACACGTGCTGCTTATCATCAGGCGTTGGTTGATTATTTGGAACCACACATGGCTGAACTAAGTGAAGATTCACAGGCCCGTTTGCACAAGAACCCATTGCGGGTATTGGACAGTAAAGATAAACATGATCAAGAAATCGTTGCCGACGCACCGTCGATTTTAGATTTCTTAACGCCAACGGCTCAAAATCACTTGGATTCAGTTACCAGTATGTTAACAGCACTGGCCATTCCGTTTGAAGTGGATGCCACGATGGTTCGTGGGTTGGACTACTATAACCACACGATTTTTGAAATCGAAAGTCAGTCGCCTGCATTAGGTCGTGGCTGGACGACAATCTGTGGTGGTGGTCGCTACAATGGCCTAGTTGAAGAACTTGGTGGACCAGAAACACCTGGTTTTGGTTTCGGAATTGGGATGGAACGGCTGTTATTATTGCTGCAGGACCAAGATATCACTGCACCAATCGATAATCCGCTTGATGTCTATGTTGTTGGGATTGGTGAAGCCACTAATGTTGAAAGTTTGAAATTAGTTCAAGCTATTCGTGGTGCCGGCTTTAGTGCCGACCGTGACTATATGGATCGTAAGCCGAAAGCACAGTTTAAGACGGCTGACCGGCGGCATGCGCGGATGACCATGACGATTGGTGAGCAAGAATTAACTGATCAAACAGTCAATGTGAAAAACATGGCGACTGGTGATCAAACAACCGTTCCATTAAGTGAAGTATACACAGACTTTGCGGGAATGTTTGACAAGTATTTTGACGAAGACTAACGAGAGAAAGTAGGGATTTGATGGAACGCACACAATATGCAGGTTTAATTGACGAAAGTTATGAAGGCCAAACAGTAACGTTATTTGGTTGGGTCCAAAAGCGTCGTGATTTAGGTAAGTTGATTTTTATCGACTTACGTGATCGCGAAGGCTTAGTTCAGTTGGTTTTTAGTGCCACGAATAGTGAACGCGCATTGGCTGCTGCCGAAGACATGCGGAGTGAATATGTTATCAAAGTGAGTGGCTTAGTTAAGGCGCGCAGTGCTAAAGAAGTGAACCCTGACATGAAGACTGGGAAGGTTGAAGTGGAAGTCACAGACGCCGAAATCTTGAACAAGTCGAAAGTGCCACCGTTTGACATCAGTGATGGTGTGGAAGCAGCTGAAGACTTGAAGCTAAAGTATCGCTACCTAGATTTACGTCGCCCAGAAATGCAACGCGGCTTGATTTTACGTAGCAAGATTACACAAGCTGTGCACAGTTACTTTGACGAAAATGGTTTTATCGATATCGAAACACCAGATTTGACAAAATCAACGCCTGAAGGTGCTCGTGACTATCTGGTGCCAAGCCGGATCTATCCTGGACATTTCTATGCCTTGCCACAATCACCACAATTGTTCAAACAATTGTTGATGGGTGCTGGCTTTGATCGGTACTACCAATTGGCACGTTGTTTCCGTGATGAAGATTTGCGTGGGGATCGTCAACCTGAATTTACACAAATCGATATGGAAACGAGTTTCATGAGTCAACATGACATCATGGACATGACGGAAGGTTTGATTCAACGGGTCATGAAGAACACGTTGAACTACGACGTCACGCTGCCATTTGACCGGATCACATGGCAAGAATCCATGGACCGTTTCGGAACCGACCAACCAGACTTACGGTTTGGGATGGAATTAAAAGACTTGTCAGATGTTATGAAAGACAGTTCCTTTAAGGTATTCAGTGGCGCAATTGAAAACGGTGGTCAGGTTAAAGCGATTGCCGTTCCTGGTGGGGCAGATCATTATTCCCGTAAGCAAATCGATGCCTTTACCGAATACATCAAGCGGTTCGGTGCGAAGGGCTTGGCCTGGGTCAAAGTCGTTGATGGTGCTTTTAACGGACCAGTTGCGAAGTTCTTGGGTGACCAGTTTGATGATGTGACTGCTGCGACAGAAGCTCACGATGGCGACTTGATCCTGTTTGTTGCTGACCGGAGCAAAGTGGTTGCTGACAGCTTGGGCTACTTGCGGGTAACAATCGCCAAGGAATTGGACATGATCGATCCTGATAAATTTGCCTTCCTATGGGTTGTTGACTGGCCATTGTTTGAATTTGATGAAGGGGCAGAACGTTGGGTACCAGCGCATCACCCATTCACGATGCCAAATGAAGGAGACGAACACTTCTTAAACGAAGGTGAAGATCCATACAAGGCACACGCTCAAAGTTACGACATTATCTTGAATGGCCTGGAACTTGGTGGTGGTTCAATTCGTATCCACACCCGTGACCTACAAGAAAAGATGTTGAAGGCATTAGGCTTCACCCCTGAACGGGCCAATGCACAGTTTGGCTTCCTCTTGAATGCCTTAGAATTTGGTTTCCCACCGCATGGCGGTTTGGCCATTGGTTTGGATCGTTTCGCCCGCTTATTGGCTGGCTCAGAAAACATCCGTGAAGTGATCGCGTTCCCAAAGAACTCGAAAGCCACAGAACCAATGACAGAAGCCCCAAGCCCAGTTGCCGAAAAGCAATTGGAAGAACTGTATTTAGAAACAAAGGAAAAAGAATAGAAGTGCAAAAACACCCCGGGTAGATACCGAGCAAGAACAAGGACGGTGGTAGGAGCAAAGCTCCGGACAGCGGCCAGGTTCTGCACAGGTATTTGGGGTGTTTTTGCACGTTACCGCTATGTAACAGCAAAACTTCTCGATCCAAAACAAAAGGCGCATTCAGACTGTCAGTCCGAATGCGTCTTTTTCACTGCAATTTTTCAAATTGTGAAAATAATCACCACATATTCGCCATTTTACCAGACTTTCCTTTGCTAAATTGTGTGAAATTATTTACAATAAGTGAGTAGAAAGCGAATTGATGACTACATGCACCAGACCTTGCATCATTAAATCGATTCATGGAGAGGACAGACAAAAATGACGAAATTTATTGCGATTGTTGGAACAAACTCAGATCAGTCAACCAACCGTAAGTTGTTACAATTTATGCAACAACACTTTGCTGACAAAGCAGATATTGAGTTAGCTGAAATCAAAGGCTGGCCAATTTTTAACAAACCTGAGGACAAGCATGTTCCTGCCGAAGCATTGGCTTTAGCAGACAAGATTGACCAAGCAGACGGTGTGATTATCAGTACACCTGAGTACGATCACTCAGTCCCAGCATCACTGATGAACGCATTGGAATGGTTATCTTATGGGATTCATCCATTTGTTGACAAACCAGTGATGATCACAGGAACATCTTATGGGACATTGGGTTCGTCACGCGCCCAAGCACATTTGCGCATTATTTTGGATTCACCAGAATTGCGTGCGCGCATCATGCCAAGTTCAGAATTCCTTTTGGGTCATTCATTACAGGCGTTTGATGAAGATGGTGATTTAACGGATACAGAAAAGGTCGACAAGCTGGATGGCCTGTTCGCTGATTTTGAAACGTTCGTCGATTTAACCAAGCAGTTAAATAATGCTTCTGGTATTAATAAGCAGGAAGCAACCGATTTTTCCTGGGATAACCTAGGTTAATTTGTGGAAGGGAGTATACGTAAATGAAATTAGTTGGAATTGCAGGATCCACTGAGGATCATTCATATAACCGCACATTACTGAAGTTTATGGCGAGTCATTATGGTGAAGAAGCTGATATTGAATTATTAGACATCAATGATGTACCGATGTTCAATCAAAGTGACGATCAGACTGACAGTGACGCCGTTCAATATCTAAATCGTAAAATCTTGGCTGCTGATGGGGTCATTATTGCAACACCAGAACATAACCACACGTTAACTGCTAGCCTAAAGAGTGTGATCGAATGGTTGTCCTTTAACATTCATCCATTCAACGACAAGCCAGTCATGATCGTTGGTGCGTCATACTACGACCAAGGGTCATCACGTGCCCAATTAATGCTACGCCAGATTTTGGAATCACCTGGTGTGAACGCCATCGTGATGCCTGGTAACGAATTCTTATTGGCAAACGTTAAGGATGCCTTTGATGAAAACAACAACCTGAAAGACGCTCGGACGGTTGATTTCTTAGGTAGCACTTTACAAAAATTTGTGAAATTCGTGAAGGTCATCAACACCTTAAACGAACCAACAACCGCTGAAGAAGAGGATTTGTCCGCTTCGGGTAAGATTGATACAACTGTTGAAGGCGTGGACATGAACGCTGACGACTGGGTTGAACAAGCAGCTGCGAAGACCCATGCAGCTGAAGGTGACGATTACATCAAGTTGGACCGTGGTTTATTAACGGTTAACCAATTGAACATGTTCTTGAACACCATGCCAATGGAATTGACATATGCCGACAGCAACAACCAGTTCATCTACTACAACAAGATGCTGCCAACTGAAAAGATGTTAGCACCACGTCGTCCTGGTCAAACAGGGGATCCAATGTCTTCTGTTCACCCAGGCCGTGCCGTTAAACACGTAAAGCAAGTTATTAATGCTTTGCGGACTGGTAAGACTGACTTGGTTAAGATGCCAGTTCCTGGTAATACCCCTGACCGATTCATCATGCACTACTACAAAGCCATGCGTGATGCAGATAACCAATACAAGGGGATCAACGAATGGGTATTGGATTTAGCCCCAATCGTTAAATACTACTTGGAAGCAACTGGCCAACAATTAGTTGCTGATCCAAACGCTAAGGTTGACGCAACTTCTGGTGCATCTGCTAAGGGTGCTGAAAAGCCAGATGCTACGGCTAGCGCTTCTGTCGAAGAGGCTAAGCCCGAAGAAACTGCCACCGATGCAACCACGAGTGCCTCAGTTGATGAAGCTGACACACCAGCAACTCCAGCTGCACCCGTTGCACCAGCAGAACCGGAGCCAGCTGCTGAAGTGGACGGGACATCCGGTGCTTCTGAAAGCTAAAGTGAATTAAGACAGTGTGGGACAAAAGCCTTGTACAGCAACCTGGCTTTTGACACACGCTTTCACTATTTAAGCGCGTAAATCGAAAAAGCGTTTGAGACAAGATGACTTGTCCCAAACGCTTTTTTGATTAGTGCGGATTTTGCTTTGACGGTCACAGGTTCTGTGCTGCTCGCAGAAAAGTCAACACAAATACTTGCCTAATATTGACAAGTGGGGTACCTTATCATTAAATACTTACTAAAAGTAAGTGGACGGAGGAAAGCCCATGACAAACGTAGATGACTTGCAATTTGGTTTAGAGACATTTGGTGACATTTTAGGTGATGACAATGGTGGGACACTTTCTGGTGCTGCATCAATTCGACAAATTGTAAAAGAAGGTATTTTAGCGGATAAACTAGGCATCGATGTAATTGGGATTGGTGAACATCATCGTCCTGATTATAGTGTCTCTAGTCCAGAAACTGTGTTGGCTGCAATTGCCACGGCAACAGATAAAATTAAGTTGGCGACAGCTGTTACGGTATTAAGTTCTGATGACCCAGTGCGGGTTTATGAACGCTTTGCGACACTTGATGCCTTATCAAATGGGCGTGCACAGGTAATGCTAGGCCGTGGCTCATTTACAGAATCATTTCCTTTGTTTGGCTATGACTTGAAAAACTATGACGATTTATTTGAAGAAAAACTAGATCTTTATGAACAGCTTCGACAAGAAAAGCCAGTTACCTGGTCAGGCAACTTCCGTGCGTCATTAAAGGATGCAGATGTCTTTCCGAAGACGGAACATGGTTTATTGGATACGTATATTGGTATCGGTGGCTCACCTGAATCAATTATCCGGACAGCTCGTTATGGGTACAAGGTTGTTTTGGCGATTATCGGTGGTCAAGCGGACCGCTTTGCGCCATACATTAAACTATATAAGCAAGCAGCTGAAAAGTATAATAACCCGGTACTACCAATTACAGTGCATTCACATGGATTTATTGCTGATGATGAAAACGAAGCGATTGAGGTTGCTTTTAAGAATATCAAAGCCAACTTTGATCGTATTGGACAGACACGTGGCTGGGCACCAATGAGTCGCGAACAGTTTGATGGCGAAACTAAAACAGGCTCATTTTATGTTGGAGACCCTGAAACTGTTGCTAAACGGATTGCACGGACAATTAAAGTGCTGGATCTCGGCCGGTTTGACCTTGTTTACGGGGCTGGTAACCAAACAGCTGCGCAACGTGAACGCATGATCGAACTTTATGGATCAAAGGTTATTCCACGTGTCAAAGAAATTTTGGCGGAGGAGCAAGCATAATGACAGACATTAAACGGGTTGGTATCTTAGGTGCCGGCAAAGTTGGAATTGTGTTGGCAGAGCTTGCCTTGAAAGCCGGTTATGAAGTCCGCATCTCAGGTTCTGGTGAGATCGCTAAAATTGCCATGACCATCGATACATTGGTTCCCGGTGCCATTGCTGCAACCAATGAGGTGGTTGTCCAAAATAGTGATATTGTGTTGCTAGCCATGCCACTGAGTCGATTTAAAAACAATCTAGCAACATTGTTGGACGGTAAACTTGTCATTGATGCCATGAACTATTGGTGGGAAACAGATGGTATTCGTGAAGAAGTGCTGGATTCAACAACTTCCTCCAGTGAACAGGTGCAAGCGTATTTTAAAGGTGCGACCGTCGTTAAGACCTTTAATCATATGGGTTATCATAATTTGCAGGAGGATGCGCGACCTGCAGGTGATGCCAAACGTAAAGCGTTATTAGTAGCAGGGGATGATTCTGCAGCCGTGGCCACAGTCGCGAACTTTGTCGACACGATGGGCTTTGATACTTTGATTGCTTCCAACTTGGCAGCAGGGATTATGGCTGAACCAGGTGCTGATATGTTTGGTGCAAGCGTTGGGAAAGCAGTATTGCAACAGCTGGTTGATGATTTTCCTGAATCAACGTTAGGCAAACAGATTTCTGCACAAAAATAAGCTAGACCAAAAGCAGTGTCCAGGACAAGATGACTTGTCCTGGACACTGCTTTTGGTTTGCGCACTTTAAAATTGCGAGCTAGATTTAGGGGGTATATGTGACATCGCGGCGAACGTCGATGTGATGTTTAGTGACTTCTTTACCGCGCAAATGTTGGCCGGCTTCACCGAGTCGTTTAGTAACGGCGGCAGGCTGTTTAGACCAAGCGGCTTGCGTCAGGTGAACTGAGTAAGTACCTGGTTTCAATGGCTTGCCGGAAACTTTAAGCGCATGTGACTTAAAATGGCCATTGTTCACGGTCAAGTCATCACCGACAACAGTTTCATCTTGACTGACAGTGGCATTCAACTTCATGCCAGTTGGTAAATTCGTGCTGCCGTGCAATTGAACTTGACCATCATGGGTCACGGTTAGCTGCATTTTATTGTCAGCCGTAACCGGTTTGATTGCTTTAGGGTTGTCTGTTGTGAGCCACGTTTTGCCAACACCTGGGTTGCTCGATTGCGGCATTGAGCCGGCGATGCCCCAAACTGCGATACAGGCGATCGATAAACAAGTGGCTAAAATTAGTTTCGTTTTCTTTTGCCAAGGTCCAAAATGGTACAAAACGAAAATACCAGCCGGAAAGAAAATTAGGGTAAGTACGATTCCAAACCAGGGTTCTTTATAAAATTCATTTGCTTGAAAATTCATGACAACCTCCGCCTTCAATTGTTTTAGTATAGCATGTTTGAAAAATGCAAGCGCCACCAATGAGAAAAACAGCGTCATGACAGTCTGTTGGTAAAAGACTTTGTTATAATCAATGGAGAACAAAGTTATGTTAACCACGAATGACTAAAAGGACTTATCATACATGAATGATCTTCAGCAATTAATTGAAAAACATCAGTATACTGGACGCGTTGGGACAGCATTTATCTATTCGATTTGTGTGTCCATCGCCTTGAACTTCTTCTGGAATCCCGGACATATCTATTCGTCTGGGATTACCGGGGCGGCGCAGTTGGTACATACATTATCGAACCGTTACTTTGGCTTTGATTTAGGTATTGGCGAATTATTATTTCTATTAAATATTCCCTTATTTATCTTAGCCTGGGTAAAAATCAGTCATCGCTTCACATTCTTTACGGTTGTGGCTGTCGGTTTATCGACAATCATGATTCGGGTGCTGCACCCAGTAACGCTAACGACTGATCCCATCATCTGTGCAATTTTTGGTGGGGCTGTTAATGGTTTTGGAACTGGGCTTGCGTTGCGCTACGGCATTTCGACCGGTGGATTAGATATTTTGGGTATCGTTATTCGTCGGGCAACAGGTCGTAAGATTGGGCAAATTAACATGATGTTCAATGCTTTTATTATCATCGCGGCTGGATTCGTCTTTGGTTGGCCATACGCATTTTATTCTGCGATTGGGATCTTTGTGAACGCCCGGGTGATGGACATGGTCTACACGCGTCAGCAACGGATGCAGGTGATGATTATTACGGACCGTCCGAAAACAGTCATTGATTCTGTGCAGCATCACATTCGCCGTGGGATTACCATTGTGCATGGCGCAGAAGGTGCTTATAAACACAATAAAAAGGCTATCTTATTTACCGTCATTTCAGGATATGAAGTGGGTGAGCTACAGGAGGCCATCAATGAATCGGACCCTAACTCATTTGTTTCATTGAGTAATATCGTTAGAATTCTCGGAAACTTTTACGAGCCACGCTTATAGGAGGATAAAGCATGTTGATTGGATCACACGTAAGTATGAGTGGTAAGAAAATGTTACTCGGATCCGCTGAGGAAGCGGCTAGTTATAATTCTGAAACATTTATGATTTATACCGGTGCCCCACAAAACACGCGTCGTAAAGCAATCGACGAACTCAATATTGATGCTGGTCATGCATTTATGAAGGCACACAGCCTTGATCACATTGTGGTTCATGCACCATATATTGTGAACCTGGGGAACACTTACAAGCCTGAAAACTATGCCTTTGCTGTTGAATTTCTACGTGAGGAAGTTCGCCGTGCAGATGCATTAGGCGCAGAACAAATTGTGCTGCATCCAGGCGCTCATGTTGGAGCTGGCGCAGATGCGGCATTAGCATCAATTATCAAAGGGCTAAATGAAATTTTAACGCCTGAACAGCATGCCCAGATTGCCGTGGAAACCATGGCTGGCAAAGGGACTGAGGTTGGCACGACCTTTGAACAGTTAGCAACTATTATTGATGGTGTTACGTTAAATGATAAATTGTCTGTCTGTTTTGATACCTGTCATACAAGCGATGCAGGTTATGCGATTCGTGATGATTTTGATGGTGTGATGCAACATTTTGATGACGTTGTTGGCTTGGACCGAATTAAAGTGATCCATCTGAATGATTCTAAGAACGAACAAGGCGCACATAAAGATCGGCACGCGAACCTTGGCTATGGCACGATTGGTTTTGATCGACTCAATGCCATTGCACACGACGAGCGTTTTGCAACTGTTCCAAAAATCATGGAAACACCGTACGTGGCCGTTGATCCGGAAAATAATCCAAAGGACAAACGGAGTCCGTATGGATATGAAGTTGCCGAACTACACGCTGGCAAGTTTAATGATCATTTAACTGCTGATATTGCGGCAGAAAACGCGTTTGATGCATTTCTAAAAGACTAATGAACAACTTTTTGAATTTTTTTGGATGAGTAATTGACGACGGTTAGTTATTTCTGTATAATTCTTTAAGGACAGTTAGGTGCGAATCGTACAGAACCGTTACTAAACGCTCGAAGGGAGGGGATTTCAAATGGCAAAGACAGTTGTTCGCAAAAACGAATCCTTAGATGATGCTCTCCGGCGTTTCAAACGGACCGTTTCAAAGAACGGAACCCTTCAAGAATACCGTAAACGGGAATTCTATGAAAAGCCAAGCGTAAAACGTAAGCTTAAGTCAGAAGCTGCGCGGAAGCGTAAGAACAAGAAGAGCCGCTTCTAAAGTGAGTCTCTTTCGATAAAACTTAACTTCGTTTTTAGGCCACCATCAGGTTTCCTGATGGTGGCCTTTTTCTGTGATCAAACAAAAGTTGCAGGTCGCCATGAATGAGAATTTAGCGGTATACTAAAACCATTACGTATTCAAGAGAGGATGGATTTACTATGTCATTACTTACCCAATTGAACGAAGATTTAAAGACAGCCATGAAGGCGCGCAATAAGATGGATTTAACCGTTGTGCGGTCATTGAAGGCAGCTGTGATGAATGAACAGATCGAACTCGGCCATGATTTGACACCTGACGAAGAAGTCGCTGTTGTTTCTCGTGGCTTGAAGCAACGTCGTGAATCCCTATCAGAATTTGAAAATGCCGGTCGTGAAGATTTGATTGCAGATACGAAGGCCGAAATCGAAGTTGTTAGCCGGTACATGCCTGAACAGATGAGTGCAGAAGAAGTTACCAAGGTTGTCAAGGAAACTGCCGAGGCCGTTGGCGCAACCAGCAAAGGGGATTTCGGTAAGCTAATGGGTGCAGTGATGCCTAAGGTCAAAGGTAAAGCTGACGGTAAGCTAGTGAACCAAGCGGTCAAGGATCTCTTAGCCTAGCCAGGCTCTTTTGGGGCGGTGTCCGTCAGCGTCAGGTCATTAGCGAGCTCGTTATACTCGCCGTCGGGCAAATGTAGCGCCTTACCGCGTTAGCTTCGCGCAATTCTTGCGCAGCCAACGCTCTCGGCACGACATTTGCCCTCTATCGCTAATGACCTGACGCTGACGGAGTGCGTTGCCCACGCGTACCGCGAGGGCAACGACACAAGTACAGTGACTACCCAAGTAAACTTGGTACAGCGATAACTTCAACATTGAGCTTTCGCTATACGGTAAAATAACACAAGAAAATTAAACGTCCATCGTTGCAATTTACATTAACGTAAACTGTAATGGTGGATGTTTTAGTTTTACTTTGGTGGTAACTGGGCCTGTGACGCACGCAACGCGTGCGTCACTCCTTGGCAAAACAGTGTAACAACGATGGTAACTGGGTGGCGTCCCGAAAGTGAGGGCTGCACAAGAATTGTGCGAAGCTCGAACGGTAAGGGGCTCCATTCAGTTGCCGACGAGCGAAGCGAGTTCGTTGTTACACTGTTTTGCCAAGGACATTAGTGGATGCAGCTTTGTGGTTACACCGCTTTATGCTAAAATAAGGGGTAAATTAAGCCGGTTATAACTGATGACATGGCAAAGGAGCGACGAATTTTTGGCAACTAATCAAGACGCATTTGAACGTCAATTTCGTTTATCAAGTTCTGATCTAGAAGTAGCGCTGGTAGGTGCTAACGATAGTAACCTTGGCTTGCTGGAAGAAGGACTACATGTTAGCATTCATCCCTTTGGGGACCTGCTGACCGTGTCTGGTAATGACGAACAACAAGTGGAAACCACCATCAAGATCATTGATAACTTGGTGCAGTTGGTTAAACAAGGAATCACGCTAAACAGTACCGATATTGTTTCAGCAATGAAGATGGCTGAACGCGGAACACTGGAGTATTTTCAGGATTTGTACAAACAAGTACTGTTAAAAGATGATCGTGGTCGCAGTGTCCGGGTTAAAAATTACGGGCAACGGCAATATGTACAGTCAATTACGCATAATGACATCACATTTGGAATCGGGCCTGCTGGGACGGGGAAGACTTTTCTAGCCGTCGTGATGGCGGTGGCGTCATTAAAGCGCGGGGACGTTGAAAAGATTATCCTGACGCGTCCTGCCGTAGAAGCTGGGGAAAGCCTTGGATTTTTGCCAGGCGATCTGAAAGAAAAGGTTGATCCTTATCTACGACCAATCTACGATGCTTTATATCAAATTTTAGGCGCTGAACATACGCAGCGGTTGATCGACCGTGGCGTCATCGAAATTGCGCCGCTGGCGTACATGCGGGGACGGACACTGGACACAGCCTTTGTTATCTTAGATGAAGCCCAAAACACTACGGGCGCACAAATGAAGATGTTCTTAACGCGGCTCGGATTCGGTTCGAAAATGATTGTGAACGGGGATATTTCTCAAATCGATTTACCTCGTGGTAGCCGCTCAGGTTTAATCGATGCGCGCGATCGGCTGCAAAATATTGATCACATCGACTTTGTGACGTTTAACGCGGATGATGTTGTTCGCCACCCAGTTGTTGCCAGCATCATTAATGCTTATGACCGTGTTGATGATCAACAAAATCAGTAGTCTTAGTGGAGAAGGAAGTAAACATGGATTTAGAAGTATTTGACCAAACTGAAGCTGGTGTATCAGCGGAACACATGACGTTGATCAACGGTGTCTTAGAATGTGCAGGTAAAGAGATCAAGCTACCAGAAAACACTGAAATGTCAGTTACTTTGATGAATAATCCGGCCATGCGTAAGTTAAATAAAGAATATCGTGGTGTGGACAAGGCAACGGATGTGATGAGTTTTGCGATTGAGGAAGATCCTGATGACGAAGACGCCATTATTATGGATGATGAATTGCGCGCTGAAATTCCTTTGAACATTGGCGATATCATGATTTCAGTCGATAAAGTGACGGATCAGGCTGCGTATTTAGGCCATTCATATGAGCGTGAACTAGGCTTTTTGTTAGTCCATGGCTTTCTGCATTTAAACGGCTACGATCACATGGAACCAGCTGATGAAAAAGTGATGTTTGACCTTCAAAGAAAGATTTTGGATGATTATGGACTCACAAGATAAGCATCAGACGACGAAAAATCATCATTTTACGCAGGCTTTTAAACATGCGTTAGATGGGATTTTGGACATTATTCATAATGAACCAAACATGCGCTACCACATGATTTTTGCACTTGGGGCACTACTGTGTGGCATTATTTTGCGGATTAGTCGAATGGATTGGTTATGGATCACATTAGCCATTTTTACAGTTATTTTGAGCGAATTTGCCAACACGATTGCCGAATCACTCAGCGACTTAGTGACCCACGGGCGTTTTGATCCATTGGTCAAGCGGGTCAAGGACGTTGCGGCCGGTGCCGTGGTTGTGGCAGCATTGTTTGCAGTTATTACCGGTGGCTTAGTTTTTGTGCCCCGGGTATGGACTTTATTATTTTAAACATTGAGGGAGTTAAATAAATATGCAGGAACAACCAGCATTTCATTCAGGGTTCATCGCCATTGTTGGCCGGCCAAACGTCGGTAAATCAACCTTCTTAAACCGAGTTGTCGGTCAAAAGGTCGCAATCATGAGCAGCACTGCCCAAACGACGCGAAATAAGATCCAAGGAATTTATACAACTAATCAAGAACAAATTGTGTTTATTGATACACCAGGGATCTTTAAGCCAAGTAGTAAGCTGGACGAGTTCATGGTGAACTCCGCCATTTCAACGTTAAATGAAGTTGATGCGGTACTCTTTATGGTGAATGCAACCCAAACGCGTGGTGCAGGTGATAACTACATTATTGAGCGTTTGAAGGCAATTCATAAACCAATCTACTTGGTTATCAATAAGATTGACCAGATTCATCCTGACAAGATCATGACAATTCTTGCGCAATACAAAGATGCATTGAAGTGGCAGGAAGTTTATCCAATTTCTGCATTGCAGGGAAATAACGTCGATGAATTCTTGGGGCAATTATCAAAAGACTTGCCTGAAGGGCCGCAGTATTACCCTGAAGATCAAATCACTGATCACCCTGAACGGTTCGTGGTGGCGGAACTTGTTCGTGAAAAGGTGCTTCAACTTACTCGCGATGAAGTACCCCATTCAGTTGCAGTCGAAGTTGAGTCCATGAAGCGGGAAACGCGTCCTGGCACACGTGCCGATGGGGCACCTAATGAATTAGTGCACATTGCTGCCACGATTGTTGTCGATCGGACGTCACAAAAGGGAATTATCATCGGTAAAGGTGGTAAGATGCTGAAAGAAATTGGCTCCCGGGCACGTGCTGACATTGAACCGTTGTTAGGTGATCGCGTGTATCTTGAACTGTGGGTCAAGGTTGTTCAACACTGGCGCGATAAGCCATCTGCTTTGCGTGAATACGGTTATAAATCAAGAGACTATTAAACAATTAATGTAACCATGCCGTTTCAGTTTTGGAATGGGATGGTTTTTGTTTGAGGAAAGGAGGGCACTGTGGCAACTTATCAAAATGCGACATTTCATGGCATTATTATGTATGCCAATGATTATCGTGAACGAGACCAGCTGATCAAGATCTTTACCGGTGAGTTTGGTAAGAAGATGTTCTTTGTTAAAGATGGCAAACGTCGTGGCTTTCGCCTGCGCAGTGCTCTGTTGCCGTTTACGACGGGTGAATACGTCGGCAATCTGAATGATCAAGGGTTGAGCTTCATTAATGCAGCCAAGCAAACACATCAACTACAGACGATTAGTGCGGACATCAATAAGAATGCGTATGCAACTTATATCTTAAGCTTGGTCGATGCTGCCTTTCGTGATGGTCAAATGGTTCCGGATTGGTACATGAAGGTGCAGCAGGCACTGACGCTGATCGATAATGGCCTTGATGAGCAAATTATCACGAACATTATTGAGATTCAGCTGTTGACGGCATTTGGTGTGGCACCACAACTGCAACAATGTGCAATTTGTGGCCGGACGGATCTGCCATTTGATTATTCAGAAAAGTTTGGTGGGCTGATTTGTCAAAACCACTTTGATCAAGATAGTCATCGGTTACATTTGGATGCGAGGACGATTTTTTATTTACGTCAGTTTTCGGTGATTGACCTCATGAAAATCACGACTATCAGTGTGTCGCCTAAAACAAAGCGCGGGTTGCGGCGGCTGATTGATTTAATTTATGACAATAGTGTTGGCCTGCATTTACGCGCCAAACGGTTTATTGATCAGATGTCGTCTTGGGAGGATCAATTAGCGCAACAAGGAGAGCAGTTGCGTAAAAGAAAAGCCCAATCAGCAGCCGATGATGCGAAGAAAGATTTACCGGCTGACGATTGACAATTAATTTATCAATGACTATGATAAAAAAGTTAAGTAATTGAATATC
Source organism: Furfurilactobacillus siliginis (assembly GCF_001437435.1). GTDB lineage: Bacteria > Bacillota > Bacilli > Lactobacillales > Lactobacillaceae > Furfurilactobacillus > Furfurilactobacillus siliginis. The sequence continues at coordinate 229,925 of NZ_JQCB01000002.1, read as the reverse complement.
TGTTAACAGTGATCGAAAAGGGTCGTGGGAGACATTGCCAGCGAATCAGGGACCGTGGAAGCCTGATGAATGTGTCGCACAGATTGGCATTTCGTGAGTTAACGTTAATTAAGCTGCCTGGGTTAACCAGGAAGTAGGGTGGAACCGCGTCGATTAAACAATTACGTCCCTACATCAATGAATTTCATTGGTGTAGGGATTTTTATTTTGGAGGAAGCTATGGAAAACAAAGTCGATCAGAAACTTTCCGTGCAACAAATCATTCTCACGTTACAACAATATTGGGCAGCGCAAGGCTGCATGGTGATGCAGGCGTATGATACTGAAAAAGGTGCCGGGACGATGAGTCCTTATACCTTTTTGCGTGCCATCGGACCAGAACCTTGGAACGCGGCCTATGTTGAACCAAGTCGCCGGCCTGCTGATGGCCGTTATGGTGAAAACCCCAACCGGTTGTACCAACATCATCAGTTCCAAGTATTGATGAAGCCAGCGCCTGAAAACATTCAGGATTTATATCTGAACAGTTTGCGGGAATTGGGGATCGACCCACTGGAACACGATATTCGTTTCGTTGAAGATAACTGGGAAAACCCGTCAATGGGTTGTGCCGGTGTTGGTTGGGAAGTTTGGCTAGACGGGATGGAAATTACGCAGTTTACGTACTTCCAAATTGTCGGTGGCCAAGAAATGGACCCAGTTGCCTCTGAAGTGACTTATGGTTTGGAACGGCTATCTTCATACATTCAAAACGTTAACTCTGTGTTTGATTTGGAATGGAGTGACGGCGTTTTGTATGGTGATATTTTCAAGGAACCTGAATTTGAACACAGTCAGTATTCCTTTGAAGAAAGCGACCAAGACATGTTGCTGCGGCACTTTGATGACTTTGAAAAAGAAGCTAAGGCAAACCTTGCTAAGGGCTTGGTGCACCCAGCCTATGATTACATTTTGAAGTGTTCACATACCTTTAATTTGTTGGATGCACGAGGTGCTGTGTCTGTTACGGAACGTGCTGGTTACCTGAGCCGCATTCGGAACATGGCCCGTACCGTTGCCAAAACCTTCATTGACGAACGTGCTAAACGTGGCTTCCCTTTGATGAAAGATGATGCAAAGCGACAAGAACTACTAGCTACCTGGGAAAAGAAGCAAGCTAAAAAGGCTGCTAAGAACGCAAAGGGGGCAAAATAATGGCACATGAATTTTTATTAGAAATTGGGTTAGAGGAAATCCCCGCCCATGTGGTCACACCAAGCATCAATCAGTTGGTGGAACGAACAACTAACTACTTAAACGAACAACGAATTACCTTTAGCAACATCAAGCCATTCTCTACACCACGGCGGCTGGCAATGTTGATTTCAGGTTTGGCTGATCAACAACCCGATGTTGAAGAAGAAGTTAAAGGGCCTGCCAAGAAAATCGCGCAAGATGCTGATGGTAATTGGACCAAGGCTGCACAGGGATTCGTTCGCGGTCAAGGCGCAAGTGTCGACGATATTACCTTTAAGGAATTAAAGGGTGAAGAATATGTTTATGTAAATAAGCATGAAACTGGTAAGCCAGTTGCTGAAGTCTTGGTTGGGATGAAAGACGTTATCATGGCAATGACATTTCCAACGATGATGAAGTGGGGTAGCTACAAGTTCCAATATGTACGACCAATTCGTTGGATCGTGGCCTTGTTGGATGACCAGGTACTACCGTTTGAAATCTTAGATGTGACCACTGGACGTACGACGCAAGGGCACCGTTTCTTAGGCCGTGAAGTTGAGTTGACGACACCAGCTGATTATGAAGAAGCACTGACAAGTCAATTTGTGATTGTAGATGCTGACAAACGGAAGGCCCGCATCCGCAAACAAATCGAACAACTGGCAGCTGATCGTAGCTGGACCATTACAGTTGATGAAGATTTATTGGAAGAAGTTAATAACTTGGTTGAATGGCCAACGACCTTTGCTGGACACTTCGATGAAAAATACTTAACGATTCCTGATGAAGTGTTGATCACCTCTATGCGAGACCACCAACGGTTCTTCTACGTCACTGATAGCAAGGGCGATTTATTACCAAACTTTGTGTCAGTGCGAAATGGAAACGCAGAACATTTGGATAACGTTATCGCTGGGAACGAAAAAGTTCTGACTGCCCGGTTGGAAGATGCGATGTTCTTCTATCAGGAAGATCAAAAGCATGATATCGACTTCTACGTTAACAAGTTAAAAGATGTTAGCTTCCATGACAAAATTGGATCCATGACTGAACACATGAAGCGGACAGGAATTATTGCTAACTTAATCGGACAACGAGTTGGATTAAGTGATACTGAGTTAGCAGACCTGCAACGCGCTAGTGAAATTTATAAATTTGATCTCGTGACTGGTATGGTTGGTGAATTCTCTGAGTTACAAGGTGTCATGGGTGAAAAGTACGCGCTACTGTTTGGTGAAAAGCCAGCTGTTGCACAGGCTATCCGGGAACACTACATGCCAATTTCTGCGGAAGGCGCTTTACCACAGTCTAAGATTGGTGCAGCATTAGCGATTGCTGATAAGTATGACAGCATCACGGCCTTCTTTGCTGCCGACATGATTCCAAGTGGTTCTAACGACCCTTACGCATTACGTCGTCAGGCCTTCGGAATTGTTAGAATTTTGCGTGACAAGCAATGGCATTTACCATTGATGCGGATGGGGCAAGACTTTGAAATTGCCTTATCCAACAAGCACGCGGCATTTAATCCTGATTTACAGGCGAACTTGGCTGCCGGCCGGACACGGATTCAATCATTCATGAACGATCGTGTTCGCCAATGGTTTAACACACAAGATGTTCGTCATGATATTGTGGACGCCGTTACCAATGCAGCAACGACGGATGTGCTAACGATGTTAGAGGATGCCGTTACGCTGACAAGCCATGCAAGTGACAATGACTTCCGCGACGCAATCGAAGCGCTGACACGGGTTGCTCGTTTAACAAAGGATGACTTACTAGCTGCTAGTGAACTACCTGTTGAACCAAAATTATTTGAAAATGATACGGAACAACGGTTGTATGATGCAGTGAATAAGGTGGATGAACACTTTGCTGAGCAAACACCAGATGAAAACTACCACTCATTGGCAGCATTGCGTCCATTGATTGAAGATTACTTTGAAGCAAACATGGTCATGGCCGATGATGACGCGGTTCGTACAAACCGTTTGAATCAATTGGCACAGCTGACTAAGTTGACATTACAGTTAGGTGATTTGAAACAGTTGATTGTTAAGTAAAAATAAAAGAGTGCGACCAAGTCCGGTTTAACCTCGAGCAATTGCAAGAGCGGCGGTAGTGGGCGTCTTTGGCCCACGGACGGCGGTCAGGCAATGCACAGAGGTCAGGACTTGGTCGCACGTTTCAGCTAGAGTGAAAGCAAGTCCGCTTAAACCTCGAGCAATTGCAAGCAGGGCGGTAGATGCCGTGAAACGACATCGGACGGTCGGCAGGCAATGCACAGGGGTTTGGACTTGGTCGCACGTTTCCACCAGAGTGAAAGCACCAAGACAGAGAGTTTGGGACATGAATCATCATGTCACCAAGCTCTTTTTCCTTTTCGAATTTAAATCGTAAAAGCGTATGCCAAAAGGCGTCCTCATAGAATTTTTCACGCACTCGCAGTACACTTATCCACGAACAAGGGGATGAAGCTATGTTAAAAATAAAACGCATCTATGAAGCACCGGCTGCTGATGATGGTCAACGAATATTCGTCGATCGTTTATGGGCACGCGGTATTAGCAAAGAAAAGGCGGTCTTAACAGAGTGGACGAAGGAAATCGCGCCGACGACTGAGTTACGCAAATGGTTTGGTCATGATGCAAATGAGTTTAGTGAATTCGAAGCGAAATATATCGCGGAATTGAATGCCAATCCGGAAACGCCTGCTTTTGTAGCGGATATCAAACAGCGTCTCGCAGATGGGGATGTCACATTACTGTTTGGTGCTAAGGATGAGGCACATAATAATGCGGTTGTTTTGAGGGCCTACCTGAAGGAGCGCTTGACAAATTAATTTAATAACCCTAACTTACAAGGCATAATTTTAATTACTGTACATTGCGTTAAAACCGTGTATAATATTTTATGTGTGTAAATGGGTACTTTTTTAGAGTCGCATTTTTTGTTTCGCGTAACTTAACGTTCACGAAGTCGGAAGGTGCGCCTTTTTATGTTTAGGATTTGGGACTGGAGGTGGTGTAATGGCAACCAGAATTCCTGAGGAAATCATTGAATCAGTGAGGACCTCAGTCAATATTGCCGATGTCGTCGGACAATACGTCCAGTTAAAAAAATCTGGTCGTAACTTGTTTGGATTATGTCCGTTTCACGAAGAAAAGACAGCATCATTTTCGGTGAATGAAGAAAAACAGATCTTTCACTGTTTCAGTTGTGGTCGCGGTGGTAATGTTTTTAAGTTTTTGATGGAGCTTAATGATGTTAGTTTTCCAGAGGCTGTCATTCAGGTGGCCGATGATGCTAACATTACGATTCCGGACACTTATAAGCAGGTAGACCAGCCTAACGTTGACTCTGACTTTGCACGCTTGATTGGGTTACATGAAAATGCTGCTAAGCTATACCACCATGTGTTGATGAACACGCAGGTGGGTGAGGCGGCACTGACTTATCTACACGACCGCGGTCTCGATGATGAAACGATTGCCACTTTTAATATCGGATTTGCACCTGGCGACGGTTTATTAAAGCCGTTGTTTGAAGAACGTAAGGTTGATTATCAGCTGTTGAGAAGTTCTGGTCTGTTCATTGAAAGCCAAGATGGTCAATTGCGGGATCGCTTTACGAATCGGATTATGTTTACCATCCGTAATGCGAGTGGCAAGGTGATTGCTTTTTCCGGACGGATCTTGCATAAAGACCCTGATTCGCCGAAATATTTGAACAGTCCTGAAACAAAAATCTTCCATAAAAGTGACACGTTGTTCAACTTTGATTTAGCGCGCAAAGAAATTCGTAAAGAGAACGCAGTGGTTTTGTTCGAAGGCTTTATGGACGTAATTGCTGCTTACTCGGCGGGCGTTAAGAATGGGATTGCTTCCATGGGAACTAGCTTAACAACTGACCAAATCGGGATTCTACAGCGCGTCGCGGAGACGCTATATGTTTCATATGATGGCGATGATGCTGGGCAAAATGCGACTCATCGGGCCTTGTCTCTAATTGGTGAGCATAGCAATATGAGTTTGGGTGTCATTCAAATGCCTGAAGGGCTCGACCCAGATGAGTATTTACGTAAGTATGATGCCGAGCATTTCCGGGCTGTTTACGAAGGTGCCAAGGAAACGCCAGTCGGGTTTGCGCTGCGCTACTTGGCTCGTGGACGAAACCTAAATAACCAAAGTGAGCAGCTGAGTTACATTGAGGAAGTGTTGAAGATTGTGGCGGGCGTTCCTTCACCTGTTGAACAAGATTTGTACCTCAATCAGTTGGCCGATCGTTTTCAAATTGACAAAGCCAGTTTGAAGGAACAACTTAGCGGGTTGCGGCAGTCAAAAAAGACAACCGTTGTGCCTGGTGAGCAACAGACTGGACAAATGGCACCACCGTTAAAGCAGGTTGAACAAGAACAACCGCATTTTGATCGGGTTGAGCGGGCGGAACGACTATTGTTGCACCGTATGATTACGGATCAAAATGTGTGGTTGCATGTGACCGCCAATCAAGATTTTCACTTTGTACATGAGCATTACCAAACGTTATTTTTCTTGGCGCAAGGGTACAAACAAACGCATCCTGAACTACAGATTGCTGGTTTTCTTGATTATGTCAACGATGATGATTTACAGCGACAACTGATCAATTTGACGGAACAACCGGTGGTCTCAAGAGATGATATGAGCGATGTTGACGATTGCATGCACATCATCATGAACCAGGCGCCAGTGGATGAAACAATCCGTCAAAAGAACCTGGAAATGATCGAAGCAAAGCGATTGAATAACCGTGATTTACAGAATCAATTAACACTGGAATTAGTGGCGCTATACAAACAAAAGCAGGACATGCGGCGGGCTTGATTATTTTAAAAATCAGCGTAAACTTGTTGTTCTGTCAGATTGTGAATACTAAGGGGGATCTTGCATGGCTGAAAAGCAAGCAGCATCAACAAAGGATTTTGACGAAAAGAAATTTACAAAGGCCGTTAACGCCTTGATCAAAGATCACAAGAAGGCCAAGGAAGTTAAGTATGACGACCTACAAAGTGATTTGGTAACACCCTTTAAACTGGATGCCGACCGCATTGATGACTTAATGCAAAAGGTTGAAGACGCCGGTATCAGTATCGTTGATGAAAACGGTGATCCATCTGAACATGCCTTAAAGAATAAAAAAAGTAGCGTTACAAAAAAGGAACTAAAGGCCAGCGATGCTGCACCATCTGGTGTTAAGATCAATGACCCAGTCCGGATGTACCTGAAGGAAATCGGACGTGTTTCATTATTAACTGGGGAACAAGAAGTTGCCTTGGCTTTACGAATCGAGCAAGGTGACGAATCAGCTAAGCAAGAATTAGCTGAAGCTAACTTACGATTAGTTGTTTCTATTGCCAAACGTTATGTCGGTCGTGGTATGCAATTCTTGGACTTGATTCAAGAAGGTAACATGGGGCTGATGAAGGCCGTTGAAAAGTTTGATTACCGTAAGGGATTCAAGTTTTCAACGTATGCCACTTGGTGGATTCGCCAGGCGATTACCCGTGCGATTGCTGACCAAGCGCGGACCATTCGGATTCCTGTGCACATGGTGGAAACCATTAACAAGTTGATACGGATTCAACGTCAATTACTCCAAGATTTGGGTCGCGAACCCATTCCTGAAGAAATTGGTGCTGAAATGGAAATGCCAACAGAAAAGGTTCGCGAAATCTTGAAGATTGCGCAAGAACCTGTCTCATTGGAAACGCCAATCGGTGAAGAAGATGACTCTCATTTAGGTGATTTCATTGAAGATCAGGATGCAACTTCACCTGCTGATCACGCAGCCTACGAATTACTAAAGGAACAGTTGGAAAGTGTCCTAGACACCCTGACTGATCGTGAGGAAAACGTATTGCGTCTGCGTTTCGGTTTGGATGATGGTCGGACACGCACTTTGGAAGAAGTTGGGAAAGTGTTCGGTGTTACGCGTGAACGGATTCGTCAAATCGAAGCCAAAGCACTGCGGAAGTTACGCCACCCAAGTCGTTCAAAGCAATTAAAAGATTTCCTAGAATAAGCTTATGCAAGAGAGTGG
>NZ_JQCB01000002.1:193845-222397 GCF_001437435.1 Furfurilactobacillus siliginis | reverse complement strand
CGGATTGGTCTTCAATCCGGTAGGTTGTTCGTAGTCTGCACAGCTACTTGACTTTTGGCACACGTTTTCGCTATTGAAAATTAGAAAACAACAATGGGCCTGTAGACATAATTAGTTATGTCTCAGGCCTTTTTGATATGTTTGAGTGAAAAATGACTAAGTGTTTGTACAAATGCAAACACTGGCAGCAAGTTAGTTGCTAAAAGGGCACAATGAACTAAAAAATTACAACTTTTTCAGTGGACTGGCTGTTTGTCTACACTGCAGTTGCTATACTAGAGTTAACGATCCACATGAAGGAGAATGTACACATGGATGCAGATCATTTATCAAAACGGCTGGCCACGGTGGCAAGCTATGCACCGCAACAAGCACGTTTAGCAGACATTGGTTCAGATCATGCTTATTTACCAGTCTGGTTGGCAAAACAAAATCGCTTAGCATATGGCGTCGCCGGTGAAGTTGTCGCAGGGCCATTGCATAATGCTGAAACAACCATTGCGGAAGCAAATTTAACGACGGTCATTGATGCTCGTTTGGGAGATGGATTGGCGGTCATTAAGCCAGAAGATGCGTTGGACACAATTGTGATTGCCGGCATGGGCGGTACTTTGATCAGCGATATTTTGACGCGCGGTTGGCAAAAATTGACGGGCAAAGAATTACTGATCTTACAACCGAATGTGGGTGAAGAACATTTACGGGGCTGGTTAGTTGAGCACCAATACGAAATTACCGCTGAAAACATCTTAAAGGATGACGGACATGTTTATGAAATCATCGTTGCTAAAAAAGCGACTGCACCAGTTAAACTGAGCCACGCCGATTTGATGTTCGGGCCATTTTTACGCGTTGCAGGTGGTGATGCATTCATTGAAAAGTGGCAACACGAAGCACAGCGGACACAACATGTGCTGGATTCATTACAACAAGCAGCTGTTGAACCGAGTCAAAGAGAAGCAGATTTCACTGCGAAACTTGCGATGATTAAGGAGGCGTTAGCTGATGCAGGCACAACAATTAATTGATCAATTTGAGACGTTTGCACCATTACGATACCGCGAAGAAGGCGACCCGACTGGCTTTCAAATTGGTGATCGCAAAGCAACCGTTCATCGCGTGCTCACAACTTTAGATGTGCGCCCAGAAGTCGTTGATGAAGCCATCGAGAATCATGTGGACTTTATTTTTGCGCATCATCCAGTTATGTTTCGACCTGCAAAGAATTTAGATTTTGCAGCTGACCCACAGTTGGCGATGTACGGAAAATTAGTTGCCAATCATATTACTGTTTATGCGGCGCATACGAATTTAGACAATGCTCCTGGTGGCATGAATGATTGGCTGGCAGAAACGTTGAACTTGGAGAATGTCACCAGTTGGTTACCAAATCCTAGTGCACCAGAAGTCAGCATGGGGCGCGTCGGTTTGTTGCCAGAGGCAGTTTCACTGCAAGAATTTGCTGACTACTGTAAAAGCCATTTTGATATTGCTGGGTTACGTGTGATTGCGCATGATCTTAACCAGTCCGTTCAAAAGGTGGCAATTCTCGGTGGCGATGGTGGGAAGTTTTTTAAAGCGGCGCAGGCAACAGGCGCTGATGTGTATGTCACTGGCGATGTGTACTATCATACCGGGCATGATATGTTGGCTGCAGGGTTGCCCGTCGTTGACCCAGGCCATCACATTGAAGCAGTCTGCATCCCCAAATTGGCACAGCTACTACAACAATGGTCAATTAAATTTGGCTGGCACATAGACGTTCTCGAATCAAAACCAAATACTGATCCCTTTACTTTTGTGTAAGGGTAGGTAATCGGTTACACTGAGGAAGAAGTTTCTTAACAATTAAAAGGAGCGTGACAATTTTGGCAAAATATGACACATTACTTTCACGATTTATTGGCTATGTAAAGGTGAACACTCGCTCAAATCCTGAGTCGACAACCATTCCATCTGCACAACGGGAAGTGGATTTCTTAAAAACATTGGCTGAGGAATTAAACGAAATTGGATTAAGCGACATTAAAACAGATCCTAACAGTGGTTATGTGACCGCCGTGCTACCGGCCAATGATGGCGGGCAGTCGGATGTCATTGGGTTCATTGCCCACATTGACACTGCTGATTTCAACGCTGAAAATATTGCACCTAAGATTGTTGAAAATTACGATGGTAAGTCTGATGTGCCGTTGAGTGCGGATGGCAAATTCACACTACGTCCGAGTGAATTTCCAGCAATGCGTAATTACGCTGGGAAGACACTGATTACGACAGATGGATCAACACTACTTGGTGCTGATGATAAGTCTGGTGTGGCCGAAATTATGACCGCTGTTGAATATTTAGTCGCTCATCCAGAAGTGAAACATGGTGAACTACATGTTGCTTTTGGCCCTGATGAAGAAATCGGTACTGGTGCTGACCATTTTGATGCCAAGGGTTTCGGTGTTAAGTTTGCATACACGGTTGATGGTGGCCCATTAGGCGAATTAGAATATGAAACGTTTAATGCGGCTCAAGCAGTCGTTGAAATCGAAGGCAAGGAAGTTCATACGGCCACGGCTAAGGGTGTGATGGTCAATGCCTTGCAATTAGGGATTGATTATCATGACTTGCTTCCAGCAGGTGATCGTCCTGAACTGACAGAAGGTCGCCAAGGATTCTTCCACTTGTACAAAATGGACGGTACCGTTGATCATGCAACGTTAACGTACATTATTCGTGACCATGATAAAAAGCTGTTTGAACAACGCAAACAAGATATGCAAGATGTCGCTGCCAAGGTAAATGCTGATTATGATACTGAGCGTGTACACGTCACTGTAACCGATCAGTATTACAACATGCGTGAAGTGCTGGAAAAGGACATGACGTCTGTTGATCTAGCAGAACGGGCGATGAAAGAATTATCAATCAAGCCAGTTATTTACCCAGTTCGTGGCGGAACTGATGGTTCAAAGATTTCCTTTATGGGTGTCCCAACACCAAACCTCTTCGCTGGTGGTGAAAACATGCACAGCCGTTTTGAATTCGTGGCTTTGGAAACGATGGAACAGGCTGTTGATGTCATTTTAAAGATTAGTGAGTTAAATAAGTAATAAAAGAAGTGCTTAAAAGCGCGTTTAAAAAGCGAGCAAGAACAAGAAATCTCCGTATGGACACGGTTTTAGTCCATACGGAGATTTTAGGTTCTGCACAGTTTTTTGCGCTTTTAAGCACGACAGCGATGGAAAGAATAACTAGGATGCGGTGTACGCGTTTTTGAATTTTATAGGGTTCGTAATTACCAGTTAAACACCCAGTAGGTGGTTCGTGGTCTTGCTCACGACTTTTTCTGCATGCTGCCTTTAACCCAAACAAAAAAGCATCGGCCAAATTGGCTGATGCTTATTTGTTTGGTGCAGGGGTGGTGTCGTCAGCAAGCATATGTGTTGCCACTGACGTAACCAAACATACGATGGCGGCGACAGTACCGACTTCCAAAGCTGAGTAGTTTAATAATTCAAGCTGCCCACCGATGTAACCGATGACTTCGCCCCAAATGAATCCCCAAAAGACGACGATTAAATAGCGCATATTGTGGACCACCTTTCGATTCACTAGTAGTTTAACACTGTGGCAAGTGAGGTCAAGATTCCACGATTAATTAAATCGTTTCATAACCATGAAATCAGAAATTATGTCGGTTGTTTGTTATAATGAGTATACGAACAAACGTTTGAAGGAGACAAGTGCGTGGATCACATAGAAGAACAAGCGTCAGCAAAACAGGCAGCGCACATTGTACCGTTGTCGGTTATCAGTGCCTACAGCCTATTACAAAGTCCAACGACCATTAAAGATCTGGTGGCTACTGCAAAAGCCCGTGGTTATCAAGCGATTGCACTGACAGATGTCGATGTGCTGTATGGCGTTGTGGACTTTTTTAATGCTGCACAACAGGCGGGGATTAAACCGTTGATTGGTTTGACAATCAATGTTGTTGGCACAGTTGATAAGACGCAGCAATTTCCGCTGACCCTAATTGCGAAGAATGCTGCTGGTTACCAAAATTTAATTCAAATATCGTCGGCCAAAATGACACTGGCAGATGGCGCACAATTGACGACCGCTAGTATTTCTGAATGGTTAACGAATATTGTTGTCATTAACGGACTAGAAAGTGAACTTGGTCGTCTGTTAAGTACGGGTCAACAGGCGGCAGGTGAAACAGTATTAGCAGAGCAAATGACCGCCGCCGACGTGAATAGTGTTTATTTAGGCGTAAGCGATCAGCAGTCGCCGGTCACGATTACGAGCCTACAAACATTTGCAAAACAGCAAGAAGTACCGCTGGTGGCGGTTAATGCTGTTCGTTATCTGAATCCAGATGATCAGTTTAAGGCAACGGTAATGCAAGCTATTGATCAAGGCGAACAGGTTAGTAATTTAGGTGCAGTTAGCCAACAGACTGGTTCTTGGTATTTGCGTGAAGCACAGCCACTGACGAATCATTATGCGCAGCTGGGTTTAACTGACGCAGTGCTAGCAACACAACAGATTGCGGATGAAGCAAATGTTGACTTTACGTTCCAAGCACCACAATTGCCACGCTTTAAAACGCCGGATGAACGGTCAACAGCGGACTTCTTACATGATCTATGTGAAGAAGGGTTAGCAGTGCGTTTAGGTGCGCAAAATCCACTGGAGGCGCAGTATCAAAAACGGCTGGATCATGAATTAACAGTGATTCACGAGCTTGGCTTTGATGATTATTTCTTGATTGTGTGGGATGTCATGAACTATGCCCATCAACACAGGATTACAACTGGTCCAGGTCGTGGATCCGCGGCTGGATCATTAGTTGCTTACTGTTTAGCGATTACTGAAGTGGATCCGCTAGCATATGATCTGTTGTTTGAACGATTTTTAAATGATCAACGGGCCCAGATGCCAGATATCGATTTAGATATTCCCGATGATAAACGCGATCAGCTTCTCCTGTATGTCCGAGATCGTTATGGTGCCGATAAGGTTGGTCAAATCATCACATTTGGAACATTAGGTGCAAAGCAGGTTATTCGGGATGTTGGCCGTGTCTTTGGCCTATCAACTTTTCAACTGGCTGAATGGAGCCGCACAATTCCTGGTGGTATCGGTGTCACATTGACGAATGCACAGCAAAATTCACAGCCATTACGAAATTTATTAGCAGATGGTACTCTCAATCAATTGCTCTTTGATACGGCGTTAGCGCTAGAAGGGTTGCCAAGGCACACATCAACGCATGCGGCCGGGGTTGTCTTAAGTGACCAACCATTGACTGACATCGTTCCGGTACAGGCCGGTTCTGAAGGACTGCTTGTTGCCCAATTCCCAAAAAACACGGTAGAAGCGCTAGGATTGTTAAAAATGGATTTCTTGGGTTTACGTAACCTAACCATTTTGGCGAATACGCTAGCGGCCATTCAGCAAACAAGTGGTGACACATTATCAGTCAATGATATTCCGTTAAATGACGCGGAAACGCTGCATTTGTTCCAAAAAGGAGACACCAATGGCGTGTTCCAATTTGAATCAAGCGGGATTAAAAATGTCTTGCGACAACTACATCCAGAAACATTTGAGCTAGTTGTCGCGGTGAATGCGTTATACCGACCAGGTCCAATGGAAAATATTGATCGGTTTATCGCACGGAAAAAGGGACAGGACCCAGTTACGTATCCTGATCATGCATTAGAGCCAATCCTGGGACCAACTTATGGGATCATCGTTTATCAAGAACAAGTCATGCGGGTCGCTAGTGTGATGGGTGGTTTCTCGATGGGCAAGGCCGATTTATTACGGCGTGCCATGAGTAAAAAAGATCATGCCAAAATTGACGCATTGCGTGATGAATTTATTGCCGGTGCAACCCAGAAAGGCTTTACCCAAGCAGTCGCCGTGCAAGTTTATGATTATATTGAGAACTTTGCGTCATATGGGTTTAACCGTTCCCATGCGGTCGCTTACACTAAAATGGCATTTGAATTGGCCTATTTAAAGGTGCACCATTCAGCCGCTTTCTTTATGGCTTTACTGAATTCAGTCATGGGTAATCCGGCGAAGACAAAGCTTTATTTACTTGAAGCTAAGCAGCACGGTGTGAACGTTGCGGCGCCGAATGTGAATGTCAGTCAGGCTGACTTTTCCCTAGTCAATGGTCAAATTGTGTTTGGCTTGCGTGATGTAAAAGGTCTACGTCGAGATTTTATTGCCAATATTTTAGCGGTCCGCGAAACGCACGGCGATTTTACCGGGTTAGAAGATTTTGTGAATCATATTGAACCACAATTTCGTAAGGAAGATATTTTAAGCGCACTCATTTATGCCGGTGCGTTTGACAACATGGGCTTGAATCGTGCCGAACTATTAGATTTATTGCCGCGTGTCATTTCTGGTGCCCAGGTGAACATTGATCTGTTTGAAACAAATAGTGGCTTAAAGTTGAAGGTCGAACATGTTAAGGATTTGTCTTTAAAGGAAAAGCTCGCCCATGAAGCCGAGGTACTAGGTGCTTACTTGTCGGGACACCCCGTGGAACAATATACAGGGTTAGCACGGCGATTAAATACAAGTCCAGTTGTAGAACTAACAGTTGGTCAGCAGGCAACAGTTTTGCTGTATACCAGTCGAATTCGTGAAATTCGGACAAAAAAAGGCGATAAAATGGCCTTTGTCAGTGGTAACGATCCATCTGGCGAGCTGTCGATCACCATTTTTCCGAGAATGTACCAAAATGTTGAATCTTGGATTGCGCCAGAACAGGTCGTCGTGGTTACTGGCAAGATCGACACTGGCCGCCAACTAGAAATCGTGGCGGACAAGTTGCAGCTTGCTAGTGATTTAAATCAGGCGCCGACGCAATCCAAAGAACCAGCTCAGTCGAGTGGTACGTGGTACTTACAGCTAACAGCGGCTAGCCGAGCCGGGGATGCTAGCCGAAAGTTCCAAACTGCATTGCCTGGGTTACGAGGAGCGAACCCAGTGATTCTGCATGAACAGGATACCGGTCGCACGCGAAAACTTGGTGCAGACTTTAATTTGAGTAACGATGACGCGACAAAAAAGGCTTTAACAGACATTTTTGGTGCGAATAACGTGGTTTTTAAGGCACAATAGACAGAAGCCAGAATTGTGTCGGTCAGTTTATGAAAATAAAACACGTGTTTTCATAGCGATTTGTGAAAACAAATGAAAAGGGCGACAACCGGCATTTAAAAGTGTTAAACTATTACCGTACTCAGGAAGTGAATACTTCCAAATAAATCGCCACATGGTGGCACAACTCAAAGGGAGAGATTTTTGTTATGAAAAAAACCAAAATCGTTAGCACGCTTGGACCAGCCAGCACGGATGTTGACACAATTGTTAAGCTGATTGAAGCGGGCGCCAACGTTTTCCGTTTTAACTTTTCTCACGGCGATCACGAAGAACACCTTGGTCGTTTAAACAACGTCCACGAAGCTGAAAAGATTACTGGCAAGACTGTCGGAATCATGCTTGATACAAAGGGTGCTGAAATTCGTACAACCGTTCAAAAAGACGGCAAGATCGAATACAAGACTGGTGACAAAGTACGTATCTCAATGGACGACTCACTTGAAGGTGTTCATGACAAGATTGCGGTTACTTACCCTGGTTTGTACGATGATGTTCACGTTGGTGGCCACGTATTGTTTGACGATGGTTTGATTGACATGAAGATCGACGAAAAAGACGACGCAACTAAGGAATTAGTTACGACTGTTCAAAACAACGGTTTATTGGGTTCACGTAAGGGTGTTAACGCACCTGGTGTCTCAATCAACTTGCCTGGGATCACTGAAAAGGATTCTTCAGACATTCGTTTTGGTTTGGACCACGAAATTAACTTTATCGCTGCTTCCTTTGTTCGTAAGGCACAAGACGTTTTAGACATCCGCGCTTTACTTGAAGAAAAGAACATGCAACACGTCCAAATCTTCCCTAAGATCGAATCACAAGAAGGTATCGACAACTTCGACGAAATCTTGGAAGTTTCAGATGGTTTGATGGTTGCCCGTGGTGACATGGGTGTTGAAATTCCTGCTGAAAACGTGCCTTTGGTACAAAAGGAATTGATCCGTCGTTGTAACGAATTGGGCAAGCCAGTTATCACTGCTACCCAAATGTTAGACTCAATGCAAGAAAACCCACGCCCAACGCGTGCCGAAGCTTCTGACGTTGCCAACGCCGTCTTTGATGGTACTGACGCAACCATGTTGTCAGGTGAATCAGCTAACGGGGATTACCCAGTTGAATCAGTTGCAACAATGAACCGGATCGACATCAAGGCTGAAAATGACTTGAGCGTTGATGGTCACGTATTCCATAACTTCGACACTGCCGATGTTACAGAAGCCGTTGCAGCTGCTGTTGCACGGACTGCTTCAAACTTACACGTTAAGACAATCGTTGCTGCTACTGCATCTGGCCACACCGCTAAGATGATCAGTAAGTACCGTCCAAACGCCGACATCTTGGCCGTTACGTTTGACGAACGCACACAACGTGGTTTGATGATCAACTGGGGTGTTTCCCCAGTTATCGACACTGCCCCAGCAAGTACTGATGACATGTTTGCTTTGGCTAAGAAGCGTGTTGTTGAAGAAGGCTTGGCTGAAAAGGGTGACACAATCTTAGTTACTGCCGGTGTACCAGTTGGTACTAAGGGAACAACTAACATCATGCGCGTAATGCGGATCGACTAATTAAATTAGTTGTTGTTATAAAACTCGTAGACAGTTTGTCTGCGAGTTTTTTTGTGGCTGGGGAAGCGGTCGTTTGAACTATTTGAGTGCGTAAAACACAAACCCAAAGTAACAGTCAAAAACCAATACAAAGACAACCATTATTTAATTGCGATGACCTACACAACTTGTTCTATGAGTGGCTATCGCGTCAACACCGTGATTCTGCTATAATAGTCAACATGAAACTACCTATTTGGAGGCTACTATGCACGATTTACTCGGTCGCGTAATCGACACCAAGGTTACGGATCAAAACGATAATTATTACATTGTGCAACGTGACGGCTTTGCCTTTTTGTTTGATAAAAAGGAAGCTGATCATAAACTTGGTATCGGCGCACAGATCACTGGATTTGCGTACGAAAACGAAGAACACAATTTTCAAATCACAACTAATATTCCTAAGGTTCAAGTTGGTCATTATGATTTTGGGACTGTTGTCCGTTCTTCACATGGACTGGGTGTATTCGTTGATGTTGGCTTACCAAACAAAGACTTTGTTGTATCTGTTGATGAGCTGCCAACCATTGATAACTTAACGCCTCAAAAAGGCGACCGTTTGATGATTAGCCTCGTTGTTGATGCAAAGGATCGGTTATGGGGACATTTGGCTGATACAGAGATCTTTACTGCCATCAGTCGGCGGGCGACACCACAACAAAAGAACTTGGATACCAAGGCTACTGTGTACCGGCTTAAGTTAGCGGGAACACTAGTCATTACCGACGATTATTATCTCGGCTTTGTCCATCCATCTGAACGGGAAAGCGAACCACGTCTGGGTCAACACGTTGATGCGCGCGTAATCGGTGTGCGTCCCGATGGTGGCCTGAATCTTTCGTTGAAGCCACGGTCTTACCAAGCAATTGACGATGACGCAGGGCAATTATTGGCAGCATTGGCGCATGCTGGTAGTCACACCTTACCGTTTACTGATAAAAGTAGCCCAGACGCCATCAAAGACTACTTTGGAATTAGTAAGGGTCAGTTCAAGCGTGCCGTGGGTCATTTGTTAAAGCTGCGGTACATTGAACAAGATGCAACAACAGGGATCACATTGACTGCTGCGGGAGAACAGGCCGCTAATGACCACCAATAAACCATTACCCACACAATTAACTGACCCAGCAGGCGAATATCTGACGTACATTAAGGTGGAACGCGGCTTGGCTGAGAACAGTATTATTAGTTATGAACGAGACATTCGTGCTTTTAATCAATTTTTAGTAGGCCAAAACATCACCGATTTGCGAAAAGTCGATCGGTATGTGGTCCTGAACTACCTACAAACAGAAGATCAGGCACATAAAGCGCGTAATACTGTGATTCATAGTGTGTCGAGCCTGCGCAAATACTTCTTGTTTTTGACGCGCGATGGTTATGTGACCAACAATCCGATGTTGAAAGTTGATCCCCCCAAGCCTGCGCAACACTTACCACAAGTGTTAACGGTAGCTGAGGTAGATGCATTACTGGCTGTCCCTGATGTGAACAAACCGCTTGGCGTACGGGACCGTACGTTACTTGAAGTGATGTATGCAACTGGGTTACGGGTTAGTGAAGTCGTCAATTTGACGGGGAGTGACTTACACTTGGAGCTTGGCTTCATTCAAACCGTTGGTAAAGGTGATAAAGAACGTGTGATTCCCATTGGGGATGTGGCTAGCGAATGGCTTGAGAAGTACATGACCGATATTCGGCCGCAGTTAGTCCATGGTCAACCAACCACGACGATTTTTGTTAATGCGCATGGGCGCAAATTAACGCGTCAAGGTGTCTGGAAGAATCTAAAGGCACAGGTTAAAGCGGCCGGTATCACAAAGGGCGTTACGCCGCATACGTTGCGCCACTCGTTTGCGACACATATCTTAGAAAATGGTGCTGACCTGCGAGTGGTGCAAGAGCTGTTGGGGCATGCAGATATTTCTACGACGCAAATCTATACGCATATTTCTAAACAACGATTGACTGAAGTCTATAAAAAGGCGCATCCACGGGCTTAAATTTCAGAAGGGAGGTGGCAATGATGCTTGTCAAATATCGAGATGATTATGAAAAAACGACAATGGGGCTATTATCGTTTTTACCGGATTTCCACAGTGTGAAGCACCTTACTGGTGAATTGGATTGGTATAAGACCGGCCATAATCGACAAATGTATTTATGGAAAAATGCAGATAACCAATTCACAGGGGTTGTTGGGCTAGAATGTTTAGACGAAGTTGTCCTTGTGCGACAATTAGTGCTTTCACCGCAAGATCGAAATGACACCACGCGAGCAGCTATTTTAAACGCCGTTGCAGAACTTTTCCCACAGCTACATGTGATGGGGACCATTGCCACAACGCCCATGATTATGCGGTGGCAAAATCTTGATGGACACTAAGCCGCGACAATCACATGCTGGTCAAGCAGCCCACGACCGTGAAGTACAGTTAAATCAAGCACTAGCAAATCAACCAACCATCAAAATTGCTGATTTTGAAGGTCCACTTGACCTGCTATTACATTTAATTCGTTCATCTGAGATGGATATCTATGACATTCAAATTTCTGCCATTACCGGGCAATATTTGAGCTTTCTACATCAGATGAAGACGATGAAATTAGACGTGGCTGGGGAATACCTAGTGATGGCAGCGACTCTCATGACCATTAAAAGTCGCATGCTATTGCCGCGACCTGAACCGGTGACAGATGAGGAAGAGGACGCTGTTGATCCACGTGAGGAACTAGTCGCGCAACTATTAGAGTATCGGCGTTATCAGCAAGCTGCCGGTGAATTACGCGATAAGGAACAAGATCGTAAGCAACAATTCACCCGGGCGGCGATGACAGTGCCAGATGACGTGCAGTTGGCAACACTCGCGCCAGGGCTTACTACCGGTGACTTGCAAAAAGCACTAGCAAATATGCTAAAGCATCGTTTAAAAAGTGTGCCTGTTTCACGAACGGTGAACACAGAAACCTTTTCGATTCGTGAGCAGATGCATGTTGTGCTAAGTCAATTGAGTCAAGTTCCGTGTGATTTTGAAAGCTTGTTTTCGAAACAACCATCGACTGATGAGGTTGTAACAACCTTTTTGGCGTTGTTGGAATTGGCTAAATTGAATGCCGTTGTGTTCAGTCAAGCAGCTGTAGACGAACCGATTATGGTTCAGGCAGGGCCGAAAACAGAAGCTGATTTGGCACAAGATGAATTGGCAGAATTAGATGAAATGAGTGACGTAAACGACAGTGATGACTAATTTAGAACAAATTGAAGGTCTTTTGTTTGTAGCTGGGGATGAAGGTATCACTATTCCGGAACTAGAACAGGCAACTGGCTTCATGCGACCAGCGATTCATTTGATGTTAGAGAAACTGGCAGAAAAATATCAGGCGGATGCCCAATCTGCGCTGTGCTTGTTAGTGACAGACGGTAGTTATCGGCTGGCAACAAAACGTGAACTAGCACCAGTTATCAAACGGTATTTCGAGGCGCCACTGGCAACTAACTTGTCGCAGGCGTCGCTTGAAGTTCTGGCGATTACAGCGTATCGACAACCGGTAACTAGAATTGACATCGATGAAATTCGCGGTGTCTCCAGTGCCGCGACCGTTCAAAAGCTCGTTTTACGAAATTTGATTGTGGCACACGGTCGCAAAGATGAGCCTGGCCGACCAATTTTATATGAAACAACACCGATGTTTTTGGATTACTTTGGGTTGACCAGCTTGACTGATTTGCCACCGTTACCAGAAACGGAGACGTTGGCTGAAGCCCAGCCGGAGACCAGCGATCTATTCTTAGCCGCGTTTACCAGCCAATTAACGGGAACTGACGCGCAGACAGAGACAACTCAAGGGGATAACGAATAATGGAACGATTACAAAAGGTAATGGCGCAAGCAGGTGTTGCGTCACGACGAAAGTCAGAAGAATTAATCACTACCGGACATGTACAAGTGAATGGTGAAGTGGTCAAAGAACTGGGTACAAAAGTTGATCAAAATGACGCCATCCAAGTTGATGGTGCATCCATCATGCGGGAAAATTATGTTTACTATCTGTTGTACAAGCCACGCGGTGTTGTTTCTACAGCACATGATGACAAAGGTCGTAAAACAGTTGTTGACTTGCTGCAAGATGTTGACGAACGAATTTATCCAGTTGGTCGTCTAGACTATGACACCTCTGGTTTATTATTGATGACAAATGATGGCACCTTAGCGAACCAGTTGATGCATCCAAAGTACAAGATTGATAAAACCTATGTCGCCAAAGTTAAGGGGATTCCGACAAACGAAGCCTTGGAACAGTTACGGCACGGTTTACTAGTTGATGGCCATAAAACTGCGCCCGCTAAGACCAAGGTGATCAGTACTGAACACCGTCGGAATACTGCTATTGTGCAGTTGACGATTCATGAAGGGCATAACCATCAGGTCAAAAATATGTTGGCCGCAATTGGTGTACCAGTTGAAAAGTTACGGCGTGATAGCTACGGCCCACTGACTTTAGATGGCATGACATCTGGTGACTACCGTGAATTGAAACCAGCTGAATTGGCTACATTACGTGAGGCCATTGCACAACAAGGAACTAATAAGCGGTCACGAACACGGTCGCATCATCGTTCAAAGTAACTATTTGAGGCTGACAGCAAAAAAATGCTGACCAGCCTTTTTATTTTTGAAAAAAATTAGCACGCAATAATTTCTGTCATGCGAGACACTGATGCGCAGTGTTAAACTAACACCAACACGTTTTTCAGCAGGAGGGTATGCGGTGGATTCAGAATTTTTATACGCACTGTTATCAACGACGCAGACAAGACGACCAAAAGTTATTTTTAATTGTCTTCGCGGTGTGAAGACAGTTTCAATTTTGTATTGGAGTTTACGTTACGGCTTACTGTCTTGGTTAAATACAGTTCCGACAGTAAGTTGGGAGGAATTCACGAATGCAATTGAGACCTTGAAAAATGCCGGTCGGATTGTGGAAAACGACGATGATCAATTGTTGATCGTTGATGATGGCCAGTCGCAAGTAGAATTAGTAACACAGTTGTATCCAGAAAATTTACGGGAACGTGCATCAGAAGTTCATCAACGACAATTAATTGAAACCACCTTGCTGGCGATTCAAGCTACCTCACAACAAAGTTACCAAGCGATGCAGTACTTTCCACTGAGTGTGACTGAACAAGCCAGAAAACAGGTTCGTCGCTGGTTTAGACAACCGCAACAGCAGCCGTTGAGTCAGGCAATAACCAACTGGCTACAAACATTGTCGGCAGCTGATGCCCAACTGTTTGTTAGTCAGTTAGTTGGGCATGAACATCCAGGATTGACCTTCACACAGTTGGCAAGCCAATTGGATCAACCTGAATGGCAGCTTCGTCTACGACAAGCCGCCAACTGGATGTCACTGGTTAATTTTGCCGAACAACTACCGCCACAAGATGGGTTGCACGCGTTGATCAAACCACAACTACATGATCGTTTATCAAAATCGGTTCGCGATACCCTAGCAGGTGTTTTGCAGGGATATTCGCGTGAAGCGATCAGTTCGCGGCGACGTCTAAAGTTCAGCACTGTTAGTGAACATTTATTAACGGCGGCGATTTTGCTACCGATGGAAGATTTTCCGTATCAGAAATGTCTGACACAAACAGATATTAAAAGCCTACTGGCCAGTGAACCAGCTAATATTGATGACTGGGATTTCAATCAGCAGGAAGCTGTCACAGATTATTTCACATTTCGTTTAGTTCAAATTTGGGAGACAAAAAATGGCCGTTGATCCAACACACGTAAAACAAAATGATCCGCGGTTAAAGCTGAAGCAATCAGACGTGGATTTTGCTCGAGAACGTCAGGCTGCCTTGCGGACACACTTTGGTTTTAGCGACTTTCATCCGGGTCAAGCAGCAGCACTAGATGGCTTGCAGCACGGCCGCGACGTACTTGCTGTTTTACCGACAGGTAGCGGGAAAACATTAGTGTATGAATTGGCTACTTATTTATTAAATCGGCCATGTTTAGTTGTGTCGCCACTATTATCTTTAATGCAAGATCAGGTTGGCCGTCTCAACCAACGCGGTGAACGGCGGGCGGTGGCAATTAATTCAATGATGACACCACCGGAAAGAATGCAGGCACTACAAAGATTAGATCAGTTTCGGTTTATTTTTACATCACCTGAAATGTTGCTCAATAATGATGTCATACAGGCGTTAAGGCGTCTTCAAATCGGGTTATTAGTCATCGACGAAGCACATTGTATCTCTACCTGGGGGCCTGATTTTCGACCAGCCTATCGAAGCTTGGGTACAGTTCGCGAAGCATTGGGAGAGCCATTGACGTTAGCAGTGACCGCTACTGCAGATCATCAAGTGCAAACTGACATTGAAAAGGTACTCCAATTATCTGCAAATCATGCAGTCGTCCGGCAGTCAGTCGATAGAACTAATATTTTTTTGAATGTTATGCGCTTTACCTCCCGTAAGCAAAAGAATGAAGCTTTATTGACACTTGTTGAAAGTAGTAAAAAGCCTGGAATTATCTATTTTTCGAGTAAAAAGCAGGCTGATGAATGGGCGCAACGATTTCAAGTGGCTGGCATTAACGCAGCCAGCTATCATGCAGGCTTAGAAGCGACGACCAGATTTTCCGTGCAACAGCAATTTATGTTGGATCGGCTGCAAGTGGTCTGCGCGACGAGTGCATTTGGTATGGGAATTGACAAAGCAGACATTCGTTTTGTCATTCATTATCATATGCCGAGTAATCTACTGGATTATGTCCAAGAAATTGGTCGGGCTGGCCGTGATGGTCAACAAAGTATTGCGACATTACTAGTTGCACCTGGTGATGCGCAGCTACCAGCAGATCTAGCAGATTTACAATTGCCAGATAAGGCAACCATCGGACGGGTGTATGCAGAACACCAGCCAGTACTGCAAAGTGATCCCGAAAGATTGGTTGGCTACTACAAAGAGCATGGTTACGGGATGGATGAATTGATTGAGTTACTGGCCAAGCGATTACAATCCCGTCGACTTGCATTACGCAAACTGATGCAATATATAGACGAACCAGACTGCCTACGAAAGAATTTGTTGGCTGCTTTCGATGAATCAGCACCCAGCCATGATGATCATTGTTGTGCAAATTCGGCAACGACGATGACACTTTCATCACTCGATTTAGCCGATGATGAGCCGCGCGTGAACCTACAGCTACCAGATTGGCAAACACAGATGCGCCAGCTTTTTAGCGAAAAATTTATAAATTAAGCGCGCCGGGTATGCTAAACTACTAATTAGTATAACGATCAGGAGGAATGGTCATGAGCCAGAATAATGACCCACAGGATCAAAAACCGTGGAATAAAAAGTTTTCCGAGGACAATGGTGAAGCGTCCCGGACAGCCAACCGTAAACGAAATAGTCATAATGCGTTGATCACGACGATTCTAGTGTTGGTAATCATTGCTTTGGCCGCTGTGCCAGTCACGTATTACATTTCACACATGAATTCTTTTAACCATCCGCAAGGAGCTGTCTCGGTGTCTTCGTCTAAGAAGAAGGCCGCATCGAGCAGTAGCCAAGGGGACAAGAAATCGTCTGCCAGTGACGCATCTAAAAAAAGTGATCATTCTGCAAAAGCGAGTACAAGTAGCAGTAGCAGCGACACTAGTAGTAGCGAAACATCAAGCAGCAGCCAGGAAAGTGCCAGCAGCGCTGCCTCATCAAGTAGTGACAGCACTTATGTGACTGTCCAGCCTGGGGAAGGTTTGTACCGGGTAGCTGCTAACAATGGGTTGTCTCTCCAACAATTGTTGACGTTAAACGGACTTAGCAGTTCGTCACAGGTTGCACCTGGACAACAGCTGAAGATTAAGTAAGCCACTTTCTTTAATATTTAATCTCGTAAATTACAAAGCGTGTTTGGGACAGGTCATCTTATCCCAAACACGCTTTGTTTTCATATTGGAAACGGTGCAGACTACGAACAATCTACCGGGTTAAAAATCAACCCGTACGATTGTTCTAGGTCATGCTCGTGACTTAGCGACTTATATTTCGCTCTCGTTTTTTTATCTTAGGTTCTGTATAATTAAGGGACGATTGAAATGAAGGTTGAGGAGTGAGCAGAATGAGTGATTCCGTCATTAGCGGCATTCAGGTTGCCATCGACGGACCAGCTTCGGCTGGTAAGAGTACGGTTGCCAAATTAGTGGCAGCAAAATATGGTTATGTCTATTTGGACACCGGTGCCATGTACCGCGCCATTACTTGGGCAGCTATGGACGCCAAGGTTGCTTTGGATGACGAAGCAGCAGTAATGGTTGTGGTTGAAAAAACACCAATTCACTTTGCACCAGGGACGCCGGATCAGTTAGTTTTTGCTGGCGATCAGGATGTCACACGGGTTATTCGTGAAGAAACGGTTACCAATAACGTGTCAACTGTTGCAGCTTTGCCTGCGGTACGAGCAGCATTAACGGCGCAGATGCAGACGATTGCTGCGGCAGGTGGCATTGTAATGGACGGACGTGACATTGGCACAACGGTCCTACCAAATGCCCAGGTGAAGATTTTCTTAGAAGCGAGCGTGGCAGAACGTGCGCAACGTCGGTTTAAAGAAAATCAGGCAAAGGGAATCGATGTTTCGCTGGCGACGTTAGAACAAGAAATTGCCGCACGTGACTACAAAGATTCGCACCGAGCTACGTCACCATTGACGCAAGCAACTGATGCAGAATTAGTTGATACCACGTCTTTAACCATTGAAGAGGTGGTCAACAAAATTGCTGATGCAATTGATAAATATATAAATCTGCAAGCTTAGGCTTATTTACTAGCATTTCTGGCTTCATTCGATTATGATATTAAATAGATATTGTCACTAGGAGGATTTTTTTGATGAGCGAAAGCGAAGACAACAAAGAATTATTAGACGCGTTAAACAACGCAGGCCAAGTAAACATTGGTGATGTCGTTAAGGGTGAAGTATTGGCCATTGACGAAGACCGGCAAGCAATTGTTGGGATTGGTGAAACTGGTGTTGAAGGTGTTGTACCAGTTAAGGAATTGACAGCAGACGTTGATACATTAAACGTTGGCGATGTGATGGACTTAGTTGTTATCTCACGGATTGGTAACGATAAGGAAGGCGGTAGCTACTTACTGTCACAACGTCGTTTAGAAGCCCGTAAAGCATGGGATAACATTGAAAAAGAATACCAAAGCGGTGATAACCTTGACGCAACTGTTACACAAGTTGTTAAGGGTGGGTTAGTCGTTGATGCCGGCGTACGTGGTTTCGTACCTGCATCAATGGTTTCAGATCACTACGTTGAAGACTTGAACCAATTCAAGGGTCAAGAATTAACATTCAAGATTATTGAAATCGAACCAAGCGAAAACCGGTTGATCTTATCACACCGTGCCATCGTTGAAGCTGAAAACAAGGCTAAGCGTGCTGAATTATTCGAAAACTTAGCTGCTGGCGATGTTATCGAGGGAACTGTTGCTCGGATGACAGACTTCGGTGCCTTCGTTGACCTTGGCGGTGTTGATGGATTAGTTCACGTTTCTGAAATTTCATACGATCACGTTAACAAGCCAAGCGATGTCTTGAAGGTTGGCGACAAGATCTCTGTTAAGGTCTTGAATGTTGATGCAGATCGTCAACGAATCTCACTTTCATTGAAGCAAACACAACCTGGTCCTTGGGATGATATTGAATCAAAGGCCCCAGCTGGTGCTGTACTTGATGGTAAAGTTCGTCGTTTGACAGACTTTGGTGCCTTCGTTGAAGTATTCCCTGGTGTTGAAGGGTTAGTTCATATCTCACAAATCTCTCACGAACACATTGCTACGCCTAATGACGTACTTAAAGTTGGTGAAGATGTACAAGTTAAGGTCTTGAACGTTGATCCTGACCAACAACGGCTTGGTTTATCAATCAAGGCTTTACAAGAAAAACCAGCTGCTAGTGAAGATGCAGAAGCATCTGATGATAACAAAGGTGCTTCACGTGCCGATGTTCAAAACTATGCTAGCAACGACGATGGTGGTTTCACCATCGGTGATTTGACTGGTGATGACTTAAACAAGTAAGCAATTACTTGCAAATTGACAACACTTTTAAAGAAGGCCCCAGTCCCCAATTGCGGGATATGGGCCTTCTTTTGTTACAAGCACATTTTAATTTAAGTTGCGCTTCGTTTGCGGGTTGCGTACACTATAACGAGGTTCTTACGCGTACATTTAATTATGATTTTTAGAGGAGGTAGCTATGGCTAACCCAACAGTTGCCATTGTCGGCAGACCAAACGTCGGCAAGTCAACGATTTTTAACCGACTAGTGGGCGATCGTGTATCCATCGTGGAAGACACCCCAGGAGTCACTCGTGACCGGATTTATTCATCTGCAGAGTGGCTTGGTCGGCATTTTAACTTAATTGATACAGGTGGGATTGACTTATCTGACCAACCATTTAGTGCACAGATTACTGCCCAGGCTGAAATTGCCATTGATGAAGCAGATGTGATTGTCTTTTTGACGAGTGCGCCTGAAGGTGTTACGGATGAAGATGAACAGGTTGCAAAAATTCTTTATCGGGCTGACAAGCCAATCTTATTAGCTGTTAACAAAGCCGATAATCCTGAACAACGCCAAGCTATCTATGATTTTTACTCACTTGGTTTTGGTGAACCACATCCGATTTCTGGTGCTCATGGAACTGGTTTGGGAGATTTGCTTGATGATGTTGTTAAGGAATTTCCAGCCGATGCTGAAAATGAAGCAGACAACACGATTCGGTTCAGTTTAATTGGCCGTCCTAACGTTGGTAAATCTTCCATTGTTAACGCGTTACTTGGCGAAGACCGGGTGATCGTATCGGATGTTTCAGGAACCACGCGTGACGCAATTAACACGCAGTTTACAGATCCTGAAGGCGATGTCTTTACGATGGTGGATACGGCTGGTTTGCGTAAACGCGGCAAGGTGTATGAAAACACTGAACGCTATTCAGTTATGCGCGCCATGAGTGCCATTGATAAAAGTGATGTTGTGCTGGTCGTGTTGAATGCCGAAGAGGGGATTCGCGAACAAGACAAGCACGTTGCTGGTTATGCGCACGAAGCGGGCCGGGCCATCATCATTGTTGTCAATAAATGGGACACGTTGACCAAGGATAATTATTCCATGGCTAATTTTGAAGCTGAAATTAGAGAAGAATTCCAGTACTTGGATTACGCACCAATCGTGTTTGTATCTGCAAAGACGCACCAACGGTTGGACAAGTTGCCAGAATTAATCAAACAAGTTAATGAAAACCATCGGAAGCGGATTCAGTCATCAACATTGAATGACGTTATTACGGATGCCATTGCCACAACGCCTACGCCAACTCAAAATGGGCGTCGTTTACGCGTTTATTATGTGACTCAAGTGGCGATTCAACCGCCAACCTTTGTTCTCTTTGTGAATGATCCTGAACTGTTACATTTCTCTTATGCACGATTCTTAGAGAATCAAATCCGTAAGGCTTTCGACTTTACGGGGACACCAATTCACCTGATTGCACGGCAACGGAAATAGTTGCATAAGGCAATTAGAGACGATTTTATCAATTTCATCATGAAAAGTGCTTGAAACATTGATTTAACAGCTTAAATTGCACTTTTCCACTTGTTCAAACTGTGCCTGTGTGGTAAATTAAATGTTGAAATGATGCGGCTTACCGCTATTGTTTCGCCATTTCTGGACCACTCAGAGATGGTTACTAGATGTTTACATAATTAAACGTCTAAACCCAAATCCGGAGGTGAAATCTCACATGGCAAACAAAGCACAATTAGTTAACGATGTTGCTGCTGCAACTGGTTTAACCAAGAAGGACGCAACTGCTGCAGTTGATGCAGTTTTTGCTTCAGTTCAAAAGAGCTTGGCCGATGGCGACAAAGTTCAATTGATCGGTTTCGGTAACTTCGAAGTACGCTCACGCGCAGCTCGTAAGGGCCGTAACCCACAAACTGGGCAAGAAATCGAAATCCCTGCAAGCAAAGTACCTGCATTCAAGCCAGGTAAAGCTTTGAAGGATGCTGTTAAGTAATTTATTACTTGATGGTGAGACTCGCTTAGGCGAGTCTTTTTTTGTACAAAAGTATCATGGGTCTTGCTTGTACGTGGGCTTTAGCAAAACCTAAAATGAGATCCAGTCGTTTCCGACAAGTCATTTACTAGCGCCAAACGAGTTTCAGGCGTACACTATTATGGCGATTACAATCGTACGGAGGTAAGTGGCAGTGAGTGAAGCAACCAGTTATTCAGAACAAATGCTCGATGCATTGCAAAGCGGCCAGGTCGATGAGGCCAACAAGCTGTATGCATGGGCATTACGTAAAGACGATGATGATACGCTGTACAATTTTGCTGAACAATTATATGGTTTGGGATTTAATAAAAAAGCACAGCGAATCTATGAACAATTATTAAAAAAGTATCCAGATGAAGATCAATTACGGACCAGTTTGGCTGATATTGCGATTGATGAAAACGATATTGATGCGGCGACAAATTATTTAGACGCGGTAAAGCCAGAATCTGACGCATATCTTGAAAGTTTGCTGGTTGCAGCAGATTTATACCAATCAGAAGAATTGTTCGAAGTAAGTGAGCAAAAACTGCTTACTGCGGCGCGAATTGCACCAACAGAGCCAGTCGTTATGTTTGCGTTAGGTGAATTTTACTTTATGATGCGTGAATACCAAAAGGCAATTGACTACTATCTGGCGCTCATTAAGCAAGGTATTCCGAAAATGGAAAACGTGGACCTTGTTTCTCGTATCGGGGTTGCTTATGCGAATGCCGGTAAGTTTGAGCAAGCTGTCGGTTACCTAGAACAAATTCACGAAGGCGATATGACGCCTGACGTGCGGTTCCAACTAGGGTTTGTATACACGCAGCTAAAGGATAATCAAAAGGCCATTCGGACATTTGAGCAGCTACGTGAAGAAGATCCTTCATATGCATCGCTGTATCCTTATTTGGCGCATGCATTGACAGATGATAATCAGATTGAAGAAGCCTATAAGGTCGCTCAAGAAGGTCTGAGTGTAGATGAATACAACCAGGACTTATTCGCACAGGCGGCCAATTTGGCATTGCGGCTCAAGGAAAATGACACAGCGATTGACGATTTCCGCCGCGGATTAGCATTGGATCCTGATAATCAAACGCTCATGTTGCAGTTGAGCAATCTATATGTTCAAGAAGAAAACGATATTGCAAACGTTGATCTAGCAAGTCAGTATGTTCAAAATGACCAAGTTGATCCTCAGGTTTATTGGAATTTGGCAGTGTCTTATGTGCGCTTAGAAGACGATGAACAGGCATTAACTTATTACGAGGCCGCACGCCCGTACTTTACGGATAATGTGGACTTCTTGAAGCCAGCATTTTACTTCTATCGCGAGCAAGGTCAGGTTGAAACGGCCGTCAGCTTATTGCGCGATTACCTTAAGGTTCAACCAGACGATGTTGAAATGGTTGCTGCTTTAGAAGATTATGAAGACCAAGGTTATTAGCATTAACAATTTAAAGTTATCAAAGAAAGAAGGTGTGACCGATTTTTCGATCACACCTTCTTTTCGTATGCTTCTTGTAATTCGTTTAGTTGTAGGCTGAAACCAATACGTTGTGTATCACTATCTAAAACGTCCTGCAGTTCAGCTATTGAGAGATGCGGGGACGCTATAACTGGTTTTAAAAATGGATCTTGGCAGTCGACCTGCTGGTCTAATGCCGCTTGATGACGTCTGAAGGCTTGAATGAATTGACGTTCAAAGGGTAACCAATGAATGGTCGCAAAGGTTGTTTTAAAGCCGGGGGCCAAAAATTCTGCAGGGGTATAACCTTTGCTAATCAGTAGCAAGGTAAGGCGCGTGTAGAAGTGTAGTTGACCATCTTCAACTAGTTCGCCGAGTTCATCTAGCCAAGCATCATTAGGTTGGTTAGTTGTCATTAAATCACCTTCTAAAATAATGAATTACGTTTGACCACTTTGTAAGTGAAGCCTTCACCGAGATTTTGTTGAACAGGGAGAATCGATAAAAAGGCATGTTCGTCGATCCGCTCGACAATCCGTCGCATCGTTTGCACCTCACGTGGGCTAATGACGCAGTAGATCATTTTCTTAGGTGTATTAGTAAAGCCGCCTTCAGCATTCAAATACGTGACACCTCGTTGCAGCTCGGCAATGATTGCCGCGGCGACTTCCTCGTTTTTATCACTCATAATCATAATTGCGCGGGCGGCATAAGCACCGGCCTGGGTGAAGTTAACGATTTGTGTAAACACAAAGGCACACAACAGCGTGTACATCATGTGCACCACGTCAATATAGATGAGAGAGGCCGTCAACACGATGACATCTTGAATTAACAAACCGCGTCCCATTGGCACACCACTTTGCTTTTCAAAAATGCGAGCAATGATGTCGGTCCCACCGAGCGTGCCACCTGAGCGGTAAACCAAACCACAACCAAATCCACCAGTAATTCCCGCTAAGGTACCTGCGATGAACAAGTCATGATGGATGTCGATTGCGACAGGGACGCGCTGCCAGACCCACAGCCAAAAAGACAGCATACCGATACCAAAGACGGTGTATACAAATGAGCGTCGACCAAGCAAGCGCCACCCAATAATTAGTAGCGGAATGTTGATTGCAAAGGTTGTGTAAGCCGGGTTCAGGTTAAATAGCGCCCGCAAAATCAAAGCAATTCCGGCGACACCACCATCTGCCAATTTATTGACGATGTTAATGTACACTAGGCCAAACGCGTACATCGCTGCACCGATGGCAATAAATAAAAAGTCACGCAACCGCATCGTTTCATCTTGTCGCATAAAAAATCCTCGATCTAGTTAAATTTGTCTACCACTAAAGATAGCAGACCACTTCGCGATTAGCCATAGTGTAACGTCGATGAGTTTCTGCTAAAATAGTTATTAACTAATCTGTTGATCACGTTTTAAAAAGCAAACAGGCAAGGGAGGTCGCAACATGCAGTTAGCACAGTTGCCAGAAGAATTTATTGGTGCCCAGCCGATTTTAGAAACACTGGAGCACGCCGGGTATGAAGCGTATTTTGTCGGCGGATCGGTGCGTGATACCATCCTTGGAAAGGCGATTCATGATGTTGATATTGCCACCAGTGCTTACCCAGAAGAGGTCAAAGCACTTTTTAAACGGACCGTTGATACCGGAATTGAACATGGCACAGTGATGATTCTAGATCATGGCACCGGTTATGAAACGACGACCTTCCGAACAGAATCGGGCTATCAAGATTACCGGCGCCCAGATGAAGTGACGTTTGTCCGTCACCTAGAAGATGATTTAAAACGGCGAGACTTTACCATCAATGCATTGGCCTTAAAACATGATGGCACCGTTGTGGATTTGTTTGATGGCTTAGCTGACTTAAAAGCCGGCGTGATTCGTGCTGTCGGCAATCCTGAAGACCGTTTTGGTGAGGATGCCTTGCGTATGATGCGTGCAGTGCGCTTCGCTAGTCAACTTAATTTTGCCATCGAGCCTGCCACATTAGCTGCGATTAAAGATCATGCCAGCTTGTTGAGCAAGATTGCGGTTGAACGAATTCATGAAGAGTTTGTCAAAATGATGATGGGATCAGCCGCACACCGTGGCATGGGCCTAATGATTCAAACCACACTGGCTGATTATTGTCCTGGTTTAGTCGGACATACCATTGATTTATCGACGATTGCAACGTTGCCGAAACTACGCATGGCGTCAGAAGTGGAAGTTTGGGCGATGGTTGCGTTGCATTTAGGGTTGTCTTATCCAGACATGGTCGAATTTTTGCAAGCCTGGAAGACCGCTAATCACATTATTAAGGATGTGAATTTGGCATTACACTTGGCTTATGCACAGCAATATCACCAGGTCAGTGACCAAGTGCTGTTTGAAATGACGCCAGATACGATTACAGCAGGAAGTCATGTCGCACAAATAAGTGGCTATGGACCTAGTGACCTTAACCTCTGGCAGGATGCTTATGCAAAACTGCCAATTCATGACAAACATGAATTAGCTGTGACTGGTGCGGATCTAATGCATGATTTAAATCTACAGCCAGGACCAGCGATTGGCGATACGCTGGATAAATTAATTGCGGCTGTGATTAAGCAGCAAGTTACTAATGAACACACCGCCTTATTAGATTATGCCAAAGACAATTTAGTCAAAGACAGCACGAAATAAGTTAGTTGCTAGTACCAAAATTAAGTTTTCAAAGGATAACATGCAAACATTAAGAGCAGAACACCTAACCCGGACATACGGGGAAAAAACCTTATTTAAGGATGTCGACTTTCTGATTGGCGAACATGACCGGATTGGTCTGATTGGCACCAATGGGAGTGGGAAGACATCTTTGTTAAATACAATTGCCGGCATTGAACCACAAGATGATGGTAAATTTGAGTCGCCTAACGATTATCGTATTAGCTACCTTAAGCAAATACCTGAATTAGATGATAGTTTATCTGTCTTGGAGGCAGTCTTTGCTGGTGCGCAGCCAGTGTTCGCAACGATTCGTCGTTATGAGCAAGCGTTAGATGCCTACAGCAATGATCCAACGGATGAAGCACTACTGAATCGTTACACAAAAGCTGAAGCCGCTATGAACCAAGAAGATGCTTGGCTGGCTGAAAGCAACGTCAAGACGATTTTGACACAGCTTCATATCACCGATTTGACGCAACCTGTCAAAACATTATCTGGTGGGCAGCGAAAGCGTGTCGGTTTGGCACAGGTACTGATTCAAGCACCAGACTTGTTACTATTGGATGAACCGACCAACCACTTGGACTTTGATTCAATTGCCTGGCTAGAGAAATACGTCGCTAGTTATCCAGGTGCCGTTTTAGTCGTGACGCATGATCGTTACTTTCTGGATGCTGTGGCAACGCGGATCTTTGAACTATCCTTTGGTGATCTTTTTGAATACCAGGGGAATTATCAAAGTTTCGTGGAACAAAAGGCGGTTCGTGTGGAACATGCCGTTGAGGCTGATCGTAAACAAAATCAACTGTATAAAAAAGAATTGGCATGGATGCGGACCTCACCACAAGCGCGGGGAACTAAGCAGCAAGCACGGGTCAATCACTTTAATGACATCAAAGATAATCTAAACACACTGCAAGTTGATGATGATGTGGATATCAACTTAGGACAGCAGCGCTTGGGCAAAAAGGTCATTATTGCTGAACACGTCGACCTCTCGCTTGGTGGTCATTCACTACTATCGGACTTTAACTTATTGATCCAAGGTGGTGACCGCATTGGGATCACTGGAAATAATGGTGCCGGTAAGTCCAGTTTGTTAAACGTGCTCGCACAGCGAATCCCCGTCGATTCAGGGACAGTTACCATCGGTGAAACGGTGAAGCTGGCCTACTATACGCAACAAACGGAACCCATCCCCGGTGACAAGCGGATGATCAGCTACCTAAATGAAGTCGCGGAAACGGTTAAAGATAAAGATGGGAATGAAATCAGTACCACGAATCTGCTGGAGCAATTCTTATTTCCTCGTTTCATGCATGGCACATTGATTCGGAAGCTGTCTGGTGGTGAAAAACGGCGCTTGTATTTATTGAAGCTGTTGATGAGTCAACCAAATGTCTTGTTCTTAGATGAGCCGACTAACGATTTAGATATCGGCACATTAACGGTCTTAGAAGACTACTTGAGTCGATTCGCTGGTACGGTCATCACCGTCTCACATGACCGGTACTTCCTAGATAAAGTTGCCGATCAGCTGCTGATTTTCAGTGGTAATGGCGTGATTGATCGATATAGCGGACGTTTCAGTCAATATTTAGCCGCGCAAGATGAGGCCGCTAAAGCACCGAGTGTTGCTGTCAAAGCAGATGCGTCTACTGCAGAGACTGCTAGTACACCAGCGCCAAAGAAGAAATTAACGTACGCGGAACAAAAAGAGTGGGATGTCATTGAAGCGCACATCGACGAACTAGAGGAACAGAAGCAAACGATCAGTAATGCCATGACTGAAAACGGCGCAGACTATGGTAAACTGGCGGAGTTACAAAAGCAGTTTGAAACCACTGATCAAGCGTTGACGACCGCCATGGAACGTTGGGAATACCTCAGTCAATTTGCATAAGAAAGGATTCACTATGCTTGAAGATGCTTATCTACAATTGGAACGAACCGTGTTTGAGCACGGTACTGTCAAAACTGACCGAACGGGCACTGGCACCAAGTCGTTGTTCGGCTATCAGATGCGTTTTGATTTGAACGAGGGCTTTCCGTTACTAACAACTAAAAAGGTACCTTTTGGACTGATTAAAAGTGAATTATTGTGGTTCTTACACGGCGACACCAACATTCGGTACCTACTTGAGCACAAAAATCATATTTGGGATGAATGGGCCTTTCAACGTTATGTCACCAGTGATGCGTATACTGGGCCAGATATGACCGACTTTGGTCATCGCAGTCAAACAGATCCAGCATTTAATGACATCTATCAGGTTGAGAAGAAGCAATTTGATGAAAATATTCTTCATGATGATGCCTTTGCAAAACAGTTTGGCGAATTAGGATTGGTCTATGGATCCCAGTGGCGTAAGTGGAAGACTTCGACTGGTGAAACAATTGATCAAATTGCCAACGTAATCGACATGATCAAGGCGCATCCTGATTCACGGCGGTTGATTGTCTCCGCTTGGAATCCAGAAGACGTTCCAACCATGGCATTGCCACCTTGTCACACCATGTTCCAGTTTTACGTTGCCGACGGGAAGTTGTCATGTCAGTTATATCAACGCTCAGGCGATATTTTCTTAGGCGTACCGTTTAACATTGCTAGTTATGCCTTGTTGACATCTATGATTGCAAAAGAATGCGGACTGCAGGTGGGTGAATTTGTGCACACACTTGGGGATGCTCACATTTATATGAATCATATGGATCAAGTGGCTGAACAACTGTCACGAACGCCACGGCAAGCACCAAAACTGTGGTTGAATCCGGATAAACAAAGTATTTTTGATTATGATATGCATGACATCAAGCTAGAAGGGTATGCTCCATTGCCCGCGATTAAAGCACCGGTAGCGGTTTAGGAGGCTGTCATGCTAAGTCTTATTTGGGCAGAGGATGCCAATCACTTAATTGGTGCAAACGGGCAATTACCCTGGCATTTGCCAGCTGATGCAAAGTACTTTCGACAACAAACGACCGGTCACACGATTATCATGGGTAAGCAGACGTGGCTGTCGATTGGACGACCATTACCAAAGCGCACGAACATCGTGCTGTCAGCCAGCTTGCCGTCAGTTGATGGGGTGATTATGATGCGCAGTCTGGCTGGTCTGACTGCGTACATTCACGACCATGAGGAGGAAGACCTATTTGTCATCGGTGGCGTCCGGTTGTATGAAGCACTGTTGCCATTAGCAGATCAGCTGTTGATCACGCGCATTGATGCAACGTTTGCTGGCGATACGACGATGCCAGCCATCGACACAACTGTCTGGCAGTTAGCTGATGTGCAGGCGCATGCTGCCGATGAAAAAAATCAGTGGCCGTACCGCTTTGAAACTTATCGTCGCCGCAAATAGTCGAGGGGGCAGTATCCGCCAGCGCCAGGTCATTAGCAAGTTCGCTTTGCTCACCGTCGACCAGATGTGACG
>NZ_JQCB01000002.1:113246-193641 GCF_001437435.1 Furfurilactobacillus siliginis | reverse complement strand
ACTACGGGCTTTGCGAATTCTTCGCAGCCCTTCGTTCTCGGTGTTACATCTGGTCTCTGTTGCTAATGACCTGGCGTTGGCGGAGTGCCTTTGCCCGCTTTGCGGGCAAAGGCACAAGTACAGTGAACGTGGAAGTAAACTCGCCGCCACGGGATCTACAACGGCCAACGTTCACTCTATGTGACAGTTAACTACAAGTATAAAATAACCGCTCTAACAAACTACGTACGCGTAGTTTGTTAGAGCGGTTATTTTATGTTCCGTCTGACTTTTACTTTGGCACTAACGGGTTGTGCCGTTCGCAAAGCGAGCGACACTTTCCGACAAAACAGGGTAACAGTGACGGCAGGAAACTAGCCTGCCGGGAGTGAAGGGCTGCGAAGGATTCGCAAAGCCCGCAACGGTAAGGCACGCTGGTTTCTCGCCCGCGAACGCAGTGAGCTCACTGTTATCCTGTTTTGACGGAGACACTCACTCATCACCACGCTAAGCGTACAGCAAAATTGAAAAGTACATGAGCGCTGAACCAAGCATAACGAATAAGTGCCAGATAACGTGGCCAAACGGAATCTGTTTGAAGCTGTAAATCACCGCACCAACTGTGAAGGCAATGCCACCCCAAACGAGTAGCCAAAAGCCCGTTGTGCCCAAACCGTGATATAGTTCTGGAAAAGCGAATGCACACATCCAGCCCATGACAACATAGATGACCGTGGACACGATGTTAAAACGACCGAGCCAAATGGATTTATACACGATTCCACAAATTGCCATGATCCAAATGATACTGAGAATCACCCAACCAACGGCGCCCTTGATCACGAGCAAACAATAAGGTGTGTAGGTCCCAGCAATCAGTAGATAAATGGCACTGTGATCGAACACCTGAAAGACATGTTTTGCCTTGGTAAACACGAGGGCGTGAAATAAGGTGGATGATAAATAAAAGAGAATTAAGATGACACCGTAAATCGTAAAGGTCACCACGCGCAATGCTGATTCGGTATGGACTGCGCGAATGATTAAGATGACTAATCCGGCAATTGCTAAGCCAAAGCCAATTCCGTGAGTGATGGCATTAAATACTTCGTTGACGATTCGATAAGTTCGCGAATGAATTTGCTGCATAAAAAGACTCCTTAAAACTCCGCTGTGTTCATGATAAAATCCTGAAAGAAACTACTGGAGTTATGAAATTATTGCTAAAATTTGGTATACTTGTGACACTAATTGTTTCTTAGCTAATATTGTAGCACGCTGTGGAAATCACGACGTTGTGCATTAGCTAAACCTGAGAAAGTGTGGGATTACTTACTATGCCAAACGTAAAAATTGTGACTGACTCCTCGGCTGGATTAACTGAAGAAGAAATTCGCCAGTACGACATTTCGATCGTTCCATTGTCAGTTATGATTGATGGCACCGTGTACGTTGAGCGGGAAACCATTACTAATGAAGAATTTATGACTAAAATGAACGCGGCTCAAAATCTGCCCAAGACAAGTCAACCACCATTGGGCAAGTTTGTGGACTTGTTTGATCAGCTTGGCTCTGATGGCTCACCAATCTTGGCAATCATGATGATGAAGTCAATTTCTGGGACTGTTGATGCTGCACGGCAGGCAGCTCAATTATCCAACGCTAATGTGACAGTCGTTGATTCACAAACGACTGATCGCGGACTAGCCTTCCAAGTGTTAGCCGCCGCTAAATTAGCTGCAACAGGTGCGGATGTCGATGCCTTGGTCGCTGAAACCATTAAAGTACGCGATCACTCACGGTTATTTATGGGCGTGATTACATTAGACAACATGGTTGCTGGTGGGCGAATTAATCGGGCTGTCGGAATGGTTTCAAACTTGTTGAACATCAAGATTGGTTTGGAAGTTATCAAGGGTGAAATCGTGGTAACGACTAAGGGTCGTGGTATGAAGACGATTAATAAGTTTCTTGATGAAGCCTATGCCGACATGAAAGCTGCTAACCACATCGCTAGTGTTGGTGTTTCTCATGCTGGTGCGCCAGAGACCGCGCAAAAGATTGCTGACAAGATTCACGAATTCTTACCAGACATGCCAATTGTTATTCGGCAGACCGTGCCGATTATCGCAACACATGCAGGACAAGGGGCATTTGCGCTTCACTATTACACAGATTAATTGAACTTTGTACAGCGGGTCTGGGACAAATACCATTGTGCCGGACCCGCTTTAGTATCAAATTAAGTCAGCCAGGAGGCCAGAATGAAACATTTTCGCGCGTTAATTATAACTTTATTAGTCCTGGCCGCCGCAGTGGCAGGCATAGCGGCCTGGTGGCTTTATCAAAGTGGGCATCAGGTGAGTGAACAAAAGCACCAGCCGGTTCCAATGCAAAGTGCACCTAAAGCAAAGAAGAAAGTGACTGCTAAAAAGTCTGTCAAACTAGTTGCCTTAGGTGATTCGCTAACTGAAGGCGTGGGCGATCAGCGTAAGCAAGGCGGCTATGTAGGCCAAATTAAACGTCAATTGACCACTAAACAGCATCTGCAGGTGACCGCCACCAATTACGGTAAGGCTGGCGATCGTTCTGACCAGATTCAAAAGCGTTTGACGAATTCACTATTAATGCAAAAAAAGGTGCAGCAGGCCGATGCCATTGTGATGACAGTTGGTGGTAATGATTTGATGCAGGGATTGCAAAATGCCAGCATCAAAG
Organism: Furfurilactobacillus siliginis; assembly: GCF_001437435.1. Lineage (GTDB taxonomy): Bacteria > Bacillota > Bacilli > Lactobacillales > Lactobacillaceae > Furfurilactobacillus > Furfurilactobacillus siliginis. Next base: position 190,944 of record NZ_JQCB01000002.1, on the reverse strand, counting down.
GAAACACGAGTCCCGTTGCGATGGATAAATCTGTTCAGGCAACACAGGCAATTTTTGCCGGGAAGCTGACACAATTGTTAAATCAAGTCCGTCAGTTAAATCCTGACGCACCGATTTTCTTGTTTAGCGTGTATAATCCGGTGTACGTTTACTTTGCGAATGTGGAACAGTTGAGCGCTTACGTGTTACAGTTCGTGCAGACAACGCAACAAACTGTTCAGCAGGTAGACAGGCTGTATTTTATGGACATTAATGATCAACTTTCCTATGGCCAGTATACGACGCCCGCTAAACGCGCTGCTTTAGCGGCTAAAGATGCACAAGCAAATAAAGCTGGTGAACTTAACGGTGCGGCCGTTGAAAAAGCGTTGGTCGGTGGGACAAGCGGTGAATTGAATGATTATTTATCGCCGGTCGATCACTTTCACCCGAACAATCGTGGTTATTCAGTGATGACGAATGTGTTATACAAAACAATGATGAAACATGATCAATGGCTACCTAAAAAATAAGCGGAAGGAAGTGGCGTTAGATGAATCAAACACGACAAACTAAAAAAAGCCCCCATAATTGGTGGCGAACGATAGCGATTAGCTTAATTGTTTTGATTGCTGGGTTAGGTCTATGGATCGGTATCGAAGCCACGAAGCCAATCCCGCAACCGGTGACCGTTGCAAAACCAACGTTACAATCTAATGCGACCTTTCAAGTGCAACTGAATACACAACAAGTTAATTCCCTTGCAGATTATTACATCAACCAAACGAAGAACAATAAATATAATTATCGTTTCGTCGTCAAGAAACATGCGATGCTTTATGGAACAACTAAGTTTCTAGGGGCCAAGCTCACGTATGGTTTGATTATGGATCCAAGCGTGACTAAGGATGGTAACATCAAGCTGCACGCTACTCGTATGGCAATTGGCCGTTTACCATTGCCAGTTCACTTTGTGATGGGCTTTGTGGCGCGTCACTATGAGTTTCCAAAAGGGGTTACCGCCAACGCAAAGACTGATACCGTCTTGCTTGATTTGCATAAAATCGGGCCTAAACGCGCTTTGACCCTTCGCGCTGAAACACTTGATGTGAATAGCGGTACGTACATCTTTAAAGCCGGTATTCCCGAAAAAGAATTTGCTAAAACTGTAAAATAATAAAATCAGGAGGTCGCTCATGCGGCGTAGTTTTTACCAGTTTTTAATGACCCAGCGCAATCTCAGTAGCTACGATCCTGTGGCGACATTTGCGAATAACGCTTTTTTAGACCAAGCATTTCCGAAACAATCTGATGATTTTGATGACGTCTCTCGCTATTTGGAAATGAATGGCAACTATTTACCAAGCATGGATATTTTTGATGAGGCGTGGCACTTATATATTGAATCAGAGCAGTAACGAAAGGAATTTCACAGAATGGCAAATATCCAATGGTTCCCTGGACACATGGCGAAGGCTTTGCGTCAACTGAGAGAAAACTTAAAAGTCATCGACATTGTGTTTGAATTAGTCGATGCACGGATTCCAGAGGCCTCGCGGAATCCTGAATTAAATGATGCAGTTGGTACCAAGCCAACGTTATTAATTCTAGAAAAAAGTGATTTGGCCGATCCACGTGCTACTAGTGCGTGGCTACGTTATTATCGGCAACATAATCAAGCAGCGATTGCAGTTGATGTGAACGACCGCAAGCTGACTGGTGATTTGACCAAAGCAGCTCGAGAAGTCCTGAAGGAACAACGAGCACGGGCCGCGGAAAAGGGCATTCAGTCAGAAACGGTGCGAGCGGTGGTTGCCGGCATCCCCAATGTGGGGAAATCGACCTTACTTAATCGACTGGTAAATAAAAAAGTTGCCGTTACCGGGGACCGTCCCGGGGTGACCAAGAAACAGCAATGGTTAAAGGCTGGCAAAGACCTTCAGTTGTTGGATACACCTGGTGTTTTATGGCCGAAGTTTGAAGACCAACTGGTAGGGCAAAAACTAGCATTAACCGGCGCAATTAAAGATTCTTTGTTCGCCAAGGATGATGTTGCGTTGTATGCCATTAAATGGTTACGTAAACAAGATCAGTTAACTGCTTTAGTTGACCGTTATCACGTCACCACAGAGGATTTATCATTGAGCGATGTGGACTTGTTACTTGCCATCACGCAACGTCTTGGATTCAAAGATGATTATGAGCGTGCCAGTGAACGTCTGATTTTCGATCTGCGTAAAGGCAAGCTTGGTCGATTGACGTTTGAATTGCCTGAGGATTCAGAGGCAACAGATAATGCCTGAGGAATCGCATGAAAGCATTGCCGACGTTAAAGCACATTTAGCGACGATTTCAGCGGCCACTGATCCATACCTGATCAGTTTACAGTCAGACCCTCGAAAAGGGGTACAACGACTGATAGCGCAGGTGCAACACCGTTTTGAAATCCTGGCTGCCAAAGAAAATGCTGTTCATGATCGTCAGAAATTAGAACGAGCTGCTTGGGATCATGGTCAGCAACACGTGGTTGGTATTGATGAAGTCGGTCGCGGGCCACTGGCAGGTCCCGTGGTGACTTGCGCCATTGAATTGCCACATGACTTTAGTTTACTTGATGTGAACGATTCTAAGCAGCTACGTGCGGTTGATCGAGAGCGCTTATACCCACAGATACTAGCAGCTTGTGTGGATGTCAGTATTGGCATCGCATCGCCACGACAAATTGATCAGTTAAATATTTATCAAGCGACGCGGGTTGCCATGCGCGATGCTGTATTAGGGTTAATCCATCAACCTGATCTATTGTTGATCGACGCGATGCAAATCGACGTTCCAATCGAACAACAAAAACTGATCAAGGGTGATGCAAAGTCCGTCAGCATTGGCGCGGCCAGTATCGTTGCGAAAGTCTATCGTGACCACCTAATGCAGATGTACGATCAACTGTATCCAGGGTATGGCTTTGTTCAAAATGATGGCTACGGCACGAAGCAGCACTTAGACGGTTTGGCAGAATTTGGGATCACACCGATTCATCGTCATTCTTTTAGTCCAGTTGCAAAGTATCTCTAGAGTTTAAAATCAAAGAAGGATCCGATGCAAAAGTAATTTTGCCTCGGATCTTTTTTTGATTTGCGCATTTTAAAAAATTGAACGCTTAGAATAAAAGTTACGTCGCCGTGCTGACTAGAAACGACTTCTCAATTTTTGTCACACTCTTTTACATTTAAAAATAATTCGCATACAAATTGCGTATGTTCTTGTATCGACTAAACCGATAACAGGAGCAAATAGCGCATGCAAACACTAATCACAAAATTAAATCATGATTTTTTAGTTCGCTTACAGTTGGTGCCAGGAATTGGGTTGGCCGCACGCCGAAAAGTGTGGCAGTTCTTGCAAGATCACTTGGATGAACCATTGACCATTAAACAGGTAGCCCAGCTTTTGGCATTGGACGCCATCGGGTGCACGCAACTATTTAATAATTGGCATGATGACCGGTTAACAGCAACCGTACTGGCAAATGAGCAACATAGTCAGGTGGTGACCATCGTTGATGATGCTTACCCACAGCACTTACGCGAGTTGTATGCTGCGCCACTCGCATTATTCTGTCACGGTAACCTGGCACTATTAAATGATGCGGGGTTAGCCATCGTCGGTGCTAGGCAGGCAACTACGTATTCATATGCGTTATTAAAGCAATGGTTGCCGGAATTAGTGGGCATCAAGCGCCCAATTATTTCAGGATTAGCCGCTGGCGTAGATTCCCTCAGTCACCAATTGGCAATGAACAATCGTGGTCAAACAGTGGCGGTCATTGGGACCGGGTTAGATGTCGCTTATCCGGCCAGCAATCAATCGTTGCAACAAAAAATAGCATCGGAACAGTTGTTGGTTAGTGAATATCCTTTAGGGACCACGCCTGCCAAGCATCATTTTCCTGAGCGCAACCGTATCATTGCAGGGTTAGCGCAGGCAATTTTGGTGACTGAAGCTGCAATCCACTCTGGTAGTTTAATAACGGCCAACATTGGATTACAAGAGAATCGTGATGTTTTAGCTGTGCCAGGACGCGTTACGGATCGGTTATCAGCTGGCTGTAACGCCTTAATCGCGGCGGGTGCGACACCGGTGAGTTCAGCTGAAGATATTTTAAATGAGCTGCGTTAATTGACATGGAATATCGACTTAATATAGTAGAAAAGTTTCAAATATGTTGACAGCCGCTCCGCTTGTGCAGTATGGTGATTTAGATTTGACCTGTCAGCTAACGGGTTAAAAGCATTTTATAAATTCACAAATTAAAGGAGTGGCCTCATTTATGGCGACGTCAAAAACCAAATCGAAGTCAAAGATTAAAAAGAATTTGGTCATCGTCGAATCCCCATCTAAGGCAAAGACCATCGAAAAATACCTCGGCCGCAACTATAAAGTTGTTGCTAGTAAGGGACATGTTCGAGATCTACCTAAATCACAAATGGGTGTCGACGTTGAAAATAACTACGAACCACATTACATTTCTATTCGTGGTAAAGGTGACACAATCAAGGAACTGCGTAAGGATGCTAAAAATGCCAAACGCGTTTACCTCGCATCTGACCCGGATCGTGAAGGGGAAGCCATTGCGTGGCATTTATCCCACTTATTAAACCTTGATCCTGAAGAAAAGAATCGGGTGGTCTTCAACGAAATCACTAAAGATACTGTCAAGAATGCGTTTAAGCAACCTCGTGACATCGACATGGATTTGGTTGATGCTCAACAAGCACGACGGATTTTAGACCGATTGGTTGGTTACTCCATTTCACCAATTCTTTGGAAAAAGGTCAAAAAAGGTCTGTCGGCAGGGCGTGTCCAAACTGTTGCATTGGCCTTGATTATTAAGCGTGAGCAAGAAATCAAAGACTTCAAACCAGTTGAATACTGGTCAATTGATTCCCAATTCAGTAAGGGTCGCAGCAAGTTCATGGCCAGTTTTTACGGTACCAATGGTAAAAAGGCTGATTTGAAGGATAATGCCGCTGTTCAAGCTGTGTTAAAGCAAATTGACCAGAAGGCTGATTTTGCGATTACCGATGTGACAAAGCGCGAACGTCGGCGGATGCCACAGCCACCATTCACGACCTCTACCATGCAACAGGCTGCTAACCGGCAGTTAAACTACCGGACGCGTAAGACGATGATGGCTGCGCAACAGCTGTATGAAGGGATTAATATTGGCAAAGGCGGTAGCGTTGGTCTGATCACCTATATGCGGACCGATTCAACGCGGATCGCCCACATTGCCAAACAAGAAGCATCACAGTTTATTCACGAAAAGTATGGTGCCGAATACGCGGCTGTTAAGCCAGTCAAGGGCAAGTTGCCTGAAGGCGCCCAAGATGCCCATGAAGCGGTACGTCCAACTAGTGTTCACCGGACGCCTGCTGAAATGAAACAATACTTAACGAATGATCAATTCCGTTTATACCAGTTGATCTGGAACCGATTTGTTTCATCACAGATGACTGCTGAAGTGTCAGACACAATGACGGTAACGATTGATCAAAACAACGTGCAATTCCGTGCGAATGGATCAAAGGTTAAGTTTGCCGGATTCACTAAGGTTTACAAAGTCGCTGCTGAAAAGGACAACATGTTACCTGACCTAAAGGTGGACGATGCGATCAAGATGGTCAAAAATGATCCGCAACAACATTTTACGCAGCCACCGGCACGGTACTCCGAAGCCAACTTGATTCATGCGCTGGAAGAAAATGGTGTTGGTCGTCCCTCAACGTATGCACCAACGCTGGATACCATTCAACGTCGGAACTACGTCAAGCTTGATGCACGGCGTTTTGTTCCGACAGAATTAGGCGAAATCGTCAACAACGTCATCGTCGATTTCTTCCCTGATATTGAAAACGTCGAATTCACGGCTGGTCTTGAAAAGCGGCTTGATGGTGTTGAACGTGGCTCCGAGGAATGGGTCAAGGTGATTGACGAATTCTTCAAGCCATTCTCGACCGAAGTTAAAAAAGCTGAAGATAACATGGAAAAAATCAAGATCAAAGATGAACCAGCTGGTTTTGATTGTGATATCTGTGGTGCGCCAATGGTTGTTAAAATGGGCCGGTATGGTAAGTTCTTCGCCTGTTCACGCTTCCCTGATTGTCGTAACACGAAGGCCATCGTGAAGGAAATTGGTGTGACTTGTCCGCAGTGTCACCAAGGCCAAATCATTGAACGTAAGTCAAAACGCAATCGTGTCTTCTACGGTTGTTCACGATTCCCTGACTGTGACTTTGTTTCATGGGATAAGCCAATTAATCGTGATTGTCCAAAGGATGGTCATTTCTTAGTTGAAAAGAAGGTTAAGGGTGGCAAGCAGGTTGTTTGTCCAAATGGCGATTACGAAGAAACCGTTCAAAAGTAAGAGTGGGGGAAAAGTCGGGAAGTAGCGAGCAAGACCTAGAATCGCCGTACGGGTTGGGCTTCAACCCGGTAGGTGGTTCGTAGTCTGCACAGCGACTTGACTTTTGACCCACGTTTTCACTATTTAAGTTCGTAAATCAAAAAGTGAGTTTGGAACAAGCCTATGTTCCAAACTCCTTTTTTGATTCTGAGTAGAATTTCTGTTCCGGTTTGTTGTTTCTGTTGTGATGCTTTACAATAGCCACATCACTAAAATTAAATAAGATCGAGGTATTCAGCATGGCATCGACACCCACTGTAAACGTTATTGGCGCTGGTTTAGCCGGCAGTGAAGCAGCTTATCATATTGCAAAAATGGGCGTACCCGTTCGTTTATACGAAATGCGACCGGTAAAACTCACCCCCGCACATGAAACCGGCAATTTTGCGGAACTAGTTTGTACGAACTCATTACGGGCGAATCAAATTAGTAATGCTGCCGGTCTTTTAAAAGAAGAAATGCGGCACTTAGACTCTGTTGTAATCCGTTCAGCAGACGACAATGCTGTTCCCGCTGGTGGTGCACTGGCTGTTGACCGGACCCCATTTGCGGAACAAATCACCAAAACATTGACAAATATGCCAAACGTGACGGTTGTTTCTGGCGAAGTAAACGAACTCCCAGAAGGAATTACAGTCGTTGCTACCGGACCATTGACTGCGGGTCATTTGGCAGATGCCATCAAAGGCTTCACTGATGAGGATGATTTACATTTCTTCGATGCTGCAGCACCAATCTTAAACAAGGACTCCCTGGATATGGACAAGGTCTACTTGAAGTCCCGTTATGACAAAGGGGAAGCGTCCTACTTGAACGCTGCAATGAACGAAGAAGAATACAACGCCTTTTACGACGCATTGATTCACGCTGAGACAGCAGATGTTCATGACTTTGAAAACAATGATGTGTTTGAAGGATGTATGCCAGTTGAAGTGATGGCTAAGCGTGGTCGACAAACATTGCTTTACGGACCCTTGAAGCCAGTTGGGCTCGAAGATCCACGGACTGGGAAGCGGCCATTTGCCGTTGTCCAATTACGTCAAGATAATGCTGCCGGTGATTTATATAACATCGTTGGCTTCCAAACGCATTTGAAGTGGGGCGAACAAAAGCGTGTTTTCCGCATGATTCCTGGTTTGGAAAATGCTACGTTTGTGCGTTATGGTGTGATGCACCGCAATTCATTTTTGAAATCACCTAAATTATTACAAGCCACCTACCAGACAAAGAAGCGGACTGACTTATTCTTCGCTGGCCAAATGACTGGGGTAGAAGGTTACGTTGAAAGTGCTGCTTCCGGTATCTTAGCTGGTATTAACGCAGCTCGTTTGGCATTAGGACAAGAACCAGCTGTCTTCCCACAAACGACGATGGTTGGTGCAATGGCTAACTACATTACGACTGCGTCACCAGATCATTTCCAACCTATGAACGCAAACTTTGGGATCGTTCCTGGCTTAGATCATCGTGTTCGTGACAAGCGTGAACGCAACACTGAAGTTGCTAACCGTGCATTAGCTGATCTAGATGCCTTTTTACCAAGTATTGATTTGGCGGCGCAAGTTCCTAGCACCGTCGCTGACTAGTATGTCGCTTGTAAAGCCTTTATTATTTTGCTAACGTAGCAAGTAACGAGGGCTTTTTATTATGCAAAAAAATCAACCACCCCAAACGTTAGAAACTAACTGGATTGATCTGTTTATTGAGTACTTGAAGGTTGAACGACGCTACTCCGACAATACGATAACCGCGTATCAGGAAGATATTGCCGCTTTCGTAACGTTTTTATCAACAAGTGGTGGTGCCAGTTCATTTGCAGCGTTGGATCATTTAGACATTCGTGTATATTTGAGTGACTTATATGATGCTCATTATTCGCGGACATCAATCGCCAGAAAGATTTCCAGTTTACGGTCGTTCTTTAATTTTTTAGTGAAGAATGATTTGGTGACGGATAATCCGTTTGTGTATGTGAACCTAAAGCAGCATCCGGATAGCTTGCCACGGTTTTTTTATGAAAAAGAAATGGATGAGTTACTCACGACCGCCAGTGGTGATGGCTCAAAGCCACTGCAATTTCGCGACCGTGCCTTGCTAGAAATGTTATACGCGACTGGTATGCGGGTTTCAGAATGTGCACAGTTAAATTACCGCGATATTGATTTCTCGACCCACATGATTTTAGTGCATGGGAAAGGTGACAAGGAGCGTTATGTACCAGTTGGTCGGTATGCGCTGGCAGCCTTAACCGCTTACGAGGATCATTGCCGAACACCGTTGATGCAAAAATATCATCAACAGCATGCCGTGGTGTTTGTGAACCGTTATGGCAAACCCATCACGAGTACTGGCATTGAATATGCTTTAAATCAGGTCATGAAACGCAGCTCATTGACTGGCGAAATTCATCCTCATATGTTGCGACATACGTTTGCGACGCAGATGCTTTCAGGCGGTGCAGACTTACGGACCGTACAAGAGTTGCTGGGACATAGTAGCTTGTCGACTACACAAATTTACACGCATGTCACCAAGGATAGTTTACAAGCAAATTACCGAAAATTTTTCCCGCGTGCTGTTGATAAAGGGTCACGGGGACCGGACGACTAATTTAAAAATGTTACTGGAGGATGCAGTTGTGATTAATCTTAAAAATGAGGCATTAAACGTTGTCATTAATGAACATGGTGCTGAACTAACGAGTGTTAAAGATGTAGAAAGTCATTTGGAGTACATGTGGCAGGCTGATCCAGCATTTTGGAATCGGCATGCGCCAGTGTTGTTCCCCATCGTTGGGCGCTTGCATGATGATACTTATAACTATGACGGTCATGAGTATCACATGACGCAACATGGGTTTGCACGAGACCAAGATTTCCAGGTTGCCGCGCAAACCGATACTAGTGTGACGTTTACGCTAACTGACAACGCTGACACCCATAAATTATATCCATTTGCATTTAAACTGGACATTATGTTCAGCTTGCAAGGTCGTCACTTGAGTGTTGAGTATCGCGTTACTAATCCATCTAGTAAGGCAGTCTACTTTGCCATTGGTGGGCACCCTGGCTTCAACCTACCACTAGGTGATAAGCAGGGAACCTTTAGCGACTACACGGTCGCAGTTAGCCCAGCTCAAATTTATCCGTCATTACAATTAGACGGTCCTTTTAGTGACACCGAGCATCCAACAACGCTTAACTTTGAGAAGCCACTGGCTTTGAAACACAGTTTGTTTGCCAATGATGCGAAAATCCTAGACTTGCAGCAACAACCAACAACGTTAACGGTAACCTCCGATCTAAATGAACATGGGATCGCACTGACGTTGCAAAATGCAGATTACGTTGGCATCTGGTCACCGTCGCCAAAACAAGCACCCTTTGTTTGTCTTGAACCTTGGTGGGGCATTGCAGACAGTGTGACCGCAGATGGTCAGCTACAACACAAGTTTGGTATTCACGAATTGCATCCTCAGGAAATGTTTAACGCTGACTACGCGATTGAATTCTTCTAAGTTATTCAATCGTCGAAGACAAACAATAAGGGTCCTAGACAAAAGTGATTTTTGTCTAGGACCCTTAACAGTTCTGCATGATTCAATTATTTATTTGAGGCGTCATCGTCATCTTTAGGTTTAACTGGATGACTCTGGCGGTACTTGCGATACAAGCCAAAGGGCACCATGCTTTCGGTGCCGTGCTGAATTCGTTCCAGGTTAGCGCGATGCCGGTAGAAAACGAACAGCGTTACGACGAAGGCGACGGTCGTTAGATAACCATCTTGGTAGATTAATGACAGAAATGTCACAATGGTCGTTGCGGCCATCGACGCTACCGACACCATACTTGATAAGTAAACCAGGCTCGCAAAGATAATGGCTGAGATAATAAAGAAGGGGAAATTGTAACCGGCAAGAATACCAGCGCTGGTGGCAACGGCCTTACCACCCTTGAACCCGTCAAAGATAGAGAACATGTTGCCAAGAATGGCAGCTAAGCCAATCAACAGCCCATTGACTGCCCAGCCGTGAATGACAGGAGCACCAAAAATGACCGGTTGCAGCGTTGCTAAAGCGCCTTTGACAATGTCAGTTACCAAAACGATGGTGCCGGCTGTTTTGCCCAGGACACGGAATGTATTTGTTGTGCCAATGTTACCGGAACCGGCCTTACGAAGATCCGTTTTAAAAAATAGTTTGCCAAGCCACATACCAGTGGGAATGGCGCCTAATAGATAGGCCACTAAAAGCATGATTAGTAGTTTTAACATGTTGTACTTCCTTAGAAGGTTTCGTGAATGGGTTCTATTTTAGCATGAAGTTTCAGTCACTGCCAAAAAAGCTTAGGGATCGTGTAAAGTCGTTCTTGACAGTTATGCTAAAAAAGACGAACATATATTCGCTGAGATTCATTAACGCGCGGTGTGATAATGGTATTCGTTTGAAAAAAGTATGCGAACCCTGCGCGAAGTATGGTATTTTTATTGAGATAGCTTAAAAAAAGAGAGGATGTTTACCACATGGCTTCATCTGCTGAAGACTACAATGCATCAAGTATTCAAATTTTACACGGCCTGGAAGCAGTGCGGAAACGTCCCGGAATGTACATCGGATCGACCGATGCACGTGGACTGCACCATTTAGTTTATGAAATTGTCGACAATGCCGTCGATGAAGCACTTGCCGGGTTTGGGAAAGAAATCAACGTGGTCATCCACGCTGATAATTCGATTACCGTTGTGGACCACGGTCGCGGAATGCCGGTGGGGATGCATGAATCTGGTATTCCAACGCCAGAAGTTATCCTCACGGTATTGCACGCCGGTGGTAAGTTTAATGAAGGTAGTTACAAGACTTCTGGTGGGCTACATGGGGTTGGTTCCTCTGTTGTGAACGCCTTATCAGAACATTTAACCGTGACGATCGTTAAAGATGGTTACAAGTACCAAGAAGATTTCAAAAATGGTGGCCAACCAGTGGGCACGTTGGTGAAATTGGGTAAGACAAAAGAGTCCAACGGAACAACTGTCACGTTTAAGCCAGATTCAACAATTTTCACGACAACTGTCTATAACTTTGGCACCTTAGAAGAGCGGTTGCGCGAATCTGCTTTCTTATTGACGGACGTTAAGATCACATTGACCGACGAACGTGAGAATCAGGAGCGCAGCGAAGAATTTCATTATCCAGAGGGGATTAAAGAATTTGTCGCTTATCTGAATGAGGATAAGGACACCCTTGGGGATGTGCTGTACTTCGACGGTGAAAAAGACGGTGTGGAAGTCGAAGTGGCCGCTCAATACAACGATGGTTATTCAGAAACGATGTTGTCCTTTGTTAACAACGTCCGTACCCCAGGTGGTGGGACGCATGAAGCAGGGTTAAGATCTGCGTGGACTAAAGCATTCAATGAATACGCTCGTAAAGTTGGCTTACTAAAGGATAAAGATAAGAATCTTGAAGGCTCTGATGTTCGTGAAGGACTGTCAGTGGTCATTTCACTACGGATTCCAGAAGCAATTCTAGAATTTGAGGGCCAGACAAAAGATAAGCTTGGCACAAGTGAAGCGCGGACCATCGTTGACAATGTCATCAATGAACAACTGGGCTTTTACCTCATGGAAAATGGGGAATTCGCCCAGATGCTGATTCGTAAGTCATTACAAGCACGTCAGGCACGAGAAGCTGCCAGAAAAGCACGTGATGAAAGTCGTAACGGTAAGAAAAAAGGGCGTCAAGAACGCTTATTATCAGGTAAATTGACCCCGGCGCAATCTAAGAATGCGGCTAAAAACGAACTGTTCCTAGTCGAAGGGGATTCTGCCGGTGGGTCTGCTAAACAAGGTCGTGATCGGAAGTTTCAGGCTATCTTGCCATTACGTGGTAAGGTGTTGAACACCGAAAAAGCCAAGCTACAAGACATCGTTAAAAATGAAGAAATCAACACCATGATCTATACGATTGGTGCCGGTGTTGGTGCGGACTTTAGTTTAAAAGACGCTAATTACGACAAGGTCATCATCATGACTGATGCCGATGATGATGGTGCTCATATTCAGATTCTGTTATTAACGTTCTTCTACAAATACATGCGGCCATTGATTGATGCCGGTCGGGTCTACATTGCCTTACCACCACTGTACAAATTGCAACGTGGCACTGGCAAGAAGACGGCCATTGAATACGCATGGACCGATGCCGAACTAGGCACTAAAGAAAAGAAAATTGGGCGTGGCTATTCGCTGCAACGATTCAAAGGGCTCGGAGAAATGAACGCCGATCAACTGTGGGAAACGACCATGGACCCAAGCACGCGGACATTGATTCGTGTTCGGATCGATGATGCTGCGTTGGCCGAGCGTCGCGTCACAACCCTCATGGGGGACAAAGTTGAACCACGACGGAAGTGGATCGAAGAGAACGTGGCGTTTAATTTGGAAGAAGACGGGTCGATTCTAGATAATGCTGCAGTTAACTCTGCGCATCATGTTGAAGATGACGAAGCGACTGACCAAGATGCAGAAGCTGTTGGTCCAACCATTACGGTTTGGGATGCACAGACAGACAATGATGACTAAATTAACAAACCTGAACGAAGGGAGCCAACAGTTGTGGCTGAAGAAACAAGTAATATTCAGGAACTAACCTTAGAAGACGTCATGGGCGAACGTTTTGGTCGGTATTCCAAGTCAATCATTCAAGATCGGGCGTTGCCTGATATTCGTGATGGCTTAAAACCAGTTCAACGTCGGATTCTGTATGCCATGAATAAGGATGGCAATACGTTTGATAAAGGCTTCCGTAAGTCCGCGAAATCAGTCGGGAACGTTATGGGTAATTATCACCCGCATGGTGACTCGTCGATTTATGAGGCGATGGTGCGGATGAGTCAGGACTGGAAATTGCGTGCGCCGTTAGTTGAAATGCACGGGAACAATGGGTCAATTGATGCTGATCCACCGGCTGCCATGCGTTATACGGAAGCTCGGTTAAGCAAAATTTCTGGGACGATGCTGCAGGATATTGATAAAGACACCGTTGACTTTGTACCTAACTTTGATGATACAGAAGAGGAACCAACGGTATTACCGGCGCGTTTTCCTAACTTACTCGTCAATGGGGCCAGTGGAATTTCAGCTGGTTATGCAACCGAAATTCCACCGCACAATCTTACAGAAGTGTTAGACGCGTTGGTTTATTTACTCGCACATCCAACAGCCACGACAGATGATTTGATGCAATTTGTGAAGGGACCTGATTTCCCAACTGGTGGAATTATTCAAGGGCTCGATGGCATTAAAAAAGCCTATGAGACTGGTGCCGGCCGGATCGTTTTACGATCACTGACAGCCATCAAACCGCTAAAGGGAAACAAGCAAGAAATTGAAATCACTGAGATTCCTTATGAAGTGAACAAAGCCTTGCTTGTTAAAAAGATGGACGAAATTCGCATCATGAAAAAGGTCGAAGGCATCGTTGAAGTTCGTGATGAATCTGACCGTAATGGATTGACCATTGCCGTCGAATTAAAGGCCGATGCAGATGCACAGGGGATTTTGACCTACCTGTTGAAGAACACTGATTTACAAATCACGTATAACTTCAACATGGTTGCCATTCACAACATGCGTCCTGAACGGATTGGTTTGAAGACTGCGTTGCAAGCCTACATTGATTTTCAACGTGAAATCATCACCAAAAGAACGCAGCATGACCTAGATAAGGCGCAAAAACGTCAGCATATCGTTGAAGGTTTGATTAAAGCCCTTTCGATTCTAGATCAAGTGATTGCGACCATTCGCGGTAGTAAGAATCGCCATGATGCCAAACAAAACCTGATTGATCAGTATGACTTCACCGAACCACAGGCTGAAGCCATCGTCACGTTACAGTTGTACCGTTTAACCAACACCGATGTAACTGAACTGCAAAAAGAACACGATCACTTAGCAGACGAAATTGCCCGTTTAACGGATATTTTGGCTAATGATGCGTCACTACGAAAAGTAATGCGTACTCAGATGCAAGATATCAAAAAGACCTTTGGTTCAGATCGACTGACACAAGTTGAAGCGCAAATCGAAGAACTTAAGGTTGATCGGACGGTGACCGTGGCTGATGAAGATGTCATTGTCATGGTGTCTCACGATGGCTACATCAAGCGTAGCTCACCACGTTCATATCAAGCCTCGGCTGAAAACGATAATGGGCTAAAAGATGAGGATTATCCAATTCTGCTGACCCAAGCCTCAACGCTGGATCATATCTTTATGTTTACCAGCAAAGGGAACATGATTTACCGACCAGTTCATGAGTTGGCTGATGCGCGTTGGAAAGATACTGGTGAACACATCAGTCAATCAATTGGACTCGCTGATGATGAAGAACTGATTGCCGCCTTTAGCTTTAACAGTCTAGAAGAACAAGGCAACTTTGTGATTGCAACACAAGACGGTTTGATCAAACAGACTGCCTTTGGCGACTTATTACCAGGGCGCACCTACAAAAAGCACGCTAGTATGTATGTGAAATTTAAGGCAGCCACGGATCAAGTGGTCAACATCAGTTACGTGGACCAGCATGGTCCATTAACGGTGATGTTAATGTCACAGCATGGGCAAGGGCTTCGTTATGATTTGGCTGAAGTCCCAACCAATGGTGCCAGAACTAGTGGTGCGAAAGCGATGGATCTGCGCAACGGTGATTTAGTCGTCAACATGCAACTTGTTTCAGAGACCGACGATGCAATTATCGTGACGCAACGCGGTGCTTTGAAGAAGATGGCGGTCAAGGAAGTACCTGTGACGAGCCGGGCAAGAAAAGGCGTCCTGTGCTTACGCGAATTGAAGGCCAATCCACATGAGATTGCTGCTTTCTTGGCATTGCCAGCACATGCCGTAACGCCGGTTGAAATTATTACCACACGTGGCATCCGTCATGATGTGCTACCTGCAGATCATGAACTAAATGCACGGTATTCAAATGGTTCCTTTGTCGTTGATGTCGATACCGAAGGGGTACCAGTGTCACTGCGTTTTAAAGAAATTAGTTTGATGCTTAATTAAGAATCGCATGTGGAACAACTAATAGTGTTTGGGCCAAGATAATTTATGTCCCAAACACTATTTTTAATTTACCCAAAAACGCTTAGCGTAAGGCTAACCCTGCATGCAAACTGCTAATTGTAAAAATTAGGAAATGGTTATTAAAAAATAATTGGATTCAGGTGATTTTGCTTGCACAGCGTCGTACTGGTTGCGTACAATTGTTACATCGAAAAGATTTAGTTTATACTAACCATTAATCAAACATGAAAGGTGGCACCATTAATGAAAAGTAAGCAGGAGACGATTTTCTCTTCCAAAACACTGACTTATTTTTTACAGCTTGCTGAAACGATGAACTACACGCAGGCTGCGCAAATTCTGGGGATCACACAACCCGCATTAACCCAACAAATTAAAAAACTCGAACGGACAGTTGGTGCACCGCTGTTTTATTCTGTGGGTAAGAAGTTACGCCTTTCAGAAGCAGGGAACACGATGTTAGCAGCTACGCATGATATCTATGAAGTTTTAAACCAGGCAACCGACGAGATTCAGCAATCAACATCCGCTGAATCCGGAGAAATCAACATTGGCTTGTTGGCCTCAGTTGAATATTCCGTTTTCGAAGATTTTGCCATTCAGTACTACAAAGAAAATCCCGATGTTGTGATCAACTTCCACATGTTAACGCGGAAGGAAATCTGGGATCGTTTAGAAAACAATCGCATCGACTTGGCCATCATGTACCTGCCGGATGACAGCATTAAAAACTGGAAGCCATACCGTGCTAAGAAAATTACGAATGAAGATCTATTATTCATTCACACCAACGATAAATTAGCCAACCGTAAAAAGATTCGTTTGAAAGATACGTTGACGAATGTCTGGGCAACTTATCCACGTGAATATTACTTAGATCAAGTTATTCGCGAAAACTATAAAAATGCCATGGTTGATTTACCAAAGGCAGTGGCTCGTTTTACCACACCAGACCAAATTTACCAATTTAGTGCTGAGACAGATGCCTATACCGCTTTGCCAAACAGTTACATTGTCAGCAAGGGCTTAACGGGCAACATGCACGCAGCTCAGTTTGAACCTGCAATTAAATTTGACTTAGCGTTCGTTTTCCGTAAAGATAAGGATGAGATTCCTCGTGTTGGACGGTTATTGGAAGCATTCGATCAATACCTTGCTGACAAAGACTACATTACACGTCTAACTCAAATTCATAACGCTAAGTATGGTGTGGATCATACAAAAGGAGCAGAAGACTAATGGCTAAAGAACTTGTTTTTGGGCACCAAAGTCCTGACACTGACGCAATCGTGGCAGCAAAGGCCTATTCTTATTTACAAAACCAATTGGGCTTTGACACGGAAGCCGTTGCTTTAGGCAACCCCAACGAAGAAACCCAATTTGTATTGAACTACTTCGATGAACCAATGCCTCGGATCATTGAAAAGGCTGGTAGTGAAGTTGATGCAGTTATGTTAGTTGACCATAACGAAGCACAACAAAGTGTTTCTGACATCAAAGATTTGACGGTTACACACGTGGTTGACCATCACCGTATCGCTAACTTCGAAACATCAATGCCGTTGAACTACCGCGCTGAACCAGTCGGTTGTACCAGCACAATTTTGACGAAGATGTTTGATGAAAACAAAGTTGAAATTCCAGTTCAATTAGCTGGCTTAATGCTTTCTGCTATTATCTCTGACACGTTGTTATTGAAATCACCAACAACAACTGATGATGATAAGGTAGCTGTTAAGGCATTGGCAGAAATTGCAGACATCGATTACGAAACTTATGGTTTGGAAGAATTAAAAGCAGGTACTAACCTTGCATCTAAAACCGAAGCAGAACTGATCGAACAAGATGCTAAGTCATTTGAAATGGGTGGCAAGCAAATTCGTATCGACCAAATCAACACGGTTGACTTGGATGAAGTTTTTGCACGGCAAGATAAGCTAGAAGCTGCCATGGCAGCTGATGCTAAGGCACAAGGCTATGATTTATTCTTAGTCTTAGTTACTAACATCTTGAACAGTGACTCACGGATGCTCGTTTGGGGCGAACCAAAGGATGTTGTTGAAAAGGCGTTTAACACAACGTTGACCAACAACACTGCTAGTTTGCCAGGCGTTGTTTCACGTAAGAAGCAAGTTGTGCCACCATTGCAAAGTGCTTTTTAATTAAAAATATCAATCAAAAAAGAGCGGTATATAAGTCAAGTCTCATTCGAAACTTTGACTTATGTACCGCTTTTTTGATTGATGCGCTTAAATGGTGAAGAAGTGGGTCAAAAGCTCACGCATGAAATTAAAAAGCATAAATAATTGCGCTTTAAGCCGGTAGCAACAATAATGAAATCAGATAAATTGAATCTGGAGGCATGCATCATGGCAGATGAAATTAAAAGTATCACATTTGATGAGGCGGTAACTGAAAAATTACAGCCACTGCTGGACCATGGTAATCGATTATTGCTTAGTTATGATGATGGCGTGGGACCATATTCACATCACGGGTTAATGGCGTTGCAGGTGTCGTTTCAGTTTGTTGTGGTGGGCGCTGATGCAAACGTTGACGATTATCAGGCAGCGCTAACATCGGCACTTGGACCAGTTCTTTATAAGGGTTATTCCGGCGAGTTTCTTGGGCAGGATTTACACGCGAGCTTTAATAAGCTCATGCATACGATTCGGTTAACTGACGCTGGCGAACAGATTGACGATAACGTTGAAGTTGTTGTGGACGAGAGTGCAGCTAAATAAATGGAAAAAGTTTGAAACTGTGATTATGTTTCAGACTTTTTTTGTTGCCATTACTTCTGCTTAAAGATGTGTGAGCAAATCAGTTGCGAAAGTTTTCAGAATGTGGAGAATGAAAGATGTAATTCGATTGCATACAACCGAATTGGTAGGCAATGCATTTGAGACGGAGGCAAGCTTGATGAAAGACAAAGATAAAGCTGTTGCAAAATTATCACCAGACGCATATGCAGTCACCCAAGAGGCCGCTACAGAAGCACCATTCTCTGGGAAGTACGATGCATTTTACCAAAAGGGTATCTATGTGGACATTGTCAGTGGCAAACCCTTATTTTCATCAACTGATAAATATGACGCCGGTTGTGGCTGGCCATCTTTTACGCATCCAATCGATAAGGATGAAGTTATTGAGCACCGCGATTCTTCCTTTGGGATGGAACGAACCGAAGTCCGTAGCAGTGATGCTGATTCACATCTTGGACACGTTTTTACTGATGGTCCAGCTGCAGAAGGTGGCCTGCGGTACTGCATCAACTCTGCAGCGCTTAAATTTGTTCCTGCCGACGAGTTAGTTGCACAAGGGTACCCAAGTTATGCTAAACTGTTTCCAACCGTTACACAGAAGTAGGAGGGCATTTAGATGGCAGAAGAAACAGCGATTTTTGCAGGTGGATGTTTTTGGTGCATGGTAAAGCCATTTGACACAGTCCCGGGAATCGATAAGGTCGTATCAGGATATACCGGTGGACATGTTCCTAACCCAACGTATGAACAAGTCGTGAGTCACACAACTGGTCATACAGAGGCCGTTGCCATAACGTTTGATCCAACCGTTATGCCTTATGACAAACTCGTTGATATCTACTGGCAGCAGACAGATCCAACTGATGCGATGGGTCAATTTCAAGACCGTGGCGATAACTATCGGCCTGTGATTTACGTGAATAGTCCAGAACAACGTGCGATTGCTGAGCAATCTAAGGCTGCTTTGGCCGCATCTGGTCGTTTTGATGATCCAATTGTGACCCGGATTGAAGATGTTCAACCATTTTATCCAGCTGAAGAATATCACCAAGATTTCTACAAGAAGGATCCACTCCGCTTTGAAATGGAAGAATCTGGCGGGCGCGATGCTTTTGTAAAGAAGCACTGGGACAAGTAATCAGTTGACGTCCCAGTTGTTAATCGGTATGCTAAACTTAATTTGAATCCACTAGGGGTGTTCGAGGCAGAACTGAGACAGCAAGTTGCTGGACCCTTTGAACCTGTAAGCTAAAACTTGCGTAGGAAAGTGGCCAGTGTGTTGATGATGAACGCCACTGAACTGTTTTCACGGTTTGGTGGCGTTCTTTTTGTCAGTCTACACGCCGCAAAAGGAGATTAACATGGGTGTAACACAGTATCAGCCTGGACTTTTAAACCAGATTCGAAATCTCAATCCGGTTGTGGTAACGATTGCCAATAACGTAACGATTGGTGATGTTGCCAATGCCGTCAATGCTATTGGGGCATCCCCAGTTATGCCTGCAGGCATCGCTGAATCTGCTGAAATGGTAGCAATTGCCAGTGCAGTCACAATTAATTTAGGTACGTGGACCAATGACCAGTTCGAACAAATGTTGGCAGTGAACGAAGCCGCGATTGCAGCAAAGCGGCCGGTGCTCATTGATCCAGTGGCGGTGGCTTTACCAACGCGCCGCCGTTTGTTTGATCGACTGATTGCGACGGGAACGCCGACCGTAATTCGTGCTAATGCCGGCGAAATCGCCGCGTTGGCTGGTCAAAGTGGTACCAGTAAGGGTATTGACGCCGGCACCGTCACAGATACCGCCAGCATTGCGGCCGCAGTAGCTAAACGGTTCCATACGATTGTTGTGATGACAGGTCCAACTGATTACGTCAGTGATGGTACGCAGACAATTGCGGTTACCGGTGGCACGTCATTGTTTGCTGCCCATGTTGGTTCTGGTGACATGTTAAGCAGCGTTTTGGCAGCGTATTTGGCTGTTACCGATGATTTCTTTACGGCAGCAGTCACTGGTACCGCTCAATTTGGTGCGATCGGTCAATGGGTAGCCGACGATCAACAGCTAACCAATCAGCAACCAGGAACATTTGCTGTTAAGCTCATGGATGGCTTTGCAACGGCAACCAATAATGATTTAAATTCTTTAGTAAAAGTTGAGGCAATTACAAAATGACAACAGTTGAACAATTTCCCCAAGCACTATCCATTGCCGGTTCTGATTCAGGTGGTGGGGCAGGTATGCAGGCAGATTTAAAAACAATTCAGGAACGTCATGTATTCGCAACCACGGTATTAGTGGCTGTGACCGCGCAAAATACGCTTGGTGTACAAGACTTCATGGCACTGCCGCCCAAATTAATTGATGAGCAGTTTGCTTCCTTAGCTGCTGACTTAAGTATCAAAGCCTGTAAGACGGGCATGTTAGCAGATGTCGAACGCGTTAAAGCAGTGGTTAAGAATCTTAAACAATATGATTTTGGGCCATTAACAGTTGATCCCGTCATGATTGCAAAAGGTGGTGCACCACTGTTAAGCGACGATGCAATTAGTACCGTTCGTGAGGAATTACTACCGTTGGCCACAATTGTGACGCCCAACCTACCAGAAGCGGAAGCCCTAACTGGTATGCACATTACTACCGATGCGCAGATGCAGGAAGCGGCGCAAAAATTACAGGCATTGGGTGCTAAAAATGTCATTGTAAAGGGCGGACATGAAACCAATACTGCTTCCGCCAGCGACTTCGTTTTACTAGAAAACGGTCGGTCGTTTTGGATGACGACTAGTCGTTTCAACACGCAGAACACGCATGGTACCGGCGATACTTTATCAGCTTGCATTACTGCAGAACTTGCTAAAGGTGCCACGATTGAGAACGCCATTCGTACTGGTAAAGCATACGTAGACGCAACCATTAAGCAAGGCATTAAAGTAGGCCACGGTCATGGGCCGCTAAATCACTGGGCTCACGTGGAGGCACAAAATGAAGTTTAATCCACAACAATTAGCCGTTTATTTTGTTGCTGGAACAAAAGATGTTCCGACTGGCGAAACACTACCGACTATTTTGGCAAAGGCAATCACGGCAGGCATCACTGCTTTTCAGTATCGTGAAAAAGGACCCTTGGCTTTAACGGGTGCTAAACGTGAACTGCTTGGCAAACAGCTGCGACAACAGTGTTTGGCCGCCAACATTCCTTTTTTTGTTGATGACGATTTGGCACTGGCGCTAGCACTTGATGCTGATGGAATTCATGTTGGCCAATCTGACCAAGCAATTGAGACTGTTGTTTCATTAGCACCTGATCTCATTATTGGTTATTCTTGCCATACACCAGCACAAATCGACCATGCCAATCAACTAGCAGCAATCGACTATGTTGGCAGTGGGCCAATTTATCCGACTGTTTCCAAGGCGGATGCAGATCCCGCTATTGGTGTTACTGGGTTAGCTTCGCTAGTATCAAGCAGTCGGGTACCGGTGGTCGCTATTGGTGGCATCAGCGTACAAAATGTCGCGGACGTTGCAATGAGTGGTTGTGCAGGTACAGCCGTTATCAGTGCCATTGCGCAGGCAAGTAACATTAACGATGTGGTCAATAAGTTAAATGCACCTTTTAAGTAAAAATAATCGTATGATAAGTGCTGGTCGTTTGCAAAATGGCCGGCGTTTCGTATACTAGACTTATCAAAGAAAGGCGGCAAAATCCATGAAAAACAAACCCAACCGTATCAATCCAGCAATGCCGACAAACATTGCTTGGTGGATGGTCGCCTGTGGCGTTATCTTAGGCATTTTAGTTGGCTGGCTCCTACCAATTGGTTTTGATGGCTCCTTCATCTGGGGTGTCATTGTCATGATTGCAACGGATATAATTTTCTTAGTTATTTTTCGTCGAATTACGATTGCTAAGCAAACGGCCGCTAATGCAAAGCTAGCCGCTGAGCCAGCACCTAAAGATTAATTGTTATTACTAGGGATTCTCCTAGTAGTTACGGGCCCGTAGCTCAGTTGGGAGAGCGCCTGCTTCGCATGTAGGAGGTCGACGGTTCGAATCCGTTCGGGTCCATTTTTAAATATGATCTTCACCTATTGAAAGTCGCTTAGATAATCTGAGGGAGGTTCACAAGATGAAACAGGATGGAAAGTCAGCTAAAGTTGCGTTATTTGGGTTAGGTAGTGGCTTACTGTTAACTGGATTAGCAGTTGTTCCAGCCAATACGCCAGCATTTTGGGTGTTATTCTTTGCCTGCGCAGTCGTTATTGGTGCTTTTCTAGCGGGTCTGTTACAGGATCAGCGACCGTTCGTCCCACCCAAGATGACACCTTGGCAATTTGGCTTATCTTTAAGTGCCAGTTCAATCGTCGCGGTGTGGTTTATCGTGATTGGTAGTCATGCGATGATTACGATGCGGGTTGCAACGTTAAACTTTTGGCTTGCAGCCTTGGGTATCATCGGTTTTATTGTGTTACTGCTGTATGACTTGCGGCAGCTCGTTAGTTTAATCCGCCACCGTCGCGTCTAATAATCCGTTTTGAGAGGTATCGTTATGACTAAACAATGGTTTGCTCGTGAAAAAATCGGCTTGCTTTTGTTCACTGGAATATTTGGTATCCTTTTGATTATTTCCATAATTCTGAGTACAAATACATTGCAGACGGTTGTCCAAGCAACTGGCCTGATTGTCATGCTAGCATTGTTTATCATCAGTGAGCGGATCCCGATTTCACCTAATCAGCTGCCAGCTGGCAAAACAGCTTTAAGGGAACGTGATCGGACGCCTAGCCAGCGAAAAGCCTCACTACTCGGCACATGTGTCTTTACGGTTTATATACTGACAACCAACATTTCCCAGCTGCTAGGCAGATTTGACAGTACACTCAGTTTTTGGCTAGTGTTAATCACAACTCCATTGCTTGGGATTGTCTTAGGCGTCCAATTGGCCTCCTTTATCCGATTAAATCGCCACTAACAAAGTTTTCTAAGTTAATAACTAACTGCTGATTCGGCTTACGCGTGTGTAAAATGGATCAGCAGTTTTTTGCGTTCTTTTGCTGAAGAAAGCCTTCTTTTATGCACATAGACCGATATTCAACGCTGTTATGTGGTAAATTTAATTTAATAAATCTAACGAATGAAGGCCTTGCCATGTTTACACACCAACTTGATGAACATTTAGCATTAAAATTAATCAGTGAAGAAGATGCCGAACCAATTTTAGCCTGTGTGGAACGGGATCGTGCTCAGCTAGCACAATGGTTGCCTTGGGCTACTGATATGCAGACCATCGCTGATGAGGAATCATTCATTACCTATGCACGGCACCAATTTGCAGATGGCACAATGTTGCCACTGACGATCGTTTTAGATGGGATTCCTGTTGGTGCTATCGACCTGCATAACATTGATACAAAGCAACAACGTGCGGAAATCGGCTACTGGTTGAGTTCAGCGGTGCAAGGGCAGGGAATTATGACGCGTGCGGTTGACCGCTTGATGACCATCGGCTTTGACGAATTGAATTTGCACAAATTGATTTTAGAAGTGGATGTCGATAATTCGGCTAGCCAAGCTGTGGCGAAACGACTCCACATGCACCAAGAGGGAACGCTCAGAGATCAGCTGCTCATTAACGGTGAATTTCATAACGCCCATCTCTTTAGTACGTTAGAAACTGAATGGGAAGCGACAAATTAATAAAAAAATTTGTGAATGCTGTTCAAGACACGCTAAATTGGGTACAATAAATTTAAAGAATCTTAATTAATTACACTCGAAAAAAGTATGATGAATGTGAGTGAGGGACGGCCAATGATTGATCCACAACGCAACACAACTGAACATCCAATTGAACAGCCCCAAAATCAGCTGCGTGTGATTGCTAACCGAGCAACAGTTATTGCTCAGGATCAAACGACTTATGTTGGTGGACCTCGCTTAACGAAGACTAGCTTTGTTAAGGCGGTTTATGATGCAACCGGACAGGCAGTCGATCCTGAGCTTGTTAGCGTTGATCTGAGTAATGTTGACTGGAACACACCAGCCGATTACCGGGTCTATTTGCAATACACAAACCCTGGTAAAACAGCAACTGCCACTGCTCATTTACATGTATTTGAGTTGGCTGGTCATGACGTAACGATTCATGCAGGTGAAGAATTACCAACCGCTACAGACTTTGTAACGCGTTTGATTGATCCTGGTCAAACAAACGCGTTACAACAGGTCAACATGACTTTTGATGAAGCGCTTGGCGATCTAGTTGCTGGACAAAGCTATGGCGTGATGTTGACGTACGCCACTAATGGCGTGACTGCAGGGGCACACCAGGTACTTCATGTGCTTGAAAACTTGGTTAGTTTAACAACTGCCAATCAAACGACTTATGTAAACGGTCCACGGACAAATCCCGACCGCTTTATTAAGACGCTTAAAAACGCTGATGGTCAGTCTATTGACGTCGCCAAAGCAGTTGTTGATATGAGCGCCATTGACTGGACACGTGCGGGCAGATACCCGGTTCCCGTTCGTTACACTGACCATGGCAAGAATGTTTCTGAAATTGCCTATGAAAATGTCTTCATGTTGACGGCACATAATCAAATTATCGTTGCCGGTGACGGTGAACCAATTCCAGCGCGTTATGTCGCCTTAGCGCGCGATCAATTTGGTCGCGACCGCACGCGTTGGACCGCAATGAGTTATGACGACCCAACGGCTAATCATACGATTCCCGGTACTTATGATGTCACGTTGACATTTGAAGTAAATGGTTCAGTCGCAACGCTTCACCCAACACTTCAGGTATTACCTGAAATGCTGCGGCCAAGCGGCAGTGCAAGTGACATGACCATTAATGTGCACAGTCAAAGCGGTTGGCAAAGTGATTCAGAGTCCGGTCGCGGTAGTATGCGTCATGGCTTACGTCATTCAACTGGTTCTCGGGTTGCAAACAATGCCGCTAGAACAGAACGTAAACGGACCTGGTGGCAACGGTTATTTGGGTTACACTAGTATCTGCATTCATACTCAAAAAGGAAGCCTTTTAATATGCCATTAATGCGAATTGATTTATTGACTGGTCGCTCTGAAGACGAGTTAACCAAGATTTTGGACATCTCTTATCGCGTCATGTTAGGTGCGTTTAATGCGCCTGAAGGCGATCGTTACCAGTTAGTGACCCAGCATACACCCGCTGAAATGCGTATCCTAGATACTGGCTTAGGCTTTAAGCGCAGCGAAAAAGTGATTGTCTTTAGCTTAACGACCCGTCCACGAACGACTGAACAAAAGCAGGATTTTTATCATGAATTAGTGCATCAGTTGCAAGATCAATTAGGTATTGCGCCGACAGATGTTGTTATTAACTTAACGGTTAATAGTGATGAAGACTGGAGTTTTGGTGAAGGTCGCGCACAGTTTTTAACTGGCGAACTATAAATCTATCAAGAATGAGTGTCGGGCAGAAAAATTTATGTCCCACTTCAAACGTAAAGAAGACCGAGACAAAATCATTTTGTCTCGGTCTTCTTTACGTTCAACTTTGAATGGGAAAACGGGTACTCAAAATCCACTAGCTGCTCACAGTGATCGTTATTTGGCGTCATCAACGACTTTAGATTGCAAGGTGCTTAGTAAGTCTGCATCGGTCTTGGCTTGGTATTTTTGTCCTAATCCATGAATCAACTGATCCATCAACTCACCAAATTGTGTTTGCTGGTCTGCCTTCAAATAATCCCAGCCGCCCAATTCGGTTTGCTGCATTGCCCGTAAACTCTCTCGGCCTGCTGATGTGAGGAAGACGAGCGACACACGTTTATCGGCAGGTGATTTTTCGCGTCGTACATAGCCCTTCAAAACGAGTTTCGTAACAAACTCAGTTATAGATGGGGCACTAATGTTTAGCGCCTGACTCAGTGCACGCTGTGATTGACCATCCGTTTGTCCCAAAGCCAGCAAGATGTTGCCTTGGCCCTGCTGATAGACAAGGGGAGAATCCACTTGTCGGCGTGCCTCTAATTCAAATAAAAGTTGTAACGCGTAGAATTTTTCTGTTAGTTCATGATTGGTAAATTGCTTAGTCATCCAGCGCCTCCGTAAGTGATTCAATAGGTCTAGTGTAGCACATTTTACAATTCATTAGGTACCCTAAATAAAATGGTTGACTTTGTTTAGCAATGGCTTTATGATCGTTTCGTTAGGTACCCTAATTATTATAAATATAGGAGCTAGAGAACGATGAAATTACTATTTGATGATGCAACATTTTCTTTCGAACTGGTCCGTGTTTTAAGCTACGCGCCATTTGGCGGTGCTGATGTAAACGAAGTGCTATCCGCGGCACAACGCATTAAAAGCGGAGATTTCGAAAGTTGGTATAACGAATGGCATCGCTTAGCTGATCACGTGGCGGCACGGGCAGATGCGTTTTCTAAAGCTGGGCAGCCATTGAGTGCCAGCAATACTTACTTTAAGGCTTCAAATTACTACCGCGCGGCTGAATTCTTTTTGCATGGAGACCCAAGCGATGTACGGATTAATGACGCTTCACGTTTGAGCCGGATGACCTTTCAGCAGGCGCTGAAATTGTCAGCAATAACATATGAAAAGTTAGCGATTCCGTATGAAGATACAACTATGCCAGCGTACTTTTACAGTATTGACGAGCAGCCGCGACCAACATTAATCGTGCATGGTGGTTATGATTCTACCGGTGAAGAATTGTTCTTTCAGGTAGCACAATCTGCACTTGCTCATGGGTATAACTGTTTGACCTTCGAAGGTCCTGGTCAAGGTGCGATGATTCGTGAAGAACATCTTGCTTTCCGACCAGATTGGGAAAAGGTCGTTAGTCCCGCTATTGATGTTCTCATCGATAGACCTAATGTTGAGGCTGACAAAATCAGTCTTATGGGGATCAGCTTCGGCGGTTTATTAGCGCCAAGAGCGGCCGCTTTTGATCATCGCTTAGCTGCAGTAATCTGTGATGATGGTGTCTTTTCGTTTCAGTTTGGGCAGGCGTTTGCAGCGCATGGCGGCACCTCAGCAGATTTCAGCCAGGTAGAAGCAAAGCTGACTGAACTCATGCAACAAAGTACCAACGTTCGCTGGGTAGTTGAAAATGGGTTGTTTACGTTTGGCGCTAAAAGCATTAAAGAGTTGTTTGAGAAGACTGATGCTTATACGTTAGCTGGTGTCGCAGACAAGATTACATGCCCTGTGCTGGTCTGTGAAGCAAGTAATGACCAATTCTTCAAGGGACAGCCAGAAATGCTGTATAACGCGCTAACAACGCCACACAAGACACTGATGAAGTTTGACGCCGCAGACGGGACTGAAGAGCACTGTCACTTAGGCGGATTAACATACTTCAACGAACGCGTGTTTAACTGGCTAGATGAAACGTTGATTAAATAGGATCCTAAATGCTAGTAGCCCAAATCGGAAGATATTTTTAAAATACAAAAATGGTTTGAAACAAACATTGCATACGTTTGTTTCAAACCATTTTCTGTCATCAGCTTTTCGGTTTATGAAGGCGACTATTTTAAATCCTGTACAGTTAATTTACCTGCAGCGAAACTGGTAGCTATACACAACAATACGAAAAGACACTTGATCATACAACGTTGGCCCAAAAGCTACTTTTCACTACTTTGTATAATATATATTATGTAAACTAGAATACAAAAATAACAAGTTGATGGTTCAGCGATACACCTCTTCTAACACATGCCTAACGGAATAATTCTAACCGCACGTGTCCTTCATCATCGAGTGCGCGTTGACCATCCTTAAATGTAAAGCCAAACTTTTGATAAAATGGCACCGCAGTTTTAGATGCTGGAATTTCGATTCGTTTCGAACGCTGATAAATCGGATCTATCATTAGTTGCTGCATAATCTGTTGGCCCAGATGTTGATGTTGCAACGCTGGTTGGACAAATACGCATAGTAAAATCGCTTCATGTGACACATTCCAATAGTTTGCAATCGAACCAGTCGCAAGTAGCTGTCCAGTTGCATCAACGGCAACGTATGTATGCGCGTAGCTAGCCATTTGCTGCACGGTTGCTGGTGTATACTGCGCTGCCATTGATTGCATCGTTGCTAAGTCGTAGTCACGTACATTGATATGTAATAGATTATCTGTGATCAATGCCGCAATTGCCGTGGCATCTTGTGGTTTAAATGGACGAATTTCTATGCGCATGACTAACAGCCTCACAATCATTTTGAAGTAGCTTTATTGTAGCCACTGATTCGCTCAATGACAATTATAATTCAACTTTCATTAAAACTAAATTTTTAATGAAAGTTGCGACGATCTTCTTCCTCCAGTACAATTAGAATCATCTAAGACATATGTTGATTGGAGGCCCGTTATGGACAAAGCACATTACGTTTCGCTCAGTGAGGCTGAACTACCTGCTTTACCCTGGTATGTTCAGGAATACTACCAAGCAAAAGCAACCATTCCCCTGTCGCCGGCGACTTTATATCAGTATTTAACGGAATATCGGCGCTTCTTTTCATGGCTAATCAGTGAAGCAATCGTCCCTGCCCCAACGATTGCTGACATCCCCATAGAAGCATTAGCTAACCTGTCCAAGGCGGAAATCGAACTATTCAAGGGACAATTACTATCACGTAGCAAACAAAATGCCAAAAGTAATGGTCAATCCTTATCGCATAGCACGGTTAATCGTGCCCTTACAGCGATAACATCGCTTTTTAACTACCTGACGACGGAAACAGAGAATAATGCTGGTGAACCTTATTTCTACCGGAATGTCATGAAAAAAGTCGCTTTGGTTCGCAATAACCAAACTTACTCTGCACGCGCAGCAGCCATTAAAAGCAAACTAATGCTTGGCGATGAGGATCATGATTACGTGACCTTCATCAATGAGCATTATGCAGATACGCTATCAGACAAAGCCAATCAGTATTTTGAACGCGACCGTTTACGCGACGTTGCAATCAATGCCCTGCTATTAGCAAGTGGTTTACGAGTCTCAGAGGCCGCTAACAGCAACTTGACCGACCTCAATTTAAAAACCGCAACGATTGCTGTGATTCGTAAAGGTGGACGGCGCGATGTCGTGCCAATCGCGGACTGGGCATTGTCTTATCTAAGGGCTTACGTTGATCAACGGACCATCATCTACCATGCACCAACTGCTGAACATGCGTTATTTTTAACCCGTTACCACGGTCGTGCACAACGCATGCAAATAACCTCGATTGAGAAGATGGTTGCAAAATATTCCAGCGCTTTTAAAGTGCGGGTAACACCGCATAAACTACGGCATTCGCTGGCGTCAAAATTATATTTGGCAACTAAAAACGAACAACTAGTTGCAACTCAGCTTGGCCAAAATACGACGACTGCCACTGGTTTATACACACACATTATTGACGAACAGCAGCGACAAGCATTAGATAAAATGTGATAGTCACTATCAAAAAAGTGGGATAAACGTTAGGAAATTGTTGTCTGCACAGCGCTTGCCACTATTTAAATTGAAAAACCACCCAAAAATTTCGCAGTAGACTTACTTTGCAACGAATCCTTTGGGTGGTTTTTCAATTTATAGCACAAATGCACGATACGCTGTTAAGGCTTAATGTACGCAAAGCCGGCTGCTTGTAACTGAATGAGATCCAATACCCCAACCGGGACTATTTGAACCGCTGCAGGCAACTGATCACCGTTGATGTGGTGCTTTTGCATTGCATTATGGCAGGCATGAAATTTAACACTAGGATGCTGCGCAACTGTTTGTTCGCCAATGGCTTGCAAATACCCTTGAATTGCATCCCCGTTAACGACCACGATAACTTGTAATTGTTCCTCAGGTACTGTCGCAACGTAATCGCATAAATTATGGATATTTTGCGATGTGCGTTGCCACTGATCGATTTCATCAATGTGAAAAACTACTTTTCGGCGCATTTTCAGGTCTCCTTCACCAGCTAACTTCATCTACAATTAAGCATACATGATTGCAGTTAGCACAGCCAGCTACAGCTCTCGCATGCTATACTGAAGCCATTAAAGCTGGGTAAAGGACGTGTTCACATGATGATTAAACGACTGCCACAAATACTGATGAGTTTGATCATTTTAACGAGCTGCTACCCACTGTCGACGGTTCAAGCGTCAGCACAAACGACCACCATGTATACGACCGCCAAAAACGGTCTTCATGATCGGCCTAGCCAAGTACAATTAAGCACTCGACAACAGGCTTTAATGAAGCAAGATCACTATGTTCAAGTCATTGATACTGAAAAACAGCAAACATTTAGCGGCGTTGGTGGTGCTTTAACAGATAGCGCTGCACATGTTCTTAAAACTGCCACGCCAGCGCACCGAAACCAAATTTTAGATGCTTATTTTGGAAAAAACGGCGCCCATTACACAAACGTCCGCTTAACGATTGGTTCCAGTGACTTTTCGACCCACAGCTATGATTACGATACGATGCCGTCTGGTAAAACTGACCCGACGCTCAAGCATTTTTCAATGGCTGCCGATAAAGTCAATGTTGCGCCTATTTTGAAACAAATTCGCATGCGCGACGCACAGCTAACCTTTTATGCTGCTCCTTGGGCACCGCCTGCTTGGATGAAAGAAAGTCATAATCGCTTAGGCAACAGCTTTATTACCAATAACGCACTTAAACGAAGTGCCTATAAATCCTACGCCGATTATTTAGTTAAATATCTCAAAACCCAACAAGAAAATGGTATATCAATTCGCTATCTTTCACTACAAAATGAACTACAAGCAAGCTCTCCTTGGGAATCACTGACCTGGACACCAGATGCAGCAGCCGATTTCATTACAAATTATCTTGGCCCGGCACTTACACAGTCACATTTAAAGACACAATTATTGGTATGGGATTACGTGCGCAGCAATCTGACGCAGCCTGTGATGATGGGCTTTAATACCTGGACACAGTTCTTTTATGCACATCCGGATGTTACCAAATACGTACACGGTATCGGTATTCACTGGTACGCGGCTAACCTAGATCCACAAATGATTATAGGTAATATTAAGCAACAACCTGCATGGGATGATAATTTCACCAATCTGGATCGCTTTCATACATTGGAACCACACCAGCATATCTTGGCAACGGAAGCGACTCAAGAACGTGGCGTCTGGCTTAACAGTTGGCGACCAGCAAGTCATTATGCGTATGATATTATTCATGACTTTAATCATCATGTCGAAAGCTATTTGGATTGGAATCTTGTCCTTGATGAACATGGCGGCCCAACGCATGCTGGCATTAATAATCCTTGTAGTGCCCCGATTAATGTTCTGCACGCAGGCCAGCAAAATGAACGGGTTGTTATCAATCCGGCGTACTATGTCCTTAAACGTGTCAGCAGAGAGGCACAGCCTGGGACAGTTAGTGTAAAGACCCACAGCCATCGCGTCAATGTTGATGCCACAGCCATTATGCAGCGAAATAAAGCAGTCACTGTTTTGCTTAACAATCCCGATAACAGACCCGCGACGCTGAAAGTTGTCAATGGACACACAGTCGCTCAAGTCACCCTGTTACCCCACTCATTTAATAGCATTCGCCTGCCAAAAGCAGCTGGGCAACTATCAGCAGTCCGTCAGCCAAAAGCCAATGTTTGGCAACAACGCTGGCAATACTTTAGTCAACATTGGCTAGTACCGCTTATGCCATAATTGGACTATTAACATGAGTGTGAGACAAAACTGCACAGCTACTTCATGACTTTTGGCGCACGTTTCACTATATTGAAGCTTAGAAAACAACAATGGGTCTGGGACATAATTATTTATGTCCACAGACCCATTGCTGTTTTCTGATTTTCAATAGTTGAAACGCGTTCGCAGACCCTGATTACTGTGCATTGCCTGCCGACCGTCCGGTGTCGTTTCACGACGCCTACCGCCCTGCCTGCAACTGCTCGCAATCAAAACGGGGTCTGCTCTCGCTCTGTGATCTAAAGCGTGGGACAAAAGTCAAGCCGCTGTGTAGACTACGAACAACCTACCGGATTGAAGCCCAATCCGTACGGCCGTTCTAGGTCTTGCTCGCTACTTCCCGACTTTTATCCCACTCTCATTCATCAAATGCCGATCACTGGTCGACAGCACCGCGACGATCATGCAATCATCACAATGGAATGCTTTCGCGCTTCACTCTTGTGCATGGCGTGTAACCCACCATGGCGACGCTGTCTACCACTAACAGGCATTTGATTAGCTTCAGCATACCAAGCTACTGACAAAGTCGCCATTTAACTGCCTGTTAGCACAAAGTCTTAACGATTTAAGACCTGATCTTGGATCATCCCACTTGCCTTCATAAATAAATACGTCACCGTTGGGCCGACAAACGTAAACCCGTGCTGCTTCATATCTTTCGCAACCGTCCCAGCAAAAGGCGTCGTCATCTCAACCTCATCCTCGTTTTCATAGGTCTTTGTATGCGGCACCCCATCCACAAATTGCCACATGTAATTTGCAAAGCTGCCGTATTCTTGCTGAACGCTAACGATGGCCCGGGCATTTTTGATCACCGCACGGATTTTCCTCTGATTATGAATCATATCAGGATCTGCCATGATTGCATCAATATTTTCGAGATCCATGGCGGCGACCTTTTTAATATCAAGATTGGCAAAGACCCGACGGTACACTGGTAATTTGCTGGCTGCCACTTGCCAATTCATACCAACTTGAAAGACGCCGACTAACAAAAATTCAAACATCAAACGATCATCGTGTGTTTCATGTCCAAAAGCGCGTGAATATTCCTCTACACCAGCTGAACGTGCCATGTGCACCCGTCTCCTTGTCAGTTATGATTTTGATTATCGTAAGTCGTGGAACGTTTTAAGAAGGCTGCATCCGTTGGATCAGACCCAACCCGGGCACCGGTGTCTAAGCCCGCAATTTTCGTCATTTCTTGGTCTGTTAACGCCTCGTCAAAGACATGTATATTTTCAGCGATTCGGGTTGTGTGCGTCGATTTGGGCAATGCAATCGTTCCCCGCTGAATATGCCAACGCAAAATAACCTGCGCCGCTGTCAGCTGATGGGCAAAAGCAATGTCTGCAATGACAGGATCCGTTAGCACCTGGTTTTTTCCACCGCCCAGTGGGCTCCAAGCTTCGTGGAGAATATTATTAATTGATAGATACTCTCGCAGTTTTGTTTGCTGCAGGTACGGATGTGTTTCCACCTGGTCGATCATTGGCTGAATGGTCGCAGTTTCCATCAAATGTTCAATCTGTTGCGGTTCAAAGTTAGATACGCCGATTGCACGAATCTTGCCGGCACGATACAAATCTTCCATCGCCCGCCAATTTTCTTCATACCCTTCGGCTGGCCAGTGAATGAGATATAAATCAAGATAGTCAAACTTCAACTTGGCTAATGTTGTATTGAATTGATCAATCGTTGCTTGATAACCACGAATGTTGTTCCAAACTTTTGATGTCACAAATAAGTCTTTACGATCCAGCCCACTTTGACGCACACCATCACCAACCGCCGCTTCATTGCCATAAAAGCTTGCGGTGTCGATGTGTCGATAGCCGGTATTAACCGCTGTCTTGATGCTGTCGATCACTGTTTGTGCATCATTGACACGAAAGACACCTAAACCGATTTGGGGGATGTGGACGCCATTGCTTAATGTTTGATAGGGAATCTCTGTCATGAATAAACTCCTTTAATTTCTTCGCTACGTTTATTATTCACCGTTCGGAACGTCGGTTCAAGGATTGATTGCTGACAAAACTAAGCCAGTGCTAACTAGCAGTCACGTGCTATGATGAAAATAAATCATTTTAGAAAGGAACTCTGCGATGAAGCATCCTGTAGATTCAGTTAGCAATCATCAAATTAGCGTTAATGTGCTGGTAGCGATGGAATTGGCACTCGTCGCTGGCGCTATCGAAGCAGATAGTTTTGTCTTCCACGGCAACATCTTTGCGAGTTTACAATCGGGAAATTTAATTATGCTTGGTGTTAACCTTGTCGGTGGTCATTGGCTAGCCGCACTGCACCGAATCGTCCCATTGATGGCCTTTTTCATAACAACCATGCTTGTACGCTGGCGTCAGCATCAGACTGCCGGCCAGGACGTTAATCGATTAATAACACGCCTGTTTCTTGGCGAAGGGTTCCTTTTAGCAATCAGTATGGGCATTAATTCGTTTGGTGATAATTGGCCGGCCAGTTGCTTGTTAGCAAGTGCTGCTGCCATTCAATTACAAACAGTGCGTACTGTTAACGGTCAGCCGTTCAACTCGACCATGATGACCGGTAACGTCCGACTGAGTGCGGTTTTGTTGACCGATGCGCTACTAAATCGGCAATGGGAAAAACTAAGCCAGAGTCGACACCTTGTTCTGATTTGGCTTAGTTTTGGGATTGGTGCGGCCTGCTTTGCACTGTTGGTACCGTTACTGCAGCAATGGTCACTATTACCTGGCGTCATGATTCTCATCGCAGTTATTCCACAAATTATTAAAAGCTAGTCTGACCCGCGCCATCGCAACAAGCCATAAAAATAACCTGAGACAAAAGTGAATTTTTGTCTCAGGTTATTTTTAATGAACGCGTTTAAATAATGTAAACGTGGGTCACAAATCAAGTCGTTGTGCAGACGATAAACTAACTGCCGATGTGAAGCAACCCATGGGCTAGTTCTGAATCTTACTCACAACTTCCCAATTTAGCCCATTATAATAGCTAATCTTCATATGCGCGTTGGTAATCAATAATCCAAGCAAGTGCTAATGCCTTTTCGCCTAAATGCGTGCCAATAACTGGACCAAAGTAGCTCAGCTCAAACGGCATTTCAGGAAATTGCTTAGCTAACTTATCCCGCCATGTTTGTGCGGCAACTGGATCATTACCGTGAATCACGATTCCGCGCAGTGGATAATCAGCCTGCGCCTGTGCTTCCGCAAACAGCGATTCAACACGTGCTAATGCCTTTTTAGTTGAGCGGACCTTTTCAAAGGCCACAATCTCGTGACTATCTGGATCAAAAGTCAGCAGTGGTTTGATTTTTAGCACGGATCCAATAAAGGCACTGGCATTAGATAACCGACCACCGCGAACTAAATTCTGTAAGTCATCAACGACAAAGTACTCGCCAATAGTGGTACGCATTTCGTCCAAGCGGGCAATAATTGCATCAGCATCTTGCCCATTACGCACCATACGAGCAGCTTCTAAGACAAGATAGCCCATTAACTTGACGGTGATTTCTGAATCATACGGAATCACTTTGATGCGATCGGAAACTTCGGCGGCAGCGCCTTGCAGAGAACCGACGAACCCTGAAATCGTAGAAGCGAGATGAATACTAATCACTGTATCATAGCCTTCGTCAGCTAAGTGGTTGTACAAATCAAGCATCTCACCTAAAGGCGGCTGTGACGTGCTGGGAAATGATTTAGACTCACGTAGTAGTTGATAAAATCCTTCGGTGGTAATGTCAACGCCTTCGTTAAAAGTTTTACCATCCACGATAAATGGAATCGGCACAACATGAATCTTGTTTTCTTCAACCTCGGCTTGTGACAGATAAGCAGTACTGTCGGTAACCACGGCAATTTTCATAATATGGTGACCCTCTTTAAATTCAAAGTAATCCGACTGCGCAAATCAATTAGACGCAATCTAAAAAGTATTCGTCAATTTTAACACAGATGAAAACAGGCAACCACCAAACAAAACGTCTGGTAGCTGCCTGGCATTATTTAAAATGCGTTTGAATAATTATTTGTTAGTCCGCGTCAAACTTGTTTCCAGCCGGTTCAGCAAGATTTGTAGCAAGTTCTTTTCTTCATCGGTCCACTTATCGAATACTTGAGCCGTCATCTGCTCATAATCAGCATCAATCTGAGTCAACGCCTGCTGACCGGTAGTGGTCACAGAATAAATCAACTGACGGTGGTCGCGACCAGTGGCCTCTTTATCGATCATTTCTTTTGCACCCAAGCTTTTCAATTGGCGACTCAACGTCGATGTGTCCAATTCCGTAGCCTCTGCTAGTTGTTCTTGCGTGGTGTGCCCTGCGGCAAGATTGCCTATCAGTTGCCATTCAGCAATGGTCAACTGTTGGCGCTTGGTGAGTGCTAAAAGATTGGTCCGATGAATCTTTTCACCATCACGTAATGCTGTCAAACTTGGTTTCATGCGTGCACCTACATTCTTTAAAGTTTTCTTAATCCGTTTTGTATTATACAATACTTAAATTGTCTTGCACAAGTAACTTTATTGACAGTCTTGTTACAAAATTACGGATATCGCCTACCCTATGCTTTGCCTTGTGTTTTCGAGACAGCTATAATGAAGAGCATTGTAAATAATCAAATACTGTTAATTAAATTTATGAAGGAGGTTGCTCATGTCATTTGACGGCGCCTTTACCCACGCAATGGTCAGCGAACTACAAAGCGCTTTAGTTGGCGGTCGCGTTGCTAAAATTTCACAACCCTATCCAAATGAAGTGATGCTGACTGTTCGTAACAACAGTCATAACCAATCACTGCTGTTATCTGCACACCCAACCTATGCGCGTGTGCAAATCACCACCATCCCCTATGCAAACCCAGCAACACCCAGCAATTTTACCATGATGTTACGCAAATACCTGGATGGCGCTATTTTGGTCAAGCTGGAACAAGTTGCCAATGATCGTATCGTACAACTGACCTTTAGTGCCCGCAATGAATTGGGCGATCAAGAAAGCATTGCCCTCATTGTTGAAATGATGGGCCGCCACAGTAATGTCTTTCTTATTGATCGCGGCGATAATCGAATCCTCGATTTAATCAAGCATGTTAATCCAGATCAAAATCGCGTTCGGTCGCTACTACCAGGTGCGACTTATATTGCCCCACCTGCGCAAGATACTGTCAATCCATTTGTTGACCATGAAGCGGTTACTGACCTAGTTGCGACCTATCCTGCTGCACCCGTCTTAGCGAAGGCCTTGCAAGAAACATATCAAGGACTTGCTAGTGACACAGCGCATGCATTGGCCAACGCACTACATGAACCGGGGCAAGTGACAGATTTATTTGATGCTTTCTTCGACCACTTCAACCATCCAATTCCAACTCTAAATCAGTTTGCGTCTAACAAAACAAGCTTTAGCGCCTTCCCAATTATCAACGATGCCATCACAGGTATGCAAAACTTTGAAAGCTTGAGTATTCTGCTGGACTTTTTCTACCAAGATCGTGCTGAACGTGAACGGGTCAACGAACAAGCTGGTAACTTGATTCACATCGTGCGAAACGAATTAAAGAAGAACCGCAGTAAATTTAAAAAGTTACAACAAACCATGGCTGAAACTGAGCATGCCGATGAATTCCGAATCAAAGGTGAATTATTGACGACGTATCTTTATCAGGTAAAACGTGGGATGACCAGCATCTCACTACCAAACTTTTATGATAATGACACGCCAATGACAATTACCCTTTCCAACCAAATTGGACCCTCACAAAATGCGCAGAAGTATTTCAATCGCTACCAAAAGTTAAAGAACGCCGTTGCCTTTGTCACGGAGCAATTGGCAAAGACGCAAGAAGAAATTGACTATCTCAGCAATATTCAAGCACAAATCGAATTAGCTAGTCCTAAGGACATCAACGAAATTCGGTTAGAGCTTCAACAACAAGGCTATATTCGCGTTCATCAGAAACGTGGCGCTAAGAAGCCACGGCTGCAAATCAGTCAACCTGAACAATTTCATTCGACGGATGGCACGTTGATTTCAGTTGGTAAAAATAATTTGCAAAACGATAAATTGACGCTTCATACAGCGAAAAAAACCGATCTGTGGTTCCATGTGAAGAACATTCCTGGATCTCACGTAATTGTGCACAGTGATAACCCAACTGAACAAACCATTGAAGAGGCTGCCAGCCTAGCTGCCTACTTCTCTAAGGCACGTGATTCAGCCAGTGTACCTGTCGATTACGTCAACGTAAAACGTATCCACAAGCCAAACGGTGCAAAGCCTGGCTTTGTTATTTACGAAGGTCAACATACCGCTTACGTGACGCCAACGACAGACTTAGTTAAGCGTCTACAAGGATAGCGTAACAACGACATAGCTGAGATCGCCCTTTATCCTGAGCTTATAAAGTTGGCGCGTCACCACAGCTTCACCAGCGACTAAAGCAAAAGCAAACAACCCCGTTTTAGATTACGACAATACGTAATCTAAAACGGGGTTGTTTATATTCCCAGAAATACGACAAAAATGAACGATCCTAGCGGCGGTTACTGCACTTGTGTGGCAACGCGGTACCCGGGCAATGCACGCTACAGTTTAGCCAGTTCACGCGTCAAATAGTCTTTGAACGTCGTTGGTTCACGATCCAACAGCATCCGTAGAACGTTTGAATTGCCATCAAGCCCCCAGTTAGTATAACTGTTAGCAAGTTGCGTGAACCCAGCACGCAAATACAAATCCTGCATATTCAGTCCGTCTAAAAAGTCTTCGACAGGAATATACTCAGCCCGTGCCTGTTGTCCAGTAAGCGCATTAAACTGGTCAACTAATTCAACTGGTGACATTGGCTGTGTGCCAACTAACTCATAAGTAGCTTTATCATGCTTAGCAGGTTCCTCGATCACCTTTGCAACCACTTCAGCCACGTCTTGCGGGTCAACGTAGGCAATTGGTGACTGAATATCATAAAACATTTTATACTCACCAGTCCGCATGACAGTTTCCACGTCAAAGTTATGCATGTAGTGCATTGGTTGTAGGATCGTATATGGTAATTGTGAGGTCATACCTTCGTAAATCAGATGTTCCTCCACATCACGTTTGGCAACATGTTGCAATAAGGTGGTCAAAATCGGATGTGTGACGGAAATGAAGACAAATTGTTGTAGTTGTTTTTTGGCAGCCAGATCAACTAATGATTTACCAATCAAAGCCTCTTCTGGTGAGAACAATGGTGGAATGTAAACAATCTGATCCGCAGCATCAACGACTTTTTGTTGAAATTTCAGATCGGTTAAGTCACCAACAAAACTTTTTTGAATGCCTGGTAATTTTGTTACCTGTTCATTGATGTCCGTTGCAGCAACCGGTAATCCTTGTGCAACAAGATATGAAACAATTTGACGGCCAGTGTGACCGGCGGCAGACGTTACTAAAATCATGAGTGAACCCTCCTTTTATGCTTTCATTGTAACAAAAATCACAAGTTAAGTGCAAGCGCACTTAACTTGTGTTACAATCTTGGCAAAAGGAGGAATTCATTATGCAACTAGACAATCATCACGTACTCATCACTGGCGGCACTTCAGGTATTGGTTTGGCTTTTGCAAAGCGGTTTATCAAACATGGTAGCGAAGTTCTAGCCGTTGATTATAGTCAAGAAAATATTGATCGTGCAACCGCTGAAGTTCCCGCTTTAAAAACGTACAAGGCTGATTTAAGCAACGCTGAAGCACGCCAACAGTTGGCTGACTGGGTCGCTGATAACTTTAGTGACCTTGACATCATTTTAAATGATGCTGGGATTCAGCACTGGGTTAACTTTAACCACTTAACCCATGACTGGGCCTGGTATCACCAAGAATTGGCGATTAACTTAGAAGCGCAACTACATTTGACATTATTATTCTTACCAATGATTACGGCGGCTCCTAATGGTGCGGTGATTAATGTTTCCTCTGGATTGGTCATCAACCCAGGTGCATGGGTACCGATTTATGCAGCATCTAAAGCTGGTGTACATGCTTTCACAGAAACACTTCGTCTACAATTAGAAGATCTCCCGACCCATGTGTTTGAAATCTTACCACCAGCCGTTGATACTTCTTTGGGCGGCGAAAGTATCCATTCTTACGGGTCAAACTTAGATGAATTTGCCGACGCGGTATTTGACCAACTGTTAAACGATGAGCCTGAAATCACTTTTTCGACATCACAAGAACAACTTCACGCTGACAAAAAAGCCAACCAGCAACAGACCGTCGCTAATTGGCATTTGTTTAAAGATAATCCAACATTTAAAAACGCTTAACATTATAAGGCGGCAACTTGTGTACGCAATACCGCAACTTGCTCATAACCAGGTAATGCCGGTGCTGTCGTTGTCAGCAATTGCTGATTCACTTCGTCAACAACGACCTGTACCTGCTCAGCAATCTTTTCACCCATTGATGTTAAAAACAAACGAGTCGCCCGGCCATCACGCGGGTGGCTTTTTTTGTCGACCAACCCTTGGTCGATCAGGTGGTTAACTGCACGTGTAATGGTGCTTGGATTAACATGCACCACTTCACTAAACTCACGCTGCATAATCCCGGGATTAGCTGCGATTTTCAATAGATAGAAATAGTTTCCAGCTGTTAGATTGAGTCCTTTTAGTCGTTGATTTAAACGTTGATCTAATTCGGCCGCCAACTGTGCAACCTGTTGTGCCATGTCTGGCACAGACGAGCTGTTTTCGATCATGTAGTACCACCTTCCAAACGAATCTGTATACTGCAATTGAACAATTTGTAAAATACATAAAGGTCTAAATCAAACTACCCTTTAATAACGAACTGACGGGGAAACGGCACCTGTAACTTCGCACCTAACTTGAATTGAACCCCTTGTAACGGCAAACTTGGGTGCCACCGTAGATCGAGTCGGCTAGCAACGTCGATCATGGCCACGTCATCGGTAGTCGTTGTTTTAAACGCCCCTTGCTCTAAATGTTGTCGATCTGCCGTCGTTGTTTTATCCAACAGAGCTCGAACTAATAAGCGGACCCAATTAATACCCGTGCCCTTGTTTAATAAAGCTAAGGTTGTAAATGGCAATGCTGTCGTTACCATACGTGAATGACCACTTAAGGCAGAGAAAAGCGTTTGATAATAGCCACTTTGACGCATCGCACCTGGTTCAGCAGCAATACCTGGCACACCTTGTTCAGAGGCTTTAAGTGTTTGCCGATCATGTGCAACAGCAGTCTGGGCAATTTCTTGAGGGTCAGCCACACCAATTTTACTGGTATGGAAAACCACTCGCGTTAAATACTGATCGCCATCCTGTGCAGACTTAGGCGCCTTGTCCTTATTAATGACAATCACATTCTCATGACGCAATCGCAAAGCACCGATTAGCTTAAGTCGGTTACCAGGCACGAAAATCCACTTTGGATGTTCCAATTCGATGATGGCTAAAACATCGGAAATTTCTTGTGGTTCGAGGTATTGCTTATCACCGAGTTGTGGAATGAGGCTAAGCGCATTGGGGTTATTGCTAATGACAACCGTTTTGATACCTTGCTGATGCAGTTCACTAACGACGGTTGTCATCACATATTCACCGGCTGCGCCATCGCCTAGTCGAAATGCACCCGTTGTGACTACCAACGCGACATCACCGCTTTGAGGGGTACTTTCGTTTTCAAGCTCATATGTTGAATAAAATGACGGAACTGCTTCAGAAAATTCGCCGGCCGTTGGTTCTAATGTCTTGAAGGTGGGGATAATGCCAGCAGAATGCGCTTGATTCATGACCGCATCCGCATTAGTTTGCCATAGTTGCGCAATCAGGCCATCACTGAAGCCATAATATTTAGCACGATGTAACCAGTCAACGTCCCCCGGATGTTCAGCCACGCTAACTTCTAGCTCATAAACATTTCGTAACTTATGGAAATAAAATTCGTCCATCTGTGTCAATTCAGCTAGTTCATCAGATTGATAGCCGCGTCTAATTGCTTCCAGCAGCAACATGATCCGGTTATCATGCGGATGAATCAATTGCTGAATCAGATCATTATCAGATAACTTCGCTAACGCATTGAAGGCAAAATCACGATTGTGGTAGTGAGCTGCCCGCAACGCCTTTAGCACTGCCTCCTCAACGGAACGGCCAATTCCAAGCGTTGCACCCACGGACTTTTGGACCGTGGTCAACTGTCGGTCAACGGTAATGCCGCGGCGCTGTACCTCGTCAAAAGAAAAGACCGGCAAACGCACAACCACATGATCTAATACCGGTTCAATCAACGCTGTTCGTTTGGCAAAACCAC
Organism: Furfurilactobacillus siliginis; assembly: GCF_001437435.1. Classification (GTDB taxonomy): domain Bacteria; phylum Bacillota; class Bacilli; order Lactobacillales; family Lactobacillaceae; genus Furfurilactobacillus; species Furfurilactobacillus siliginis. Next base: position 148,551 of record NZ_JQCB01000002.1, on the reverse strand, counting down.
TTGGGAGCTTAACTTCAGCCAGAGACACACCTAGCATGACATTAGCGGCTACTAACGCAATTGGATAGCCACTGGCCCGTGCCAATAAACTAGAAACGCGGTCGTAATAAGGATCGACCTTCATGACGAAATAATTATCATGAACTGGGTCCAAGGCAAATTGAATGTGCATGAGCCCAACGACTCGTAGTCTTCGAGCCACACGAAAGGCAGCCTGCCGGAGTTTTTGGTACTCACGATCAGTCAATGTTTGAATCGGTGTAATTTCAATTGAGTCCGCTGCATGAATGCCGACTGGATCCATGTCCTCTAACGCACCAAGCAATAATTCCGTACCGCGAGCGTCTCGCAGAACCTCAAAGGAAACCTCCTTCAAACCCACGATGCTTTGATCCACAATCACTTGATTAGTTCGCGAACGTGCAAAAGCTTCAGTTAATGCATCGTCCAATTGATCGGCACTTTCTGCCAGAACACGATCACCTTCGCCACGCGGTGCTACAGATTTAACGATCACAGGGAAACCAATTTCACGGGCTAAATCAAAGGCTGCCGAAGTTGAACTAGCGACTTGTGATTGAATCACGGGTTCATTTAATTCTCGCAATGTTTGATTCATTAAAGCTGGATTATTGATAAGACGAACAGTTGTTAATGGCACGCCTAAAACAGTTATATGCCGATCATCCAGATAATCATGCGCAATCAGTTCTTCAATTGTCCGCATCGCGTCACGGCCACCAACTACCGGAATAATGGTTGTAATGTGCTCACTTTCAATGACCTGACGAACAGTTCCTAGGTCTGTCGGGTCACCCATCACAACGGTCGCACCACAAGGGTTGTCCATGGTAAATGAATACGGATTGTCATTTAAATAGACGGCATCAAGATTGTGTCGATGCAAAACAGATAACGTTTGGTAAGCTGCAGCGTCAAGTTCTGTTTCATGACCAAAATCATTGGCGCTATCGCCTAACACGAGGATGCGTTGGCTTTGGCTTGAATCTGTCTCAGCAGATTGCTTATTTTCATTTGCTGTCATTAACGTTGCTCACCTCGTGTTCCCGTTAATTCGATGAAGTCATCGAAGACTTGCGTTGCTTCCCATGGGCCAGGCGCGGCGTCTGGGAAAAACTGGACTGAAAATGCCGGATAATCACGATGCCGCAAGCCTTGAATCGAGCGATCAATTAAATCAATATGCGTAATTAATAACTGATTACGATCAATGCTATCTCGATCTACGCCAAACTCTTCAGCTTGGGCAGCGTACATAATGCGATTGGTAATGATTTCTCGGATTGGATGGTTCATACCTTGATGTGCTACTGGTAAACGCTCAATGGTCGCATCATTGGCTAATGCAAACAATTCATGTCCTAAACCGATGCCCAACATTGGAATCCGTGTTTCCAACGTTTTTATCATGGTCAAAACGCTTACTGGTAAGTTACGCGGGTCACCAGGGCCACTGGATAACACGATGCCATCTGGATCCAAATTTAAAATTGCGTCTGCACTGGTTAAGTACGGCATCACAGTGACATTGGCCCCACGTACAGCAAGTTCCCTTAAAATGCCACTTTTAAGACCAAAATCAATCACAACAATATTATGACCCATCCCAGGGTTCGCATAAGGCCGTGGTGTCGCAACTTGTGCAACTTGTTGATTGGTCAAGACAGTCGCATTCAATTGATCAAACGCATGCTCATCAGCAACATCGACAATGCTGGCATTCAAAGGACCCACATGCGTTCTCAATTTACGAACAAGTTGCCTTGTATCAATTCCGGAAATACCTGGAATATTATTGAATCGTAAAAATTGATCTAAACTGAGTGTCCGTTGACGGTTGGTGGATACCTCAGCGACTTCGCGAACGACCACACCCTTCGCCGTCGGTAAAATTGCTTCATAACTTTCATGGTTAACACCGACCGCGCCAATCGTCGGTGTGCTAAATACGATTATTTGATTATGGTAAATCGGGTCGGTAATGATTTCCTGGTAACCAGTCACACTGGTGTTAAACACGATGTTCCCACTGGTTGTTGCAGGTGACCCAAATGCCTGTCCCTTATAGGTAGTTCCGTCTGAAAGAATTAAGTAGCGCTCTGTCATCTGCAGTAAACCCTTCTTCCCTCATGCACAAAACACGTTAATAACAGTATGACTACTTAGTTGCCTCGTCAGCTGTGACAATTTCAACACTGTCACGTTGGTCAACTTCCTCGACCGATACGCGAATATGTTCATTTTGAGCAGTTGGAATGTTTTTTCCAACAAAATCAGCCCGAATTGGTAATTCCCGATGCCCGCGGTCAACTAAGACAGCCAAATTGATACTATTAGGCCGTCCAAGGTCCATGATGGCATCCATTGCTGCTCGAATCGTCCGACCGGTATACAAAACATCATCGACTAAAACGACCTTTTTATCAGTGATGGGTGCTGTTAAATTACTGATTGCATCCTTACTAACAGGTATGTTCACACTGACATCATCACGGTATTCACTGACATCTAATTCACCAACTGGAACAACAGTATCTTCTAACTGATGTAGTCTAGTTGCAATTCGATGTGCTAAAAAGACACCACGCGTCTTTACGCCGATTAATACTAAGTTACTAATCCCGCGGTTGCGCTCAATAATTTCGTACGTAATCCGGGTCAATGCGCGTTGCATTGCCATTGCGTCAACAACTTCTTTTGCCATGTATATTTTCCCCTTATTCAGATGTTGTTTAAATTTATGCTGGTGTCATTATACGCCTGTCTCAGCGCGCATCTAGTTGATCAAGCATCTCTGTAAACCAGGTTGGCAGCGGCACCGTAAATGTTAATTGTTCACCGGTCCGGGGATGCTTAAAACCAAGCGTTTTTGCAGTTAGGTACTGACCATTGCCAGGAAGTGTTTTCTTAGGTCCATAAAGTGGATCGCCAGCCAATGGATGACCGATATAGGCCATGTGAACCCGGATTTGGTGCGTTCGACCTGTTTCTAATTCACAACTCACCAATGTATATTTTTGATATCGTTTTAAAACGGTGAAATGAGTGACCGCATGTCGTCCACCAGCAACAATCGCCATCTTTTTACGATCTTTAGGTGATCGTCCCACCGGTGCATCAATGGTACCCTCATCCTCACTGATAATACCGTGAACCAATGCGACATATTGTCGCTGATTCGTTTTCGCTTTCAACTGTGCCGTCAAACTCTGCTGTGCCAGATCATTTTTGGCCACCATCAAAAGGCCAGAGGTGTCTTTATCAATTCTGTGAACGATACCAGGCCGCAAGCTCCCGTTAATTTTAGATAAGGGACTATGATACAACAACGCATTCACCAAAGTATGATTTGGATGCCCAGGTGCAGGATGTACAACCATGCCCTGTGGTTTATTAACGACCAAAACATCGTCGTCTTCATAAACAATATCTAAATCAATTGGCTCTGGAACTAAGGCAATTGGCTCTGGTTTCCGATCAACAAAGCTGACCGTATCATTCAAAACAACCGCATTTTTATTTTTGGCGGTCACGTGATTTAGCTGCGCGCGTCCCTCATCAATGGCAATTTGGGCCTGAGAGCGTGTAATTCCAGCTAAGCTGCTCAATACTTTATCAAACCGACCTGTTTGGGCAGTCGACTCGATAACGAAAGTTTGTTCAACTGGCATATCTGTCAAATCATGTTCAAAATCATCAATTTTATCGTCTATTTGCATCTATGACTAACCCTTTCGCATCCTGGCTGCATGCCGGGGCCCCTTTTTGGTTGATGGCTGATCATCACGATCAAAGATTACCGCAATAATCAACAGCACAACGCCGATTGTCAGGCACCAATCAGCAAAGTTACTGATTGGAAAATTCTTAACAAAATCGAATTGGAACATATCGACGACATACCCCAAACGAATGCGATCAATAAAGTTGCCAATGGTGCCAGCAAGCATGAAACTAATGCCCCACATGTATAAACGTTGGTGCCGTAAACGCCACATTGCATATAGCAATACCACAACTGCAACAGCCGTAATTACATAAAAAACATTCATTTTTCCTGATAGAATTGACCACGCAGCCCCGTCATTACGCAAACTTGTCAATGACAATAAACCAGGAATGAGTTCATGTGTCGCACCTAATGTAATACTCGTGCTCACATAGTACTTAATGCCTTGATCAGCACCAATTAAAAGAATAATAACGATCCAATAATATGCCATATGTCCTCGTGGTTAGCCCACGACTCCTTTATTTAAGCGACTTAAAAAATTCCTGAAATCACACCATCGTCTGTAATGTCCATATCCAGTGCAGCCGGATGTTTAGGTAATCCAGGCATGGTTAGAATGCTGCCGGTTAAGGCAACCATAAAGCCTGCCCCTAACCGAGGTTCAAACGCACGAATGTGAATATCAAAATCCGTTGGCGCACCCAATAACTTAGGTTGATCCGATAATGAATATTGCGTTTTAGCCATGCAAACTGGTAGTTTGTCCCAGCCACGTTTTGCAAAGCGACGTAATTGGGCTTTCGCATGTGGCTCTAGGACAACCCGCCGACCACCGTAGATTGTCTGCACAATCGCGGTCGCCTTAGTAACGATGTCGTCAGTTGGTTCATACAAAGGCGTAAAAGTGCTAGGCGTTTGTGCAGCTCGAACAACCGCATGGGCAAGGTCAGTTGTCCCTGCACCACCATGCGCCCATTCGTCGGCCTCGACAGTTTCAACGTCATACTGCGCACAATAATCCTGTACAAGCTTAATTTCTTCAGGTGTGTCTGAACTAAAGGCATTGACAGCGACCACAACAGGAACTTGGTAACGCTGCATACTTTCGATATGTTTGCCAAGATTGGCCAATCCAGCCTTTAAAGCTGTTAAGTCTGGCGTTGTTAACTCCGCTAAGGCTTGACCACCGTGTAATTTCAGCGCACGTACAGTCGCAACTAATACAATTGCTGCTGGAGACTGTCCCAGCACTGGAACTTTGATATCGAGGAACTTTTCGGCCCCTAAATCGGCACCAAAGCCAGCTTCTGTCACCGCATATTCGCCGAGTTGTAAGGCTGTTCGCGTTGCTAAAACACTGTTACAGCCATGTGCAATATTCGCAAAGGGACCGCCATGGATAATTGCCGGTGTTCCTTCAAGCGTTTGGACCAAGTTAGGCTTAATGGCCTCTTTTAACAGCAAGGCGATGGCGCCACCAACCTTTAAGTCAGCGACAGTGACTGGCTGACGGTCAACATTTTCTGCAACCACCATCCGATTAATCCGTGCTTTTAAATCATGTAAATCAGTTGCCAAACATAAAATGGCCATAAGCTCACTGGCAACGGTGATATCAAAGTGATCTTCGCGTGGTGTACCTGAAGTGGGACCACCCATGCCAATGACAGCATTTCTTAAAGAACGGTCATTAATATCCAAAACACGATGCAAAGAAATCCGCCGTGGATCAATATTGAGTTCGTTACCTTGTTGGATATGATTATCAATTAATGCCGCCAACGTATTGTTAGCAGTTGTTAACGCATGGAAGTCGCCGTTAAAATGCAAATTGATGTCTTCCATGGGCGCGACTTGCGCGTACCCACCACCAGTGGCGCCACCTTTCATACCCATTACTGGACCCAAGGAAGGTTCGCGTAGTACTAGGACAGCACGTTTACCAATTTGACGTAAACCATCGCCTAAACCGACTGTTACCGTCGTCTTGCCTTCACCGGCTGGGGTTGGGTTAATGGACGTCACTAGAATCAGTTTGCCTGCGGTGCGTTTTCCACTTAATGGCAAATCAATCTTAGCTTTATAACGACCATAAGGTTCCACTTCATCTGCAGTTAAGCCTGCAGTTGCTGCAATTTCACTAATTGGACGCAGCTTGCTACGCTGTGCAATTTCAATATCTTTTAACTGAGCCATTAGATTCCTCCCATAATTAACGCTAACAAGCCACGTGGTATACTTCTACTAAGCGTTTACTAACTGTTCAATCGTATTTAAAGCGTGCTTAGACAAACGTAGTGCATAGTGCTTACCCTGCACCTCAAATTGCCATGTATGTCCGGTAAAGGTGTGCTGTTCTAGTTGCTGAATATTAACAACCAGTGATCTGTGGGCCAGCAAACGCCGAATACGAAGATTCTGCCCATCAATGATGATTTGACGTCCAATAAATTGCCACAACAAAAACAGTAAGAATAAACCTGCAATAATGATTGCTGGCCAATTAAATTTAGCCATTTCATACTGAAAAATAACGCCGCCAAAGAAGAAAATGGCAGTCCATGACCACACGATGATTGCGGTCAGCCCACTTGGGCGATAAAAAAAGCGGTGTTTTGTCATTCGTTTGCAGACTTCCTTTCTTCGCTAACTTCTATTTTACCAAATTTAAGGGGAAACATGATTATCAAACTTTATGTAGATGCTGCCAGTAATGCACAGCACCCAACTGCCGATAGCCAAAGCGGCGCCGGCATTCTAATTATTGAAAATGGAACTCAGCATCAAATGAAGCAAATCGTGCCAGCACCAGATAATCACCAAGCTGAATTTTTGGCAGCTATTGCGGGATTTTCCGCCGTGGCTAAAATGACTAACACTGATACAACCGTCATGTTTTTTACCGATAGTCGTCTGGTCGCAGATGCTGTTGGTAAAGGAAGTATGAAGCACTACCCGGAGCTCACGACAGAGCTATTAGCCCTTCAAGACCATTTTCAATTGGTCATTACGCAATGGATCCCTGAGCGTGATAACCATGGTGCACATCAACTGGCTTTACAAGCGCTGCACAGTATTAACTAATGTACTGCGAGGTTGCTTTGGTATATCTTTCTGTAGCCACGGTTTGACCAATCGCCATTTGCGCCAGTAGCTGACCAATCAATGGCCCCGTGGTTAATCCCGACGAGCCTAAGCCACTGGCAACAAGAATCGACTCATGACCGACCAGCGTTCCGAAAAACGGTGCAAAGTCCTGCGTGTAAGCTCTAGTTCCTACGCGAATCCCAGTAATATCCTGCGTTGTCAACGTCTGCGTTACGCGATTAGCCGATGCTAACAGGTCATTTTCAACTTCGACAGAAGGCGTCAAATCAAAGCCCTGGTCATTTTCATGGGTTGCACCCACAATAAGTTGTCCCGGTGTTGTCGGAATAAAATCGCGCTCACCTTCAGGCATCAATACTGGTTGTGGCTGAGTCGTCTGATAAACCGGCGTCTTTAACTCAAGCAGCTGGCCTTTTTGCGGCCGAACTGCCGTGGTTAATCCAAGCGGATTGAGTAATTCCGGGAGCCACGCACCAACCGCTGCAATCACAAGGTCAAATTTTTCTATCTGACCGTTCGCAACGAGATCGCCTTTTTCGTTAAATGAAACGCGGCCAGGTCGAGGTATGACGTTCGCCGCCTGCTGCAACTGCGCACAAAAAAGCTGACCATCGATACGTGCGCCACCCGTTATCAGGATGCCTGGCGCGCTGTGGTGAACAAATGGCAAGAGTGCTTTGATTGAGGCCTCATTTAGACGATAGATTTCCCCCATCGTTGGTGCGCTATCACGTCGCTCGTAAGCAAGCTGCTCAAGCGCGTCCAAGTCGTCACTATCGTCTCTGGTGATAATCGTTCCTGTACGTGCGAAACTTGTCCCTGTTAAATGCGCATCAATGGCTAATTCGTGAAATAAACCAGCCCCGTCACGGGCTAACCGATACCATTGCTGGTTACGTCGTTTTGATAGCCATGGTGAAATGATTCCGGCGGCTGCCTTTGTTGCTTGACCAGTCCCGTCATCAAACATGATGATTTCAACACCAGGCTGCTGATGCAAATAAAATGCGGCAGTGCTGCCGACAATTCCACCACCAATGATTGCAATTTTTGTTGGCATAGTCTTTGTGCCACCCCTTTTCCAATTACATTCAAGCTTAGCATACAGACACTTAAAAGTTGCTTAAAGCATTAAAACAATCTGCACGTGGCACAAAAGTTGGCAGCAATTTAAGTTTTAGATCAAAATAATAATGGACCGTCGTGAGCAAGACCTGGAACGCCCGTACAAGTTGATCTAAAATCCGGTAGGCAGTTCGTAATCTGAACAGCGGCTTGCCTTTTGTCCCACGTTTAATAACAGAGCGAGATCAAGCCTGTTCTGAATCCGAGCAAGAATAAAGACGGTGGTAGTGGCTTTAGCCACGGACAGCGGCTAGATTCTGCACAGCGATTCAAGGCTTGAGACCGCGTTTTCGCTGTTTACTCTCACAAATCAAAAATAGGTTGGCGACAAAAGTGTTTTTTGTCGCCAACCTATTTTTCCTCAATTTTAATACTGATAAACGCGTTCATAAACTGTACGTTGATAAGCCAACCAATATTTTGCAGACAACGGTTCCCCAGTTGCTGCCAAAATAAGGTCGTTTGGTTCCTTACTACCACCAAATTGATGAATGCGTTGTACGCGCCAATCAATCAGTGGTTGAAAGTCACCGTTGGCTAACAAGGTCTCAACATCCAGTTCCTCCTGCATTGCATGGAAAATTTGACCAGCATACAGATGTCCCAGCGCATAGCTTGGGAAGTAGCCCATGTCTCCACCTGCCCAATGAATATCTTGCAAAACACCCTCAACATCATTATCAGGTGTGATGCCAAGATACTGTTGATACTTTTTAGCCCACAACATTGGCAGTTCATCTAAATCAAGATCTTCGTTAAAAATCGCTTTTTCAAGTTCATACCGAATGATAATGTGCAAAGGATATGTGAGTGGATCTGCCTCTGTCCGAATTAAACTTGGTCGTGTGACATTGAAGCCTCGAACAAATGTATCTAAATCGATATCACTGAAGATTTCACCCGTCAATTCTCTGAACCTTGGATAAGTATGCTGCCAAAAAGCGGGATTTCTGCCTAGAAAAACCTCGTTAAATAAGGATTGGCTTTCATGGATTCCCATGGAAGTACCACCTGCTAACGGTGTGTTATCCCATTTAGCGACGACATTTTGCTCATACAATGCGTGGCCCGCCTCGTGAATCGACCCTAACAATGACATTTGAAAGTCATGATCGTCATAACGTGTTGTAATACGGACATCGTTACGATTCATGCCGATAGTAAATGGATGCATGGAAATATCCAAGCTACCCTTCGTGAAGTCAAAGCCAAGTTCCTGAACAATCGCCTCTGACAAATGGTGCTGTGTTGTTTGATCAACATACCGGTGCATAAATTGATCATTTGGCTGCTGCCCAGGTCGAACGATTTCGGCATTGATTCGTTCAATTCCACTTTGTAATTCAGAAAATAACGGATCGAGCTTCGCGACAGTCATCCCAGGCTCAAATTGATCTAAGAGCACGTCATATGCGGTTGCTTCATCAGTCTTCCAATAACTGATAAAACGCTTTTTGGCTGTTACAATTTGCTTTAAATAAGGTAAAAATTCAGCAAACTGCTGATGTTTGCGAGCGCTTAACCACACATTTTGCGCTTGACTTAATAATTTGGTATAGGCAACGAATTCGGCTTCCGGTAATTTAGCTGTACGCTCATAGTTGCGTTTAACGCGACGATAAATTGCCTGCCCATCCACTGTCAACAAGGAACCGTCAGCTTCAAACAAGTTCAATAAAGCCGTCATTTTAGAGCCGGTCTCTAGTTGAAAATGTCGCTGATTAAAATAGCCAACTAGTTCTGCGCGCTGCGTACCTTCCGCACTGGGCATGTAAGTATGCCCGTCCCAATCCAATAACGAAATAGCATTTTCCAATAACGCCATTTCTTTAAGCAGTGCACGAAAATCCTGTTCCGCAGCACTCATCGCAGACTGTGTCATATTACCCTCGCTAGTTATCGTGATGCCATTCAGGCTTGCCCCAATATTGGTACAAATCTGTCCGCAAGGCACCGTTATAGAGTTTCCGTTTCTTTGTTGCGCGCTGACCATAAACAGTCTCAAAGTCTAAATCACTGGTCAAAATATACTTACTCCAAGTCTTTAATGGCTTGAAGGCACGACCCATTCCTTTATAGAGACGTTGAACACTTTCTTCATCACTCAACCGTTCCCCATAAGGTGGGTTGGCAACAATAACCCCATTTAATTTATCTGTTTTAAAGGTCGTTGCATCACCTTCCGTAAAGTGTACGTCCTGGCTCAATCCAGCGGCCTGAGCGTTCTTTTTGGCAATGGCAACCATGTCTGGGTCAATATCACTCCCAGAAATATCAAATTCGCTGTCGTAATCAGCTGCATCATCAGCCTCATCGCGGACGGCATCAATCATATCTTGTGGGAACCATTCCCATTGTTCGCAAACAAAGTGCCGATTCATTCCAGGAGCGATGTTGCGTGCAATCAGAGCAGCTTCAATTGGTAATGTCCCTGAACCACAAACTGGATCCACAAACGGCATGTCCTTAGGATTCCAATGTGTCAACAAGATCAGTGCCGCAGCCATATTTTCCTTCAATGGCGCAGAACCTTTGGCCACCCGATAGCCACGTTTAAACAAAGAATCGCCAGTTGTATCCAATGTCAACATTACTTGATCTTTATTAATTGCAACTTCTAGTGGGAATAACGCGCCGGTTTCAGGCAAACGTGTCCGCCGATGGTAAACATCGCTTAATTGGTCCACAATCGCTTTTTTCACGATGGCTTGGGCATCCGGCACACTGTGCAACTGTGAGTCACGTGAGCGTCCTTCAACCGGAAAGGCTGCATCCATTGGTAACAGCTGGTCCCAGGCAAACGCACGGGTCGCATCAAATAATTCCGTAAAGGTAACGGCTGGAAATTCCTTAATGATAATTTTAATCCGGTCAGCGGTACGCAACCATAAATTGGTTCGAACAATATCCTTAACAGTTCCAGAAAAACGGACCCGACCATTTTCAACCTGTGTCTCATAGCCTAGGTCACGTAATTCACGACCGACTAACGCTTCAATACCGGCGGCACAAGTGGCCATTAACTCAAATGTTTGCATAACTTCTCCTCAGTGCGTATCAGCTCTTGTCCAATACGGTTAATTAGTGACATCTTACCATTTACAACCAAAAAAAGAGACCCCTCACACGTGAGAAGTCTCTGCCTGCTGCAAATTTCTGTAAGCCATGTTTTGTACATCGTAAGCCTCAGGCGCAGCTTACTCCGTGGTAATCATCTATCTCAGGACACAAAGTCCTCCCCCACAATCAGTTCAGTTACCTATGTGAAGCTCCCCTACCGTAGTTTGGGTTTCCCGCTCGAGGGGTTTACCGCGTTCCACCCAGTCCGTTTCCGAACTGGTATCGTCACTGTGGCACTTTTCAGGGATACTCAGGCATAGCCGAAACCGTAGCCGTTTTTTCCCGCCGTTACCTCAAAGAGGTACCTCAGCTTATTTTTTCACTGAGCACGAACACTACAGGCATCACAGCCTGTGCGAGCATGGACTTTCCTGACGCAACATAAGTTACGCCCAATTACCCGAAATTTGCATTGGTTAACAAAGAATTATTCGGTCCAGCCAGATTCAGAACTTGTGTTAAGTTCTTCTGATTGTCCCTGTGGTGCCACACTTTGGTTGCCATTATCTAACTGAGAACCAAACACGTGGCGTTCCAAATTGCTAAGCCGCTTTAAAATGTCCATATTCGTGACACTGTTATTGGCTTGGCTAGTCGTTTCTGGATTGCTGGAAACGGTTTGACGTGCATTTACTTGACGCGTCAAGTCGTCTACTTTACCAGATAACTGTTCATTTTCAGCACGCAGCTGGGAAACTTCGCGGTTAAATGTCTCATAGTCCTTGATTACTAAGTCCAAGAAGCTATCAACATCGGTTGGGTCGTAAGCTGAACCCATCCGTTTTTCCTTGAATTCTTTTTGCAGAATGTCCTGCGTTGAAAAATTGATTTCTTGCATGAAAGTTACACCTCATCTATTTGTCGAAACACGACTTAAAATATTGTAGCGCAAGTTGACGTAAATTAAAACGACTCACGATGATTTTCTTCATATTCGTTGGCACTTTCTTGAAGCCAGTCGAAATCCATCAGCGTTAAACCATAGGGATGGTCGTCCATAAATGCCTTAATGGCAAGGTAATCGTACGTCGGCTTACCCTCATGTTCTAAATCATATACTAAAAGTGCTGCATCCGTATGTGAAAGCATAAAGGCTTGGTAATTTTTTAATTGTTGTGGCGATTGATAAGCATGCTCAGACACGGTCGCTGAAAAATCAACCTGCGTTTTTAACGATGTCAGTAGTGCTTGATTGTTTTCATTCCAGTTACCACCAAATTCTGCAAATGGTAACATCATGGCCACCTGAATTTGCGGATAACTTTTTTTCAAATCGGTGGCGACATCGATCACCCACTGTTCGACACCAAGCTGTCCACCTGTGATGATCCAGTCAACACCATTTTCAATTTGATTTTGTAATGCTTCCTTTAATGCATACTTCAGGATGGTCAACTTAGGATCTTGATTACCAAACACACCCAGTTCATAACTGCGATAGCCACTCACCCATAAACGACTCATGTGTTGTTACCTCCCTGTAATTAATCATAGTCTGCCATAAGTCACGGTAAATCAGCAACTTCTCGTAATATTCAACACATTACATAACAGAAATCATCGATGTTTAGCAATTATTAAAGTATTAAAGCTTCGTTACGACTATGTTACCAACCTGTGCAAACCGCGGTGCTTCGTGTAAATCTGATATAATAAGTTCATTATAAAGGAGCGTGGTTTTTAGTGAACATCCGTTACCCCAACGGTGCAGCGTACCACGGACCAAACCAAGCGGCTAACAAACAACCAGTCACGACCACTAGTTATAGTGATCGTGGTATGTCATTAGAAGCTGAGCTGAACGAAAGTAACCAATATTACTTGGCAAACGATATCGCGGTGATTCATAAGAAACCGACCCCGATTCAAATCGTCAAGGTTGATTACCCTAAAAGGTCTGCTGCAACAATTCGGGAAGCCTACTTCAGGCAACCGTCAACAACTGATTATAATGGGGTCTATCGTGGTCATTACATTGATTTCGATGCTAAGGAAACCAAAAACAAAACATCGTTTCCCCTCAAAAACTTTCATGAGCACCAGATTATTCATCTTCGTGCATGTGTGAAGGCTGGCGGTATTGGCTTTGCCATCATTCGCTTTACAAATGAAAGCAAGACCTTTTTGTTACCTGCAACAACGCTATTCGAATACTGGGACGCTCAGGCACATGATGGTCGTAAATCAATTCCCCGCGATGTCATTGAAGACGCTGGCTTTTTGATTCCATATCATATGAATCCTTTGATTCCCTATCTTAATGCTGTTGATCAATTGATTGCAGCACAGAAGTAACTGTTTAAGGAGAGCAACATGTCTGACAATAATAATAACAACCAGAATTCACGGATTGGTCGCTATCATGACGATGACGGCGAGCTAATGACCACAGGCGGTCCCAGACGACCTTTGTGGCGTACAATTCTCTATTGGGCTTTGGGAATTATCTTCGCGATTATCTTAGCCGGCGGTGGCCTCTTCGCTGTTTATGCGGCCAGTGCTCCCAAGATAACGACGGCACAGCTAACGAGTCAAAATTCAACAGAAATCCTTGATGATAAAGGGAACGTCATTTCCAGTCTTGGATCTCAAAATAGAACCTATGTTAAATCTGACCAAATTCCAAAGGAATTAAAACAATCCGTTGTTTCTATTGAAGACCGGCGTTTTTACAAGCATCACTTTGGTATTGATCCGCTACGGATTGTGAGTGCTGCTGCAGCTAACTTCACAGGTAGTTCACTAGGGTTGCAAGGTGGCTCAACACTGACCCAACAGTTAGTTAAGCTATCCGTGTTTTCTACCGCTGCTTCAGATCGAACGTTGAAGCGTAAATCTCAGGAAGCTGCTCTTGCCTATTACGTTGAAAAACACTATTCAAAAGATCAAATTCTTGAATTCTATATCAACAAGGTTTACATGGGTAATGGTGTCTATGGGATGGGCACGGCATCTAAATATTATTACAACAAACCGCTAAGCAAGCTTAACTACGCACAGTTTGCCGTCTTGGCTGGGATGCCCCAATCACCAACTTACTATGATCCAGTTGCACACCCTAATTATGCAAAGCAACGACGCGATACCGTTTTACGCGCCATGTATGAAAATAAAGTAATCTCAAAAGCTGATATGAACAGTGGGATTGCTTCCCCTGTTAGCACTGGACTCTCAGTCAACCACAGTGTTAACGACACGAGCTCTGATAACAAGGTTGTTGATGCTTATCTACAGCAGACTATCAAAGAAGTTCAGAAAAAAGGCTTTAATCCCTACAAAGACGGGATTCGCATCTACACCAACCTGAACATGGGTGCTCAACAACGGTTGTACGACATTGTTAACTCGGACAAATATGTCAACTTCCCAAGTGAACTGCTACAGGTTGGGGTCACAATGACTGATCCACAAACCGGAGCTGTCACTGCAATGATTGGTGGTCGTAAGCAAAATGTGGCATTTGGTTTAAACCGTGCGACACAAACTGACCGTTCTTCTGGTTCAACAATCAAGCCGTTTATGGACTACGGTCCTGCGATTGAATATAACCAATGGCCAACATTTAAGGCTCTTGAAGATACCAAGTACACGTATCCAGGCACTAACATTGAGTTAAATGACTGGGATGGTAAGTATCAAGGTACATTATCAATGCGTAAAGCACTGGTTGAATCCCGGAATATTCCTGCCATCCGTACCTTACAAGAAGTTGGTATTAATCGTGCAACCCAATTCATGGCACAAAATGGGATGAAGTTTAAAGAACCACTTGTTTACTCAAACGGGATTGGGGTTTACGTTTCAAGTATGCAAGAATCTGCCGCTTTCGGTGCTTTAGCAAACGGTGGAACTTATCACACCCCTCATTTAGTTAAAAAAGTGGTTACGCAAGATGGTGAAACACACAAGTTTGATGTTTCTTCTCACCGGTCAATGAGTCCTGCCACCGCGTACATGCTGACCGACATGCTCAAGGGTGTGCCAACTGATGTTTGGGCCCCTGACGCGCACATTCCTGGCTTACACCAAGCTGGTAAAACCGGTCAATCAGGTTATCCTGATAGTGTCACTACGGTTCCTCACACTGCTGTTATGGATGCTTGGTACACTGGATACACACAACACAGCGCCATTTCTGTCTGGACTGGTTATGATCAGCCAAATGAGCCGGGTCATTACATGACGACCGCACAGCTTTCTATTGCTGAATCAATCTACAAGTACCTTGCTAGTTACATGGCTCAGACGCAGTCAAATGACGATTGGGAAAAGCCAAGTAACGTTGAATCTATTAAGCATAATGGCATCGACGAATTGGTTATCAGCGGTTCTAACTGGCGGAAATATTTAAACGATAAAGATCAAAGTAGCCCTTCTGGCTCATCTTCATCGAGTGTCTCCTTCTCATCATTCTCCAGCCAAAATAGTAGCAGTGCTTCAAGTGCTTCTAGCGAAAGTCAATCAGCTGGACGTCTGTCTGAAACTGGTGCCAGTCAAGGCGCTGGTAATGGTGGAAACACCGGCACACAATCTTCAACAAGTACCCCAGCTGCTAGCAGTTCTTCAGCAGCCCACTAATCTATAAATCAAAAACACCGCTGACAAATTGCTGTCAGCGGTGTTTTTGATTTATAAACTTGAATGAAATTAATCGTCACTTTCAGAAACTTTAAAGAGCGGAATCGCCGGTCCTTGATGAGTAGCAGGCTTGACCACTGTGGCACTAGCCTGCTGATGTCTCCGATCACCAAGTTCACGCTCAACTTGCCCAGCTGACGTCAAATTCTTATGCTGCCAACTGAGTAAGATACGGTCAATATAGCGCAGACTGTACGCTTGGTTTAAGACCGCTTCGCGCAGCGCAATTAAAATCAATTCCGGCTTAAAGTGATCTTCATCAAACCAGCGTGCAATGGTCTGCAATTCTGTCGGACTTAATGGCCGGCCAAATTCAACCTCAATTTTATTGAAAACATCTTCTCGCGCGGATGTGGAACTCGGTGCTGCAATCGTTGGTGTACTTGCCGCTTGCCCGCTGAGTGTATCTGGTAGCGCCGCCAGCCTTTGGTATAACGGCGTAAAATCATAGCGATCTCGCAGTTTACCTTGGCCATCCGTTGTTGATTCAATTACCAGCAATTGTTTCTTAAGCAGCCCATCCAGTAACTGATACACTTCGGTTGTCGTCGTTTTCATGACATCTGCGACGGCTTGTGCATCCGGAAAGTCAATACCACGATCTAATGAACGTTTATACTGCAGAAACACTAGTAACTCATCGTTTGTCATACTAAGTTCACGATACCGTGTTAGTAAAAGATTGTTAACAGTAGTTGAACCGGCTGCTAACAGTGCACTTGCGAAGTCCTTCATGCGATACCCCTTTCCACAAATTAATAAGTAAAGCCGGCGGGTCCCATTGAAAGGGATGCTCGCCGGCTTTTTAAATGCGTTATTTTAAGGATAAATCCGGTTTAGCATCCGTGGGAATGGGATGGTTTCGCGCAGATGATCTTGTAATGTAATCCAAGTCAAGAAGCGTTCCAAACCAAGACCGAAACCAGAATGCGGAACACTACCGTACTTACGTAAGTCGAAGTACCAGTCGTATTCTTTAGGATCTTGACCAGATTCAACAATCTGTTTGTACAGGTAGTCGTAATCCGTATCACGTTCAGAACCACCAATGATTTCACCATAACCTTCAGGTGCCAATAAATCAGCACAGATAACCACATCATCACGTGTTGGGTGGCGTTTCATATAAAAGGCTTTGATAGCTTTGGGATAGTTTAAAACGAAGACAGGCTGGTCAAAATGATTGGCTAAGAAAGTTTCTTCTGGAGAGCCAAAATCGACACCCCAGTCAACATCGAAGTCATTTTCCTTCAGTAACGTAATTGCATCATCATAAGAAATCCGTGGATAAGGCAACTTCGTGTACTTCTTTAAGGTTTCAACATCGCGCCCCAACGTTTCTAATTCACGCGCGCAGTTATCAATAACTGACTGTACTAAGAAGGCAATGTATTGTTCTTGCAGTTCGAGACTTTCTTCTTGATGCATCCAAGCCATTTCCGGTTCGATCATCCAGAATTCAGTTAAATGCCGACGTGTCTTGGACTTTTCAGCACGGAATGATGGTCCAAACGAGAATACGCGACCAAACGCCATTGCACCGGCTTCTTCATACAGCTGTCCGGTTTGTGACAGATAGGCATCATGTCCAAAATAGTCCGTTTCAAATAATTCAGTTGTACCTTCAGCAGCGGAACCTGTCAGTAACGGTGCATCCAACTTGATGAAATCGTTGTCGTTAAAGAATTGGTAAGTCGCACGAATAACTTCATTACGGATCCGCATCAAAGCATGTGGCCGAGACGAGCGCAACCATAAGTGACGGTGATCCAGTAAGAAATCAATCCCGTGTTCCTTAGGCGTGATTGGGTAATCTTCACTTTCACCCACTAATTCAAAGTCATCAATTTCAATTTCGTAGCCAAACTTAGAACGGGCATCCTCGTGGATTGTTCCCGTTACATAAAGACTACTTTCTTGACGTAATTCCTTTGCTTCTGCGAACTTTTCTTCGGTGACGTCAGTTTTACGTAAAACGCCTTGAAAGAACGCCGTCCCGTCCCGTAATTGTAAGAATGCAATTTTTCCGCTTGACCGTTTGTTGCTCAGCCAAACACCGATCCGAACACGTTCATCGACATGTTCAGGTGCATGAATAATACTAATGGTTTCCACTTTCGTATCTCCTCTACCCGTTTATAAATTTTGAATCGCCTGTGCTGTTGAACCATCTTTGTACCGGAGCAACATATAGCATAGATTACCACGCTGGTTCAGGTAAGAAACTTCCCACACTGGTTGTCCATGTCGTAATCCAAGTCCAATATTTGTGACCTTCTGTGGCTTTTGCGTGCGCCACACCTGATCTAAAATAGCCGACTTTGACTTGCCATCCCGCTGTCTTAACGTCGTCACATGCCCAGTTGACTTGGCCACAACGACATACACCGGATGCTTTTTTTTATTATGACCTCTAACTGCATAATAACTTTGTTGACGATTGTAGGTCATAAAGCCATGGGCATCGTTGACCCCCGCCTTTTGCTTTGCAATAGCCACCGTCTGGCTAGCGGCAGTCTTGGCTGGCCGTAGCGCTTCATGTAACACAATGAAGCCACTACCAACCAACAAGGCTACTGCTAAAACGATCCAGAGAATAATTTGTGACCAATTTTTGCGTCGATGTTGCTGCCGTTGCATGTTTGCTCCTATTTATCCTGTTCTATGATAACGAATTTAATTATAGCAAACTTGTTCAGACACACAATGCAAGATCAGCTATCTAAAGAAATTGTTTGTTTGTGTAATGATTTCAGCCGTCGGTTTCGAAATAACAGTCAAGCCCTTTGGTAAGGCTTTCTGCATCGTGCCACCATAACGCTTATTGACGAGTCGGGAGTCTAAAACCACAATCACACCTCGATCGGTTGGCGTCCGAATCAAACGGCCAATGCCTTGACGCAACCGCAGCGTCGCCTTTGGTAAAGCAGAAGCATAAAAAGCATTGTGTCCTGCTGCCTCTAATCGCGCATTCGTCGCGGCCACTAACAGATCTGTTGGTGAATCAAACGGCAACTTCGTGATGATGACAAGCTCCAGGGCATCCTTAGGTAAGTCAATTCCTTCCCAGTAGCTGGCAGCACCTAACAAAATACCATTTGACTCTGTACTAAAGCGTTTTAAATTCTTTTCCCGACTACCTGTTTCACCTTGTGCAAACACGGTTTGATTGTCATTGACCAACCCATGCGTCAACGCCGTGTACACACCACTAACAGCTGCCAGTGAGTTGAACAGGACTAACGTTTGGCGATGCGTTTTCTTGGCTAGCTTGGCAATCGTGTCTGCCCAGTAGCGATACTGGACATCTGGCTTACGTAAATTAGCGACCGGTGCATCTGTCGCCACAAATAGGCGTGCTTGCTGTTCATAATTAAAGCGTTCCGGTAAGCGTTTCGTAACCGTTGTGGCTTTATCCAAATCAAGTTGCGTCATCAAATAGTTCGCTCGTGTTGACGTAAACAAGGTTGCACCGGTAAAGGTAGGTAACTGAAAATGAGCGTAGACATGCTCTTTTAGCCAACCCGTAGCCATTAATAAGCCACCGCTCAATTCTAAGCTCGCCGAGTCACCATATTGATTTTGTCGCAACCAGTACACGTTCGTTGTTTCAGCATCCCCAAGTTCATCAGCAAACTGTGCCAGCTGAGCAAGCTTCGTCTGAACATCGGCAACGGTCTGCGTAAATTCATGCATCAATGCAACATCTGAATTTAGCCATTTGTTCTGTTGCTTCTCAAAGCGCGTTTGCACTTTATGCAAGGCATTCGGTAATAAGTCAGCCTCTGTAATTAAGGCACTAAAAATCGGATTACCTGCCTGCAGCAATTTTTGCAGCTGCTCGTTGTCGACCAGTTGCTCTAAAATACGCTGTCCATGTGAATTGACTTGTGCAGCTAATAAAAATTGCCGGTACAGTCCCTGTTCGAACTGATCTAAATCCGCATCAAGTTTTAGTAAGACACTGGCTAACTGTTGTAACGCCGCTGTTGCCGTCCCATCTTCACTAAACATTTCAGTCAAATGATGCTCATGTTGATTAAAAATGGTCGCTTGCGCGTGATGAAGTGCACTCGCCAGTTCATGAAATTTAACCGTATTACGATGATCAGACGTGGCCACTGTTGGTAAATGCTGGGCTTCATCAACGAGTAAATAAGGTCGACCTAGCAAAGTATCCAACTGTGCTGCATGTTGGGTCAGGTAGGCATGATTGACCACCACCATATTTGCTTGACGAATTCGTTGATCCATACGTCGTAGATAATCGTCCTCGTAGAAGGGATCTTTGGGATTCAACGATTGCAGTCCACGGTGACAAATTTCCTCAAACAGCTGTGCTCGATATGAATTTAAATGTAATTCATCTAAATCACCGGTTTGTGTTTGCAACAACCAAACTAAAATACGTGCCTTTAAAAATTGGCTTTGTTGAGAATGCTCCGGCACGGTTAATGTTGCCGCGAAACGACTTAAATCCAGGTAATGTTGGCTACCTTTCACAGCCACTGCGTTGATTGCGAATGGCACCATGGCTCGCAACTTCGGCAGCGTATCAGTCATGAACTGTTCTTGTAATAAGGTCGTTTGTGTTGAAATTACTGTCGCCTTGCCTGTTTGTGACAAAAATGCAAACGGCACCGCATACCCTAATGTTTTACCAATCCCGGTAGGGGCTTCAATAATCAGATTCTTAGTATCTTCATGGCTATAATTATTGAAAATGTGATTCATCATTTTCGCCTGCGAATCACGCCATTCCACTTGGTCACCCCAAGCTTTGAGCTTAGCCGCTTTAGATTTTGGATAAGCCCGCGGCTGGCCTAAATCGATTGCTTGCGGTGGCGTTGCTTCATGTAAGACGAGCCGTGAACGGACATACTGCCCTGCAGGCAACTGCGCCGGTTGTTTACGTGCTGCTGCTAAAGCGACATCGAATACTTTGGTCGTGTCCGCCGGCAACGACAAATTCAAATTAACCAGTTGGCGTAGCGTATTGATTGGCAAAGTTGCCACCTGATCCAGCAGCTTTAATAACAAGACGGCTGTCGCATCAGCATCTGAGTCCGCCGTATGCGGCTGATCATGTTCAATTTGAAAATGGGCACTCAAATCACGCAACCGAAAACTCGTTAACGTTGGAAACAAAATCTGCGTTAACGTCACTGTATCGATAGCTTCAATTTGTAGTGGTGGATATCCGACCCGACTAAATTCAGCATTTAAAAAAGGAAAATCAAAGTTAACGTTATGGGCGACAAATACGGTCCCTTGCAACATGGCGTATAGTGCACCAGCCACATCATCAAAGTACGGTGCTTTGGCCACTTCTCGGTTAGTGATACTCGTTAAATGCGTAATGTTAGCCGGGATCTGTCGACCCGGATTGATTTTTGTACTGTAGTGGTTGATGACCTTGCCGTGTTTAACAAACGCACAGCCAATTTGAATGACGCGGTCACCATCCTTAACACTCGTACCGGTCGTTTCAATGTCGACGACGGCATACGTTGTGTCTTTGTTCATCTACTACTCGACACCTTTCGTTCACCAGCGATACAGATAATTTTCTAAACCTGCTGTACTGGTTAAAAGTCTTGTTTAAGTCTACTCCGTTTATCTTACCAAACAAAGGCGCGCCGTGCTGATAATTGCGGATTTGTCTGTGGTATTATTATGATAATAAACATTTATAAGGAGTTAACCATTATGCGGGTTGGAACAGGACACGCCCACGGAAAAATCATTCTAATTGGCGAGCACAGTGTCGTTCACGGTCAACCAGCAATTGCCATTCCGCTGCGACATTTACCAGTAACTGTAACGCTTCAAGAAACCACTAATGCGCAACAATTCGTCAGTGATGTGTTTACTGGCACCATGGCAGAGTTACCCGGGTTGTTTGATGGTATTCGTGTCTTAGTGGACCGTTTACTACGCCGCTTTAATGAACCTGAATGTCCGTTTACGTTAACAGTGGTCAGCAAAATTCCCGAAGAACGTGGTATGGGGTCTTCTGCTGCGGTTGCAACGGCCATTGTGCGTGCTTTCTATGACTTTTTTGACACACAACTTGATCAACAAACACTACTAGCGACGGTTAACATTGAAGAAATGATTACGCATGGCACCCCATCTGGAATTGATGCTGCAACTGTCAGTGCCGACCAACCGGTGTGGTTTGTTAAAGGCGCACCACTCACCCACTTTGCCATGCACACACATGCATGGCTGGTCGTTGGCGATACCGGTGTTACTGGTCAAACTGGCATGGCGGTCAACTCAGTCAAAGAACTATTGACTGATCCTGATCAACCCGGCGTTGGCGAACACTTGATCAACCACCTGGGCGCCCTGACTAAAGCTGCTGCTGATGCGCTGCAACATGACCAACGCAAGCAACTAGGACTCATTTTAAATCAAGCTCAGTCCGATTTAGCAACGCTCGGGGTGAATCACCCAGTATTGCAACGTCTAATCGATGCTGCTAATCAAACAGGTGCGTTAGGTGCAAAATTAACTGGTGGCGGTTTGGGCGGTTGTATGTTTGCCGTCGCTAATGATGAACAAACAGCTAAACAAATTGCAACCAGCTTAAAGCAACACGGTGCCGTTGCCACCTGGCTTGAGCCACTCACAGCGCTATAACCTTAATGATAATGAAGGAATAAACCATGTCGATCTTACAAACTGCAGTGACTGCTAAAGCGCATACCAACATTGCCTTGGTAAAATACTGGGGCAAAGCAGATCAATCACTGATTATCCCGACCAACGATTCCATTTCGCTAACCTTAGACCATTTTTACACGACCACGACCGTGCGCTTTGATGCGCACCTTACAGCAGATGAAATTACGCTAGACGGATTGACACTGCCTACTGATGGTCAACAACGAATGCGTCACTTTATGGATATGATTCGTCATGAAGCAAAGATAACGACCTTTGCCCACATTGAAACAGCTAACCATGTCCCCACCGCTGCCGGATTAGCCTCTTCTGCATCTGGCTTTGCAGCGTTAGCAGGTGCTGCTGCCAAGGCTGCCGGGTTATCAACTGACCGTCAGTATTTATCACGTTTGGCGCGGCGTGGATCTGGATCGGCGTCGCGTTCGCTTTTTGGTGGCTTTGTTCACTGGCACGCTGGTCATGATGATGCGAGTTCATTTGCTGAACCACTCACTGAAAAAGTCACGTGGCCGATACGGATGATCGCCATCGTGACCTCCCGTGCTGAAAAAAAGATTGGCAGTACGAACGGCATGCAAGCATCCCAAAGTTCCCCTTACTTTGCCGACTGGGTCAAAACCGCTAACGCAGACATTTCACCGATGACTGCAGCACTGTTTAAGGAAGATATAAAATCAGTTGGTGAAATTGCTGAGCACAATGCCATGAGCATGCATGCCACCACCCTTAGTGCTGAGCCACCATTCACCTATTTTAATAGTGGTAGCTTACAGGCAATGCAAGCCGTTCAAGATTTGCGTTTGACTGGCGTGAACTGCTATTATACGATGGATGC
Organism: Furfurilactobacillus siliginis; assembly: GCF_001437435.1. Classification (GTDB taxonomy): domain Bacteria; phylum Bacillota; class Bacilli; order Lactobacillales; family Lactobacillaceae; genus Furfurilactobacillus; species Furfurilactobacillus siliginis. The sequence continues at coordinate 125,278 of NZ_JQCB01000002.1, read as the reverse complement.
TGGTCCAAACGTGAAGGTGCTGTGTGAAGCAGCTGATGTCCCCGCTATTTTAGCGCGGCTACAACCGTTATTTGGATCGTACAACTTGGTCGTGGCCAAACCAGGACCAGGATTAACCTATCTTTAAAAAAATGAACTTACGGAAATGTTTGCGGACGAAACCGGACGCACACATTTTTTGTCTTGAAAGGACATGATTAATTGATTAGCGTGAAAGCGCCTGGCAAACTTTATATTGCCGGCGAGTATGCCGTTGTTGAGGCAGGCTTCCCTGCAATTATTGTTGCTCTCAATCAGTTTGTAACGGTCACCGTTGCTGAAAGTGAAAACTTTGGCACCATTGACTCTGAACAATATAAAGAAACATCCGTTAACTGGCGCCGTGCAGGGGATGAATTGGTTTTTGATAACCGGGATAATCCTTTCCACTACCTCTTGTCTGCCATTCGCCTGACAGAAACCTATGCGCGTGCTTGTGGCCGTGAACTTAAGTTTTATCATCTTTCTGTCGATTCTGAATTAGACAGTCGCGATGGTAAAAAGTTTGGGCTCGGTTCTTCTGCAGCAGTGACTGTCGGGACAGTTAAGGCACTGTGCAAATTTTACAACCTACCGATCACTAAAGATATTCTCTTTAAAATGGCAGCAATTGCGCATTTAGATGTGCAAGGCAACGGTTCTTTAGGCGATATTGCTGCCTCTGTTTATGGTGGTTGGATTGCCTATCATTCATTTGATCATCAATGGTTGGCAAGCAAACGGGCAGAAGTCAGCCTCGTCGACTTATTAAATATGGATTGGCCGGGTCTATCTGTGGAATTGTTAACACCCCCTGCTGATTTACGCCTTTTAATTGGTTGGACAGGATCACCTGCGTCCACGTCACACCTAGTTGATAAAGTTACCTGGGCAAAAGACAAGGAAAAGCAAGAATATCGTGCCTTTCTAGATGCCAGTCGTGCCTGCTTGGATCGAATGATTGCTGGTTTTCGAACTGGCGCCATTAACGTGATTCAACGTGAATTGCGGGTCAATCGTAAATTACTACAACATTTAAGTTCATTTAGTCACGTATCTATCGAAACAGTTGCGTTAAATTCACTTTGCGCCATTGCAGAAGATCATGGCGGCGCAGCCAAAACTTCCGGTGCTGGTGGTGGTGATTGTGGAATTGTCCTCATTGATCGCCATGAAGCTGTTGATACGTTACTGCAGGATTGGGAATCTGAGGGTATTACGACCCTCCCACTCAGCGTTCATAACGTGATGGACTTAGTTTAGCTGACAGAATTATACTTATTGGAGGCACAGCATGGCAAAGAGCACGGAATCAGCCCACGCACATCGTAAAGATGAACATCTTGCCTTAGCACAAACCACTTATGAAGCAGCTTCAGCAAGTGATTTCGACCAGGTACAAATTATTCATCAAGGGTTACCAGAACTAGCCGCTACTGACGTCAATATTTCCACTAACTTCGGGGCGCTTTCCATGGCGACCCCTTTTTACGTTGAGGCCATGACCGGTGGCTCATCGCGTACTGGCAGCCTTAATCAACAACTCGCCGAGGTTGCAGCTACAACCGGTCTGGCCATGGCAGTTGGCTCACAAAGTATCGCGCTACGAGAACCTGCCAGTGTCGCCAGCTTCACTGCTGTTCGTAAAGCAAATAAGACTGGTCTTATCTTTGCAAATCTAGGGGCCGGTCATTCACTAGCTGATGCACAGCGTGTCGTGGATATGATGGAAGCTGATGCACTAGAACTGCACATTAACACAGCTCAGGAAATTGTCATGCCAGAAGGCGATACTGACTTTTATTGGTTAAAGAACATTGAAACCATTGTCGCCCACTTATCGGTTCCAGTAATCGTTAAGGAAGTTGGCTTTGGCATGAGTCAGGAAACAGCCGACAAACTGCAGTCCGTTGGCGTCGACTACATTAATGTCAGTGGATGTGGTGGTACGAATTTTGCCCGGATTGAAAACGAACGCCGTCATTTACAAGAACGCAGCTACTTAACTGGCTGGGGGCAAAGCACTGTTCAATCCCTGCTAGAGGTTCAAAAGAGCCCACTGCACATCTTTGCCTCAGGTGGTGTCCGCAATCCACTAGACGTCTTTAAAGCGCTTATACTAGGTGCTGATGCGGTTGGCGTGGCCGGTTACTTCTTGCACGTGTTGATGACAGATGGTCAACAGGCACTGCAAGACGAAATTATTACCTGGCAAACTGCCTTGCGTGACTTGTACCTACTGACTGGTACTAAAGACCAACATTCATTGCACGATGTTGCGCGCGTTTTATCCCCTGCCTTACTGGCTTATCAAACACAACGTGGGCTTTAAAACCAGACTTCATGCAATCAGTTCATAATCTAAAAAGCACGTTTGGGACATCTTCCCAAACGTGCTTTTTGATTTACGAACTGAAATAGTAAGAAACGTGGGACAAAAGTCAAGTCGCCGTGCAAAGGACGAACCACCGAACAGCCGTTCTAACCCTTGCGCACGACTTCCAGACTTGTGTCCCGTGCTCGCTTATTGTTTGCTCAGAAACTATGCTTGAAACCGTAATCCTTTTGGAAAACCATTCTTCAATGTCTGTCCAACAACCTTCCCAAATCCAACACCATTACCGTTGATTGTAGCTAACGTCCATCCGGCTTCGGCTGGTTCGGTTAAATTAACCACATCACCATGGACGTAACGCGCCCATTGCGCATCAGTCAGTGCAACTGTTCGTCCATACTGATCAGGACGAATTGCTAACGCCAGTGCAAAGGCCGGTTCAAACCGATTTTTCTTGAAGGTTCCTAAATGAAGTCCCGGACGAATAATGTGCAATCGTCCAAATACAGGACTATCAGATGGCAACCGATACAACTGGTCTCCGAAAACGACTAATTGCCGATCATCTGTTGGCAAGTTCAGGTGCTGTTGTTCCGCAAATGCATGCCAGAGCTTCAAGGCAGCCGGTTCAGGATGAACAAAGTTTGCGCGTGGTGCCTTTTTGGTCTTTGTTTCGTCAGTTTCAGCATGCCGCACGAGCTTAGCTAGGAAATGCCCCTCGCCTTTGGTCATGTGATGCGGAAATAATCGTCCTGCCTTTGCTAAGCTTGGTTCACCGTTGGCCCATTGTGGACGAGCGGGTTCTAAACCGTCTAATTCAGGCAATGTGACTAATTCAAATTCTGGATAGGTTGCTAATAACCAAGCCATCATCTGTTCGTCTTCTTCTGGTGCAAAGGTACAGGTCGAATAAATCAGTTGCCCACCTGGACGAACTAACTTAACGGCTTCAGTCAGAATTTCTCGTTGCCGTGTTGCACACTCAGCTGGGTAAGCAGGTGTCCAGTAATCCGCGGCAGCGGGATCCTTTCGAAACATGCCCTCACCTGAACACGGTGCATCAACCACAACCTTGTCAAAAAAAGCAGGAATCTGCTTGGCGATATGCGCGGGTGTTTCATTTAACACAACCGCATTTTCCACACCGAAGCGTTCAATGTTTTCGGCAAGGATGGCTGCGCGCTTGGCAAAGATTTCATTTGTCACTAGCAAGCCTTGTTGCTGCAATCCGGCCGCAATCTGGGTCGATTTGCCACCAGGTGCTGCACACAGATCTAAGATTCGCTCGCCAGGTTGAGCATCCACGATGGCGCCAACATACATCGCAGATGGTTCCTGACCATACACAACCCCAGTTACGTGATCACTGGAGTGACCGTTCACTTTTCCAAAGTAGCCATTTGGGATCGCCGTTGGTTCTGTTAACGGCGTTACATGTGGGATAGCATTTGCCTTCAGTGGATTTATCCGAAAACCATGATGCACAGGTTGATCAAAACTTGCCAAAAAGGCATCCGCTTCCGTCTGACCCATTAACGTTCGGTACTTTTCTGTGTAACCCGCAGGTAACTGCATAATAAACTCCCTTTAAAGATAATTAGTAACATTTTACAACGAATGATGGTGCGCGTCATCACTTAGCAAACCACTTGCAGATTAAATTTGAATACGGTAAATTATAACGAATGGTGCTGACCGCATTTTGCGTCAGCCTTTTGCTTGCAGAGAGGAGTTTTCACATGCAACGTAAACTAATCGCTATCGATTTAGATGGCACCACCCTTAATCGACAATCACAAATTTCTGACCGGACCAAACAGGTGTTACAACAAGCAGTTGCCGCCGGCCATATTGTCAGTATTGTGACCGGTCGACCTTACCGAATTTCAAAACAATATTATGATCAGCTGGGACTGAAAAGTGCCATGATTAACTTTAACGGCTCACTCGGCCATCTACCCCACCAAGAATGGGCAAAGGAATATCAATACACGATCGACCGTGATGTTGCCTTAGATCTATTGGCACATCAGCAAGCCTTAGGTATCGAAACAATTGCAGCCGAAAATAAAAATCACGTCTGGGCAAATCATGGTAGTGATGGCACAATTGACTTTTTCCCAACGGTTGTCGCACATGATCAACTCTTAAACAGTGACAACCTCACCAGCGACCCAACTGCACTGACGGTCTACTTTGATGAAAGTCATCGTGACCAATTAATTGGGGATCTGACGAAACGTTACGGCGATCACCTTGATATGAACGTTTGGGGTGGCAGCTGGCCAGTCCTAGAACTCGCCCATAAAGGAATCGAAAAAGCGACTGGCGTAGACTTTCTCGCCAAAACCTATCAGATTGACCGCAGTGACATTATTGCCTTTGGCGATGAAGGTAATGACCGTGCCATGATTGATTACGCCGGCTGGGGAGTCGTGATGCAAAACGGGATCGACAGTTTAAAGCAAATGGGACAGGATGTCACCGCTTTAGATAACGATCACAATGGACTTGCTGAGTATTTAAGTGACTATCTGGAACTGCCACAGGCCTTGGCAAAAGCTGAATGATTGCGTTTTCATGATAAAAGCGGGATGATAAAGCTGTAATTAGCATAAGGAGGCGATATCATGACAGAAGAACATGTTCTGTTTAACCCTGGCGATGCCATCACCAACGCGCATGACTATAACGCCGTTTATCAAAGCGCGCAGATTTACAAACAAAAACATCCCCACACCCTTTTCATCGTGTCTGAAACAGACGGCAAGCCATATGTTTTGTTTGATCAGGCTAGCAAACGCCGGGATGATCCGGACACAACCAAGTATCGCGTCATTAAAAAAATGTAATTTAAAAGAGTTTGGGACAAAAATCAGGAAGTCGTGAGCACGACCTATAACCGCCGTGCGAGATGGGTTTCAACCCGGTAGGTTGTTCGTCCTTTGCACAGCGGCTTGACTTTTGACTCTCGTTTTCACTGTTTAAGCTCTTAAATCAAAAAAAGTTTGGGACATGACGACTGTCCCAAACTTTTTTTGTGCTGCTTTTTAATCATCAGTTGGTCGTTTACGTAGTGCTTGTAACAGATAGACCGCCACAATTACCAACACAGACCCGATCACTTCCACCAAACTAATCTGTAGATGGAAGAAAATAATACTCAAAATAAAGGTTACGACTGGCTGAACCGCGTCCACGATACTAATTGCAGACGACGGTGCAAAGTTCAAACTGTATAGTAACGTTGAAAATGCCAACACAGTACCAATTAAAATAACACTTAAAATTGCAATAACCAGCCGCCCGTTAATCGGTGGTGTATCCACCCAAATTGGGTGCCACAGGTTAAACAGGACACCACTGATCAGCATTCCCCAGCCAAGCACCACGATAGGCGAATGTTTTTCAACGATGGGCCGTGGTAACACGACGTAACATGCGGCCGTCACCCCTGATAATGCACCCCAGATCAATGATGCAACTGGCACTGATAATGTATGAATATTGCCCCGCGTAATGGCCAAAAATACCCCTACCAAGGCCACGCCAAAAGCAATCAAATCAGAGCGTAACGGAATCTGCTTTTTGAAGACTAACGCCCCTAATACAATGAACAAAGGACTTAAGTATTGTAGAATCGTTGCAACCGCTGCGTTCCCCGTTTTGATACTCATATAAAACGTGAATAGATTGGCCATCAAGCCCAATAATGAATAAGCTACTAGCCAACCGACCAACCGCCATGATTTGAATAAATCAAAGATATGCGTGCCTTCACGAAAGAGACCAATTACTAATAAGATAATCCCTGCACCAAGGGTTCTAACTGACAAGAACCAGGTAGCTGGAATGTTTTGTGTTTGTGAAATGTACTGCAGAATGGTACCCGAAATCCCCCACATGGTCGACGCAAAAGCCGCCCAAAAGATTCCCTTTGAATAATTGGTCTGTGAATTCATATGTCTTCCCCTATGCCTTAATCCTGCTCAAATGCCTGGGCTGCCTTAATCGCAACCTGCCAACCGTGGTATAACTTATGTCGCCGTTCATCAGTAATTTGTGGTGTAAATGAATCGCCACTTTCATAGAGCTTACGCAGTTCATCTTGATCTTGCCAAAAGCCAATGGCTAAGCCAGCTAGAAAGGCTGCACCAAGCGCTGTCGTTTCACTGATTTTAGCACGCCGGATGGTGGCGTTTAGAATGTCCGCCTGAAATTGCATCAAGTAATCATTCCGTGCAGCCCCACCGTCAACGTGCAATGCGTCGATAGGTAGCCCAGTATCAGCAGCCATGGTATCAACAACATCTTTGGTTTGGTAGGCAATTGCCTGTAAGGTTGCGCGCACAAACTGTGCCTTGGTGGTCCCACGTGTTAGCCCGAATACCGCGCCGCGTAAAGACTGGTCCCAGTATGGTGCACCTAAACCGGTAAACGCCGGAACGACGTAAACATTGTCATCTTCATCAGCAGCCCGCGCTAAAGCTTCTGATTCACTCGCATCATTGACCAGTTCCATCCCATCGCGTAGCCATTGAATCGCTGAACCCGCAACGAAAATAGATCCTTCCAACGCATAGGTAACCTTACCACCAATACCGTACGCAATCGTGGTCAACAAGCCTTGATTTGATAAGGTTGGTTTATCCCCGATGTTCATTACGATAAAAGCACCAGTACCATACGTATTTTTAACGTTACCAGCATCAAAAGCAGTTTGACCCACTAAAGCGGCCTGCTGGTCCCCTGCAATCCCACAGATTGGCACAGAAACCCCTGACATCGTGTAGTTAGCTGTATAGCCATAGATCTCTGAGGAAGGCCGTACTTCTGGCAAAATGTTGGCTGGAATGTCAAAGGCTGATAGCAGTTCTTGATCCCACTGCAGGTCATTAATGTTAAACAACATTGTCCGACTCGCATTCGTGTAATCAGTCGCATGCACTTTTCCACCAGTCAACTTCCACAATAACCACGTATCAATGGTACCAAACAGCAAATCACCATTTTCGGCCTGTTCACGACAACCAGGTACGTTATCCAATAGCCACTTTATTTTTGATGCAGAAAAATAAGAATCAACGACTAAGCCTGTCTTTTGCCGAATCATGTCCGTTAAACCTGCAGCCTTCCATTCATCAGCAATGGCCGCAGTTTGCTTCGACTGCCACACAATGGCCCGATGGACTGGCTGGCCGGTCTTCTTATTCCACATCACCGTTGTTTCACGTTGATTCGTGATTCCGATTCCACGTACCTTATAAGGTGCTACGTGTGCTTGAATCAAGGCATCGGCCATCACTGACTGAACACTATTCCAAATCTCTTCAGCATCATGTTCAACCCAACCTGGTGATGGGAAATGTTGGGTAAATTCCTTTTGCGCTTTACCGACAACCTGACCGACATGATTGAAAAGCATGGCTCGACTACTGGTGGTTCCTTGGTCGATGGCCATGATGTATTGTTCATCACTCATTGAACTAACTCCATTCATTGGGACTAACATTATTTAAGTCCACAGCACTAATCTAATTTTAGCAAATTTTGACTGTTCCGTTAGGATTGTTTCGAATTTTGCCGTAATTTTTCTTGTGCAGCCTCGTCAAAGAAGTTCCCGGCGACATCGGCCGTTGAGACAAAGTTAATAAAGCTCCCAGGATCAGTCCGTTCCACAGAATTTTTCAAGTCGTACAGTTCATAACGTGAAATCACAATCATCAAAGTGGTATTGGCTTTATTAGAAAACGCCCCCCGTGATGGAATCTCAGTAATTCCACGGAATAAATGGCGCTGCAGATCAGCAATCACTGCCTCCGGTTCATTTGTCACCACTAAGGCAGTCATTTTTTGATGGCGGGTGTGAATTGTATCAACCATTCGTGATGTCGCATAAATCGTGATGATCGTGTACAGCGCATTCTCCCAACCGATAAAAAATCCAGCAATCGCAATGATTCCAGAATTCAATAACATCGTTAACGTTCCGATGCTACGGCCAGTTGTTTTTTGTAACACCATGGCGATGATATCCATGCCACCGGTCGAGAAGCCAAAGCGAAATGGAAAACCAATGCCGATTCCCGTTAGAATGCCACCAAACAAGGCGTTTAATAATGCGTTATGAGAGACACTCACTTCAGGAATCACAATGGCTAATAGTGATGTCACAATAGCGTTTGCAAAACTCCACGCAGTAAAGCGGGGTCCAATTTTGCGCCAGCCCATAATACCAATTGGTAAGTTGAACGCGAGGATGAACCATCCAGTTGAAATATTGATGTGACTGATGTTAAGACCCCAGTGTAATAATTGGGCGATCCCATTCAGACCACCTGCAAAAATATTACTTGGAATCAAAAACATGTTTAAGGCCACTGCACAACACAGTGCTGAAAAACATAAAATACCGGTTTTAATAAGTGCATCTTGTTCGCGAATCCGCGTCATGGTGCCGACCTCCGAGTTTCTCTAATGTTGATAATTAAACCACAGTTTGCCCCTGCTTGACCACTAAGTTTATGGCAAGCAAACTGCGTAAAACGCATAAATAATTGTTCGTTTATAAACATCGGTTAGAAATTGGCATGAACCTGCTTAGAATCGATGATAAAAAGCGCCAGCGGCATGGTTTTCTGCTACACTTTATCTAATTGTAAATTTATTCATTTAATGAAAGTGAGAACGCATATGCAATTAAATGATCAACGCCGTCCGTCTGCGTGCACCAGTATTTTAATCGGTAAAAAAGCTTCGCTAGACGGATCAATCATGATTGGTCGCAATGAAGATAGTAAGGCCTCATGGCCAAAACACTTTGTCGTGCATCCACATGAAGATTTCAAAGAAGATCAGCAGTACGTGTCAAAGGACAATGGCTTCAGCACTGCGTTGCCTAAGGTACGGCAACGCTACACAGCAACTCCAGAGTGGACGACCAAGTATGGATTGTTCGAAGAAGATGGCATTAACGAACATAACGTGGCCATGTCGGCGACCGAAAGTGCTTATTCGAATGACACCGTGCTGGCCGCCGATCCTTTTGTACCAGATGGAATTCAAGAAGAAGCCATGGTAACGGTTGTTTTACCTTACGTCACCACTGCTCGCGAAGGTGTTGCACGCCTTGGACAACTACTTGAAGAACATGGCACAACTGAATCAAACGGGATTTTGTTTGCTGACGAACAAGAAGCTTGGTACATGGAAACAGCTGCTGGCCATCAGTGGGTCGCACAGCGTATTCCAGACGATAGCTATGCCGTCGTCGCCAATCAACTTGCCATTCAAACGATTGATTTCGATGATCCAGATAATTTCATGTTCACAGCCAATCTGGAAAACTTTGTTCGTGACCATCAGTTGAATCCTGATCCAGATGGCTTCAACTTCCGCCATATTTTTGGCACACGTGGTGAGTCCGACGAAACTTACAACACACCGCGGGTTTGGATTGGTCAAAAACTATTTAATCCAGAAATCGAACAATCACCAATCGATGAAGAACTTCCCTTTATTCGTCAGGCTAGCCGGCTTCTGTCTGTGAATGATGCTGAAGATTTCCTCAGTAATCACTATGAAGGCACACCCTATGACCCAACTGGCAATGACACTGTCAATCGTCATCGATTCCGTCCCATCAGTTTGGCCAAAACACAAGAATCACACATTTTACAGTTACGTCCACAGATGCCTAAAGCACTCGTCGGTGTTCAGTGGTTAGCAATGGGGGTTGCTGCACAAAGTAACTACGTACCTTTCTACACAGCTATCACAGATACCCCAACTGCTTATAAACGCGGGCAAGCAACCTATACCCCCACCAGTGCATACTGGATCTACAAGTTGGCAAGCACTTTGTGGGACGCACACTACCGGCACTTTGCTAAAGATTATCAACAAACACGAACTAACCTGCGTGCGCAATTAGGTGCATTACTTGCTGCCAGTGATGTTGCTGCACAAAAGCTATCGACAACTGATCAAATCGCCTTTCTCACCACCGCAAACGCTAAGGCTGCTAAGACGGCACTCACCGCCTATCAAACGTTAACCAGTCAGTTAGTCACACATAGCACTGACTTTTCACCTTTAAACTTTACCACCGACGATAATTTATAATTCGTGAACACGGGCAATGTAACATTGTTCACTAACAAAAGAGGAAGTAACGCATGGAACAGAAAAAGAAACTCTCATTGGGCGCACTTGTTTTAATGATTTTTACCACTATTTTTGGATTCGGGAACACTCCGACAGCCTTTGCACAAATGGGCTATGGTGCCATCTTCTGGTACTTAGTTGGCGCTGTCTTATTCTTTCTTCCCAGTGGCCTTATGTTTGCTGAATATGGCGCCTCACTGAAAGAATCCAAGGGTGGTATTTATTCTTGGTTAGACGCTTCAATCAGTGAACGTTGGTCCTTTATTGCAACGTTTATCTGGCTATCTTCATGGATTATCTGGCAAGTAATGATTGCCCAAAAAGTGTGGATCACCCTGGCAACAATTATCAGTGGTCACGACACCACCGGTAGCTGGCATCTATTCGGCTTAAATTCAACGTTGACCATCGCACTATTAGCCATTTTATGGATTATCGGCATTACCTGGGCGGCTTCACGGGGGATGGAATTCATCGCACGGGTCGCTTCGACTGGTGGGATTGCTGTCATGGCGTTAAATGTTATTTTGGTGCTTGCCAGCCTAATTATTTTGATTGCAAACCACTTTACCTTGGCACAACCAATCAACCATTTATCAGACTTTGCCACCTCGCCAAGTCCACAATTCCAGACACCAATTGCCATGATCAGTTTCGTGATTTATGCCATTTTTGCCTACGGTGGACTCGAATCCATCGGTGGTGTGACTGATTCATTAGATCAACCAGAAAAAACATTTCCACGAGGAATCTTGATTGGAACCTTAGTCATCGGGGTCGGATACTCGCTCACGATTTTTCTTTGGGGAATCTCAACTAACTGGGCCATGGTCATCGCGCATGGTAGCGTTAACCTTGGGAACATTACGTATGTATTGATGGAAAACTTAGGTAACGTGCTTGGTCTTTCATTAGGTTTATCGGTTCCTGCAGCGCATGTGCTCGGTGAAATTTTCTCTCGTTTCGCCGGAATCAGCATGTTCTTGGCCTACTTAGGTTCATTCTTTGTACTCATATACTCACCACTTAAATCATTTATCTTAGGTTCACCAAAAGAACTATGGCCTAAGAAAATGACCAAGTTAAATAAGCACAACATGCCTGAATTTGCGATGTGGATGCAAGCAGCTGCTGTCTGTCTCTTCATTGCCGGCATTTCACTTGCCGCTGTCTTGACGCACAAGGATGCTAAGTTCTTCTACAATGTCCTAACATCAATGAGTAACGTTTCAACAACACTGCCCTACTTATTCCTAGTGGGGGCCTTTCCTTACTTCAAACGTGAACAACGTGAACGGCCTTTCGTTGCCTATCACTCAAAACGGTGGATGTTATTCGTTGTCACAATCGTCATGATCACCTTAAGTGTCGGTATTGGCTTCACAATTCTGCAACCATTCTTGGATAAAGATTGGGTTACCGCAATTGCAACTGTTGCCGGTCCACTAGTCTTTGGTAGCATCGCATGGATTTTCTATGCCAATCGCGAACAAAACGTGGATTAAAAGTCAAG
>NZ_JQCB01000002.1:109230-113069 GCF_001437435.1 Furfurilactobacillus siliginis | reverse complement strand
GTAGTCTGCACAGCGACTTGACTTTTGTCCCACGTTTCCGCTATTGAAAATCAGAAATCAACAATGGGTCTGTGGACATAATTAGTTATGTCCCAGACCCATTGTTGTTTTCTAAGCTTCACTAATGAAAACCTAACAAAAAAGCCACACTCCCAAAGGAATGTGGCTTTTTGAAAGTCATCTTAACGACGAGCTTCCTTAATCCGCGCAGCCTTACCGTGCAATGCACGTAAGTAGTACAACTTGCTACGACGAACACGACCATGGCGCATAACTTCAACGTGATCAACTCGAGGTGAGTTAACTGGGAAAGTACGTTCCACACCGATACCGTTACTGATCTTACGAACAGTGTAAGTAGCGGAAATACCAGCACCGTGGCGCTTAACAACGATACCTTCGAACAATTGGATACGTTCGCGGGTACCTTCGACGATACGTGCGTAAACACGGATTGTGTCTCCGGCACGGAAGTCTGGCATGTCATCGCGTAATTGACCAGCGGTGATCTTTTCGATTAATTGGTTCTGTCTCATTGTGAGTTCTTCCTTTCACTCGAAATTCATTAACAGTCAACCTGCCAGCGGAATATCGGTATTGTGGGCTCATAGCCACAAACTAGAATACCATATTGGATTCTTAGTGTAAAGCTGATTTCCTTTACACGCGACTAGCCACGCGTCTCTTCGTCGATCACATCATTTAATAACCGACGTTGGGCAGTCGTTAGTTTGGCATGCTCCAGTAAATCTGGACGCCGTTGATAAGTACGTCGTAGTGATTCACGTTCACGCCATTCAGCAATTAACTGATGGTTCCCGTTCATCAAAACTTCGGGCACGCGTTCACCGCGAAATTCAGCAGGTCGTGTGTACTGAGGGTATTCCAACAAGCCGTTGCTAAACGAATCACCAGGCGCTGAATCGTTGTTTCCCAAAACATCAGGAATCAAGCGTACCGTTGCATCGATCATGACCATGGCGCCTAACTCACCACCGGTCAGGACATAATCGCCTAAAGAAACTTCATCAGTCACCAAGGACCGAATTCGTTCATCGTAGCCTTCGTAATGACCACAAATAAACGTTAAATGTTCTTCTTTGGCAAAGTCCTCCGCCACTGTCTCAGTAAAAGGAACTCCGGCAGGATCTAGCAATACGACCCGACCGCGATCCCCAGCAGTTTCTTCAACATGATCCATGGCGTCAAATATTGGTTGTGGCATGAGGAGCATACCAGCACCACCACCATAAGGTGTGTCATCAACATGATGATGTTTATCATCTGTAAACTGACGAAAATCGGTGACGTTAATATCTAAGATGCCTTTATCGACTGCTTTACCAACGATTGATTCGGTCATTGGCCCACTAAACATGTCAGGAAACAGGCTTAAAATATCAATCCTCATCTTCATCTAACCCCGCCATCATTTCAATGTGCACTTGACCAGCTTCAATATCGACAGATTTGACCACCTGGTCGATTACCGGAAGGAGTAAATCTGATTTACCAGCACGTTTAACCACCCAGACATCATTGGCCCCAGGTGCCATAACCTCTTTGATTGACCCAATGTCAGTACCTGTTTCGTCAATAACATGCAAGCCGATAATTTCACGATAATAATATTGCCCTTCAGGCAGTGGTTGTTGTTCGGCCTCAGTTACAAACAGGTCACTTCCCTTGTACTTCTCGACCATATTAATGTCATTCAATCCGGCAAACGTAATCAAAATAAATGATTTATGATTACGTGCTGAGGTAATGGTTAATTGTTCCCGCTTCGCCTGTGGCTGATTAGCAGTCACATACACCGTTTTCCCCTTTGCAAAACGCTCTGCTGGAAAATCTGTGTCTGCAATTACACGTAGCTCACCTTTTAGCCCTTGGGTGTTCACAATTTTACCGATTGTATAAAAAGCCATTGTTTCTCCTTACTTCTATCTTAATAAAGAAAGGGTCTGAGACAGAAATCTCAGGCCCTTACTTATTTTCATCAACAATCACTAACCGCACTCGCTGCGCATCAACAGTACGAACACCATAAACTAGCGTCCGTAATGCCTGTGCAACTTGGCCATGACGACCAATGACTTCACCGATATCATCCGGTGCCACGGTTAAGGAGTATTCCATAAACCGGTCACTTGGCTGATTAACCACCTGAACGGCTTCCGGATGGGAAACCAGTGGCTTAACCAGCATTAAAATCAGTGCTTGTACATCTTCCGTTGTTAATCGGTTGTCTTGATGGGTATCCATGCTAAAACGCCTCGAATTTACTTCTTAGTGAACTTAGCTTCGTGGTACTTCTTCATGATTCCGGCACGAGAGAAGATGTTCTTCACCGTGTCAGAAGGTTGGGCACCATTGTTCAACCATTGCATTGCCAAGTCTTCATCCAACTTGATTTCTGCAGGGTTAACTAATGTGTTGTAAGTACCGATTTGTTCGATGAAACGACCATCACGAGGTGAACGTGAATCAGCAACAACGACCCGGTAGAACGGACGCTTCTTTGAACCCATACGCTTTAAACGAATTTTAACAGACATGTGTAATTCCTCCTAAATTTCTTAACAGATACTAGTTTATCCAACTACCACTTAGGTGTCAAGAGGTTTTTCTTTACAGCTAGAAAGTCATGTCTAATCACCTTTCCCCACGGATTGCAACGCTACATTTTCTATAGAAACGTTAAGAAACTTAAGGTCTGCTCAAGATTATCTGTCGCTTTCAAAACGACTTTTCATCCTATGGTACATTAACCGTAAAGATAAACGACATCAATTCGTCCACGGGAGTATTTTATGGAAAACAATACAGAACCACGCATCACATTCATGCATCCACAACTTCGCATTGTTAAAGCTGATGCCCTTAATCGTCCAACAAACGCCCGTCTTTTACAAGCTGCTGGCGCTAGTGCAGTTGATAGTCGTGGCGCTGATTTAACACCACATTTGAATGCAAACTTAGAGAACATTGACTTCGCGGTTCCTGGACAGCATCAAGTTCCCGTCGCTGTCATGGATGATCGCGGTAATGTGGGGCGTTCGTTCTTCACGTTGGTAATCGTCAATACGGAAGCCGACCTCGATGGACGCTCTCCTATCATCGTTGAATCAGCCCCTGCATCAGCCGCCGCCAGTCAAGCGGCGACCACGGCACCAACACCAGCGCCACAGCCAAGACGACATCGCCATCTATGGATTGGCGCATTAGTTGGCTTACTAGCCTTAGTGCTAATCATCTGGGGTGTGTCAGCGCACAACAACGCACAGAATCAAGCAGCCATGGCATCGTCGTCCAGTTCTGCAGAATCATCTTCAATTGCAGCATCACAAAGTGCGGCCGAATCCTCCAAGGCAGCCGCATCCTCAGCCGCCGCTTCTTCCCAGCAAGCATCGTTAGCCTCACAGAATAGTGGCTTATCCAGTCAACTTAGCAGTCTCAAAGCACAATCTAAGGCAACTGCTACCGTCGTCAAAGATTTACAAAAAACAGTCACTGATTATAAAGAAAACAGTGACCGCGCACAATACGAAGCATCCATTGCTAATCTGCAACAGCAAGTTAGCAACTTACAAGCACAAATCTCTCAAGGCAATGGCAATGCTGTCAGCCGTGGTATCTTAACCTCACAGGTCAACAAATTGTCTGACACCATTGGCGATTTAGAAAACAGCGCCTCACCTAGCGATGCCAGTTCAACACTCAAAAACAGTGGCGTCAACGGTATTGTTAGCAAGATTCAATCATTACTCGGTTCACTATAACGTTCACTTAGCACGCGGCAAACTTTGCTCGCGTGTTTTTTGTTCACTAGGCTGCTT
>NZ_JQCB01000002.1:108594-109015 GCF_001437435.1 Furfurilactobacillus siliginis | reverse complement strand
CAGGCGGGAAACTAGCGTGCCTTACCGTTGCGGGCTTTGCGAATTCTTCGCAGCCCTACACTCCCGGCAGGCTAGTTTTCCGCCGTCACTGTTCCCCTGTTTTGACGGAGAGTGTCGCTCGCTTTGCGAGCGGCACAACCATTAACCCGTTAGTGCCAAAGTAAAAGTCAGACGCGACATCAAATAACCGCTCCAACAAACTACGCGTACGTAGACTGTTAGAGCGGTTATTTTATACTTGTAGTTAACTATCACATAGCGTGAACGTCGGCCGCTGCAGTTCCCGTGGCAGCGAGTTTTCTTCGACGTTCACTGCATTTGTGCTTTGCCCGCAAAGCGGGCAAAGACACTCCACCAGCGCCAGGCTATTAGCAACAGAGACCAGATGTCGTGCCGAGAGCGTAGGCTGCGCAAGGATTGT
>NZ_JQCB01000002.1:47094-108422 GCF_001437435.1 Furfurilactobacillus siliginis | reverse complement strand
GCGGTAAGGCGCTACATCTGGTCGACGGTGAGCGAAGCGAACTTGCTAATGACCTGGCGCTGGCGGATACCCACCCACGGTAGCTAGTTCGTTAGCGAAAACGGCTTGAAATCATACTGATACCCTTTCGGATAATGCTGCAAGCCAGTTATCTTAACAACATAATGATGCCCATTTTTAATCGCTAACGTCGGTTGATAATGAATAATGGCGCCGAACTGTCCAAACCGTTGTTTGCCATCCATAACAACATCTTTAGCAGCTTTGGTTTGCTTGGTCGTTGTATCCGTAATCGTAACTTTCACCGGACCGTTAGTTGGCTGCGCCATGGTGAAGTTGCTCGACCAGTAGATTGGATGTTTGGCAACGTCACTGACTAAAAGTTCTCTTGGAAACACACCAGCACTAGGATAATTAACCACCGTTGCCCGATTAGGCGTGATGGAACGTTGCGCTTGATCAGCGAAGTAAACGTCACTATATGCGAATTTAGCATGTGCCTGATTGGCCACCCCAATCCCGATTGTATGAATAACCGGTGACATCAGCCAAGCACGATGACCGGTGTTATTGCCTTCAACATTGAAGTTATCCCGGACATAGTTCCCAATTGTGGCGTCAATTCGTTCAGGATCATTCATTTCCCCAATGTTACTAACCGCTGTAACCTGCTGCCCTGTTTGCCATTGCTGTTTGGTGACCGTGTGTGGCCGTTTCAATCCGGTCAAGCCATGACTAAATCCACCACTGGCAGCCATCGTTGCTGCAGCGACCTGGGCTTGCTGATTGGTATTAAAGCCATAACGTACTGGCTGCAAACCAGCCAAATCGCGATAAAAATTAACATAGGCTAGTAGCTGATTTTGATAATGCGGCGTCAATTGTCCGCGCTGTAGGCGCGTGTTGAACCGTGGCTTGATTTGATACATATTGTCTGGTCCATACGCAGCATGACTCAACCGACGGTATCTTTTTTTGATGACTTGAATACGCCGTTTCTCGGGTTGCGTAAACTGATCCGCCCGCGCTGTTGTGACCGGTAACCACGTACTCAATATGAGAACCGTTATTGCCAGCAATTGTAAGAAATGTTGCCTACGCTTTGTCATGATTAATCACTTCAGCTTCCATATTTTTCAACTATTTTGCTACCGGTTTAGCCCACGATAAAATGAATATCGTGCTTAAAATCAAGCAGCCACCCAATAATTCCCAGCCGTTGATCGAGACGTTTAAGAATAACACGGCCAAAATCGTGGCTGATAATGGTTCGAAGGCATCTAACAGACCTGCCAATGTCGGCGTAATCAACGCTAGACTGCTGATAAAACAAACGTATGCCAATCCAGTACCAAACAGCACAATGAATGCAATCCCAGCAATATCCAAACCTGTTAAATGCGGCACATTGACCCACACAGGTCTCGTCGCACCAACAGCGATACCACCGACTAGCATCGACCAGCCAACCACCGTTAGCGCATCATGACGCTGGAGTAAATTGGCCGGCAATAGTGTGTTTAAGGCGCCTGCTAAGCCTAGGAGAACACCCCACATTAACGCTGTTGGTGTGATTGCTAAATGCAATAAATCACCTTTTGTGACCAATAACCAAGTGCCAAGTAACGCCAGTATCACTGCTAGAACGTCAACACGTCTAGGCCATTCATGATGCGCAAAGATGCCCCATAAAACGATCATCACGGTGCCCAAGGTCTGCATGATCGTGGCCGTTGGTGCACTGGAAGCACGCACCGCTAGGAAATAGATATCCTGCACCGCTGCCATACCAATGATAGCAAAGACAACTAAGCCAATTGCATCTTGTTTCGTGCGCCAAACATCGAAGACCTTCCGCCCTCGATGCATAATCAGTCCCGTTAGAATCAGCAAGCCGCTGACAGTCATCTTTAAACCGGTCAACCATTCAGGTGACACGTGTGCCTGTGCAAACAGTGCTTGTGAAATTGGTCCTGAAACACCCCATAACAAGGCACCAAAACTTGCCAAAAATACACCTAGCGTTTGCTTTTCTCGTTCTGTCTTAACCACGCCGTTTTTCCCCAATCAATTCTCAATTACTTTCAGTATAACAAATCGCCGGCAAGTTGCTGCGTTTATCTATGTGAATCCACACAGACTTGCCAAATTGTAGACACAAAAAAACACCCACCAACAGGTGAGTGTTTTTAACGTTTAAATTAGTCTTTATTAACGTTAGTAGCTTGTGGGCCACGGTCGCTATCTTCAACATCAAACGTTACGTGTTGGCCTTCGTCCAAAGTCTTGAAGCCGTCACCTTGGATAGCTGAGAAGTGAACGAATACATCGTCACCATTTTCGCGAGTTAAGAAACCGTAACCCTTGTCAGCGTTAAACCATTTAACAGTACCTTGTTCCATATGAATGAAACCTCCATGCGCAACTGCGCAATTTAATTTTGCATCTGAAGCTGGGCGAGAAAGGTTGTCATTCAAAAGAACTAGTACGCTTACTACCGAACCATCAATACAATGTCTATACAATACTCCTAAACTAAGCCCAGAGCAAGCATTTGCCAACAAAAGTTACTGACGCCCAACTTATTGGTTAATGTATTCTTTCGTTGAAACGATGATGTCAGCCAGCCCTTTTTTCGCATCTGCAAACAGCATCTATTCGCAAGTAACTCAATAGTTACCAATGTTTACCAATCCCTTGTTACATCAGGCTTTTATACTCGTACCCACGCACAATATTTAACAGCTTGCACAACTTACTGTTAACCATTTTGTTAACCGCTAAAAAGCAATGATTTTTATTTGCTTAATACAAATATCTGTTCGTATAATGAATCTATCAGTTTTCGAGGTGAACTTATGCGCATGACATCAATTTTAATGTGTCTACGAGTACTTCCTCCGCTCGGTCTGCAAAAACCAAGCATAGACACGAAATCAGCCATGCCGTATGGCTTTTATCTGCTAGACTGATAATAAGCATGGGAGGAGAAATCCGATCTTTGCAGCGCCTGGAGTAAAATCCAGACGCTTTTTTCCAAAAAAGATCTTACTCCAATTAGCTATACGTAATTTTGGAGAAAATAAAAAAACTACACTCAAAAGTGCAGTTTCCTCTTTAAAACTTATTAGTATTAAATATTTCAGGTAGCGCTGCTTCAATGTTTGTATACGGATCTTCATCAAGAAAATCCTTTTGAGAATACTGATACCTCAGCTTTTTTGCATTCGTAACAGCTTGATTTATTTTGTCAAAAATAAAATCGTCATAGTCGCTCCCTTTAAATTTCTCGTAGTCTTGTCCAAAATGCTCGCTATCTGAAAGTATTTCATAGAGTTGTTTTCTTTCGTACGGGTATTTCACTTCCCCGTAGTGAAGTAGTATCCATATTTCAAAATTAACACTTGAAAAGACGAGCTCAATCCCATTTTCCTTTGCAAATTTCCTGCAGGCTTCTAGTTGAGCTTTTGTATTATCGTCACGATCGAGAACTACAAAAATACGCTCTGCCTTCCTATTTTTGGGGGCTGCGTTATTCGTCGCAACCGCAGTTTCAAGAAGTCCAACGCCACCATTTCCGTGTAAATTAGTAACCTTTACTAGGCTTGTAGTAGCTGCTCGATACTTACGCTTTAGCATCTCAAAATATCTAACTTCAGATTCGCCCTCACAGTAAACAGCAATGATTGATTTTTGGGACAGTCCTTGTTTTTGTCTTCCCATGAAAGTTAATCCTCGCCCTTAATTCTGATTGCCGCGAGCATCTTTTCTTCATCAATTTGTGGAACTGCGCCAAACCTGCCCGCAATATATTTTTTCATAAATCCAACGTCATATCTAGCTGAATCACGACTATCTTTAAAATCAAAGATAGATTTCAAATTACTTTCACCTTGGAAATCCTTGTCCATTAAATATATTTGATCAGTTCTTAAATTCTGGTCTAACAATTGTAATTCATGCGTCGTTAAAATAAATTGATTCAAATTTGTCTCTGAGTTAAAAAGCTTAACCAGTGCTTTTGAAAGTTCAAAATGCAGTGAATCATCAAACTCATCAAACAAGAGTGTTTTGCCATTTCCAGATATTTGAGCGTTGATAATCGACAGAGCTATCAAGAAGATTTTTTGGGTACCTTTTGATTCCATGTTTAGTGGGAAATTTTCTGTCCTGACTACTTCCCCGGAATCGTCATACACTTTATGACTTGTATATAATTGGAGACCTTCAGCAGGGAATTTTGCATCTGAACCAATTGCTTCAAGTATTTTTTTTATTTGTTCAGGTGCTTCGGGTATTTTTACATTTATTGCATTCACATCCGTTATGTTGAAATCAGCAAATTTCAGGAAGTTTAGCAGCTCTTTTTTAATTTCAGGATTCTGAATAAGCTTAACTAACTCAGAGGATGGTTGCGTTTCGTTCACAAAAATCAAATCTTCTGCAAACCACTTAAATACCTCTGTAGAAACAGAATCATTAACCGCCTGAGCGTTAAAAAGCAACAATGTGTTTGACTTAGTTGCCCGTCTGGTATCAGCTAAAGACTCTGGAATTATTTCTTCAACTTCTTTCCCCCTCAAAAAATAGATATTTTCTTTTTCTTTTTCAAATACAGATAATTTTTCCGAAAAAATTTCATTCTGGTAAAATTCAATTGCATAAGAATAGGTGTGCTCTAAGTAATTAAATTTCACTTCAAAGGAAATAGGACGATTACGATTTTCTACATTTAGCATAAATGGTAATCCATTCAACTGTTCAACAACTGTCGGTAAATTTCGCAATACCAAATTCTTCATCAAGCTCAGGCCATCCAACAAATTTGATTTACCTGAACCATTCGGACCAAATATTAGCAAACTTTTTAAGAGGGATACATTGTTTTCTTCAAGAGTGTTCGTTTTTCTCAAGCGGGATAAATGCGCGCCCGTTTCAGCAGACAACGTTATTTTATTTTTTATAGATGCGTAGTTTGTTGCAGAAAATTCAATTAACATGTTTGATTTCCTCCATTTTGCTTCCATGAGTATATCACTAATTCACGGAAAAACGTGATTAATTTTATATTTTATCTTTTTTGTGTTTATTCGCAAATTATATGTTTTTACATAGAAATGATTGCTGCCACTGGCGTGATAAACTTTTTCATACCAATTTTCATGAAACCTTTCCAAGTTGCTATTATAAATGAAAATTCAAAGTCCTCGCAACCTAAGGTCAGATAAGCAATTCTGAGTCTCACCATCCCCACAACCCTTAATGATTTTATTTACGACATTTCATTAGTTCTAGCAGGGAGATCCAACACGTCCCTATCAAAAATAACCCCGTACTCCAATCAAGGAATTTGGGACTATTTGCATTAATAAATCTATAGCGTAGTTATTTAGTTTTGGTTCGCAGTTGCTGGAACACAACTTAACCACGTACCGTAACTACCAAAATCTGCACGGAATCCATTAGACGCAATATCCGTGTAGTCCACATGATGTTCACCAGACACGATGAAGTAATCACCTGGATACAAATTCTAGTTGGCAGCACGATGACCATTCTTGTCAGTCTTAACAAGTGGTGCAGCATCTAAGTAGTTCAAGCTACCGAATTCACCACCAAACAGTTCCTCGCTAGCAATTACATTGTAAGCTGCGTCAGTCGCACTCCCCTGATGTACTCCTCAATTTTAATTGTTGAACCAGGCTCAAGAATCTGGTCAGGAGTAGCTAGTCTCTGTTCCTCTGGCGCACTAATGCCATAAGCTAAGTCGTGTGCAAATTGTTCTTGGCTAATACCATGACTAGCCAGGTACCCAACAGGATTCTGATGATCGCCGCCAATATTGTTAGATACCCATTTGGGTCTTAATGCCGTTTCCTGCACTGTCTAGCGTTAACGGAATACCCATACTTGATTGCCATTGTCCGTAAAATCCAGACTTAACTAGCGTAATCCTTGCCAAACGCAGCTTGATCATCAGTTTCAGTTAGTTCAACCTGCGCCAGTGCGCATGGATTAGCGTTCAGCGCGCCACAACTAACGAATCCATCTATACCACACCCACCAGAACCGACCATGAAGGTGGTATACGCGTTGAACCAGTTGTTCATCATGTAGTTGACTTCTACATCAAGTGGATCACTCATCTGCTTGTCGCTATCATTGCCAGTTACATGAGCAATGATATAGTTGTTCGATGCAGAATATGGTGATCCCTCGTCCCCAGGCAAGATGCTCTGCTCTATGGTTGGGTCAGCCGTTACCTGTTATGTATGACCAACCATCGTCACACCAATAGAAAAGGTCGCCGCAAGTGTGACAACCCCAACCGATTAATTTAGTTTTTCTTCATACTTTACCTCCCTTGTAATAGAAAGAGCGCCCTCAACTCGTGAGAGACGCCCTTCGTGATCATCAATTCTTTTAGAGTGACTGTTAAGACGGCGGTCCTGCTCGTCATTTTTACCATGTAAATCCTAGTGCTCACCAACAGAGTTCAACGATTAGTTGCTAATGCGACATTAGCTCTGCAATCATCTCACGCACAAGCTGACGCATTGCAACCTGAACCCGATGAAAGATCCAACCGATAACACCACCCACACCAGCAATTACCGCCAATAGTGCAGTCCAATCCTAAATACTCCATTGAGTTATATTCACACATTCCCCCTCCTTTCCAAAATAAAAACGTCCCGAAGGACGTTCAATTATTTTAGTCTGTACCGGTATGGAGATAATAAACCTACAATCTTTTTAGCCTGCTCTCCAACACTGACTTGCCATTCAAACTTAACTCTCTGAGAGTATTTCCCATCATCTTCAATGCTATATTTGTCCTTTAACGGCACATCCCAGTGATTATCAGTTTTTTCAAATAAATCTTTAAATCTATCTTTTCCAGTAATAACTTCATCCATTGTTTCTTTTTCGATTTCTTTTAAATTTCGTGACCAAAGCTGTATGATCGCCGTTTCAACTTCTTCAATTAGGTGATTATCACTCAGCTCTATTTGACGCACTAACTGAATATGGTTTGGATTGCTATCCATTTGCGTAAGATTGTATTTGTTCTTAAGTTCAAGGCCATTAAAATATATGGATTTGGGATTCTTTACAAAATCGTTGCTGTTGAGTAACTGCATAATTGCATCATAGCTCTTACGTAATTTTCTCTTTCGAATAAGATTTTCAATTCTATCAACGATTAAAAAAACAAGACCCCTACTGTACCGATTGAACCTATACAGGTCCATGTGACACTCCAACTCCAGCTTGAAAAAGGACTTGGTGTTTTTACAAATTTAAACAAAATAATTGAGGCAATTGCTCCAGCAAGAAACAACGTCAAATAATATGCAATAAGTCTTTTTATTGAAATAAATAAAATCTTATTAAGATACTTCATCTTATGCCTACCTCAACGTAAGTATACATAAAAAATGGTCCGGTCACACTAATCTTTGCTAAGCGTTCAACCTACTCATTACAATAAAATATTGATAAAGTAATTCTTAGGCTTAGCAAAGTTCCAGGAATAGAAGTCCTGCCAGGGCGATTGAAGCGCAGATAAGCTTGAACGATTGTGACATCAAACAACTCGAAGTTCCCATGGCTATCGAACTTAATGTCAAGCCCCCAATCGTTAATGATTGGGTTAAGCACTTTGTTCCAAATCATCTTACTGGTAAAGTCAGCTAAGATGTACATTAGATTGCTTTCACCCATAGATTTAGCCAACTTAGCAGTCGCACTAACTTCATCTAAAAAGATCGTATTGTCGACAATAGTTTTACCAGAACGAACTGCACCGTAATTGATCAGCAGCTTTCAGTCTTTATTATGACGAACTTCACGCAAAACATACTGTTGTTTCCTGGTATACATGCGATCTAGAGCAGCTTATTTCTGTTCCTTACTTATCTTCATCAAGCAATACCCCCCAGATCGTCTAAGTGCTTATCGATTTTGGCCTTACGTTCAGTGTTCTTACCATTGATCAGTTTCACTTTGGCTTCTGAAATCTCTGCGTCTGCCTTAGCCTTACGAGTACGTGAATGAGTCTCTGGTTCCAGGTGCTTGAGCAATAGTTCTAGCGCCTTCTGCTGCTTGTCGAACAGTTCAACATCTACGCCGTCCTTACCAACCTTTACGGACTTGATCAGTGTAGTGTCCACTTCATCCTTATTGCTTAAATAAATCCGTGAACGTTTCTGAACCACTGGATCTTTGTTCTCATCAACCATTGGGCCATACATAGTTATCAGTTGCCCATCATGAGTGTAGAAGTTCACGAAGTCACCAACATCAGCGAACGCTTGGCGTTTGAGTTCATGCAACACGTCTTCCACGGTCAATGACTCTGCTTCTTGACGAATGCGTTTAAGCCGTTTTAACTCGAGTAAAATGTTAGCATTTGCAAACGTACGTGCACCGTTTGTTCTCGCAGTGTCATAACTTCATAAGCTGGTTGGTAAACCTTGGTCGCGTTAAACGACTGCAAATAAAAGAGACAAAACAGTTTTTGCTTTTCACTAAGCTCACCGTTCGCCTCTAATTCATCAACTATCTTTTGGAGTGCACCCCTTTTTCTGTTTTGGGTGCACCCTTTTCCCTTGTCCACCCATGACGTTTATGCCAGGACTTAATTGTGTTTATAGTGACGTTGTGCTTAGTAGCAAGATCCTTATACTTCATTCCTGATAGGTAGTCTTGCTCCGCATTATAAATTTGTTCTTCACTAGCCATTACATATCACCGCCACCTCCTGTTATAGTCAAATAAAAAGAAAAGAGAATATCAATGCAAAATAATTCAAAAAAACGTTTAAGACATTTGGAGAAACAAGTAAGTGAACTTACTAAGGCAAATATAGACAGAGAAAAAGAAGAAGCCGACAGCTTCTGCAACCACAATCTTTTATGATCACCATGGCAACTTGTTTTCCAACAATAATAACGTCACTTTTCTCCATTACTATTTATAAAAATTTTTCAAAAAAATGGAGTAACCACACGAATCAAAAACAATTTATTTTTAGGGACTTAGTAGTTTTTGCGATTTCACTACTTCTTTTGTGGGTAGCACATCATTTCTTACACGGATTGGGCAACTCCCCTTTACGTGCGCTCTTGTATAGCGTCCTTTTTGCACTTTTTTCTGCATCATTAATTGCAGCAATTTCTAACTCTCGGCTTACCAAGTTGGATTAGGACGTTGTTTTCTTCATTTTTTTTATTATCTTTCCTCCACACACGAGCTTTTGGCATAGAAAAACGACGACCTAATAGACAACGCTTAGGTTTGCTATTTCTTTTATCAAGGTTGCAAATAACACTGGCTTCTTGCTTGGTAATATAACCGAAGTTAGTGTTAATCATCTTACCGAACCTTATCTTATTTTATGAATTCTGAATGTTCGTGTTCTAAACTCGTCGATTTCGATCTGGTTAGATATATTACTATATTTGTGCAATCAAATATGCTGACGGGTACGGAACCCGAGTTATGTTGCCTTCTATTAGTCGCCGTATTACTTTTTATTGGTCCGTATATAGGAGGTGGTCTGATGGACATTTTTTTGAAACACTGCTAATCCGAATGACCTCAAAAAAATTATCGATTCATTAACGACGACACAGCCGTGAGCATATTTTTAAAGATACCGAATTAATATCGGTATCTTTTTTTGTGCGGCAAAATAAAAACGCCCCGAAGGACGTTAACACTCAATTTTTATTGCCTGAATGATTATTTGAAAAGAGCTATCAGTGAAATTACGATTGCTGAAACTCCAATTACTGTTGTCAATCTATCATTTGCACTTGGAACTAATTTATTCAGTGTCGCTAGAATTGCAAATACTCCCTGAATGAGCACATCAATTAGCATCGATAAAACAAACCAAGTCGTGTAAAACAAAATTGTTCTGTTCCACCCAAAAAGGACCACTGGATTGATCAGAGTAAGCCCCAAGAACATAACTAGACCATTTCTTATCGCCATAGGAACAAACGTTTCAGAAAACCCGATGTTCTTCAAGACCAAATTTGCCCACCCCATAAACAACGAAATAACAAGCAATATTCCAATAATAATAAGTTGAACTCCCAATTCTGAATTCTGTTTATAGCTCGATTTTTTCATAAAATCAAAAAAACCGTAATTGTATAAAAGCATCAATATGCTCGAAACAGATAATCCAATTGAAATAGCATAAAGTCCGACTATCACTGACCCACCATCAAATAAAATATGAATTAAATAATTTCTGATTTTCTTCATTTTGTACAGTTTCCTCGTCATATATACGTTTCAAATGAACAGCTTTAGAACAGAAAGGTTTGGATAGCTGCGATTACAATAGCGACAACGAACAATAACATGAGCAGCATTGTTTCTTTACTATTTTTCTTCATAATTAATTCATCTTTCTGAAAACAATGTCTATTTCCTTCAAAAGCGCATTTCGTATTTCTACAAACTGAGCATGTAATGAAATCACTTCCTTATCATGATGATCTCTATACCATGATTTTTGCTCTCGATAGCTCTTGCTTCCTAACGCTTTACCTTCATGAGCCATCAGAGAAGTACGGGTCAAAAAAGGGCCAATTAAATTGGACGTAGCTTGAACATTTGTCCATTTCTTATAATATTCGTCAAAGTTCCGACTATCTATAAGTTTGACTATAGAATCCATAACGCCTTGCTTATCAAAAATCAGATGTACTTCCACGTTAAACTTTTCAAGCTTACTATTTAATTCTGTAATATACTGTTGCTTTGCATTGTCTTCGAACGCAACGTCAAGACCCTGCATTAAGTCGAGATAAGATTTAGAACATCTCTCAACTTCAACTGTATAAGTCCGTAATTCAGACAAACAGAATTGAAGTTTGGCAGTCTTGTTTTGAACAGAAATGTTGTTTTCCCGTGCTATTTTTAACTGGTCACGCATTTCAATCCTGTTCTTGTCGAAGGCTTTTGCACTTGAATTCTTAGATAACTGCCACGCTATTAATGCTGGTAGTACAGTCTTGACTATCTCAAACACAAATTGTCCCGCTGAATCGTTTCCCAATACCATTTTGAAAGCTCCCTTACTTATAGAAGTGTTTTCTTAATGATACACAAAAACCGCCCAAGTCGTAAGGCGGTCGAAATTACTTAAATCATAGAATTAATCTTGAGAGAGGAGCGAACACCTATTTTCTATAATGTGTTTGGCGTTAGCCAATGTCGCCGGTAGGGATTTGCACCTCACATGGAACTATTACAAGGTCAGAAGCACCTTAATCTTATAAGGTTCAGTCGATTTAACATTGTTATTGGGTTAGATGGCTTCATTCTGATTACGCTTCTTTTATTACAGCCACATCACGACTAACCCATTCCTTAACGATCTGATAGCGTCTAGCTATTCCGCCACAGTGACATACTCCCTTCCTTTTGACTGGAAGAAGATTATTTCGAAGAAACCGGTATAACTGACTGTCAGCAGTATCTTGGTCAGTGAACGGTCGAACTGTCCTCTCCATTGCCTAGCGTGGAAATTGCTAGGACTTTCATCAGCATTGCAGCCCTAGTATAAGCATGCTTCCAATCACGGCACCTATTGTCGAAGTGATCTACTTGGCAGTTCATCACGATACCAATATAACGCCTTAATCCAGAGGATCCCGACGGTCTTACGATGGTCTTACGACGACAAAACGACGGTCAATCGACAACTGAACGACGATTTGTAAAAGCTACTAGTGATGGATAGCCTGCCTGGCACTCTTTGCGAGTTCGAGTGAAGTAGTCATCAAACTGTAAATGTGCATTCCGCTTCTTAACTCGATATTGTGATTCCTCATAATTCATGTGTCCGATAATGTACGTCTGTGCTTGATGTAATGAGTAGGTACCAATCAGTATTCTCTGATATTCCACATCACATTCTTGATTGCTTCAACCGTGGATAAGATGATTCGTCCTGCATTGGCTAGGTAGTCGCCCTGGTCTTCATCAAGTCGTTCTAACTCGTCCAGAATTGCACGCTCTGCGCCACTCCGACTACTGGCATACCATCCATAACAAGCGAGCGCAGACTGTCTTTTAACTGCATCCCCGTCATGCGCTGAAACCTAGGTTACATATTGTATCAACTGCTATTATAGTGAACAATCCATTATGTACCGTAAATAGATTTTTGATATTTTTTATCTTTTGTTGAAAACGATACTTTTTGTATCTATACTCGGTACATAACATATCACTCCAAAGGAGCTTACTGTATGCTTGGAGAACGTATTAAAGAACTAAGAAACACCACACAAAAAACACAAGATCAGGTGGCACAAGACTTGGGAATTAGCCGTGCCAGCTATTCTCATATAGAAAATAACCGAAATGAGCCGGATACCGAGACATTGGTTAAGATTGCGAAATACTACGATGTAACCACTGACTATCTAGTTGGAAATCATCAAACCCCAGAATGGGCAAACGAAAAAAATACAAATGATCTTGCGAGCTTCTTAACAGCCAACGAGGGATCGATGACTTACGAAGGTGATAACCTGACCGACGATGAAAAATCACAACTCCGTGTGGCGATGGAAACTATTTTCTGGAAACGCCACAAGCATAATTAGGAGGTGTGAAGTTGAATATCAATAAAATCACCGAGTACATGGTAGACAAATATCACACAGCCGGCCCTTTTCAGATTGCCGAAAAGTTAAACGTTCAAACAGATTGGATTAGCATTGATGATTTTCCACTTGGAAAAACTATCTATGATTCAAATAGCCCACTAATTCTATTAAATGAAAATATAAAAAATAGCTCACAACGATACTTCGTCATGTGCCATGAGTTAGGTCATGTATTTTACAAGAAGGACCAGTTGGTTACTACACAGCAACCCATTATGGTCACTCCAAATTAGAAGCAGAAGCCGACAAGTTTTCTGTCAGCCTACTTAGTCAGCTCTATTCTATATAGAAGAAAACAATGAACTACCACATAGCTGGAAGGACCTAGTTAATGACTATGGATTCCCCATCAGCAATGGATCACAAATAATTTAATTCAATTAGGAGACAATATTATGGCATTAGGATTTGGACACATTGTGAATGGTTTGCTAGGTAATATGAGTCAAACCAGCACCACAGAATTAAACTCTAAGTATGGTATTTACTTGCTTCCAAATGAAGAAATAGACAGCGGCTTTATACTGGTGCGTGACGTGATCATCTTTACCAATATCCGCATTATTTATATCAATAAAAAAGATGTAACCGGAAAGAAAACGAATATACAGAATATATATCTAATGAACATTATCGACGTTGAGGTAGAAACAGCAGGTTTTGGCATTGACGATTCAGATATTAAACTCACATATCTAAAGAACGTTCAACGCCGTCCTTATAACGAAATTCTAGAAACAGTCAAGTTTGAATTCCCTAAATCTTATGAAATTTCTACCCTGTATCAATCCTTAGAAGCGCTCGCCTATCAAAACCGCCTGGATATTAATAATTTGAAAGATCAAGCCTAACACTTACTGTTTTATGATCAACAACGAAAAACAAACAATTTAGCCAAAAAGGAAGTCAGCAATGGAAAAATCTCTGCTGCTAATAACACTTGTAGTATCTATTCTTCCACTGTCTGCATGTTCTAGTTCAACTAATAAAACCTCACAACATAATTTCGTCCCAGCAAAGCTTCAACCTGTCGCTAAAACAAAGACTACGGTCGAGAATAGTCACCCTAAAAAGGGAGACTATTTTAACAAGACGGAATGTACTCCGTTCAATTAGATAACCTAAATAATATTTCTGATTACTCTACGAACGGACTGAAATTCAACAATACACAGTATTGGTCTCAAGCTCTAGTTAGAGTCACAGGAATGTCTAGTGCATCTAAATTCATGTGGTCCACGAGCGACGCTAAGCCACTTTTTAATTCAGCCGGTGATAACAAGGTTCACGAAAAAGATACGCTTATTGTTATGACATTAGAAACAGATATTACTAATACTTCATCGAAAACACTTGAATTCGATGGTATGGGTGGCTATGCAGGAGGAGATTACGGTTGGGTTATTCCTGGAAATAAGCAGATTGATACCCGGGATATTGATGATTCAACAATCGGTCAAAAAGTTCAGGCCCACAAAACCGTTGAAGATAAAGACTTACACGTCGTACTATCATCTGGGAAAACGTTAAAAGTCGCTCTCAAAAAGATACCCGAAGGTACATTGAAAATTAAAACTGCCGGTGTTTCAGATGACTCGATGAAACAACTTGGCGGGAACCGAGTTGTTGAAATGAAACTGCCACATATTAAATAACTTTTAGGATCTCAATTCGAAAGGAACCTTTGAAAAACAATTCACTCATTAAGCTTACTTTAGGGATTATTAAGCTGGTTGCTTCGCTTATTGCTGTAGCAACCGCTTCAAATTCTGATCTTGGAGTAGTATTGGGAACACTTCATTTTGTGTTCGCTCTCATTGCTTCTCTAATTGTGCTTCTATATGCGCGTCGAGTATCGACTTCATAGGGCTGGGCTGCCCTTGCGTTTGCCATTCTTCAAATAATTTGGAGTTATTTTATGCGTTCTGATATTCCCACATATTTATTTTCGTTCTTGATTTTAATACTATCGCTTACCGCACTGATCACTAATATTTTTCATACAAAGAGAACTGAAAAATAGTGTAAATAATCGCCCTTTGAGGCCAGTACCCCATCCCAGCCTGCGCGGGTTCGACTCCTGCGGTGGGAATAACAAAAAGGAGAACATATGGATACAGAAAAAATATCGGGCTTCTTCCCATCAACTACTGACGCCAACATAAAACCTCTGATGTACTTACACTCAACTTCCCTGCCAGCCTCCATATCAGTCACTTTTACCTGTGCCTTATTTAATCTAGTTCCCGGAAAAGGGTATCAACTTAACTTTAAGTTTTTTGATCATAATGGAGCACTATTCTACCACTATGAATCGTTATACAAACCATTTATGGACGTCTCTAGTACAGAGAGTTATGCGGACTATCTCGGAACATTTCAGCAATTAACAACGCCTTTCATTTCGTTTTCGGAAACTGCAAGTCAAATCAAAGCTACAGTCGACTTAACAGATACGAAAGGCAATATATTAGATTCAGCAAAAACATTTGTGGCAGTTTTATCGGAGGAATCAAATGCAAAATGATGGTAACCGCGTTGATAACCCTGATAAACCAACAGTGACATATATACATCCAGAATTGCAATCTAACCACAAAACACTTCATAATGATGGAAACGGTTCAGATGGAGGCAATACGATGACAGAATTTGTAACGCATGAAGAGTTGAATCATGCCGTGGATAAACTATCGGATAAAATTGATTTACAAACTGAAAAAATAAACACTAAATTTGCTCAGTCTGATTCAAAATTACTCAAATCACAAATTTGGATGATGGGAACGACAATTACTGTAGTTGCGTTAGCGACTACCATTCTAGGATTCGTACTCTCACACTAAAGCCCTTTTGCGCTTTTTTTAACAGCCGAGAAGAACGTACGTTTGTATTTTAGAGAAACATTTCCAACATTGGAAGCAATTTATGGCAGCTATTAAGCAACACTCACTTAAGAATGGGAAAAAGAGATTGAAAATCCAAGGTTATCCATCTTACTTATGACACTGGCTAGGTTAAAGCTAAGCATTATCACCTTCGTGGATTTTTGAACTTCGCTGAAGCAAACGCCAAAGCTAAACAAATTGAATCCGACTACTTTAATAACAAGGTAAATTCCTCACACTATGGTGAACTTTCAATCGAAGACTACCTCAATATGTGGCTTGATAAAATTGATAATCGTGTAAAAATTGGCACCCTTATTCGCCAACGTTTTGTTATTAATCACTACATCATTCCTAATACAGGCAGATGCAGGCTCAAAGATTACAGTTTGCAAGACCATCAAAGGTTCATCAATTCACTGTTCACTAACACCAAATATGGACGTCTAGACCCAAATACAGGAAAAAAACAAGGTCTTCGCTGGCATACCTGCATCCGCATACAGTGGTGCTGTCAGATTAGGCTACGTAGATGTAAATCCTACACACTGTGTTACTTATCCCAGAGAGTACAACCCAACAAATAACGGTAAGAAACTGCACTACTTTACCGCAGATCAAGTCGATAAATTTTTGGAGACTTCGCTTAATGAACGCGATCCCTTTCTTTGGTATCAATTTTATCTAGTAGTTTTTGACGCAGGTCTTCGTAAGGGTGAAGCCGCGGGCCTCTGGTGTAAGGACATCGACCTAGAAACAAGAATTATACACATTAGACGACAACGCCTCTTCAAAGCGGAAACATCTACGACCATCGTTTACGA
The DNA here is from genome assembly GCF_001437435.1 of Furfurilactobacillus siliginis. Lineage (GTDB taxonomy): Bacteria > Bacillota > Bacilli > Lactobacillales > Lactobacillaceae > Furfurilactobacillus > Furfurilactobacillus siliginis. The sequence goes on along the minus strand of NZ_JQCB01000002.1, from coordinate 92,006 downwards.
TGATCCCGAGACGCAAAACAGCATTCGTGATGTCCCCATGATCGGCAGAGTAGTTGATGGATTCTACGCATACTTCCGTGAAAGATTTGGTGTTACTTTCGAATCTGAAATTAAAATGGCACTGAAACAGTATGCATATGAACCCGCCTTCGTTCATATGCAAGGTCAGACAATTGGATTACCAATCAGAGAACAAACGACTAATTCAATATTCAATCGCATTATTAAACGTGCTGGTCTCCCTCACATCCGATTACACGATGGCAGACACACCAATGCGGTGCGCATGCGTCAAGCTGGCGTCAGTCTGGAAGATATTGGCGGCATACTTGGCCATAAAAATGTTGAGACAACTCAAATTTACGCAGAAATCACCCCAGACGTAAAAGAAAAAGCCATCCGTAAAATAGATGACTTTAACCAAAATTATCAATCAAACTTATCTACTGTTAACCAGAGTGTAAACCACTCCAACAAAAGCGAGCCTCAAAAACATTCACGCAAAGAAATTTAACAGCCTGTAAACGTTGATATATCACTGGTTAATGTATTCTTTCGTTGAAACGATGATGTCAGCCAGCCCTTTTTTCGCATCAGCAAACAACATTTGCGTATTATCTAATGAGAATAATGGGTTTTGCACGCCGGCGTAACCAGTGCTCATTGAACGTTTGATCACAACCACAGCCTTTGACTTATCGACATCTAAGATTGGCATCCCCGAAATGGCATTCCCTTTTTCACGTGCAAGTGGATTAGTCACATCGTTAGCACCAATCACCAATGAGACGTCGGTATTTTCAAACATTGAATTAGCTTCTTCTTGCTGCTTCATCTGATCGTAAGGGACATTCACATCAGCCAACAACACGTTCATGTGCCCTGGCATCCGTCCAGCAACCGGGTGAATGGCATAGTTCACATTTATCCCATTATCAGTGAGTAACTTAGCTAATTCGGCAACTTCATGCTGTGCCTGGGCGGCAGCTAAACCATAGCCAGGGACGATCATAACGTTATTTGCATAAGCCAACTGTAACCCAATATCGTCAGCAGTCGTTTCTTTAACATTAACAGGCGTGTCATCTGCTGCACCACCATCATTGCTATCGCCGGTACCAAAGCCACCGGCTAAGATATTTGCAACAGAACGATTCATTGCATCAGCCATTTGCAAGGTCAAAATAGTTCCGGCTGCACCAACCAAGGCCCCAGCGATAATCAGCACCTGATTATCAATCACAAATCCAGCAAAAGCCACGGCTAGACCCGTGAAAGCATTTAATAGTGATACAACAACCGGCATATCAGCCCCACCAATTGGCAAGGTCATCAATAACCCGAAGATTAAACTAGCCACTAAACATAACGTGACAAACCACATATTTGTCGGCAATCCAATCATCAACCATGCTGATACTAAAATGGCGATGATCACAAGTGCATTGATCAACCGTGCGCCTGGAAAACTAATTGGCTTCCCGGAAACATGCCCTGACAATTTACCGGTTGCAATCAGTGAACCAGAAAATGTAATGCCACCAATGACGACATCTAATAAAACTGGCAGCGAAAAAGCGACGGCTAAATGAGACCCGTTAGCCAACACCGTATAGTCAAAGATCCCGATAACGGCGGCAGCACCACCACCAACGGCATTAAATAAACTAACCAGTTGTGGCACGTCGGTCATTGGCACCTTACGCGCCCGTGTGACCCCGTACCAAATGCCCAGTGCTAACCCTAAAATTAGCACTGTCCAACCAATTCCTGTGATTTTACCTTCGACAATCAATGTAATGACAATCATAATCACAGCAATGAACATCCCCACGGCCGATAGACCATTCCCGCGACGAGCTGTTTTAGGTGACCGCATTAAATGCACACCAATGACGTAACACACCGCCGAGATGAGGTAGACCAGCGAAGAAATCGTTACTAATACACTCATTTTTCGTCATCCTCCTTTGGTGTCGTTTTCTTTGGTCGATTGAACATGCCAAGCATTCGGTCCGTTACGGTATACCCACCCGCCACGTTGACAGCGGCAAAAAAAGCACCCAGAAAAGCTAGACAGTAGAAGAACCAGTTATTGGCTTCAGCGGCAATCACAAAGGCACCGACCACAACGACCCCGTGAATTGCATTGGCACCTGACATCATCGGCGTTTGCAGCGTTGATGGAATCTTACTCATAACTTCAAATCCAACTAATAAACTCAAAACAAAAATTGCAAGGTTGCTATATAATTCCTGACTCATGCCTACTTCGCTCCCTTCTCAGTCGCGTCTGTTTCATCAGCCGGTTTCTCAACTGGTTTTCGTTCAGGCAGCTTCATTGCCGTCCGTAATCGATTACTGATAATTTCGCCATCTTTGGTCGCCAACAGCTCACCGACAACATCGTCATCAACATCAAGTGCTAATTGATCATTATCCGTGATGTCAGTAATAACTGCCTGGACATTTTTAGCAAACATGTCAGACGCAGCCGTTGGTAATTGGCTGGCTAGGTCACCGGCACCGATAATTTGCGCACCAGCAGGCGTCGTAACGGTCGTCGCTGGCTTAACACCGGCAACATTACCGCCTAAGTCACTGGCAGCTAAATCAACGAAAATCGTACCTGGTTTCGCTTCGTCAACTGACTTCTGTGTGACCAACAATGGCGGTTTTCGTCCTGGAACCTGCGCAGTTGTGATAATAATGTTGTTGTCAGAAATGAACCCTGCCAGTTCATCCTGTTGTTGCTGGGTTTCTTCAGGTGTTAATGCACGCGCATACCCACCTTCACCTGCTCCCGATACTGACGTGGTTAAGAATGTTGCACCTAATGACTCAACCTCTCCTCGAGAAGCAGGTCGTACATCATACCCTGATACCACCGCGCCTAATCGTTTAGCAGTCCCAATGGCTTGCAAACCAGCGACCCCAGTTCCAAGGACCAAAACCTTTGCCGGTTTGGCTGTCCCAGCAGCCGTGATCATCATTGGGAAATAACGTGAGAATCGTTCTGCCGCCACCAAAGCAGCCTTATAACCGGCCACACTCGCTTGCGAGCTTAAAACATCCATCGTTTGTGCCCGTGAAACAGTCCGTGGCAACAATTCAAAAGACAATGCATTAATCTTTTTATCTGCGACAGATTGAATCCATTCTGGATCTGTCAATGGTGAAAGTAACCCTAGTAAAGTTTGACCACCACTTAATTGATCAATCGTCTCATCGCTAGGACGGTTGATCACTGCTAAAACAGTCGCCGATTTAATGGCTTCAGTTCGATCAACCACCTTAGCGCCTGCATCCGTATATGCCTGATCTGGATAAAACGCCCGCTCACCAGCGCCGTGTTCAATTAATACTTCATAGTTGCCTTTCACAAGCCGACTAACGATTCCAGGTGTCAACGCAACCCGGTTCTCATCTGTGGCTTCCTTCAGTGCAGAAACTACGATTGCCATTCAGCATCCCTCCGTTTTTGAAAGTGTTTTCACAAGTTCATCATAGCGCTTACATGTAGCAGACGCAATTATCAACCAACCGCAAACAGCCTTCCAAAATATTGCCACATTTGATAATTCAATTATCCATAAAAATCACGCACACGAAAAAGACCATTGATCCAATTCATTTCATGACGTGAATTGGATCAATGGTCTTTTAATTACTAACTTATGTCTATCAACTCCGAATTAACGGCGCCGCTTATTCTTCTTAATACGCTTCTTCTTGTTCTTTTGTGTCTGCCGAACCATCCGATTCATAGCCATTTTGCCCAACCGACCAGACATACCAGAACCGCCGCCTAACATGTTACCTAGGCCACCGGGAACCATCTGGTCCAAAGCCCCCATGTTTCCGTTAGACATTTGTTTCATCATCTTTTTCATTTGATCAAACTGTTTGATCATCCGGTTAACTTCTTGAATCGGACGTCCTGCACCAGCTGCAATTCGGCGACGACGGCTCGGGTTCAAGACATCTGGATTTTCACGTTCCTGCGGTGTCATCGAGTAAACGGTGGCGCGCATGTGCGCTAAGTCCTTTGGATCAATCTGCGCGTTTGCCAAAGCGGGATTATTCGCTAATCCAGGAATCATCTTCATGATGCTTTCCATACCGCCCATTTTGTTCATTTGGTCCATTTGATCCAAGAAATCGTTGAAATCAAATGAATTTTCCCGCATCTTTTGTTCAAGATCAGCAGCCTGTTTTTCATCGGACACCTGTTGCGCCTTTTCAATCAGCGTCAGCATGTCACCCATGCCCAGGATTCGTGAAGCCATCCGGTCTGGGTGGAAAGTATCTAACGCAGACATCTTTTCACCTTCACCGACAAACTTAATTGGTTTGCCTGTGACCGCACGGATTGACAAGGCGGCCCCACCACGGGTATCACCATCTAACTTGGTTAAGACGACCCCGGTGATGTCTAATTTTTCATTGAATCCAGTTGCTGTGTTAACGGCATTTTGCCCAGTCATAGCATCAACAACCAGCAAGATTTCATCTGGTTTAGCCAACGCTTTGATATTAGCAAGCTCATCCATCAACTGTTCATCGATTTGCAAACGCCCAGCGGTATCAATGATGATGTAATCGTTCTTATCAGCTTCAGCCTTCGCTAACCCTTGCCGAACGATTTCAACTGGATCAACATCCGTCCCCATTTCAAAGACAGGAACATCAATTTCACTAGCAACTTGTTGTAATTGATCAATGGCGGCCGGCCGGTAGACGTCGGCTGCAATGAACAATGGTCGCGCATTTTGTTCTTGTTTCAACTTGTTGGCAAGTTTCCCGGCCGTGGTTGTTTTACCAGCCCCTTGTAACCCAACCATCATGATGATTGTTGGAATCTTGTCGGACTTGTTTAAGGCACTGGCGTCAGAGCCCATCATCTTCGTTAATTCTTCATCAACAATTTTGACGATTTGTTGTGCTGGGTTTAACCCATCCAAAACAGCTGACCCCATCGCCCGGTCACGAACAGTTTTAACAAAGGTTTTGACGACATCAAAATTAACATCGGCTTCCAGTAAAGCTAGGCGGATTTCACGCATGGTTTCGCGTAAATCAGCTTCGGAAACTTTTCCTTTGCCGCGCAAGTTCTTCATTGCATTTTGTAAACGTTCTGTAAGCCCTTCAAAGGCCATGATTGATTCCTCCAGTTAAATGACGCGATTAATCGATTTGCTCATCGATTTCACCATCTGTGATTTCTAATTTGTGAACCAGCTCTATAAGCGCTTGGTCATTTTCGTGATGCTCGGCCACATAAGTCGAAATTGCATCAGCCACCTGATTACGCGCGACAAACTCAGCAAATAAATGTAATTTGGCTTCATACCCTTCCAAAATCTTTTCAGTCCGCTTGATGTTGTCATAAACGGCCTGGCGACTCACGGAAAAGTTTTCAGCAATTTCACCAAGTGAATAGTCATCGCCATAATATTGTTCAATGTATGCTTTTTGCTTCGCCGTCAATAACGGTTCATAAAATTCAAACAGTGAGTTGATCCGTTCGTTTTTTTCAATTTCCACGTTGATCCACTCCTTTACGTTATTGACACCTCAACAGTTTACCATTTTGAGTTTCGCTTGAACACCGATAAACTGCGCGATAAGCAGGTTAATTGTCGATGGTTAGGCATTAATGGTAGCTTATAGATGGCAATGAAAAATAATGAGGACATCCCTATGAAAACAACGACTAAATTATCAGCGTTTGGTTTCTTTACACTAACCGCAGCTATGCTTATGTCAGCGGATGAATACCCGGCCTTTGCCCAATCAGGATTGTTAGCCACCGGCTTTTTGATTCTTGCAGGGTTATTGTGGTTCTTACCGGTCGCACTTGTCTCTGCGCAGATGGCAACCATGCCAGGCTGGGGCGACGGCGGAATTTACACCTGGGTGAAAGGATCACTAGGGCAACGCTCCGGGTTTATCGCAGTCTTTTTTCAATGGCTACAGATCACGGTCAATTTTATAACGATGATTTATTTCATTATCGGGGTCTTAGCCTTTGCGGTGGATATGCCCGCACTAAACAGTAATCCCTGGCTCAAGCTTGCTTTATTTCTGCTGATCTACTGGGTAATGACCGCAATTCAATTACGCGGTATCAACGGCACCGATAAGGTTGTCAAATGGACATTCCTGTTTGGTATTGTCTTACCAGCGTTAATTCTGCTCGGGCTTAGCGTCACATATTTACTCGAAGGACACCACGTCCAATTTGTAACCAATTTTGCTGCTAATCGAACAACCTTAACAACCCACTTTTCGCTCACCAGCGTTGTGCCATTTGTCCTGGCCTTTACGGGTATTGAAGCGTCTGCCGCATATGTCAATAATCTGCGAAACGCGCGTCGAAATTATCCGTTGATCTTATTGATTCTAGTGCTTTTTGCCATTACATTGGATTCATTTGGCGGTCTATCTGTCGCGGCAGTGGTTCCTGCTAAGGCGCTTTCGCTGAATCAAGGCGTCATCGAAGCCATTAACAAAATGGTTCACAGTGTGACGGTGGGGACTTTCACACCGGTTGTCAAAGGCATCGGACTCCTGATGGCAATTGGAATGCTAGGAGAGATCAGTTCTTGGATTGTTGGCCCTGTCCGCTCATTACTAGTAACCGCCGAGGATGAAATTTTGCCGGCACGTTTCAACCAAGTGAACAAACAACAAGTACCGGTGCACCTCGTCTTTTTGCAAGGTGGTCTTGTCTCGATTATTGCGTTCATCTTAACGATTGGCTTTGGTGGGAACAATGCTGCCTTTTCAATGGCCATGTCACTGACAGTCATGCTGTATTTAGTCATGTACATCTTGATGTTCATCGCTTTTCTAAATTTAGTTCGCAAAGGTAAAATGGCTGCAGCCACTTTTAGGATTCCAGGCAACAAAGTCGTTCACTTATTACTCGGATTACTTGGCTTAGGCAGCTCAATGGTTGTGTTCACCTCTACCTTTCTACCCACAGCAAGTAGCCATCTATCAACTGGGGTGTATGCAGCCATCATGAGTCTCTTTTTCCTAACGGTACTGGGAATCACACTTTGGCTATACAGTCGGCGCAGAACCCAATCAACGACGAAAACATGGCACATTCGCCATCGCCACCTTGACGAGGTCCCGCGCTTTACACAGATGCAAGGACGTGGCGAACATGTCTTAGAACAAACCGAGCAATCAAAAACCAAGCAACCAACGTCGCCGTAATCTTCGAAAATCTGCTATACTGCAAGCATCAAAGTTCTTTTAGCGGAGGTTACACATGGTTTTATTAAGTTTATTAGTGGATGCACTAGCTGCAGGTTCCTATTGGTTGCAAATGACGGTACCCGCGCTACGTATTGTCGGCGCAATTCTCCAAGTTGTATTTATCGTTGCGCAACTCATTTTTATGATTGGGTACCAGGGCCCTCGTCGTGAAAAACACGATTATGATTTAAAAGGCTATCGCTATTCGACCATTCGATACACGGTGATTGTCTGGTCCCTAATCATCAATGCATTATTACTTTTCTTATATGCACTCAATTTATTTGGCGGTAACCCAATCGTTTTCGGCGGTTAAGGTCATAATTCAAAAATCGAGTTTGGGACATGAGTATCATACGTCCCAAACTCGATTTTTGAATTACAAGCCTAAATAGCGAAAACGTGGGACAACAGTCAAGTCGCTGTGCAGAGGACGAACAACCTAACGGATTGAAGACCAATCCGTTAGGTTGTTCTAGGTCTTGCTCACGATTTCCCGACTTTTGCCCCACTCTCTTCCTGCGTTATTTCCATGCCGGTAATGTGTTTCCTTTATAGTACTTATCGATGTTCTTCTTCGTTGCTTCTGTTTGATAAGCTTTAACAACTTTCAGGTACGTTTTGTTATGCCGATCTTTTTTCAAGGATGACACCACGTTGATATACTGACCGCCTGTCTTTAACTGTTCACGATAAAGTGCATTTTTAAGTTTAAGGTTTGCAGCAGAAGCATAATTTCCGTTAACGACCGCAGCATCAACACTCGTCAGTGAACGGGCAGTTTGTGCAGCATCAACGGTCGTCACTTTCAAATCCAACTTGTTATGCGTTATGTCACTCGGCGTTGGTAGATTTGTATGCTTTAGTTTGATTAGTCCTGCTCGCTGTAACAGCAGTAATCCCCGTTCCTCATTAGCTGCGTCATTGGGAATGATTACCTTTGCACCATGTTTCAAATCTGATAATTTTTTAGCCGACTGTGAATATAACGCTAACGGCTGGAAATAGGTGTTGCCAATGCCAACGATATCCGTTTTATGTGACTTGTTCCACTGACTCTGGAAGTTATAACTTTGAAACGCATTGATATCGATACTGTGATCGGTCAGCGCATTATTGGGTTGGTTATAGTCGGTGAAATTGACGATTTTAAGTTGAATACCATCTTTTTTAGCCGTTTCCTTACCAACAGCTCGCCAAATTGACGCATCTTGATCACCAACGACACCGACACGAACTGTTTTGGCAGACGCGTGCACGCTTACCCCCGCTAATACTAACGTCAGTCCAAAAGCAATTCCCAGTGTTCTCAATAAATGTTTCTTTTCCATAATGATGCCATCCTCTCCAATAAAAAAAGCGCCGCCTAAATCCGCAAAGGACCTAAGAAGCGCTACCGCACGTTACCATTCTTATTTCATCAAAACTCACATTTTGATGCTCACTAACCAACTTACTGTGTTGGTGTGCACGATAAAGGATGCCAACCATCATCATTTTACAAAATGCTCAATGATGCCAATATGCAGGCCATCTTCATCCACTTGTAAGTGCCCTTTTCCATCAATTCAAGGGCTCGCTGTGCCTTTACAAGTGAATTACTCTCCTGTTCAAATTGTGTACATTTTTTAGATGCCATTAATATACACAATTATAGATTACAGGTAAATGAGAAATACCTAATATTTTTAATTTCACTGTAATACTCGCTATTCTTTAATCAGCCCTTTGAACAACCCATACACGAATTCATTTGGATCAAATGGCCGCAAATCATTGACCTGTTCACCCAAGCCAACAAACTTAACTGGCAAGTGCATTTCATTGCGAATAGCGAGCACAATCCCACCTTTGGCAGTGCCATCTAGCTTCGTCAAAACGATACCTGTCACCGCTGTGGCTTCCCCAAACGTTTTCGCTTGGTTCAGCGCATTTTGTCCAGTGGTCGCATCAAGGACTAATAAAACTTCATGTGGGGCATCAGGAATTTCACGGCTCAGCACCCGTTTCATTTTGGCCAATTCGTTCATCAAATTGACTTTATTCTGCAACCGGCCGGCGGTATCAACCATTAAAATGTCAAAATTTTCATTTTTAGCACGTTGCACGGCATCATACACAACCGCTGCCGGATCACTTTTTTCTGGAAGGGCGACAACTGGCACATCATCGCGTTTTCCCCACACCTGCAGTTGTTCAATGGCACCAGCACGGAACGTATCCGCAGCGGCTAATAAGACCTTTTTCCCTTGCTGTTTATACATATTTGCAAGCTTACCAACCGTCGTCGTTTTACCAACGCCATTAACACCAACAAAGAAAATCACCGTTGGACCGCTTTTTGCCATGTTAACTGAGTTGTTTTCCCCATCGCCTTCTTGATCATAACGATTGACCAATTTTTCGACGATGACGTTCTCAACATCTTGACGCTTCTTGGCATTTTGCAAGCGGACTTCATCACGTAGTTCATCTGTGATTGAGACTGCTGTATTAAAGCCAACATCTGCACCAATCAAGGTTTCTTCAAGATCATCGAAGAAGTCTTCATCAACACTACGGAAATTTGCTAGAAATTCATTTAACCGATCGCCAAATGTTTTCCGTGATTTTTCTAAACCTTTGTCATACAGTTCGGCATCAGTTGCTGGGACTTCACTACTAGCAGTATCCTCTACGTCACTTTCAGATTCAGAAATAGATGTCGACGTAGATTCTGACAGACTCGCTGTGCTTAGCCGAGTTGCCTCGCTAGCTGATGTTGAAATTGAGGCACTCGTTGACTGACGCAATGCATCTTCAGCAGCGACACTCAAGGAATCAGCGTTTTGTTGCTCAGTTGATGCAGCTTGCTGACTGTCAGCAGCGCTCGCAGCGACCGACAAAGACGCAGCAACAGATTGGCGCGCTGTCATTTCACTTGCTGCTGATTCACTCAGCAAGCTCGTACTCGTGGATGCGCTGTTACTTTCAGCAATAACGTCGCTTTCAGTGCCACTATCACTAACCACACTCGTTGCAGATTCTAGTGCGGAAGTGGATGCCGCTTCTACATTACCTGTTGTTTCACTGTCCGCCGATGCAGTTTCTTCTGCATTACGTCGGCGAAAAATATCAAATAAACCCATGGGTTCTCCTTTACTAAGCTCCGTTCTCTATGACACTGCTTCCACGTCATCTAACGATACTGCGACCATCTTTGAAACACCAGATTCCTGCATGGTCACACCATAGAGGACATTCGCATTAACCATCGTACCCTTACGGTGGGTGATGACGATAAACTGTGTGCCGCCACCAAAATCACGTAAATAACGTGCAAACCGCGCGACGTTCGCTTCGTCCAAAGCAGCTTCAGTTTCATCAAGAATCGCAAATGGCACTGGTCGCACAGCTAAAATTGCAAATAACAAGGTGATTGCAGTCAGCGCCCGTTCTCCACCGGATAATAAACTCATCCGCTGAAATTTCTTACCAGGCGGTTGTGCCATAATGTCAATTCCAGTCGTCAATAAATGTACCGGGTCCGTCAACACAAGTTGCGCTTTCCCACCACCAAACATTTGCCCGAAGATTTCGCTGAAGGCGTCGGCAACTTCGTCAAATGCTGTCTTGAAGCGGGTCTCTACCTCAGTATCCATTTCAGACATCGTTTCTTGCAGTTGTTCCTGACTGGTCAACAAATCACTTTGCTGACGCGCCAAGAAGTCATAACGTTCAGAAACGCGTTGATATTCTTCAATCGCGCCGACGTTAACATCACCAATTTCGTCTAAACCACGTTTCAGTAACTTCAACTGACGCTTAATTTCAGCAATTGGTAAAGCATCGTCCAACTGCGCCTTCGCGGCTGCCAACGTCAAGTGGTGCGCCTCTGCTAACACGTTTAAATCATTGTCCAGCAACGTTGCTAACCGTGACTGTGTTGCACTTAATGCATTCATATCACTTAACGCAACTCGTTGTAATTCTTGTGCACGTGTTAACGCAGCTTCACCATCAGCCAACATTTGTGCTAAACCTGTCAACTCTTTAGTTGTCTGTGACAGTTGTTGCTGAACCTCTGTGGTTGCAGCCGTTGCTTTGGCCAACTGTTCGGCCAAATTCTGCTCATTAGCAACTTTCTTGGCATTGGTTAACGTGTCTAACTGGTGGCGTAGATCAGCCACTTCAGCCGTCGTTTTGGCGACCGTCTGCTGTAATCGTTGACAATCACTGACTTGCGCTTTTAGGCTTGCCTTCGCACCAGCTAGCCATTGTTGCTTTGTTTGCAGCAGTTCAGTTTGTGTCGTCATATCAGCCGTTAAACTGTTTAAATCCGCTTGTAACGCACTACGCTTTTCCTTAATTTGCGTTAGGGCAGCCTCAGTTTCTATTACTTGCTTTGCCGTCGTTTCAATTTGTGTTTGATAATCCGCGTCGTCTTGCACCCCTTGCTGTTGTTCCAGCTTGATGGCCTGCATTCGCCGCGTTGCAACTGTAAGTTGTTCAACAACCAATGTGAGTTGTCCACGCGCACTTTGAACCGTTGCATCGATTTGATCCTTTTGATCACGCAGTTTCGCACCTGAAGCTGCGGCAGTATCGACCTGTTCTTGTAAATGGCTCACTTGTTTTTCTTGGTCCGACAAGGCCGTTTGCATGGTGCTAATGTCCTGCGTTAGTTTCGTTAACTCAGCTCGCTGACTTAACACGCCGGCCGTTGTGTGTTTATTTGCACCACCAGTAATTGACCCACTGGCGTTCATGATTTGACCATCTTGCGTCACAATTCGAAAACGGTGACCACCTATTTTAGCTAACTGCAGTGCGGCGTCTAACGTTGTCGCGATAACAGTGGTACCTAATAAATGGTCAACGATACTTTGTAGCTCAGGCTTAAAACTAACCAAGTCGCTTGCAACACCCACAAATCCGGGTTGGCCTTGCAATGGTTTGATTTGCATATCGCTCAGCCGATGCCCGTGAATCGTTGTTTGAGGTAAAAAAGTGGCCCGTCCGGCGCGATTTTTCGTTAGGTACTGAACAGCGTCTCGAGCAGTATTTTCATCAGTCACAACTAATTGTTGCAGTTGGGCACCTAAAGCTGTTTCGATTGCCTTAGTCAAATCGGCTGGCACCGTTACTAAGTCGGCAACTGGACCCACTACACCAGGGAATTGGCTGCGCACCTTTAAAATGGCCCGTACGCCTTGGTAAAAACTCGCATGTTCATCATTGGTTGCAGCTAAACTATCTGCTCGAGCTTTTGCGCGCTGCATAACCGTTAGTGCGTTATACCAGTTCTTTTGGGCAGTTTCAAAGGCTGCGGTGAGTTTATGATAATCATCTCCGGCAGCCTCAAATTGCGCGTGGCAAGTCTGCTGCTTAGCCAGCTGTTCATCTAGAACAGCCTGCGCGGCGTCCCGTTTTTGGGTCACTGTTTCAACATCTGCTAGTAGCTTTGTCAGTTGTCCACCCACGCGCGCTTGCTGTTGATCATCTCGTTCATGTGTTTGCGCCAAAAAATGTTGCTCATTATGCAAGGTTGTTAATGCCTGCATTTGATCAACATAGTCATCTTGTAACTGCTGTAGCTGCTGATTTAATCGTTGTTGTTGCGCTTTACTGTTGCCACTAGTTAAACCAGCAACCACCGCTGTCGCATCATCAACAGCCTGTTGCTGCTTACTTTGCGCCGCCAGCGCTGCCGCCAGCGCCGCCTGGCTACTTTCAAGTGTCTGGTTAACAGTCTCTAAACGAGCTGTTAATTCAGTCTGCTGCTGCTTTTGAAAGGCAGAACGGGTCGCGTCTGTTTCTTGCTTTCCAGATAGCGCCGTTGTTTCCTCGGTCAACTTCAGCAATTGTGCCTGTAAATCATCCTTTTGCACCGTCAACGCTTCACGTCGCGCTTTAAGTTGTGTCACATGTTGCGTTTGCTCTGCGACATCTGTTTCATAGCGTGTCACAAGCGCCTTTGAATCTGCAATTTTCTTGTCAGTTACTTGCTTAGCCGCTTGATTATCAGTAATTTCAATAACCAATCGCGCCTGCTCCAATTGATCATAGCGTTCCTTTTGATCAACATAATCCTTTGCTAACGCGCTTTGTTCCGCTAATGGTTCCATCTGGCCTTCAAGCTCGGCGATGATGTCGTTGACCCGATTCAGATATTCACGCGTATTACCGAGTTCTTTTTGAGCCTTATCTTTATTCTGCTTATATTTATAAACACCGGCAACCTCTTCAATAATGCTGCGCCGGTCTTCCGGTTTGCTGTTGAAAATTGCTTCAACACGACCTTGACTAATGATGGAAAATGACTCACGCCCAAGTCCGGTATCCATAAACAGCTCTAAAATATCTCGCAGGCGACAATCTTGACCGTTCACCAAATAGCCAGATTCACCGTTTCTAAACAAACGGCGGGTCACCTTTACCTCAGAAAAATCGCTTTTGAGGTAGTGATCCGCATTGTCAAATGTAATGGAGACTTCTGCCCGGTTGAGTGGCTTGCGATTTGCTGAACCAGCGAAAATCACATCAGTCATTTTGGTACCACGCAGGTCCTTGGCAGATTGTTCGCCTAAAACCCAGCGAATGGCTTCGATAATGTTACTCTTACCACTCCCGTTAGGACCAACGATACCAGTCAACCCAGACATAAACTCAATTTTTGTTTTGTCAGCAAACGATTTAAAGCCGCTGATTTCCAAAGTCTTTAGTTTCATTCAATCGCCATCCGTTAATTTACGTTAATCCTTACCATGGGTAATCAAGGTTTCTTGCTGTCCCCGCAGTTCGTTCAACGCTTTTAATGCGGCCGCTTGTTCCGCACTTTTTTTAGATTTCCCGGTCCCTTGACCAACAATGGTGCCATCAGCTGCAACCGTCATGGTAAAGCTGCGGTCGTTTTCAGGACCATCCTCATGAGCTAACTCATAATCAATCAGTACATCACCATCGCGTTGTAACCATTCTTGTAACGCCGTCTTGTAATCTATGGCGTGGTCAAACCAACCGGCATCCAGCTTGGGAAAAATCACTGTGGTAATAAAGGCAACAACCGCGTCTTTGCCTTTATCCAGATATAATGCGCCAACAAAAGATTCAAAAATATCACAAAGTAATGACGCCCGGTGCCGTGCACCCTCTTTTTCTTCGCCTTTACCAAGACGAATGTACTGGTCAAAGTGACATTCCAGTGCAAATTTTGCAAAGCTGGCTTCCTGCACCATCGCAGCACGAAGCCGTGTCAACTTACCTTGTGGCATTTCTGGATAACGTTTGTAAATATATTCAGAAACCGTCAGTTGTAAAACGGCATCCCCTAAAAATTCAATACGTTCATAAAACTTCAAGTCTTCACGTGGATGTTCATTCACATAGCTGGCCTGGGTGAAGGCTTCATCCAATAAAGCTGGGTTACTAAAATGAATGTCAAACCGATCTGCTAATTCCTTTTGTATTCCTGGTATCACGCTTTTTCTCCTCTGTCTTTGGCTCTGTATCGTGGGGGTAACTTGTCTAAAAACGAGCCAAAAGCCGGCTCACGTCCTAACAGCTGCCAAGTGCACTAGGTTCAGTACCTCGACCAGCGACGTTAGAAAATGATACTTCCCGACCTTTGACTCGCGTGGCGTTAACCTATTCAGCTGTTTCCTGATGGTCATACACATAATCGACCACTTGGCCGATGGTGTTTAACTTCTCCGCATCATCGTCGGAAATTTCGGCACCAAACGTATCTTCTAATTCCATAATGAATTCAACGAAATCAATGGAGTCAGCGTCCAGATCTGTCCGAAAGTTAAGATCATTGGTGACCTTATCATGTTCAACTTCAAACCGGTCTTCAATAATCGAACCAATTTTGTCAAAAATTTCTTGTTTAGTCATGTCTACCCTAGTTTCTGGAAAGTGTTTTACAGTTTTTTAGTCTATCGTTTTCACGGTTACTTGTCTAGTGCTACCGCTACTTTTCAGCGTCAGTTGTCGTCGCTTTGGCATCTTCGAAATAAGCCACTGTTTTCGCAATTAAGCCACTAGCAACAATCTGATGAATTTGCCCCATCGTGTTACGAACGGTTTCAGCCTTTGCAGACCCATGTGTTTTCACAACGGCGCCCTTTAATCCTAATAACACAGCACCACCATGTTTCGAGTAATCCATCACTTGACCAACTTCATGAAAGGCATTGCGACTCAAAACATAACCCATCTTCGCCTTCGTTGACGCCATGATTTTTGAACGAATCAAAGATAGCATCGATAAAGCAGTTCCTTCAATGGCTTTCAACGTTGCATTACCAGTAAAACCGTCAGTTACAACCACGTCTGCTGCACCATTTAACAGTTCACGTGATTCGACGTTACCGATAAAATTAATATTTTCCATTGAACTCAGTTGTTCAAACGCAGCCCGGTGAACCTTGTCACCTTTATCGGCTTCGGTCCCGTTATTCAGTAAACCAACTTTAGGCTTTTCGATACCCATGACGGTTTGCCCATAAAAGTTACCGAGCACCGCAAATTGCTCCAGGTTAGTCAATTTATAATCCGCATTGGCACCAACGTCCAGCATTGTGAAACTGCCAGTCGCATCCCCAGTAACAACAGGTAACGTGGTGGTCAGTCCCGGACGATCGATTCCTTTGATTCGACCAATAATAAATAAACCCGCTGCTAGGACAGCCCCTGTGTTACCAGCTGAGAAAAAGGCATCCGCGCGACCTTCTTTGACAGCCGTCGCTGCTAGTACAATCGATGAGTCCTTTTTTGACCGCACGGCCCGAACCGGTTCATCTTCCATCGCAATGACTGAAGCCGCATGAACGATTTCAATTCGTTCCTCATTTGTAACTAGTGCTTGGATGCGTTCCTTTGGTCCGTACAATTGAAATTCCATATCTGGATATGCATCCCGTGCTAATTCGATTCCTTTAACAATTTCTTCAGGGGCATTGTCGCCGCCCATCGCATCTACAGCAATTTTCACGGTGTGACCTTCCTTAATCTAACGTTGAGTGTTGTTTTAATAAATGTTGTTCGTACCCAGCCAGTTCACGATTGGCCGGCTGCGTTTGCCAGCTTGGTTGATCTACGAGAGCAATGGCCTCTTGCTGCGCCACTTGCAGGATATTCAACTGTGCCACCGGATCACCAACTTTAAACTCTGGTACCCCGGATTGCTTAGTCCCTAATAAATCTCCGGAACCACGTAATTCTAAATCTTTTTGAGCCAAAAGAAAACCGTCTGTTGTGTCGGTCATGACTTCCATTCGTGCAATTCCGTCTTGCGTTTTGGGGTCAGCAATCAAAATACACGTCGAGGCAACTTCCCCCCGGCCAACACGCCCCCGAAGCTGATGCAGCTGTGCTAATCCGAAACGATCTGCATCAAAAATCAACATGACAGTTGCATTCGGGACATCAACCCCTACTTCAATAACCGTGGTCGATACCAGCACATCATAGTCGCCAGCTTTAAAGGCAGTCATCACAGCGTCTTTTTCTTCATTTTTCAAACGACCATGCAACAGACCCACCTTATAATCTGGTGCAAAGTTTTCGCTTAAATGATCATAGATAGCTTCCGCATTTTTAACATCTAACGCTTCTGACTCCTCAATCAGAGGCGTTACCACATATGCTTGCTGATGATGACTTAGCTGTTGGCGAATAAAGTCCATCGCAGCCTCGGTCTGATTACTATGCACCCAGCGTGTTGTAATTGGCTTTCGCCCAGCTGGTAGTTCATCAATAATTGACACATCCATTTCACCATAGGCGGTGATTTGTAGTGTTCGGGGAATTGGGGTCGCGGTCATCGCTAAGATATCAGGATGTTGCCCTTTTTCTCTTAAAGCCTGTCTTTGACCAACCCCAAAGCGGTGCTGTTCGTCAATGATAGCAAAGCCCAATTTACGATAATGAACGTCCTCTGAAATCAAGGCATGCGTGCCGATGATTAAATCGACATCACCATTTTCAATGTGTTTCAGTGCTTCGCGGCGTGCCTTAGCTTTCATGGCACCGGTTAGTAACACGATGTTGACTGGCACATCGGCAAAGACAGTCGCAAGGTTCTTAGCATGCTGTTCTGCCAAAATTTCGGTTGGCGCCATCAATGCAGTTTGATAACCAGCGGTGATCGCTGCGTACAACACAATTGCTGCGACGATGGTTTTACCAGAGCCAACGTCTCCTTGCAGTAAACGATTCATGTGCAGGGGACGTTTTAAATCGCCACAAATTTCATTAACAACTTTCTTTTGGGCATGTGTTAACTCAAACGGTAGTGATTTGATGAACGCTTTAATTTTTTCATTATCATAATCGATTTCAATGCCAGCGGCCTGATGGTCTTTAACCTTCATCATCTGCATCCGCAGCTCAAATAAAAAGAACTCCTCAAAGGTCGCCGTGCGCCGCGCCAATTTTGCAGCTTCCGGATCATTTGGAAAATGCAGATCATGAATCATTGTCTTACGATCTAACAATCGATACTTTTTAATGAGTGGTTCCGGTAAGACTGTGTATATAACATCCTGATAAGCGTCATATGCTTGGTGCACAAGTTGGGCAATGGCTGTTTGCCGCACCCGTTTATTCACCGTGTAAATCGCGCCTGAGGCAGCTCCGTTGGCACTACTAATTACCTTCATACCAGATAAACTTTTGTGGACTGCATCCCATTTGCCATAAACCGCAATGTCTTGCCCAGACGTTAACTGGCTGCTTAACCAAGGCTGGTTAAAAAAAGTCACGCCAACAACGTCATGTCCAATCAACAAACGGAAGTTCAGCCGACTCTTCTTACGTCCAAACCGGACCACCGTCGGCTCTGTTGCAACCGTGCCTTTCAAGGTAACTTTTTCACCTTCTGTCACAGTGGCCAACTCACGCTCCGCTAAATCTTCATAACGAAACGGAAAATACGTCAACAGGTCACTAATGGACACGATGCCTAAAGATTTGAGCGCATCTGCGCGCTGTGGCCCGACACCCTCTAACGCGGTCACAGGATCTTCCACTGATTTCATTGGAACGGTCATGTTTTCACCACCCTTACATAAATAAATTCATTACCACCCAGTTTAGCAAAGACCACGTAAAATGACCACGCGTTGAGAACGACTCAACAGTCAAGTGCCTGTACGCAAGACTAAAAAAGACTGCCCAATTTTGCTTCGACCTGCCCAGTATTTATCGGCTGTACAAAAAGCTGCCGTTTGAACCGTATCTTCGCTATTTAAAATCGCAAATCAAAAAGAGTCTATGAACATAACGAATTATGTCCATAGACCCCTTGCTGTCTTCTGATTATTCTACTGAAACGATAAATGGATAAACCGGCTGGTCACCTTCATGAATCTCAACTTCTAACTCGTCGTCAATTTCCATGATGGTATTTTCCAATGCGTCGGCATCTTCCTTGGTGGCGTCTGCGCCAAAAATAACAGTCACAATTTCACTGTCATCATCGAGCATGCTTTGCACCATCTTGGTAGCAGCACCCAATAATTCAGGATCAGTGACCTTGATGTCGCCATCAACGATCCCCATGTATTCACCGTTTTTGATATCGATGCCATCAAGCGTCGTATCACGGATTGCATGCGTCACTTGACCACTTTTGACAGTACCCAAGTTATCTTCCATTGCCTGCTGGTTTTCAGCCAACTCAAAATCAGGATTATAAGCTAGCAAAGCAGTCATCCCTTGTGAAATTGACCGGCTATGAACAATCACTGTTGGTACACCAGCGACCTCAGCAGCTTGGTCGGCAGCCATAAAGATATTACCGTTATTTGGTAAAACAATGGCTTTCTTTGCGCCACTCTCTTTAATAGCGTTAGCGATGTCTTCCGTACTAGGATTCATCGTCTGTCCACCATTAATTACGTGGGTTACACCAAGACTCTTAAATAAGTCAGCGACGCCATCACCAGCTGAGATTGAAATCACAGCTGTGTCTGGTGCAGCAATTGGTTCAGCAACAGGTGTTGGTACAGCAGCAGGTTGATCATCTTTTTCCATGATTTCTTCTTGCTGGTGACGCATGTTGTCGACTTTCACTTTGATCAAATCACCAAAGTGTTGTCCCCAGGTCATCACATCCCCAGGATGTTCTGTATGAACATGGACTTTGACGATTTCATCATCATTGATAACCAACAAAGAATCACCTAAGCCAGCTAAATATTGATAGAATTCATCGTAGTCAAACTTACGGTCAACTTGTTGTCCACCGCCGATGCGGACCATGATTTCTGTACAGTAACCATACTTAATGTCACTTGGGTCTAACTCGCCTTGGACACTTCTGTGATGTTCTGCATTAATCATTTCGTCCATTTGTGCGTCATCTGGTTCACCGGCATCTTCGTCGGCAATCTTACCAGTTAAGACTTCATCAAACGCTTGGAAAATGAAAACCAATCCTTGACCACCAGAATCAACGACACCAACCTGCTTTAAAACAGGCAACAAATCTGGTGTAGAAGCCAAAGCCTTTTTAGATGCTTCATAAACAGCATCCATCACTTCTGCGACGTCGTCAGTAGTTGCCGCTTGATCACGACCTGCTTTAGCAGCTTCACGGATAACCGTCAAGATAGTCCCTTCAGTAGGCTTCATCACAGCTTTATAGGCTGTTTGCGCACTGGCGGCCAACGCTTCAGCAAAGTCTTTGGCGCTTAACGTTTCCTTACCTTCAACGCTCTTGGCAAAGCCCCGGAAAATCTGTGAGGTAATAACCCCCGAGTTACCACGGGCACCCATTAATAATCCTTTAGCTAACGCGCCGGCCAAATCGCTGACCGACGTTGATGTTACTTCACGTTCATACTTTGCCCCACTCGCAAAAGCCAGTGAGATATTCGTACCGGTATCACCATCAGGAACCGGAAAAACGTTTAAAGAGTTAATGAATTCTGCCTGGCTAGTTAACCGTTTGGCGGCCGCTTGGACCATCTTGCCGAATTCAAGGTTGGTAATGGTTGTTAATGTTGCTTCCAATTCTATTTCCCCCACTTCGCGACAAGAAGTTTCTTAGTCTGCCAAAACGCGCACACCCTGAACGGTCACGTTGACCGAATTAGCGGCGATGCCAAGCATACTATCTAAGTTATAACGAACTTTTTGTTGAACGTTCTTTGATACTTCAGAGATCTTAGTGCCATATCCAACAACAATGTACACATCAATTGCGACACCGTTATCTTCTTGACGAACCACAACACCGCGGGCATAGTTGTCCCGGCGCAAAATTTCATTTACATTATCACGAAGCTGGTTCTTTGATGCCATACCGACAACACCGTAGTTATCTGTAGCAGCACCGCCAACAACGGTCGCAATGACATCATTATTGATATCGATCGTGCCGTATTGCGTTTTGATTTTCACAGCCATGAAGAGGCCTCCTCAACTTAATCAGTCAATTTACGTAAAAGTACGCAATGCAATCTTCAATCATGCTATCATAAAACCATCGTGTAAAAAAGGCAAATGTCTGTTTCTACGCGTTCAATCCTCATGGGTACAGCCTTTGCAAGTGTCAAGTAGTTTTCCTTGGCAAATTAATATTGCATTCATTTGGTTCCTATGGTAAGTTATTCAGGTGAGAAAAAAGAGGTTCCCTTTGGAAATCCGATAAGGAGGGATGAGCAATGGCTAAAGATTTTATTACTGGCAAGCGGACACACTTCGGTAACACCCGCTCCCACGCCCTTAACAGCAGCCGTCGCAGCTGGAAAGCTAACCTGCAAAAGGTTCGTATCTTAGTTGATGGCAAGCCTAAGCGTGTTTGGGTTTCTGCCCGGACGTTAAAATCAGGAAAAGTGACGCGTGTTTAATTTTTAAATACGTTAACGTCAATCATTATTGATTGGCGTTTTTTCTTGCCCCAAAATAATGTTTCGTTGCCTTCTGCGATTTGTCTCCTAAAACTCACAAACATAGTTGCCACAAAAAAAGACGTTGCCGCAAATCAGCTCATGTGAGCAGTTTGCAACAACGTCTTTTTTAATGACTCAATCTTTCTCTGATCATAAACAGTTTCAACTAAGCACATCTCTTCTACTCTATCAGCTATGCTCGTTTAAATCATAGCGTTCAGCACGATTATCCGGTAGATCAGCGCTTTGAATCACCGCAATGATACCATCCACGAATGAAAACGATGCCTTGTCACCAACAAATTCGTTACTGGCAAATGAAATTGGTTGCTCAAAGTTTGCATGATCTAGATGATAACGTTCATCCGGCAACGTTAAGGCTGTCACCTTACCAAAAGTCACGAAGGCCAAATACTGTTTATCAGCCTCTTTTTTAAGCGCGTGTTGTCCGGGCAAATACCAACGAATCGTATTCTGCCTGTCTACCATCACCAATCGCTCTACAACCGTCTTAAAACGTGACTCTAGTGGTAGAAATAAGTTAGCTAACAAATGATCCAAACGGCCGCCTGTCGCACCATACACGACAATTTCATCGGCATCGTAATCCGTCATTGCAACGGTCACGCCCAATTGGGTATCTGTCTCATCCTTAATCGAACCAACTTGACGAACATCAGCAACTGCTCTTTTGACTTCAATAAATTCAGCTGCTTTCGAGGAATCAAAATCCCCCAACGCAATTTCAGGGGTAATTCCCCGTGCTAACAAGCGAATCGCGCCTCGATCCACACCAATCCAAGGACCATCAATTTGGCCAGTATCCAGTTGTGCCGGATAGTCACGGACTGGTCCGCCAACGAGAATGTTTAACCGTTCAACATGCCGCCGTTTGTTAGTTTGCATGACAAATTACCGAGTTGCGTTATGCATTGATTCAATGGCTGCGGCAGGATTCTCTGCACCATAAACAAAGGAACCAGCAACGGCCACAGTTGCGCCGGCCTTGTAGCAATCGACAACCGTCTTGTCGTTGACACCACCATCGATTTCAATTTCGAAGTCGTAGTCATTGGCCTTCTTCAAATCAGTCAATGCTTGAATCTTGCTGATCATTTCAGGCAGAAATTTTTGACCACCAAAACCAGGGTTAACGGTCATGACCAATACTTGGTCCACAAATGGTAATAGTGGTTCGATCTGGCTAACAGGTGTTCCTGGGTTAATAACAACTTCAGCTTTTACGCCGGCGTTACGAATCATTTGTAAGGCACGGTGAATGTGTTGTGTTGCTTCAACATGAACACCAATCAAATCAGCACCAGCCTTGGCAAATTGGTCGATGTAGCGTTCAGGATTTTGAACCATTAAGTGAACATCTAAAAAGAGGTTCGTAATTGGACGAATGGCTGCCAATGTGGTCCAGCCAAACGACATGTTTGGTACGAACTGACCATCCATTACATCAACGTGCAATAAATCAGCACCACTTTTTTCAACCATCTTGATGTCGCGTTCAAAGTTCACAAAGTTTGCACTTAAAATTGATGGGGCTACCTTAATCATAAAATTCTCCTCCGAATTGTTACTTATTTTTTGTTTTTATCATACCGTGGTTTCTGGTCTGCAATCAACTGGTGAAATTGCAAATAATCATTATACCGACTTGCCATAATTTCATTGTTTTCTAAAGCCGTTTTCACCGCACACCCAGGTTCGTTGATGTGCTGACATCCTCGGAACCGACAATCAGCCGACAATTGTGCTAGTTCAGGGAAATACTGTCCCAGTTCACGCACATCCATCGTAAAGTCTTCATAGGATGAAAATCCTGGCGTGTCAGCAACTAAACCACCGCCGACAGCCAGTAACCCAACTTTACGAGTCGTATGTTTCCCACGATTCAGTACCTGAGAAATTTCTCCCGTAGCCAAATCAAGCCCCGGCGCCAAGTGATTGAGGAGCGTTGATTTCCCCGCCCCAGTTTGACCCATAAAGACCGTCAAGCGGTCAGCAAACATCGCTAGCAGTTCTGATAAGATTTTTTGTCCGAAAGCATCTTTGGTTAAAAAAACCGGATAGCCAATCTTGCGATAACCCTCAGCGATGGGAACTAACTTAGCGAAGCTGTCAGCATTGATCAAGTCAGTTTTTGTAAAGTAAATGATGGGTGTAATCCCCTGTGTCTCTAAGGCTACTAATTGACGATCGAGCAGATTGGCAGAAAAACTTGGCTCGGTAACAGCCGTGACAACAACTGCTTGATCCACATTTGTAACTGGTGGCCGCACCAGCGCATTACGTCGATCCTCAATACTTAGAATGTAGCCGTCAGAACCTTCTTCAGCGCTAAACGTTACAAAATCTCCAACCATTGGGCTGATGTTTCGCTTACGAAAATTCCCACGTGCACGCGTCCGGTACAGTTTGCCGTCTGCCGTTTGTACATCATAAAAGCCAGCTAGCAACTGATGAATTTGCCCTTCCATACCTCACCTCCTAATTTCCTGTTACATGGTTATCTGTCAGAATTACTTTGCCGTCAGACACAACTTTATAACGGCCACTTTTACCACTTGTAATCGTAAATGGCAGTGAAACCGTTGTATCTTCACCGATTTGTAAATGCTGATACACACTATCAAAGTTCTTATCTCGGTCGGCAATGTAAATCTTCACATCATTTTTAGTGTCCTTACGATTCTGATGATATGGAATCGCCAAATTTACGTGAAAGCTTCGTAACGGTTTGCCAGCGGATACCACAGCCGCAAATGTTTGGCCCTCACTCATTAAGCTTCCTTTGGCGGGCGCTTGGCGAATGATCTTACCCTGCTTAACGGTTGCCGACAGTTCATCGCTAAAACTAACGGCAACATTGTGCTGTTCAGCCCAGTGTTGCACGTCTGCCTGCGATTTACCGATAAAATCCGCCATTTTAACCTGTTGGGCAGCCCCCGCCATTTTTGGACCAGCACTAACGGTCAACGTGACGAATGCGCGTTTATACACCGCATCACCTGGAAGTACATCTTGATCGATCACCACGCCCTTTGTGGCATCTGATGAAAATTCCTGAACCTCTTTCACACGTAATCCCAGTTTAAGCAACTGCTTACGCGCCGACTTATATGATGAACCAGTGTAGTCATCCACGCTGATCTTTGGTCGGCCAGAACTGATCACTAATGCCACTGCCGCATTACGCCGCATTCGTTGGCCAGCAGCTGGGCTTGATTTAATCACACGCCCGGCTGTAAACGTCTCACTGGTTTTCTTGGTTTGTTTGCCTGCTCTTAATTGATTCTGTTTAAGGACTCGTTCAGCACGCGTCAGTGTCATACCGGACACATTTGGAACGTGTTCACGCTGCGGTAATAGCCATGCAGCCAAACCACCGGCAATTAGTAACACTGCCAGGATTACCCAAAACAAAGGGCGTCCTTTAACACGCCGCTTCTTAATTGGCGTGCTGGACTTTTCTGTTGGCTGGATGCGCCCAGTTTGATCCTTTGAAAGACTCCGAGCGGCATTACGGACATCTGCAACGGGAATAACCTTGGTGGCATCCTCATCCAATTCAGCCGGCGAAAATTTTGCTTCACCTCGCCGCTCTGGTGCTAAAGCCGTTGCTAAATCAGCAGCCATCGCGGCTGCTGACGGATAACGATCATTTGGATCCTTCGCAGTGGCCCTTAAAATGACATTTTCCAATGGTTGCGCAATTGCAGGATCTTCATCACGCACCGATGGCATTTGGCTTTGTGAATGCTTTAACGCAACAGAGACGGCTGTTTCACCGTCGAAAGGCACTTTGCCGGCCAACAATTCATACAAAATGATCCCTAAGGAATAAATGTCACTTTGCCGGGTAGCCATCCCACCACGTGCCTGTTCCGGCGATAAGTAATGCACGGAACCTAACACAGTGTTGGTTTGCGTCATGGATGATTCATTACTGATCACCGAAATTCCAAAATCAGAGATCTTCAGCTGACCATTTTCACCGACTAGCACATTTTGTGGTTTCAAATCACGATGAATAATCCCATGGTCGTGTGCGACACTCACTGCTTCTAAAATTTGTGTCATCAGATCAATAACGGTTGGATAACTCAGCGGTACGTGTTTTTTTAGGTACGCTTTTAGATCCATCCCCGCCACATATTCCATGACGAGATACTGCATTCCGTGTTCTTCGCCAACGTCATAAACGCTGACAATGTGTGGTGACACTAATTCACTTGCTGCCATCGCCTCTCGTTGAAAACGACGGACAGTGGCAGGATCATCCCGTAGATCAAGACGTAACAATTTCACCGACACATCACGGTCTAAAATCAAGTCATGTGCCAAATACACATCCGCCATGCCACCTTCACCGAGTGGGCGTTTGATCTGGTAACGACCTGCTAACATGTAGTTTGGCTTCATGGCGCAGTCACCCCACGATCTGCTGCCATGAGGAGCACTGTGATATTGTCTAAACCGCCGCCATCATTGGCAAGATCAATCAACTGCTGGCACTTTGTCTGTAAATCAGCAGTGCCTTTTAACACCATTTGAATCTGCGCATCAGTCACCATGTTAGTCAAACCATCAGAACACAGCATGACTAAATCACCTGGGACCGCATGGTACAAATTGATGTCGATATCAGCCTCATCATTGATGCCCAAAGTACGCGTAATGATGTTCTTCTTGGGATGTTTGCGCGCATCAGCAGCACTGATTTCACCCATTTTCACTAACTCATTGACCAACGAATGATCCTCAGTCAATTGGGATAATTGGTCAGCTCGTAAGACATAGCCACGTGAATCGCCGATATTGGCCAATAAAAATTGTTCATCAAACGTGATTGCTGCCACAATAGTGGTCCCCATACCGCCTAAATCGCGATACTGGTGTGCTTTTTCGATGATCGTGTCATTTTCTTGTTGCGCTTCACTCGAAAGCCATTTAGCCGCCGTTGCAGGATCGGTAAAGGCCGTGTCTTCAAAACGTGTTCCAATATGAGAAACCGCCATTGTTGCCGCAACGTCCCCACCTTGATGACCACCGATACCATCAGCCACAATGGCAAAATTTAGCCCGGCTTGATTCGTAAACGTCCCTACATAATCTTGATTATCCTCACGTTGTTTACCAACGTCCGATAAATAAGCTACTTGCATTGTTTAATCACCGTCACACCTAATTCATGGTCGTCTCTTTCCGTCGAAAGGCACTGATGAAGAAACCATCAGAGTCATAATCATCAGGATAAATCGTCAACCACGGTGTTGTCCGTTCTGGTTTTAAATTACGCGTCGTCTGCACTTTGATTGCTTCAAAATCAGGATGCTGTTCAATGAAGGCTGTTGCCACATCGGCATTTTCCTGATTCAAAATGGTGCAGGTACTGTAAACAAGTATACCGTTTTTCTTAACGGTCGGTGCGACCGACGCCAAGATTGAAAGCTGAATTTCTTGCAGTTGCGCGCTGTCTGCCAACGTTTTTGCATAACGAATTTCCGGCTTTCTTCGCAGTAAACCTAGCCCAGAACAAGGGGCATCAACTAAAACACGGTCGAATGATTCGGCGGCAAAATGCGTGTCCACTTTGCGCGCGTCCATTTGCTCGGCAGCAATGCGATTAGCTACATGAAGACGCTTGGCATTCATGTTAATCAAGCCGATTTTGTGTTCATGCAAATCCAGCGCAGTGACTAAGCCTCCTGCATCAGCATCCAATTGTGCTGCTAACTGCGTCGTTTTCCCACCAGGTGCCGCACAAGCATCAAGCACCTGCATGCCGCCACTCACCTGTAGTGCTTCAACCGGTAGCATTGCACTTTCATCTTGAATCGTAATCAATCCTTGCTTAAATGCAGACGAGCTAGCAGGATGGCCAGCGGTGATCCGCAACCCGTCACCGGCAACCTCACTATCAGACCATTTCAATCCATCAGCTGCTAACTGCGCTAAAATCGTGTCGCGTTCGCCCGCTGCTGGGTTAACACGTACAGATTGTGCTGCCGGTCGATTGATACTTTCTAAGATCGTGTGGGTCTTGTCGTCGCCCACTTCTTTACGCAAACGTTGAATCCAAGGCATTGGCACACTATATTTAATACTTTGGCGAGTCAACGGATCCTTTACCGTCGCAACGTCTGCGACACCTTCACGTTGCAACGTATGTAAAATAGCGGTCACAAAGCGACGAATCCCTTCGTGTCCTCGTTCCTTGGCAATGTTAATGGTTTCATCAAAGATGGCACGCGTTGGTACCTTATCCAAAAATTCCATTTGATAGACAGCCGTTTGAAGCAACGTTTTAACCCATGGCTTTACCCGGTCTGGTCGTTTTAAATGCGGTCGTAACCAAAAATCAAGTAAAAGCTGATGTTGCAACACACCATAAACAATCTCCGTACATAAAGCAGCGTCGCGTTGACTCAGCGCCGAATCATTAATAGCACCATTCAATGCTAAATTTGAATACCCACCTTCACTCACGGTCGTTAGGACGTCTAGCGCCAGTAACCGTGGATTCGTAATTGGTGTCTTCTCAGTTGGTTTCGTT
The DNA here is from genome assembly GCF_001437435.1 of Furfurilactobacillus siliginis. Classification (GTDB taxonomy): domain Bacteria; phylum Bacillota; class Bacilli; order Lactobacillales; family Lactobacillaceae; genus Furfurilactobacillus; species Furfurilactobacillus siliginis. The sequence continues at coordinate 64,283 of NZ_JQCB01000002.1, read as the reverse complement.
TCCGTCATCTTAATATGCTCCAAATTTCAGGGTCACCACCGCTTCACCGGTCGTAAAGTGGTCACTGGCGCCATTTAAAAAGTCAGTAATCGTCATTTGCGGATGCCCAGCCGGTTGCAACCGGTTAATGCGAATCACGGTACCTTGTCCAGCAGCTAAATCCAGCGCATGTTTCGTCCGTGCGACAACTTGTCCAGGTTGAAGATCTGTTTGCTGGTCAGCTAATACCGTGACATCCCATAGCTTCGTCCGCACACCATCCAACACAATGTACGCTGTTGGAAATGGACGCAAACCACGCACTTGCCAATCAATTTCACTGGCGGTGTGGTTAAAGTCCACTTCTTCTTGTTCACGACTGATATTTGGTGAAAAGGTAACGGCCGCTTCATTTTGTACCGTTCCAGGAACAGTCTCGTTAATCAGTGTTGGCAAAGTCTCCATCAAAAGGTCACGCCCAGCCACACTCAATTTGTCAAACATCGACCCAACATCGTCGGTGCCAGTAATTGGCAATTCAACTTGGGCAATGACGTTACCAGCATCCATCTTTCGAATCATGTACATAATGGACACACCAGTTTTAGCATCCCCGTTCATGATGGCGTAATGCACTGGCGCACCACCACGATAAAGCGGCAGCAGCGATGCGTGCACATTGATGGCACCCTTAGTCGCTGCTTTCAGTAACTTCGTTGGCAAGAATTGACCAAAGGCGGCCGTAACAATAAAATCCGGTGCCAAATCAATTACTCGTTGCATTTCAGGTGATTTACTAACTTTTTCTGGTTGTAATACTTCAATATCGTGCGCCAAAGCAACTGCCTTGACTGGCGATGGTGTCAATACGTGCTTGCGCCCAACTGGACGATCTGGTTGCGTCATCACAGCCACGACATCGTACTGACTAATCAATGCTTCTAAAATAGACGTTGAAAACTGCGGGGTACCCATAAATACAATTCTTGTCAAATTCCTTCACCTCATTAAATAAAGCTTTGTGGTTCCATATCAATAGCAACTTGCAGCCCTTGTCGCTGTTCTTTTTGCGCATCGTCTAATACTTTTGCCAAAACGGTTTGCAGATGTGGCTCCTGCTTATACTTCAGGACAATCTGATAGTAGTAACGATTATTGATTCGTGCAATCGACCGCGGCGTTGGTCCCAAAATGACCGTCGTATCAGATAACTGTGCTTTTAATTGCTCAGCCAGTTCAAACATCCGTCGTGCAGCCACGTTTTCATCCTGCGCACTAGCAGTAATCAACGCTGTGTAATAATACGGCGGATAATTTCCCAAATGGCGCATCTTCATTTCAACTCGAAAGAAACGTTCATAATCCTGCTTTTGTGCCAGTTGGATCGCGTAATGGTCCGGATTGAACGTTTGAATAAACACTTCACCCGGTTTGTCTGCGCGACCAGCACGGCCACTGACCTGCGTTAATAGTTGAAACGTTCGCTCACTCGCCCGAAAATCAGGAAGTCCAAGCGCTGTATCAGCATTTAGTACACCAACCAATGTGACATCTGGATAATCAAGACCCTTGGCGATCATCTGAGTGCCTAACAAAATATCAGCCTTGTGTTCACCAAAATCTGTCAGTAACTTTTCATACGCACCTTTGCGCCGCGTTGTGTCAGCATCCATCCGGATAATACGAACATCAGGCAGCAACGTCGTTAATTCAGCGGCGACTTTTTCGGTACCAGACCCGTAATAGCTAATGCGACGGCTATGACAATTTGGACAGATCTTTGGGATTGTTTCTTCATGACCACAATAATGACATTTCATGGTGTGCGTATCCATGTGCAGTACTAGCGAAACATCACAATTGGGGCATTTCAATACAAAACCACAATCACGACACATCACAAAGGAAGAAAATCCACGTCGGTTCAGCATCAAGACACTTTGTTCGCCACGTTCCAGACGTAACTTTAAAGCATCTAGAAGCGCCGTCGAAAAGTTACTTTCCGTGTGTGCCTTTAATTGTTCACGCATGTCAATCACCGTCACCGGTGGCAATGGTTGCTGATTAATACGTTCTGGTAACAGCAATGACTGATAAACGCCACGTTCAGCCCGCGCACGACTTTCAAGTGATGGCGTGGCCGATCCCAATACGACTGGTGCGTGATGATACTTCGCCCGCCATAACAGCACGTCACGCGCATGATAACGCGGATTATCATCTTGTTTATAACTTGTTTCATGTTCCTCGTCCATGACGATGAGACCAATATTGTCCAGAGGTGCAAAGGCAGCCGACCGTGCGCCAACCACCACAGCAGCTTCATGACGTTCAATTCGCCGCCATTCATCATACTTTTCGCCGGCGCTCAACCCACTGTGCAAAACGGCCACTTGCTTGCCAAAACGGCCCCGAACACGGTTGACCATCTGCGGCGTCAACGCGATTTCGGGGACTAACATTAGTGCGGTCTTTCCTTGCGCTAACGCGGCCGCAATGCTTTGTAAATACACTTCGGTCTTGCCTGAACCCGTGACCCCTTCAAGTAAAAAGGGTTGCGGCGTTGCAGATTCAATCGCACCTGTGATGGCAGCTACTGCCGCTGCTTGGTCCGCATGTAATGTCATCGCACGCGTCGCTGCAATATCCTTTTGCGCATATGGATCACGATAAGATTCACGTTCCGTTAACGTTACCCAGCCGCGTTTGGCCGCCGCAGAGAAATCCGCACGGGCTAGCGCACTGTTTTCCGTTAACTTTGCTAATGGTTGCGGCGTTTGACAGGTTGTTAACACATCGAGCAATTGCTGCTGCTTTGTTGCATTCGCCCGGATAGTTGGCCGCACATCAACAATTTGATCCGTCGTTAGCTGACTTTGCACCCAGGTAACCGTTTTGACTTTAGCACGGTTCTCTACCGCATAATCCGCGTGAACAATACCGCTTTGCTGTAATTTAGCTAATTGATCGACTTCATTTGGCGCAAGCTTTGCGGCTGTGAAATCTAGTTGTCCATTGGTAAACAGCCCGGCCAAGTGTGCGTCTGCAATTGACTGATCCGCCACCAGTAATTTGTGACTTTTCGTTTTTAAAGCAGCTGGCAACATCGTCTGAATCGTTGAAATCCGAAAGGCAAACGTGTGCGTTGCTAACCAGTCACTTAACTCAAGCAGCTCAGGATTCAACACCGAGGCCAAATCCAATAGCGCGGTCAACGGCTTTAGCTTACCCGAGAACGTCGGGAGCGTCTGCGCCTGTTCATCGACGCCAATCACCATGCCGCCAACTTCACGACCGCCTTTACCAAAGGGTACGGAAACGCGCATCCCTGGGTGCACGGCGTCTGCAAGTTCAGACGGCACAAGATAACTGTACGGTCGGTTGGTTTGCATTGTGGGTACATCCACAATCACTTGCGCAATTTTTGCCATGTCTACGTTTCCTTTCCACATTTTTTTCGTAACAAACTACATTAATATAAGTGCATTTCCCCTGTTAATCATCTTCACAATTGTACCAGACATTACCGCAGTTTGTTGTGCAAACGCTGGGGTCGCTTACGGTTTTTCAGTCGTTGATTATCACTGTTTAACAAAATATTTATGATAATGAGGCATTAAGGTTGAGAACTTTGCGAAATAAAATTACGATAACAGTAGGTATTTCAAATACTGCAACTTTTAGGGGGTAAGACACTATGCGTACGTTCTCTGTTCGCGTCTTAGATGACGCCTTTGAACTGTCCTACATATCGAATTCCGCCACTAATGCCCGCAAAACGATCACCATCGTTTGCGATCCGGACATCCCAATTGGTGAAAGTCTTGAAAAGATTCGTGAAAAGCTCGCAGGGATCGATTTTGATGCGGCAATTATTGAAAATCCATTGGAGTATGATTTCTCCGACACCATTATCGGTGTCAATCATCAACGCATCGACATCGGCCTAGCTTTATCAAATATGTTAAACCTGCCGGTCGTCAGTCAAGAAACTGCCGATCGTACCGGTTTACAAACGGCCATCGAAAACAAGCGTCAATATAATCAGTGGCATTTAGACTACTACGGTGAATACGCTTCGAAACGTAACTATGGTCAAGAAGCGATGCTGACGATTGGTAATGGCTTCTACGGCTTACGTGGTGCTTACTTAGCTGCCAACGCAGACGCAAATAATTATCCAGGACTATACGTTGCCGGTTTATTCAATCAGCTAACCACTCCGGTCAATGGCCGTGATGTCGTCAACGAAGATTTGGTCAATTTGCCAAACGCGCAGTACCTATCATTTAGTATTGACCACCAAGAACCATTTACCATTAAGCAAGAAAACATTGATGATATTTATCGCTCACTTGATTTACACACTGGTGTCCTCACCACGACCATGTTGGTTTCATTACCAACTGGCCATCGACTCAAGTTATGCGCACAACGGGTCGCTGACATGAACGAATGGCATCGTTTTGCCATTCATTATGAACTGACACCCCTCAACTTCGAAGGTACTGTGACCATCTTCTCAAGAATCGATGGAAGCGTTACCAATGAGAACGTTGAGCGTTATAAAAACTTCGCTAGTCGTCACTTCGATGTCACTGAGACGACGGTTAATGGTCGTGATGCCATACTGGGTGGGCAAACGAAAACATCCAAGGTTGATTTCGCCATCGGTACGCATCTCACCAGTCAGGAGTTGACCAGTACAACAACCATTGAAGAACAAGTTGATGATGATGTGTTGGAGCAAAACTTCTCCTTCAAGGTGCAAACTGGCACCACCTATGTGATTGAAAAGGCCATCGCCATCAACACTTCGTTGGAGACAAAAACCGATTTAAATGATGCTGTCGCCAACGAATTAGAAGATGCCGGCTTTAACGACATCGTGTCACACAACGCCGCCTTCTGGACGCATGTGTGGTCCGACAGTGACATTGAAATCGATGGTGATCTCACTGCACAAAAGCTGACCCGGGTAAATATTTTCCACATGTTCGTCTCTGCATCCCCTATCAGCAACCCACATTTAGATGCCTCTGTTGGCGCCCGTGGGTTACATGGTGAAGCATACCGTGGTCACGTATTCTGGGATGAACTATTTATTCTCCCATTCTATACGCTACACACTCCTGACCTGACCAAACAATTGCTGTTGTATCGTTACCGGCGACTCAACGCTGCTAAGGACAATGCACAAGCCGAGGGTTATCAAGGTGCCATGTATCCGTGGCAGTCTGCACAGACCGGGGATGAACAGTCACAGCTGCTTCATTTGAATCCTGACAGCGGTAAATTCGATCCGGATAACAGTCGTCTGCAACGCCATGTTTCACTAGCTATCGCCTATAATGTTTGGCTGTACGTACACACAACCAATGACACCGAATTTCTCAGTCAGTATGGTTTAGAAATGTTGCTTGAAATTGCACATTTCTGGTCCAGTAAAGCCGTTAAAAACACGTCGACTGGTCGTTATGATATTCGTAACGTTATGGGTCCAGATGAATTTCATGAAGATTATCCCAACAGTGATGAGCCAGGCCTAACGAACAACGCTTACACGAACATCATGGTTAGCTGGCTGTTTACCGTCCTGCATAAAATGAAAACCAACGTCTCAGCCAAGACTTGGCAAACGGTCAGCAAGCAGGTTGGTTTGACCGATAAGGACTTCACCCGCTTTGATGACATTGCCAGTCACTTAACCCTGGACATTAACAAAGATGGTGTCATCGGTCAGTTCGAAGGTTACTTCAAACTGCCATCGCTGGACTTCGACAAATACCGGAAAAAGTACGGCAACATTTCCCGAATTGATCGATTACTAAAGGCTGAGGGTAAATCCCCTGATTCCTATCAGGTCGCCAAGCAAGCCGATGCACTGATGGCCTACTATAACCTCAGCTTTAACACCATTAACAACGTGTTAAGTACACTTGGTTATAAGATGCCCGGCGAATATTTGACTAAGAACATCGAGTATTACCTCGCCCGCACCACGCATGGTTCAACACTGTCACGCATTGCCTACTCTGAACTGAGTTTGATCGACGGCAACATGGACCAATCATTTGCCTTCTTCAATACCGCATTACGATCAGACTACTATGACATTCAAGGTGGAACCACTGCTGAAGGGATTCACCTTGGCGTTATGGGCGCAGTTTTGATGCTGGAAATTCGTAACTATGGTGGTGTCTCTGAGTTTGAAGATCAATTAGTGGTCAAACCACACCTACCAGAAAGTTGGCAACGGTTAGCTTTCCACGAAACGTTCAAGGGTGTCACTTACGGTTTTGCCATCGCACACACTAATATCACGGTGACCGTTGACCAGGCTGCGACGCTCCAGATTCAGGATCAATCATACACAGTTACACCTGACAAGCCACTCACTGTTACGACAGACTAATTAAACCTTTGGAGGGTTACTAACATGACAAAATTTGCTGATTTAAAAGGATTTATCTTTGATTTAGATGGTGTTATTGCTGGAACTGCACAATACCACGGTCAGGCTTGGCACCAATTAGCCGACGAATTAGGTGTGACTTGGACCGAAGAACTCGCCAATGGCCTCAAAGGTGTTTCACGGATGGACTCACTGGAAATGATTCTTAAAGCCGGTGGCAAGGAAAACGACTACACCGATGAACAAAAAGTCGCTTATGCAACTAAGAAAAATGACAACTATTTGTCTTTGATCAAACAGCTCACCCCTGCTGATGTTTTCCCTGGTATTAAAGAATTCTTAGATGACCTATTGGCTAATGGCTACCAAATTTCTTTAGCCTCTGCTTCTAAAAATGCCCCAACTATCTTAGAACATTTGCAATTAGCCAGTTACTTCACGAAAGTTGTCGACCCTGCCACCCTTAAGGAAGGTAAGCCAGATCCTGAAATCTACACCCGTGGTGCAGAAATTCTCGGATTAGATCCTGCTAACTGTGCCGGGGTCGAAGATGCTGCCGCCGGCGTTGCCAGCATCAACGGTGCCGGTGAAACATCCATTGGGATTGGTACACGCTCCGAATTAGCTGAAGCCGACGTTTTATTTGGCGATACAAACGAATTAACCTTAGCAAACATCAAGGCTCAAATGGATAAGTAAATACGCGCACATCTAAAAGGCACTACCGCAAACATCTGCAACGATGTTTGCGGTAGTGCCTTTTAGTGTGTCTTCATTATGCGCGGCTGATAAACGTGGTCGTGATTTGATCAACCACGTGTCCTTCGATTGCACGATGAAATTCATTTAGCCAATAACCGTTCTCTAAATCTAACGTGGTATCTAAAGCATAGGCCATTAATGTATATTCATGATCTTTATCAGGCGGTGTCGGCCCATTATAATGCTGATTAGTTAGTGGATCAGTATTGTGAATCAACCGGCCCGCAGTACTATTTTTACCTTGAATGAAGCGGCCGTCAGCATGCCGACTGGCATCTTCAGCCAAATTAGCATCGTCCACTGATAGATTAGCGCCTAACCAATGAATCCAAGAAAAACCAGTCACAGGGATGGCATCATCGTCGAATAAAACCCATGCGACCGTTTTGGCCATCTTGGGTAAGTCACTAAACGTCATTGGAAACGAAATAGCCGGCCGACCATCATACATTTCTGTTGCCGCTGCGTATTTGCTATAACGATCACCAAGATAGCCATTACTCAATGGAATTTCAATTTTCATTTACATGCCTCTCATCTTTTACTCGCGATTAAATGATAATGACGCAACCCATTCACGATCCCATCAGTTGTATTACTGGTGGTAATAAAGTCGGCTACCTCTTTATCCTTCGGGTTCCCGTTCCCCATCACGATTGCATTGTCTACACTTGCAAACATTTCTAGGTCATTCAGTTGGTCACCAAATGCATAGGTTGGCACATCTTGTAAACGTGCTTCCTTAAGCAACCGTTCCAGCCCACTACGTTTGGTAACACCACTTTTCATAATGTCTAAACAAACCCGATTGTTTCTAACCAAGGTCAATTCACCTGCAAACCGTTCGTTGTACAATGCTTCTTTGTCACGGTTAAATACGTTCATAAAGTTAATCGGTTCTTTCAAATACCGTTCTGGATCAATGGTGACATCTAAACGCAGCGTCTGATAGTTATTAACGACATCTGCAGACGATTCCGTGAGCGCAAAGCCACGGTTATTATAGTAGGCCACCGGGTCACCTTGTTCATTGGCAAATGCTGTAAAGGCCTCTAAAACGGCCGTATCGATTGCTTCTTGAAACAGCTCTTCACCTTGATATTGAACGTATGAGCCATTGGCACTCACCACAGAATCAATGCCTGTTTCGTCCAGTACATATTGAATTTCAAAAACATTCCGACCGGTCGCAATCACCGGTAAAATATGGTTTTGTTGCATTTCTTTGATGGCAGCAACACTCTCAGGCAGAACATGTTTATCATCGTCAAACAGCGTTCCATCCAAATCAAAAAACACAACGGCTTTCGTATCGTTACTCATGTTTTTCACTCCCTCAATGATTAGCTACACCTTAAGCATAGCGCATTGCGGCAAAAAAACCATGGTTGCGGTTTTTCGCACGCTTAACAAGTCAATTTTGCCACGTAACCCGCTCGCCGCCAATTTATGTGCCTATCTTCGATTCAAAACATATAAAAAGGTTATCGACGAGACACGCTTGTCGATAACCTTTACATTGTTTAACTTTTAGATTGTGACGACGAGCGACCACTTCTCTGGTAATTGCTCGGCATCAGCCCGAGGTATTCCGCGGTCTACTTAGCTACCGGACGGTTTGAGCCCAAGTCTTCTTCGTTATCTGGGTCGATGGTGACTTCACCGGCTTCGATTTCTTCGAGGGCTTTACCGACTGTTTTAACTGAATCATAGTCAGTTAATAACTCCTGGGCGCCTTGGTCCAATTCATGTGCACGCTTTGATGCCAACATGATCAATGAGTACCGTGAATCAACCTGTTGTAATAATTTATCAACTGAAGGATATAAAATCATAATGTGTACGCCCCTAATTTTCTGAATTAACGTTTTCAACCTGTTTTGATTCTAACATTTGTGCATAGTCTGGGTAAACCCGTGGAACCCGCAAACGTTCTGCACGAATAATTTCGCGAATGCGTTCGACAGCTAAGTTGATTTGATCATTGACGACTGCATAATCATAATTACGCATCATCTTGATCTCGTTTTCGGCCTGCGCAATTCGCTCGTTGATAATTGCCATTGATTCTGTACCGCGGCCAATCAGACGTTGCTTCAAGGCCATTAAATCTGGTGGCGTCAAGAAAATGAACACACCATCGGGCATCTTTTCACGGACTTGCATCGCACCGTTAACCTCAATTTCAAGAAAGACATCTTTCCCCGAGGCCAACGTGTCCTGCACGTATTCCAGCGGCGTACCGTAGTAGTTATCCACGTACTTGGCATATTCTAACATTCCGCCTGTGGCAATCTTATGTTCGAATTCTTCCTTACTAACAAAGAAGTAATCCTGTCCATTTTGCTCGCCATCGCGTGGTTGGCGTGTCGTCATGGAAATGGAGTACTGAAAATCAGTTCCTCCTTGATCAAACATTGCTTTACGCACCGTTCCTTTACCGACCCCTGAAGGCCCGGATAAAACGATCAACATTCCCCGTTTCGGCATTAACTGTCTCGTTCCTTTCGCTGTGTTCTTTAAAAAAGAATTTATCAACTATTTTGAACTTTATTACCCCATAATTCAAGTGCTTTCGTTCGTCACCATCCGCCCACCTTAAGAATTTCTTTACCAGCACTAACCGTTGCTATAACAGCATTCATTAAATTAAACGCCAAAAATCGAGCTGTTTTGGTTGCATTGCGGAACGGGTGTTCGTATACTGTATTTAAACAAACGAGTGTTCGTATTGAACGAACGAATTATCGGAGGCGGTTACGATGGACCAATTATTACCAAACACTTACCTACCACAAATGAAGCGTCGGTTTACCCGCCGGCCACAATTGTCAATTAGGCCAACCTTGACGCTAAAGCAACAAGTTCGTCGGTTCTTCACGGCTGAACGTGGCGACACACTAACACATCCACAGATGCCAGCAGATAAGATCATCTCATTGCTGAATGACTCACTTAGCCACCACACAGTTATCTCAGTTATGTTAAACGCGAGCGATCCGTTTGCACGCCACTTGGAGACTGTCACTGGCACATTACGAAATGATCAAGGCTTATTGACGATTACAAATCACGGGTCCGGTGTTACTTACACACTATTACCTGAACAAATTCGTAGCGTTGGCTACGGCATGATGGTAGCTTAATTCAAACTCAAAACAAAGACTGGGTTTGTGGACATAATTAATCATGTCCACAGACCCAGTCTTTGTTTTCTAAGCTTCAATAGTGAAAACATGCGCCAAAAGTCAATTCGCTGTGCAGAAGACGAACAACCTACCGGATTGAAGACCAATCCGGTAGGTTGTTCTAGGTCTTGCTCGCTACTTCTCGACTTTTGTCCCACTCTCAGTCTTTGCGATCTTAATTTGTTTGTGCCGCTCTTTGCGCTTCTGCTAATTTCAATAATTCGGATGCGTGTTCAGTCGCAAGCTTGGTCACCGTCGTACCAGCTAACATGCGGGCCAATTCGGCTACCCGAGTATCAGCCGATAATTTAGTGATCGTCGTCTGTGTTCGTTTGCCAGTAATCTGTTTTTGAATGTAGAACTGATGATCAGCAATGGCTGCTACCTGTGGCAAATGCGTAATACATAGGACCTGTGAATGCCGACCAATCGCCATGATTTTTTCAGCGATGGCTTGCGCAACCCGGCCGGAAACACCGGTGTCAACTTCATCAAAGATAATGCTGGTAACACCTTGCGTCTCTGAAAAAATTGTCTTCAAAGCTAACATCATTCGTGATAGTTCACCACCTGAAGCCGTCTTTGCTAATGGTTTTGGATCTTCACCTGGGTTCGTCTGAATATAGAATTCAACCACATCAATACCGGTGCTAAAGTACTCATCCGTTGCTGGTTTAGCAAAATGAACACTAAACACTGCTTTATCCATATACAAGGCCTTCAGTTGCTCGTGAACGGCCACCTCTAGGTCTGCGGCTAAGGATTGCCGCTTCGCACTTAAAGCACGTCCGGCACTGTCTACGCGCGTCTGAGCGTCTGCTAACTGCGTCTCTAAGGCATCATCGTCAGCTTGATCGCCTTGCATATTATTTAATTCCGCCGTGATTTTGTCATAATAACTCAAAATATCCGGCACAGATTCACCATATTTACGCTTCAGTTGATGAATGACTTCTAAACGTGCCTCAATTTCGTCTAGCCGACCTTCATCAAATTCTTGATTCGCAAGCTGACCAGACAATTCATTGGTTGCGTCTTGTAACCCATAATAAGCATTGGCAATCGTTTCAGCTAGGTCTTGATAAGCTGGATCCAAATCGGCAATTTCTTGCATAGCTGTCATTGCCGCACCAATCTGATCTAAGGCGGAAGTCGTTTCTTCTGCATCAATTGCTTCGTGGCTCGTTTCTAACGCGGTCACGATTTTTTGATAATTGGCTAAATGATCTCGTTCTGTGTTTAGGGTGGCTTCCTCATCTGGCTGCAAATTTGCATCGCCAATTTCCTGGACTTGGAAAGTCAACATATCTAACCGTTGGGCCCATTCCTGTGCATGGTCTCGCTTATTGACCACCAACTTTTGTAAACGGCGAAATTCGGTATAGGCACCCTGGTAATCTGCCTTTAAAGCACTTAATTCATGAGGGCGATACGCATCGATCAATGCTAGGTGCTTTTCTGGCTGCATTAGCTCCTGATGTTCGTTTTGCCCATGAATGTCGACCATCGTCTCACCCACGCGCTTGAGGGTCGTCGTATTAACCAACGAGCCATTGACACGACTGATATTATGCCCATTTTTGTTCAGTTCCCGATCAACAACTACTTGCCGATCTTCATACTCAATGCCAAGCTCATCTAAAACAGCAAACGTTGGCGAATCACTCGGCAACACAAACAAACCTTGCAGAGTGGCTTTTGGTGCGCCTTTACGAATGAAATCACTGGAGGCTCTACCGCCGGCTAATAAACCAACCGCATCAATAATGATGGATTTACCCGCGCCCGTCTCCCCAGTTAAAACGCTCATGCCATCATCAAACGCAATGTTCAATGCTTCAATAATCGCAAAATTCTTAATGGATAATTCCTGTAGCATTGCCTACTCCTATTTATTCTGCACCTAGCCGCGCTAATCGTTCACGTGTCTGTACAGCGCCTGCAGCAGTGGTTGCAATAACTAAGACCGCACTATCATCACTCAATACACCAAAAACTTCAGGATAACGCATTTGCTTAATCAAACTACCGATAACGGGACCATTACCTGGCAACACGTCCAGCAAACAAAACTGATTGTTCACTGCGATGCGTTCCACATTCCCACGCAGGTTGCGTTGCAACTTCCCTTCACCATCAATTGGCCGATCAGTCGTTAATGTATAGTGTGTGTGCCCATCCTCGTCTGGTAACTTGATCAACTGCATTTCGGTAATATCACGGGAAACTGTTGCTTGCGTGACATCCAAACCTGCCTTAGCAAGCAAAGCGACCAAATCAGTTTGTGTATGAACGGAATTTTCGGTGATTACCTGACGAATGATCGCCTGACGTTCTTTTTTCTTCATGACATTTAATCACTTTCTACTTTATTACTAGGCCTTCTGATTCAGTTGTTCATAGGCAGCTGCCAATGTTTTCTTTGCTGAAACAGTCTCAGCGATGACCCCCACACGTGGTTCAGCTACGTTACGCAAATGAATCAAAAACTCGATGTTTCCTTGGCCACCTTTAATTGGCGAGTAGTCCAAATTCAACACATCGTAACCTGTCATTGTTGCAAATTCCAAAATATCATCTAGCACTGCTTCATGCACAGCAGGATCTTTGACGATACCGTGCTTGCCGACTTTGTTTTTCCCAGCTTCAAATTGTGGTTTAATAAGCGCCACCACATCACCATCGGCTGCCAAAATCGTTTTTAGATTCGGCAAAATTAAATGTAATGAAATAAAGGACACATCAATACTTGCAAAGGTTGGCTGTCCCTCAGTGAAATCCGCTAATTTAGCATAACGGAAATTAGTGTGTTCCATTACGACAACGCGCGGATCCTCTCGTAATTGCCACACAAGCTGATTACTGCCGACATCTAACGCATACGAAAGCCGTGCGCCATTTTGCAACATCACATCGGTAAAGCCGCCGGTGGAAGAGCCAATGTCTAAGACCGTTTTGTCAGCGACACTGATGGAAAAAGCCGTTAGCGCCTTGGCCAATTTGAAACCTCCGCGACTAACATATGGCATTGGATCACCTTTAATATGTAACTCTGTATCCGTTGGAATGCGTTCACCTGGTTTATCTAAACGTTCTTCATTCTTACCCAGAACTTCACCGGCCATCACCGCACGTTTGGCCTGTTCACGAGACGTAAATAGCCCTTGTTCCACAAGAAGAATATCTACTCGTTGCTTTTCCATTATTTTTGTTCCTCCTGTGAACCATCAAAATAGCTGAGTAAGGCCTCTAATACCGTAACATCAACATCAAGATGTGCTAACTGCTGACAACTACGTTTAGCAACCTGAACACTGTCAGTCAGTGCTTTTTTTGCAGCATCCATACCAACTAAACGTGGATATGTGTTCTTACCTTCGGCATCGTCCTTACCAGGGGTCTTCCCCAGTTCACTAGCAGAAGCTGTTTCATCTAAAATATCATCATAAATCTGGAATGCGAGTCCAAAGGCCGCTCCATATTGTTGCAACAGCTGCTGTTGAGCAGCATTAGCACCAGCGAGTACACCACCCGCCACAACCGCATACGCAATCAGTGAACCGGTTTTTCGCCGATGTAAGGCCTGCAACCGAAGCATTGAAATCTTGGTTCCAGTTGTAGATACATCCTCCACCTGACCAGCCACCATGCCTCGTGGACCAGCGGCAACCGCTAACTGCTTAACAAGTACAATCCGCATAGCAGCAGGAATTGGCGCGTCAGCCAACCATTCAAAGGCCAAAGTTTGTAGACCATCCCCGGCTAAAATCGCAATATCCTCGCCAAATTGTTTGTGATTCGTGGGTTTGCCACGCCGCAAATCATCGTTATCCATGGCCGGCAAATCATCATGAATAAGTGAATACGTATGAATCAATTCAACCGCACAAGCCACTTGTAACTGGCCTGGGGTGACCGTTTGACCCAACGCCTCCACCACAGCCAGTGTTAACAAAGGCCGTAGCCGCTTGCCGCCGGCATCAACAGAGTATTGCATCGCTTGGTTCAACAATGGCTGGTTAGCTGCCCCAGTGAGTTCTGTGTCTAAACACTGATTGATCTGTGGCACATACTTTTTTTCAAAGGTTTGCAGCCGTGCACTAATCATTGTTTGCCTCATTAGCCGGTGTCTCAAAAGCGACTTCCTGACCATTTTCATCCATCATCTTCGTTAATGTTTTTTCTGCATTATCCAAGGTGTCCTGTAATTGTTTACTTAATTTAACACCTGCTTGAAACTGAGTTAAGGCTGTTTCAAGTGGCACATCGCCTTGTTCCAATTGCGTTACGATTGCTTGTAGATTCGTCAAATTTTGTTCAAATGTAGGGGTATCTTTTGCTTCAGTCGCCATTTGTCTAGGACTCCTTTGTCGATGTGTTGTCATCATTAATGATTGTTTGCTTAATTTCTGCGATTGCTTGACCATCGCTTAAATGTAACTGGACTTCCTGCTTTGCTGCCAATTGACTCACTGACTTAACCACTTGGTCATCCACCGTTACATAGCTATAGCCACGTGTCATAATCTTTAACGGACTTAATAGATCCAGCTGACTGATCAGCTGATTGACATGTTCTCGTTGCTGATGCAGATAACCTTCTTTACCGGCCACCAGTCGTTCATTTAAAGTGGTCACCTGTTCGGTTAAATGCTGTGTTCGAACCGTCAATAAGTGGGCCGATAACTTGGCGGAAATACCAATAAATTGCTGCTGATTAGTCGCAATAATCTTACGCTGCGCATTGATTAACTGCTCCGTCAGGTTTGCCAATCGTTGCGTGTACCCTTCATATAACCGTTGTGGTTGCGTTAAGACATACGCTTGCTGCAATTGCTGTAAACGTTGACGTTGCAGCGTAATTCGCCCGGCCATTGCCTGAAATAAGCGGCTCCGTGCATCAGTAAGCGCTAATAAGGTGTCACTCAACACTGGTGTAGCAAGTTCTGCAGCTGCTGTGGGCGTTGCTGCCCGCACATCCGCCACCAAGTCAGCAATCGTTGTATCAGTTTCATGCCCAACTGATGAGATGACGGGAATATCGCTGTCGGCAATCGCCCGCGCAACACGTTCTTCATTAAACGGCCATAAGTCCTCAATTGAACCACCGCCACGCCCGATGATAAGCGTATCAAAGGTACCAATTTCATTAACTTGCTGAATTCGTTTCACTAATTCGTCTGCCGCGGAATCTCCCTGCACTTGTGCGGAAAACAGCACTAACTGGGCGATAGGAAAACGTCGTCTGGTCGTGGTAATGATATCGCGAATAACTGCACCAGATGGACTGGTGATCACTGCAATCCGCTTTGGATACTTAACCAATGGGCGTTTGTGTAAATCAAATAGCCCTTCGGTAGCCAGTTTCCGTTTTAACTGCTCATACGCTTGATACAACGCACCAACACCATCTGGCTCCATGCGTTCCACGTAAATTTGATAGCTACCACTTGCTTCATATAGGGAAATGCGCCCTGTCACCAGCACTTTCATGCCTTCTTCAGGCTGAAATTTCACTTTGGCAAAGGCTGATTTAAACATAATCGCGCTGATTTTGGCATGGTCATCTTTCAAACTAAAGTACTGGTGTGCGTTGGGACGCGGGCGAAAGTTAGAAATTTCACCGGTTAAATACACACGTCCTAAATATGGATCAGCGTCAAATTTTCGCTTTAAATACTGGGTTAACGTGCTAACCGTTAAATAATCATCATGAGTTGCCATGTTTACTGCACCTGTTTGCCTGTCTGCCACGCTGCCAATTGAACGGTTTGTTGCATCAACGTTGCAATGGTCATTGGCCCCACACCACCAGGGACTGGGGTTATTGCACCAGCAACGTTAGCAACCTCGGCAGCCACATCGCCGGTTAAAGTGCCATCAGCTAACCGATTCATACCAACATCAATGACGGTTGCACCTGGCTTAACCATGTCCGCCGTAATTAAGTTGGCCTGTCCAACAGCAACTACCAAAACATCAGCGGTTTTCGTCAATTCAGCTAAATGATGTGTGTGTCGATGAGCCAACGTAACCGTAGCATCGGCATTGTTCATAAGGGCGACCAGTGGCTTACCAACTAATCGACTACGACCAACCATCACCACTTGCTTACCAGCTAAAGGCACATCGTATCGATCAAGTAACGTCATGATACCTTTAGGCGTGCAGGCAACTGGATACTGATGACCCACGTTGGCAAATAATTGGCCGAGGTTTTTAGGGTGCAAGCCATCGACGTCCTTTTGCGGTGCGATGGTCATAACGACCTCTTCCTCATTTAAATGTGCAGGCAACGGTGACTGCACTAAGATGCCATGAATCGCCGGATCCTGATTATAATGGCGCACTAAGTCAAGGACCTCCACCTGGGTCGCCGTTTCCGGTAAACGTTTAACCACTGAGTTAAACTGCAGCTTGCCTGCACGACGCTCCTTATTGCGTACATAAATGGCACTGGCAGGATCGTCACCAACCATAATTACTGCCAGCCCTGGAATCACACCTTGGCTGGTCAACGCAGCTGTTTGTGTCGCCGTTACAGCGTTAATTTCTTTTGCCACCGCGCGACCATCGATTACTGTTGCAGTCATTGACAACTCCCCCTTGTAAACAAACTTATACTGCAAATTTTACCACACCTAAACGGCGGATTAACGCGGAAAGCAAAAGCAATCTAGAAATCAAATCGCCTGTGACAAAAGCCAACCAGTTTTTCCGTGGGTCCACTGAATACAGGTGCCGTTTTTGAATATCTGTTCACAGTCTGTTCGTTTAAATTCCAAAACAATAGGTCTGAGACATAATTAGTTATGTCCCAGACCTATTGTTGTTTTATGAGTTTC
>NZ_JQCB01000002.1:0-46861 GCF_001437435.1 Furfurilactobacillus siliginis | reverse complement strand
CAACCTACCGGATTGAAGACCAATCCGTACGGCCGTTCTAGGTCTTGCTCGCTACTTACCGACTTTTGTCCCACTCTCTTTTACGCTTTAATCGTTATTTGTTTGTGTTGCTGGGTCTGCTTCTGTCAGTTGTGACAAAACACCGTTGACGAAACGACGTGAATCATCGTCGGAGAATTCCTTCGCTAATTCAATGGCTTCGTTCAACGCAACCCGTGTTGGCACTTCAGCTGAATACTGCATCTCATACAGTCCCAATCGAAGTACAATCAGATCTGGATTAGATAGCCGGCCAACTGACCACTTTTTGGCAAGCTTCGTGTTGATCAAGGCATCTAAGTCAGCTTCATGTGCTGTCACACCATTCACCAACGTAACTAAATATTCAGGCACGATGGTTGGTTGATCAGGTTTACTTGGAATCAACTGCTGGTAGAGTGCTTCAACATCAGCATCAGCATTGACATGCTTCGCAAACAGAACTTGAAATGCAACCTTACGAATTTGATGACGTGATAAATCCACTACCGGTCACCATCTTTGCTAGGTACATCAGTTGCTGCCTCAGCGTGATCGCCAAAAATATCATCAGGGTCAATTTCTGAATCATTTTTTTCAGGAACAATGCCAACAATGTGAATGTTCACTTCAGTCACCGTTAATTCGGTCATGAGTGATACTTGTTGCTTCACTTTGTCTTGCATATCTAAAGCAACTTTGGGCACGTTAACACCATAATCAAGATAAACGTAGACATCTGCGGCAATGGTATCGTCAGCCATTGTTAGCTTGACACCTTTGCTGTGTTCAGTCCGCCCAAACAATTCAGAAACGTTGTTAGCAATGCTGCCACGCATCCGGTTAACACCTTCAACTTGACTGGCTGCAACACCAACGATGATTTCTAATACATCAGTTGCGATTTCAATGGTTCCCAGCGCATCAGCGGGCTGGCTTAAGGTAATGTTATTGACTTCAGGCATGATGGCCTCCAATCTAATTAAGCCCGGGAAACGTATGAAGATTCTTGGGTATTAATGATCAATTTGTCGCCGGCATTCACGAAGAATGGCACTTGAACAACTAAACCAGTTTCCATGGTAGCAGGTTTTGAACCACCGGTAGCCGTATCGCCACGAATACCAGGTTCTGTTTCAGCAACTTCCAAAGTAACCGTGTTAGGTACTTCAACACCAAGGATTTCGTTACCAAATGATGTAACCGTAACTTCCATGTTTTCAAGCAAGAACTTAGATGAATCCTTCATGCTTTCGTTAGGAATGGAAACTTGGTCATAGGTTTCAGTATTCATGAAGACATAGTTAGAACCATCATTGTACAGGTATTGCATCTTGGCCTGTGCGATTTCGGCTAATTCCATCTTAGCACCGGCACGGAAAGTTTTTTCTTGAACAGCACCAGTCCGTAAGTTCTTCAACTTAGAACGTACGAAGGCACCGCCCTTTCCGGGTTTAACGTGCTGGAATTCAACGATCCTCCAGATAGCGTGATCGAATTCGATGGTAAGACCATTTTTAAAATCTGCAGTAGAAATTGACATAATTGTTCCTCCTAAAATTCATTCCTGCTTAGTATACAGTAACGCGGACACCCCTTGCAATAGCAGGCAATTCAAACCGTCATAAAATTTTTAATTCTTTGGGTGAAGTTGTCAGCACTTCAACACCGTTTTTTGTAACTAACACATCATCTTCTATACGAACACCGCCAACGTTGGGTACATAAATTCCCGGTTCAACCGTAATCACCTGGTTAGCCTGCATCGTATAAGGCTGGCGTGGTCCGTACACCTGCGGCTCTTCATGGATGTTTAGCCCAATTCCGTGACCCATCCCATGATTAAATTCTGGGCCATATCCACCAGCTGTGATTAAGTCGCGACCGACGGCGTCCAATTCAGCACCGGTGACACCTGGTTGAACTTTTGCGATCACTGCTTGGTTAGCGGCTAACGTCAACGCATAAATTTCTTTTAGTTGTTCACTTGGCTTACCTAATGCAAAGGTACGCGTGATATCTGACGTATACCCATCGAAATAAAAGCCGTAATCAATGGTGACTAATTCGCCATCAGCCAGCTGTTTATTTGTTGCAGAGCCATGTGGTTCCGCAGAACGATAGCCACTGGCCACAATGGTCGGAAATGACGGTCCAGTTGAACCGTGTTGCCGCATCCAGGCATCCAAACGATTAGCCACTTCAATTTCAGTCATGCCGACTTTAATTTGTGGTAACAATTCATCGTAACCTTGACTGGAAACGATAATGGCATGGCGTAATGCTGCCAATTCATCAGCATCTTTCACTTCACGCAGCTGATCAACGATGGCATGTAAGCCAACAAAGTCTGCGTCTAGCTGTTCATCCAGAATTGACCAAATTGCGTACGGTAGCGTGTCTTCAAATCCCAGCACCGTGATGTTTCGAGCCGTCGTCAAGGCAGTCACTTCACCATAATAATCACGGGTAATGTGCACCTTTATTGCAGATGGCAATGTCAGCTGCATTTCTGTTTCATAGCGTGCATCTGTCACTAAATCCACATCTGTAGCTGTGATCAAAAGACACCCATCCCCGCCTAAATCAGCAACACCCAGTAAATACTGTAAATTGAATGTTTCCGTCACGAGTAACGCGTCAATATGTAATTGTGCCAAAACTGACTGCACTCGGTTAATCCGACTCATCTGATCCATTAATGCGCCTCCATTTTTTGCCAAACAAAAACGGGCATAATGCATACACATTAGCCCGTTTTAAACCACTTAAACTATTCTGCTTCAGCAGTTGCTGGGTAAACGGAAACCTGACGGCGATCCTTACCCTTACGTTCGAATTTAACAACACCGTCTGTCAAAGCAAACAAAGTGTCATCTCCACCGCGACCGACGTTAACACCAGGTAAAATATGGGTTCCGCGTTGACGGTAGATGATTGAACCAGCGTTGATCTTTTGACCATCTGCACGCTTAGTTCCTAGACGACGACCAGCTGAATCACGGCCGTTGGTAGTTGATCCGCCCCCCTTATGGTGAGCGAAGAATTGTAAGTTCATATCCAATAACATGTGGTTACACCTCCATAATTAAAAGTGACCATCACTAATCGTAATGAATTGTGAGTATTTCTGAGCGACCTGGGTCAAACCCAGTACAAATGAAGCGAGAATCGTATCAGCTGCTGCGTTATGCGTTGGCATAACAACATGCAAGTAACCACCATTATCATCGTCTGACTCGACAGTCGGCGTAGCGTCGGCAATCTCATCCAGTGAGTTAACAGCAGTGATTGCTAGTACAGAAACAGCAGCACAAACAATATCTTCACCATAATCTCCAGCACCAGCATGTCCGGTCATGGTAAACGCGGTCATCTGTTGCGAAGCATTTCTTGAAATATCAACTTTTATCATGTTTTCTTAGCGTTGGCTTAAGCTTGCGAGTAATTACTTTTCGTCAGTTTCGCTCTTCTTAGTTGAAGTAGCGCCGCTGATTTCGTCAATCATGACACGCGTGTAAGGCTGACGGTGACCCTTCTTTGTGTGTTGGTTCTTCTTAGGCTTGTACTTGAAAGTAACCACTTTCTTTTCCTTACCTTGCTTTTCAACAGTTCCAGTAACTGAAGCACCATCAACAAATGGTGTCCCAATCTTAATAGAACGGCTTGAAACTAACACAACTTCTTCAAAGGTAACCTTGTCGCCTTCCTTTGCATCAAGCTTTTCAACAAAGATAGGTGAACCCTTTTCAACCTTGTATTGCTTACCACCAGTTTTGATAATTGCGTACACGTTGTGCACCTCCTTAAAATAAAGTCTTAGACTCGCCAAAGCCAAGCGTTCGTTGGAAAACCAACGAAACTTAATACTTGGATTGTGCGGTTGCAGTGTGGAAGTCCACAAATACAACAGTACGAGTTTATCAAACTAAACTCGGCTCGTCAATATATTATGCCAAACAAAAAACGGCCTAACCATTCGTTAGCACCGCTTTAGCATACCAGATTAGTCGCCAATCACCTAATTAATTATGTGATCGCTGTTGGCGCGTCGTCGGTTGCGCCACTGTTCTGTTCGTTGTTAGGTGTGAGGCAGACGATTTTCCCATCAATTCCCAGACGCCGCTACCAACTAAAACAATTGATAAAACTAAAACTGCAACCATCAAAAAACCTCCCCTAACTAACTTTACTAACCATAGTTTAGCAAGTTAATCAGCGGAGATTCAATTTATCTGCCTTCTTAAACATTAAGAAAGCAACTTTAGATTTTCGTTAGAAATTAGTCCTGCGTCCCAATCTTGTACAGTTCGGTATCTGCATTCGTATCCTTACGCATTTGTGTTTCAATTTTTGTCCGTTGTTGCGAAGAATTGCCAACAACATAGGCAGCCATATCAAACACAATCCGGAAGTTTGCATGGAACTGAGAAGCAACTTCATCGTCAAAGTTGTATTGCTTGTCGACGGCTGCTTTCACAATTCCCTTCACACCGGTTGGACCATCGCCTAAAGCAACACCCAACTGATTCTTTTGTGCTTCAGACAAGCCAGGCCGTAATTCAGTGTTAAGTTGGTCGGCCATCTTATAAACTTTATCGGCACTCTTAGCATCGTCATAACGGAACTTTTGTAAATCAGTAACCAACGTTTCAATGTGGTCGGTTTCTGTTTGTACCCGTTCATACTTTTTGGGTGTTAATTGAACACCCGCATAACTTTTTTGACCACACGCCGTCAAAGTCACTAAACAAGCCACTACCGCCAGTCCTGCTAAAATTTTCTTCCACATGTGTCTTTCTCCTTTACCACGCTATCGATAGTTTTATTGTAGCAAAGTTCACGTTAAGTTGTTGTGCATAACGACCTGTACGACAAATTATTTAATAATTACTTTCATTCCAGTAGGTACATTCTCGTTAATCCATTTAGCATCGGCAACAGTCATTCTGATACATCCGTGTGAAGCAGGACGGCCTAACTTTTTTGCTTCAGCAACATTGTATGACCCATCTGCCTTGGTTGGAACTGAATGAAACAAGTACACACCATGATCTAAAAATGATGTCCAATAGTTAGCGCCTTCTTGTAACTTTGCATTGTAGAAATTAGCACCTCGCTCACTTTGAATTGCAAAAGTGCCCTTAGGCGTTGTGTTATCTTTCCCGCTGGAAACCACCATGGTATACAACTTCTTATTACCATCAATGACATTAACACGTTGCTGCTTAAGGGAAACTGCTAAGTAAGCATGTGGATGCGTCGTTAAATTTGGGTAAGCTCGCTTCTCTGATGGTGCTTGCCAGTTAACCGCTTTAGTTGTCTTCTTACTTGCATTGGCTGAAAAAGTTCCCATCAATGTCAAGACAAAGGCAACTAGTATTGTCATATATACTTTTGATTTACGTTTTGTCATTTTGCATATGCCTCTTTCTAAGGTTTATTTTATTTGATAATCATTGCCATGAAATGTCGTCCGCCAAGAACGGACAATTAAATTTGCGCGATCAATATGATGCGTTGCGTGTACTTTCACTGCTGGTGCTTTGCCAATATACTCGGTTCCCGTGGGCTTTATCGTTGCTGTCCCCAGCGTTTGATGCGAATTAATGGCATCATCTACTGAATCAATATACTTAGGTGTAACACCGAGTGTTTTCGTTTTATCTGACCGTGGCATAAATACCTTGGGTGATGCATTTAGAGCCACATTGACTTTGCCTTCTTTAGTACGTGCGCCGATTACGCGGACAGGTTTAAGCGCCGTAGCAACTGATTCTACGCGTAACTGCTGTTTAATTGCTGCAAGCATTGAAACCGTCTCGGCAAACCGTGTATGTTCATCGTTGAAACTACCACTACCAAGGATAACGGTTATCACGCGCTGACCACTGAGTGTTGTCTCTCCAATGAAATTTCCACCAACGGATGGCGAAGAACCAGTTTTTATACCAGTGAAAACATACGGGCTACCTGGATTCCTGATTAACTTATTTGTATTATTCAACGGATATTTAGTTCCTGTCGGGCCTGTCGTTTCAGCATGGGCTTGCCGAGTGATCTCACGAACCTGTGGATAATCGTTCATTAGGTGTTGGGCAACGATAGCTAATTCACGTGCCGATAACTCATTTTCTTTTTCATCAGCTACTGTCTTATCCTTTAGCTCACCCATCAATCCATTCGTTAACCCAGCAGGTGAATACATACGTGTATTGCTAATTCCCCACTGCGTTAACAGCCGCTCCATTGATCTGTTTGCACCAGCGACATTGCCTGAAACAACATTCCCTAATGCAACGGCTGCCGCATTACCGGATGGCAGTAAAGCATCCTCCAATAATTCATGAACTGTGTACCGCCGATGACTCGTCAACGGCACGTTCGTTAGCCCAGGTGATAAGCTCAACCGAGCAACCTTTGGATCTATTTTAACGAGTTGCTGCTCTTTAAGTTGGTGTTTTGCAATTTTTTGCTCGACTAAGTAAGTGATTAGTAATTTAGATGTAGATGCAATAGGTAATCGCTGTCGGTCATTTTTAGCCGCCAATACTTGACCTGTCTTTGCATCAATGACAATTGCAGCCTTACCTGAAACTTCCGGCTGAATTGCCGTTGATGCATGTACGATTTGAACATTTGTCGAGATTACGAACGCGACAAGTATCCCGAGTAAATAAGGTCGTTTCATTTATTAAAAATCCCCCACAAAAATTACCATTCGGCTTACCCACCGAATGGTAATTTATCTTCGCCAACTAGCCAATAACAACGCGCATACCAGTTGGTACGTTATCATGAATCCACTTTGAATCGGCCACTGTTAGCCGAACACAACCATGGGATGCCGGGTAGCCAAGGTTATCAGCTTCCCATTGAATATATTGCCCATATGCATTAACTGGTACGGAATGGAATAAGTAAATGCCATGATCCTTAAATGAAACCCAGTTATTGGCACCTTCCCCAGAAGCACCATTATAAAAGCTTTGGCCACGTTCCTGCTGGATGTAATAAGTGCCATGCGGTGTTGCATCATTTTCTCCAGTGGAACAAATCATTTTGTACAAGACTTCGTTTCCATCAATGACAGAAACTGATTGATCTCGTAAGGAAACCGATAGCCAAGCATTCGGATGAGCACTTAAATTAGGATATGGTCTTGTTTCTGATGGCTGAAAATAGCCTTGTTGATCCCAAGCACCAGAATTATTAAAGTAACGCCAGCGACCATTAATCCAAAACCAGCCGTTACGAACCATACCGTCCCAATCGGTTAGATAGTACCAATTCCAGCCATCATTATACCAGCCTGTATCCATACCGCCCCAATTAGCTAGGTGATACCAGTTCCAGCCGTTGTTGAACCAACCAGTGGTCATACCACCCCAACTTGCTAGATGATACCAGGTCGCTCCATCCTTATACCAATTTGTGTCCATACCACCCCAATTAGCCAGATGATACCAAATCCGTCCGTCCTTATACCAACCAGTATTCATTGCACCAGATGAATCAGAGTGATACCAACGACCGCCAACCGTATACCATGCAGTGTTCATCGCTCCCGAGGTGGTGTCTAGATGATACCAAGAACGTGTATCACTATACCAACCGGTATGCATGCCACCCCAGTTTTCTAAATAATACCAATTCCAGCCATCATTAAACCAACCAGTGTTCATCACACCATTGCTACTCAAATGATACCAAGTGGCGTTGTCTTTGAACCAACCGGTATGCATCCATCCTTCTCTATTATTACCAAATTGATACCAAAGACCCTTGTCGTTAAACCACCCGGTGGACATGTTGGTCGTTGCATCAAAATGATACCAAGCATTGTTGATCATCCGCCAACCAGTTTGACCGCTACCGTCGTCATTAAGCCAATGGTAGTTTTTATTATCCCAAAACCATTGGTTATGCTGCATCCTTCCCTGATCATCAAATACGTATGTACTAGTTCCGACAGCTTTTTGTCCCATTAGTCGTTGCCCGTTTGTATCAAAATTGTACCAAACACCGTCAATAGTCTGCCAGCCAATCAGTGCTTGATCATTACGATAATACTGGTTTCCTATCCACCCATCTTTTATCGTCGCTGGTTGTTTACTGGTAGTTGCTACGGGCTTCTCTGTTACAGCCGTTTTTGTTTGTTCTTCCTTATCAGCACCTAGACTGGCATCAACAGATGGCGTCTTTGAAGTGTCAACGTTTGAACTTTCTGACACAGGAGTACTATGTTGATTAGATACTTTGTCAGCGACAGATTTTTGCACAGAACTACTTTGAGTAGAACTTTTTTGTTCAGTAGTGTGCGTTTGAACACTGCTTTGGCTAACCACTGGTGTGCTTTCCGACACAGCATCTGCCTTAACTGCCATTGGCAGCGAAGTAAACATCAGTAATGAAAAAGCACAAATGCTCATTTTTGATACAATTTTGATTGTTGGTTTCATGAAATCCCCCAGGTAAATTCAAGTTACCTTGATAGACAATATTAATACTCACATTGTCCCAGCATTATACTTTGTTTGCAATACATCTTGTTCTCATCAATTTTGCTAAAAAAATAAACAGCGTCTTCTACAAAAGTTAAATTGACACACACGCACCGCTTTTCTATACTGAATAGGTTATCCAACACGCAACAATAGCTCAGCTGGATAGAGCATCGGTCTTCTAAACCGAGGGTCGTGGGTTCGAACCCCACTTGTTGCATAAATCACGTTGCAGTTAATATGCAGTTAGCTACCGTAACGCCCTTTATAACAGCGTTTATGATGTAGTTAGTATACAATCAATGTCGACGAATTTCGTCGACATTTCGTTCACCTCGTCGACATTTCGTCGATAAATACAGACGGGTTATTCACAAACAGCAGTAAAAGACTACCGCCATGTAGTCTTTTTTTATTTGCTTTTACGAACACTTGTTCGTATAATTGATGCATCAAAACGAGGTGTTGAAAATGCAAATGAAGAGTACAAGAGACCAGCAATGGCTAGCACAATTATTGAATGTAAACATCGGTGCACAGTTCTTTGTGAGTGTGCTACCAATCTATAGAAAAACAGATGGTGATTTTAAACAGATGGCCAGGATTCAAAATGCTTTTGACCACTGGATTGAGGACACTCACAGTTACTACGTTCAACGCAAAGGTAACACGTACCTGAGGCTGCGTTCATGAATAACGACGTGAAAATAATCATGGAACGCATCAACAAGCTGTTCAAACGTGCTCCGCACACGCTATACCACATTCAATGTACGAAAAATATATACGATGAGCAGTTCAATTTTTTCTTCATCATTCAACCTAAGGGGCGTCGACAACATTCAATCCCCCTGCACACGATTGATCAGTACACACTTGAGTATTTGCAGCTAGTTATTAAGTTATTGCGCAAGCAGACACAGCTAAGCATTGAGTACATCGGATTTACCGAAAAGGATTACTGGCCTAATAGCTTCGACGTAATTCAAAAGAAAAAACGTTGGGACGAGTAATCTTATATAAATTCCGTATGTAATAGTTGGAGGTAGAAAGATTGAATTTTATGTTGAAGGATCCATATTGATTGTTGTCATTGGCGATTATGTATTTGAAATTGCATATTAAAAACCGCTACCTTAATTGGCGGCGGTTTTATTTTTTCTTGGATCGGGTTCTCCTGTTGCTGATTCCATGCCTTCAACTGTCACAACAATCTGGCGGTTATCAAACAATCGATATGAGCCCTTAGGCCATTTTTTGGGAGATTGGCGAATACTGTTGCGCACGTACGCTTCGTTTTTTCCCCAAATCACAGCAGCTTCCTTAGCCCCTAAATAGTCATTACTGTCTAAATTTATTCTAGCCATAGTCTCCACCTACTTTACAAAGTCTAATATGATGTTAATCACGTTTAACACAATTAGAACAATTAATAGCACGTTGGTTTTACTCATCTGTTTCATTTTATTATCTCCCTTGTTATAATGACGGTACAACAAAGCAAGGGCTTTCGCCCTTACCTTTTACTTTTAGAGTTTGAACAGCTTTTTGATTAGCTCAATTATTTGAAGAATGATTAGGACATTCATTAAATGTTGAGTTAGCTTTTGTTCAGGCTCTTTTTTCTTTTTCTTTGCCACTGTCTTACCTCCCTTCCATGTATATAATATAACACGTAAGCGAACTATAATCAACACTTATACGAACTTTTTCGTATTTAATTCCACAAAAAAAGCCCTCACTCCAAACGGAATGAGGGCTTTTTTCATCAATAAATCTATAGCATGGTTATTTAATTTTAGTAGTAAATCGTCTGCCCAACTCGCATTCCGGAGTATTGGTTTGCCCCGTTCTTGCTCATTAAATAGGTCCAGCTAACACCTAGTTGCTGTGCAACTAACCAGTAGCTGTCGCCTGGTTCTGCGTAAACAACACGTTGCGCTGATGTTGCTTGTTGCGATTGACCACCATTAACTCGCAGTTGCTGACCAACCATAATGAAGTTAGCATTCTGGATCCCGTTGGCACTCTGTAAAGCCCATACACTAGTGTTGAACTTAGCAGCAATCGCACTCAATGAATCACCGTACTGCACGGTGTAAACGTTACTTGCTTGTGGTGATGCAGGCTGCGCTTGGTTAGTCGCTAAGATTTCAACGTCGGAGCGATCAATCCAACTCAAAATGCCGTCTAACAAGACACGGTTACCTGAAGTTTGGATAACCTTGTAGCTGTTACCCTTAACCCAGTTAGGAATGGCTTGTCCTGTAGCCCAACGAGTAGCGCCGAAGTTCACCTTAACCGTGAAATCATTAGTGATAGCTTTCTTTGGCGTGTCGTCCGCCTGCTTACCAGCCTCAACCGCAGGCGTATTCGTCTTCGGATTATCATGCTTCGTGTAGCCATTATCAGTAATACCCGTTAAATCAATATTGCCATCTAAACCACCCGCTACATACGTACTTGAGAACTGAAATAAGCCAATGTTATTCCAGCTTGGGAAGTAGTTAAAGTTTGGATATGGAGTAACCCCATAGTTAGGGTACTCCGCTAACCACAAAACATACTTCGATGACAAGTACACCAAGTCGGTGTTGGTCTGTAGAAAATTCTTGTATCCATAAAGAACTGGCGTGTAGCCAGCATTCTTAATCCGTTGCAATGAGTGATCAATTACAGCCGTATTCTGTGCCCCTGCTTCAACGTCTAAAGCAACAATAGAACCTTTGGGCGTCTGCACACGTGGCAAGAAGTAATCAAGCATTCGGTCAGCTTCTGCATACGTCACCACACCTTGATCCCAGATATAGGTATGCATTCGCAACCCTTGAGCAATACCCGTTGATACTTGGCTAGAATAGGTATCTTGGTCATAGATTGCCCCATTGACATCCCCGCCCATCTGACTGATTGAGAACTTGTCAGATGCATAGCCTTTAACTGCTGTGTAACCTTGATAGCGGCTTAGGTCAGTACCTTGATCACCTTTAGCAGCTAACGCCGATACAGGAAATGATGCCAAAATAAAAACAGCCATAAAGGCTGCCAGAAATTTTGACAGTTTATTTTTTTTCATGCTATTTTCCTTTCTTAAATACGTTTGGATAGTCGATTAGGTTTCCATCATCATCCTTTAGTTTATTAAGATAGGTGCGCCATTTTCTTGGGAATGGCAATCCCATTTGGCACCAATTCTCAACACAACTGTTTCCGTATTGAATGATTCCAAAGACGATAAAAATGCTTGCGTAATTACCCATTCCAGCAATATCTGCAAAGAAAAAGCCAAACAACGTAGTCACTAACATCGTTAGATGCTTGACCAGTCCTCTGGTTCCCGCGGTACTATCCATCTTCTTTGTTAGGAGTCCTTTTACGGTTCCTAACCCCACATCTGCAACCATGACCGCTAAAAAAAGATGGAGCATATACATCTGCTCCATCTTCTGCAATTCATTCCAGATTAACATATGGGTCATCTGTGGACCGATCACATGTTTTTCCCTCTTTCTATCAGTAATTACTAAAGCTTATCAAGCTGATCATCAACGATTGCTAAGCGTTGATATACAGCCTTTCGAATCTGTGCTAAATCAGTTATTCCCTTAGACGGAATTGCTGGCCAACGAGTCGTATCCAGTTCATAATTTTCCTGCCCGACTCGATTAATGCGCTCATTGAAAATCCCAATGATATGACTCGCACTCAACACAGTAGAACGTAGTTCAGCATAACGTTGCTTAAGTAAATCCTTATTATTACGAAGTGTTTTAACGAAAAGTTGGTTGTCGTTCATATTCCACAAGTTGCTACTCAAATCGATCAACTCGGCTCCATCCCACTTCAGCCCCCAAGCTGTGTCGAGATCGTATGCAATTGCGGACCACTTCTTGCCGTTCCAGGTTGAATATAATACGTTCTTGTCGAGCGAATCGACACCCAAAATCACATTAGCGAAAATAGCGTAATCAATGATTGAATTAACATCCAGATGATCATCTTGCTGTGCAACAAAATCTGCATCACTCACATTTTTGACCCATGTTAAAAGTTGCTTAACATTATCTGCCGTGAGTGTAGTTAAATCATCGGGATACTCAAGGTTAAAATCAGTTCCATCGAGCTTGGCCACGTCTGATTTAAATGAGATCGCGTCACCTCTCATCTCGCCGCTAATAACAACCTGATTGCCTTTATCGTCATCCATGCCGAATAGTCCATCCGACTTCTTCGTATTGAACGTATAGAGACCATAGATTTCACCATTTAAAATTACGACTACAGGCTCACCTTTAACTTCGCCGAAGTTATCTGTGTCTAATAGATCTGTTACATTCTTACGATTAGCAGTCACCTCTGCAAAAAGTTGAGCATTAACTAGATTACGCATCTGCGTTGCATCAATCCAGTTAGCCTTAAGGTTGAACCCACTATCGGATTTCCAGCCAGCGAAAGGTTTGATTTTTAGCTTGTTAACCATTCCAGAATTAGAATACAGCTTAAGTTTGTAGTTCTTTTTCGCATAGTTAATCGAGCTATCGCCCTGCCAGCCAACCTTCGCATAACCAGTCAATTCACGACTATGGTCTTTTAATCTAAAGTTCATTGCGACAGATTTGTCCTTGCTCATTCCTGTCACATCACCGTCAAGAAAGACGAGTGGTAATCGTGATTTATTGGCTAGTTGTTCCAGATTGCTTTGTTGATATCGCTGAGTGACAGTGAACCCAGTCATATACATAACTAAATCCGTGATGCCCTTTGCCACGACTAATAAATCTACGTGGTGTGAATTAGAAGAATAAGGTAATAACTGTTCAGAATTAAGGCTTGCCTTTAATCTGTATTCGACGTTCGCAGTCACTGCTTGGTTAGCAATTAATTTAACCGTATTCAGCACCTTATCTGATGCATCCTTGATTAGAGCCAACAACGTAACACTCGCATTCTGCTTAATATATAGATTAGTGGCGATGTCCATTGTGAACCAACGTCTGTAGTCGTGATCGTTCATCAGATCAATTCGAGTACTAATCCCTTTATCACCGACAGTATCATCGCTATTGGTTGCTACAACCCAGTTCTTGTTATTGAATTGCGGGCGATACTCAGTCTTAACCAATCCAACACCGTAGTATGGCGTGTTGCTATAACTAACCAAGTCAGGATTCTGTACATAATTAGCCGATTTACTTTCAGAAAAGTCGATTAATGCGTCATCACGTTTAGCCAAAATCGCATCAGTCACTAATAGATCAACGTTGTCTGTCCTCTCAGACATGAACACAACTTCTGCGCTAACAATCTGTGTTAAATCTAAGCTTTGTGAAAATGGGCTCTGAACCACCAGCTTAAGGCGAGTATCCTTATTAGCTCGGAGGCTAAAGTGTGTTCCCATTGGTTTATTAATTAGAATTCTACCGTCAGATGCTAAGTAATGAACTGTTGCCTGAACAGTCGTATCCGTCGTAGATGCGATTAGTGGCCGTAAGTTTAGATCACAGTACTTCATGAAATCGTTGTTACCTGATAACGAATAAGGAATTTTGAAACCCTTATATGCCGTCGTGTTATCTGTCCCAACCACTTCAAACCAATTGCGCCCATGCCAGTTAAACTTTTGATAACTATTAACGTTTGAATTCTTGACATATGGACTGTTACCAGCCTCCATCAGATCTGCGTTATTTAATAAATTAGACCGATACGTATTCGCCAATAAATCCTTTTGATTGAAATAGATATTTTCAATCATCATATTTGCTAACCCGAAATCGACATTATCTGGGCGTTCGGAATAAACAATCACGTCAACGTGATCGACTTGGTTAACGTTAGTGACCAGGTTAAGTGGCTTGGCAATTTTCGTGTGGTACTTAAAATCGGCTTTAGCGTCCACAACTTGTCCGCTAAAGTTGGTCAAATTAGCCAGGATCTGACCATTAGCATCACAATAATGTGTGGTCATTGTGATTGGCATCTTAACGCTCGTCCTGTTACGAACAACGAAGTGAACATCTGCGTCATAATATAAGCGATAACTGAATTCACTATTGGCTGGATAAGTAGCAGCAAATCCCTTATAAGTGCTGGTATCATCTGTTCCTTGAGCAATCATCCAGTTGAGTCCATCAACATCATCTTGTCGTGAGAGCTTCGTCTGCGCTGTATTCGCTCTATATGGACCAAATGAATTGTCCGAATCGTTTAGATCTGCGTTATGAAGGTAATTGCCATTTTGAATCGCTAACGAAACTAGGTTAGCTTTTTCAACATCTGACAATTCCTTGCCACTATAAACGCCTAAGTCATACCATGCGCTGTCTTTCCACCACGCAAGATGAATTGAATCTCCTGAAGTGAAAGCGTATAGACCATCTGAACCATTCGGTAGTGCCGCGTTAAGCGCTGCTAATGAGTCATAGTAACCTTTTGGTTTACCATCCGTAATCGTTTTAACGATTGCCTCGAAACGACCATCAATTGTGTTGTTCTGATCACTCACAGCTTGATTAAACTGCTGCCGCGTAACCACATCCCCTGCATCAATCTGTGTCTGAATCGCGCCTAAGCGTTCACTAATTGTTTTTACCTGAGCTAATGATTGATCAGTCATATCATTAACATGAGTCAATAGGTCATTTACCTGACTGCGAATATCTCCAAGTTCTTTGTTTGCACTAGCCTCAAGACTAGCAATTAATTTATCAATATCAGAAACGAATGGTTCATCATCCACACCAAACTCAACGTTATTTTCAAGCACATTAAAGCTAACGTTGAGTGAGCTAACTAGCTCACCATCCTTTTCAATCCGAAACCACGCTTCTTGATACTCGCCTGCTGCTCGAAACATTGGTGCCGGCATCGTGAACGAGATGCGGCCTGCTTGAATCGCTGGCCCAACTACATCTTGCGTCGCAATCTTGGCAACACCTTTAGCATCACGTCCATAAAATCCAATATCATAACCAGTTAGATCCTTTGGCCGACTGTCTTCTTTAACCCAAAGTGGCAAGCTAACATTCTGATCCTTAACCCTTCCAATCGTTGGAAACTGTAAAACCGAGTCAATCGGATGCAACAGATCCAACACTAATGGTCCATTTGCCATAGTTACTCTCCTTCATTCAATAATTGAGCATCAAAAAAGGCGTCATAGAATGAACCTATGCGCGCCTCAATGTACCCAATATTCTTGTTGTGTTTATTTACATATTCCTCGTCAGCAACCAGTCCTTCTGGTCGCCACAAGCTAACAGTTACATATTCGTTATAATCCGGCGGTGCTAGAATCTGCTGGTCATTTGCGTAAAGACCAACAGTTCGAAGGTTTTCTTCCATCACGTCATAGTACGTAATGAGCCATCTATACAATTGACGATCATTTGGTTTTGTTAGATCAATGTCCTCAAGCGAAGTTAAACCTGCTTCACTGATCCAATCCTCACTGATTAATGCACCAGTTAATCCGCTAAGTGACTTCATAATCACTTCATAGTTAGACCACAAAACACTATGGATTTCGGCGAATGAATTCTTCTCGATTCTAGTTAAACTAAACTCACTCATCCGCCATCACCTTCTTCCACTCAACGTCGCCATCATTACTAATTGAAGGTTCCCAAACTGTACCATCTGCAGATTTCAATCTGTTTGATGCCCGAATTAGCTTATCCGTTTCTCGCTTGTCATAAAGCTCTGGCCTGCCAGCTAAATCCTTAAAATTAATTGGAAACTGTCTCACAATAATTTCCAACGCTTTAATTACACTAATTGCGATTTCAAACACCTCCAAGCTGTTTTAACGTCTTCACTAAATCAGGATCAGTAATCATTGCATTTTCAAACATCGGCTCAGTTGACGATCCTTGAATTTTCGTCAGTCGATCAGTCACCTTTGTCAATTGCCGTTGATTAGCTGAAAGACTGTCAAAAAAGTTACGCTGTAGGTTGTTCAATGTAACTTGAGCAGGTTTGGAACTCATCGGATACTTTTGAATCTCTACAGCTTCAACAACGGTCTGATAACTGGCTGGAATAACCTGTAACGTCCATTTCTCACCACGATTTGGAACATCCCCATTTGCCATAGTCACGCTTAGCGTTGTAACAGGTTCACTTTGCATCTGCGACAGTGCAAACTTCCTCATATCATCAGGATTATCAATGGTGTCAGACGTTACGTCATCCCCATCGCATTCGCCCCATCGTGAAACACTTTCTTCATTAACAACAGTGAATGGGTCGAACATTGGCACCTGCGTTGTATCCGTCTCTGTACTTGATTGCGTTACGCCTTTAGGTCTCCCTACAACTACCTGACCATCAACGGATGCATACTGGTAAGTTCCAACATCATTTACACCACGGTCGCCTGAACATTGCAGTACTTTCGTTGCATCACCATGAAACGCCTCTAACAAAATGAACGTGTGACCCAATGCACCACCACCGTTTGGACCACCGGTGACAACAACATCGCCACGTTGAGCTGCGTTCAAATCAATCTGGTCAAAATACGTGTGCGCTCCAGTAATATCGTTGTTCATTGCTGGCGTTGCCCAAGCGTACGAAGGAACTGAAAATCCTGCATTCTTCATTGCACACCAAACGAATCCTGAACAGTCATACGAGTTGGGACCAGTACGGCCACTCGGACTACTGTAGAAAGCACCTTTTTGAGATTCACCCCAATTAATCATCACGGTGATCTTATCCTGCCCCTGTCCATCTGTCGTTGTAGTGGTCGTTACGTCACGTGTTACCGAACTGCTTGCAACAACGGTATTTACGATAGTGGTGGAATCAAAGTTCATCTGGACTTCTTCAGTGTTATTCCGGTAACGAAAAACATTGTCAGTCATCGTACAGAAACTATCTTCGTCGTAGAAGTGAGCAACCTTATTGTCTGGATAATAGGCATACACATTAAATGTTTCCATAATCGTGCTGATACCATCCGTTAACGAACAGTTACCAAAGTCTGTCATCGACTTTGTACCAAACTGACCATGAATCTGATAACTAAAACCTGTATTCAGACCGTTTAACAAATAGTCAAGCGCTGACTCAATGGTGTAGTCATGAGCCCCGTCATTCTTCGCTCTCTGCCGTCGATAACCTAATTGATAAAACACATGGGTTGCAGTCGCTGTTATAACTTCCTGACCATCTTTATAATCCCAGTTCGGTTGTTTCAGAATGTACTCCTGATCTTGATACCAAACTGAGTTTTCAACCGTCAGTAGCTCGCAAGCTGCCGACCCATCACCATAAGCTGTAAAGTCCAACTGCAGTTCACCATTCTTCTGCCAGGTCCATTGAAACGAATCAAAATCAACGCTGGTCAAGACCTCTGTGTACAGGCGTTTACTGTCTTGAACAACGATCTTATCTTTCGTTCTCATCGTAGATAGATGAACGGAAAACTGAACGTAACGTTAGGATTGTTCAAGCCTGTTATCGCAATCTCGTTATCGCCCTGTTCTAACTGCAGGTGACCAAAATCAGTTTCCAAACCAATGGACTTTCCGTTTAGATACGAACGGACACCATCTAAGACAAAGACATCTGAGCCTTGTAGTACGTGTGTGCATTGCAGACTCGTGTTGTTGGTCACGTTTTGGATGGTGAATGAACCTTGACCACTAATCGTTATCTTCAATTGATGGCGGTTAACATACGGGTCAATCGCCACGTCACTTGGATTGAATACCTTGAACCTTGAATCCGTGAATTTAAACGGAATCGGATACTCCAAGGGTAAATGCATTCCAAGTCCAATCAGCTCATCGTCTTCAACAACCTCATCTGAGTTCTTTACACTAAACTTAAAGCCATAGGGGTTGTCGAATTGAATATCAAAGGTTGTGTCGTACATACCATCAGCTTGAGAAACATCAAACGGCTTCGGAATAACATAAGCACACTTAAACGGCTCCACATCATCCCTAATTCGAATCAGTTCTCGCGACATGATTAGCCGATAAACATCATCCATCGCAACACTAAAACTTTCAGCGCTATCTGCTTCAATGTTTACGTGAAGTGTGATTATTGATGGGTTAAAAATCACCGTTTGAACCTGTTCACCATCTGAACCAGCCAAGGTCAAATACTGTGGCGTGATTTGTGGCGAACCATAATCAACCTTTAGCACGTCAATACAATCAACAGAGGCAGTCAGATCAATTTCTGGCTGCCCCTGCTTTTTTATATAAAAATGTCCTAATCCCATAGCATCGTTCCTTTCTAATTAGCCTGAAAATCATGTAAAGCTTGGTACTTACTCATCTTATTAGCGAGCCCTGGCATATCAACACCCAGCGCGCTAACGATTTGGATAAGAGTACCAGTCAAATCGTTATTCTGTTGAACCAACTGATTGTTCTGCTTCATCAGTTGTTCCAGTTTAGAATTATCGGTTGTTGCTGGAACGGTGCTTCCGCCTCCATTACGAGCGATATTAATGTCTGGGAAGAACTGATCTAGAACGCGCATTAGTAACTGATAAGCACGACTCCGCTTGGTTATATCCATTGGGATGACCATTTCTTTGCGATTGCCCTCAGCTACTTCAATTAACTGGTGCGTTGATACCTCACCACCATTAGCATATCCATGACCATTCCCTAAAAAGCTTAAACTCGGTCCATAGGTTGCTTTGGCGTATGCCAGACCAGCAAGTAGACTGTCGTAACCATTAAAAATATCGCCATGACCAGCAAACTTCCAATGATTAAACGTCCCACGTTTTGTCTGCATAAGCCCCATCGCTGGGCCTGACCCATCCCCGTCAGGATCTGCACCAGCCTGCCGAGCCTTTTCGTTCCCACTAGATTCAGTAGCAATTTGCCGCAAAATACGGTTAATCATACTGCCATCCGTGGATAACCCGTTTTTAGCTAAGGCTTTTTCTACTTGGTCACGCCAACGCTGTACGCCAGCACCAGATGGTGCACTCAAATCGTCATTAAGCTTATCGAAAAGCTTTTTGAACCAGCTTTCACCGGTTTTTATGATGTAGTGTCCAGCAGGTTTGGCGAAGTCAGTAGCAAATTCTGACATGTTTTTGAATCCACTAACATAACGATCAAACACCTCAGTGACCTTAGCTACAGGATTCTTAAAAAAATCTGCTACAGCTTTAGTCTTATCGCCTAGCCATTTTTCCACGTCTCCAACTTTGTCACCAATCCATTCACTTGCACCACTAGCCATAGACTTAATACTGTCCCATGCGCCGGTACCTGTTGCGAAATGATAAACACCATTGGCGTACATATAGTCACGAGTGTCACTAGCCTTAACAACTGCATCACCAGTTTCTAAAGGAACAATTGTGTCCTTGCCTTGAACAAGACGTTTACGACCATCACTCTTAATAATCATTTCTTTGTTGCCAGTTTCAGGGCTGTCATTCCCATCATTTAGCATAGCAAGTATGTTATGTGTCACACGACCATTTTCAGTTCCATTCGCAAACTTAATTGGCGCAATTGCCTTAGCTTCACCACCGAACGTGTGAATAACACTATCAATCCCACTAATACCAGTGTTGATTATATCAACAACTGCCTTCATGGCATCGTGAGCAACGCTCTTAATACCGCTCCAAGCATTGTTCCAAATATTGCCTAACGCATCCCCAAAGTTCTTCCAATTTTTCTGGAAAGTACTGGTGAATGAATCTAACCAGCCATGTAACGATTTGCCAAACACATTGGTGTTGTTATACATATCGTTCCAGTGACTACCTAGAGAAGACTTCACGTTATCCCAATGGTTGCTCCAGTCCTTCTTGAATCCATTAGACCAACTGCCAAACGACTTGGAAGTATCTCTGTACCATTTACCAGTCGCGTTCGTCATGTCGTTCCATTTAGAACCCAATGTTTTATTGAAGCTATCCCAATGAGACTGCCATGTCTTTTCGGTGGTTTTAGACCATGAATTCTGTGTTTTATTCCACGACTTCCAACCGTTCGAAATATCCCGACCAATGGCATCTAGTCCCTTACCAATTGGTTTCGAAATATTACTTGTCCACCATCCACCGACAGATTTACCAACTTTCTTAAATCCGTCTTCAAACGGCTTTGAAATGTTCTTCGACCACCACTTACCCATTTCAGAAATGAGTTTGCTCATGATCTTCACTACGGGCTTTAACAGGGTCATTGCTAATCCCAATGGAAAGGCAATCGTGATAATCAACATTGCCCCTATACCCTTGAACATCTTTTTCAGAACACCAGTAAATGCTCTCCATGCCTTACTCAGCCCCTTTTCGGCTGACTTAAAGGCACTGGTAACCCACTTACTAATTGACTGACCAAGCTTTGTATCCTTCAGGAATAAATTAGTGAGCGCACCAATCGGAAATATTGCGGTTAACAGTAATCCTTTCCAGTTCTTACTAATCCATTTACCAGCTGAGGATAGGGACTTCTTAATACCGTTAGCAAACTTTCCGATAGCTTTAATGGCACCATTGAATGCTTTCTTGGTCGCCTCACCAATACCGTTGACGAAATCATGGAACTTCTTGTTGTGCTTATACAACTCGAACAGGGCGACGCCTAAAGCAACGATTGCCGTTGCGACTGCGATAAAAATATTCGCTTTGGTAGCTAAATTTAGTGCCTTCTGAGTAAATGTTAATTCTTCTTCAGCAACTTTTGCTCCCTTTAAAGAATCGGCAACAGTTCCAATACCTTTAGCTAACGAAGTAACACCGCTCATCAGCTTAGCCGTAGCAAATGCAGCAACTAAAGCACCACCAACACCTTTAATCACGCTTTTATGCTTAGCAAGTCCGCCTAGCAAACGATTCAAATTTTTGACTGGATCAGTGCTCTTTTTAGCGTTTCCACTCATAGCACTAAAAGCGTTACCAATTAGGTTGATTGTGCCTGAGACAACGCCCCAAGCTCCATCAAAGAGTAGCTTCGCAATCTTCGCTAAATTGGAGACAACACCTAGCAGATCTTCCTTGTGTGCTGAAATGTAATCCAGTGCTTTTGTTGCACCTGATGCTAGTGTTGCGATACCTGCAGAGATTCCCTTGGCATAATTCTCCATCGACTTATCAGAAGTCAGATTGAGTAAGTCAGATTTAACTGATTTGCTCATGTTAAAGCTAGACTTCTCAATATCTCCAAACAGTTTTGCTTGCCTGGATGATAAATACATCGACATCCCTTGAAACGATGTCATTGCCTCAGTTGTCCCCGACTTGTACTTCTTACCAAGAAAATCGAGCGCCTCTTCAAACTCTTTAGCACTCAATTTACCTTGCGAAGACATCTGTTGAAGTTGTTTCATCGATTTTCCCGTTGCCTGCTGAATGGCTTCACCAAACATTGGAAACCGGTTGATCATAACGTTCAAATCTTCTTGACTAGCCTTACCACCAGCAACAATCTTGGCAAATTGCTCCCCAGATTCAGCCAACGCATCGTTAGTCATGTGCAGGGTTGAACCTAACGCGACAAATGAATTAGTCCAACTCTTTGTCTCCTGAACATTGCTGTGAACATGATAAAACGATTGAGCCATCTTGTTGATGGTGTCAGTTGAGTAGATGGTAGACTGACCAAGCTTGTTGATGTAACTAATTAGTGCATCGCCATCTTTTGGTGCTTCAGTCGTCAAGGAATGCCACACGGTTCGCATCGTGTCTTGTTCTTTGTTGAACTCCGCACCAGCTTGGATTGCCTCATGGAGCTTTCCAGTAATAGCCTGAATACCACTAACAGCTAATCCACCAACAAAAGAACCCTTGATGATGTCACCAAGTCGGCTAGTAGACTTCTGAGCGCTCTCAGTCTCCCCACGCAGTCCTCGCACGCTAGTACGTACACGGCCAAACCAAGTAGTCGGTTCCTTACTCAGTTCTTTTTCAAGTTGACTAGCCTCTTGCTTCGCTTTAGCAAAAGAAGTAGCCGTTTGGTCAACACGAATTTTTTGTTTCGTGTATGCCTCACTGGCTACTCCTGATTCTTCTGCTATTTTGCTAAGCTCAGATTCCTGAATCTTCTGTTGTTTGGACAGATTCTCCAAAGATGAGTTAAGACTGGTTAACTTTGAACGTTGAGCATCAGTCGTATGACCCTCTGCTTCCAATCTAGCAACATACGCTACTGAGGCATCTTGGGCTTGCCGGTATCCCTTCTGCAGGTCACTTAATCCACTTGTATAATACCCGAGCGAATCTTTAGCTCGTTGCTCCTGCGCTTCATAAGAAGATAACTGACGATTGGCACTATCTATTTGCTTTTGTAATTTTAGATATGCCTCTGCGTCTGCTTTAGTTACACCAGAATCTTCTTCTCGACCTTTAATTAATTTCTCAATGGTATTTTGGAGTTGATCATATTTTTCCCGATTTGACTCAATTGAGGTATCTAGTTTATCTTGCTCATCTCTAGCTTCTTTGATGCTCATAGTATAAGCACCAAATGCCTTCATTTCGTCTTTATCAACATTGATCAACTCATTTTGTTGTCGAACTAGCTCACTAATTTTAGTCTTTTGACTATCGATGGTTTGCCCAAGTCCGTTGTATCTTGCTTCCGCTGCCCCCATACTATCGCCAGCCGACCGGAGGGCAACTTCTTGTGCTTTCCAAGCGTTCATCGTCGCCTTAACAGCATTGGTCAATCCACTCATACTGTTAGTGGCACTTACCGTGTCGATTGCAATCTGAGTGGCCATTACATCTTGAATTTGCAACTAAGCTCCTCCTCTCATCGCTTTAAAGGCATCAGCAGGATCTACCGCGCGATCGTCACGTTCTTTAGCAGCCATAACTTCCATGAACAGGAAAAAATCTTCATCTTCAAGACTGCTCGTGATAACGCCTGATTGAACCAGTAAATGTTGTTCAATCAGGCGCATATCCTCACGTTCGTTTTTGACATCGACAATCGCCTTATGCAACCGGACTAATCTTTTTTTGGGTCTTCACCCTTTGACTTTTCAGCTTCAATCTTCTGGTCTAGATCAAAATCTTCATCAGAACGGCCTTTGATACGACCAATCACGTAATACAAATACTTACCCATGTCTTCAAAGCTCATAATTTCCTTGGCTTTTTCAACTTGGCGTTCAGTCAAATGCAAGGCTAGTTGAAAATAGTCAAAGACTTTTTTTACGTAATCTCGCTCTTCCTGCATGCTCTGAACACTGTCTTGAAGATTCTTCTTTTCGTCATCGGCCTTTTTCTGCTTCAATTCATCTGGAGAAAGTGAATCTTCGAGTTTCTTGTTCTCTTCGGCTTCTCGCTTTCGCTTAATTTCATCCTTGGTTTCATCCAAGTTAGCTTGCAATGCTTGAATCATCATTGCATCTCCCTTATCAACTAAAGCGATGGTTGGCTTTACCTCAATACGCTTGTTAATGCCTAATGGTTTTCCCTGAATTTTAATGGTCATAGTTCCCTCCGAATTTGTTATCGTCTCACCGTAATCGTCTCTGTCTTTTTATCTATTAGCTAGCTGCTCCGTTAGGAACTGTCGTTGTATGATCTGTTGCCGATGAACTATTTGAAACGTTATCACCAGCATTTGGCTTGAAACCGCCAAACACTTCTGAATACATTGATTCTTCTTCAAAGCCTTCATCAGTTGATGCCCACATCTTCATTGGCTGTTGATTGCCTTTATCGTCAACGAAAATTTTATTGTCAATAGGAACTAATGCACTGTAAGTTAATGCGGTGTTGGCATCGGTCTCATTAGTCGTATCAGTTCCATGCGTATGACCTGGTTCAATCAATTCGCCGTTAGCAAAGCCTTCAAAATAATCTTCCCCATCGAAACCAGTTGATTTAATCAACATAGCTACATGAGGCTTATTGGCACTTGATAATACCCAGCCACCTTTTCCGTCAGTAACATATCCCTTTAACTTCTGTAACAATTTGAATGGCATGTCCAACATCGTGATGGCCACTTCCGGTGCCATCTTCCCATGCGTTTGGCGCTTAATCTTGTTGTTAGCCCACTGTGGAGTTCCCTTAGTTTCAAGTCCAGTAACGTTAGCTGTAGTAGCACCTTGACCATCACCATCTACGAGGTAAATTCCATCTCCGCTAACACCTTTTGTAGCGTCAGCAATCAGTTTCCCTGTTTCATCGAGAATCCCAAACGTGATCCATTGAATACCATGGAAACTCGTGCTTCCTGCTTTTTCTTCAGCCATTTAATTGGCCTCCTTCAAATTAATATTTTTTGTAAAATAAAAGACCTTCGATATCTGTCCGGTATCGGGGTCTTTAATGTGATTTTTCGATTGATTCACTGACCAACCATCTTTTTCAAATAGTCTGGCCAGTGATATTTCTGAATCCATCATGTTGAATGATGAATCCGGTTCTTTTTTGTAAAAAA
Organism: Furfurilactobacillus siliginis; assembly: GCF_001437435.1. Taxonomy (GTDB): domain Bacteria; phylum Bacillota; class Bacilli; order Lactobacillales; family Lactobacillaceae; genus Furfurilactobacillus; species Furfurilactobacillus siliginis. Next base: position 21,942 of record NZ_JQCB01000002.1, on the reverse strand, counting down.
GTTGAACCTCAACACCAATAAGCCACCCCTTGAAACGACTATTCCCAAACCGTGTTGGCTCGTTCAAGTACTCAGTCACTAAAAAGTCGGTATTGCTTCCATCAAGTTGAGCATTCTTTGGAATAGATGTGCGATAAATATTATCAAGCCACTTGTAACCAGCTGACCGAATTAATTTCTCGCCAGTAATTGCAGGTAATTCCATCATTTACCACCCACTTGTTTTTCGTACTCGTCCTTTTCAGCCTGCAATATTGCTTCGCGGGAGTTCCGACGAGCAACATCAACAAAGTGATCCGGTTGAATCTTACGAGTCCCGTCATTAAGAAATCTAGCGTTCATAGCGTGATAACGATTATTCCACCCGACTACTGAGGTACCATCGTTCACACCATCAATATTTGAATTTACATAATCAATGTTATCTGCCATGTGTCCGTACTTTTCGTCCTTGTGTGAAGAATAATGTTTTGCCTTAGTCTGTGCGCGTAACCGATTCTTGTATGCCTCAGCACCAGCTTTAGTAATCTTCGATTTAGTTTCTGTGTTGGGAACAAGTTTATTCGCACGCTCCATAAACGACTGTAATTGGTCCTCTAATCCCATTATTTCACCCTTCTTTCTCAATCAACTTGAGAGTCACAAGGTCGTATGCAACAGGCATTTCGGTTGAGTCCTTTGAGACATCAATAATCTTGTAATCATGACTGTTAAACCTTGCAATCAACTTGCGGTTAATTCTGGAATCCGATCGAATAGCCAACACAATAGTGTCCTGTAGTTCTGTACCCAGTAATTGGTAATTCTGCATGAAGCTCCGATTATACAATGCGCAATGCACCGTATATACCGCCTTAAACTTCTCGTCATAATCACCAGTCGCATCATTAGGTACAGAATCAATAGCACCAAACTCAACTGTCTTGTTGAACCTGTTCACCGCTATTTTCACGTTCATCCCTCCGAATTTTCCATCTAATACCATTGATCATATAAAGATAACTCGGCGGATAAGCTAAACCTGTTTTAGCTAACTCACCACGGCCAAAGTAAGTAAAGTCCACCATTACCCTGACCGCCTGATTGAACAAATCGTATTTACGATATTTTTCCAAATCAATGTCCGAAGCAATTGCGCCTTGAACATCTTTTTCAGCCATATTGATCAAGTCCTGCAGTATTGTGTCATCTCCGTCAACGTTTAAATACTGCTGCATGTTTTCAACGGTTACACCGTCCGACTTTACTTCACCTGCCATGTGATCATCCCCCCGTTATTACTTTCCAGAAGGTGCAGATGATGAAATCAAGCAAATTAGGTCCTTACGAGCTTGCTCAACATCTTCACGCAGGTACATACCCAAAGACTTGTACCAAATGTCGTGTGTGTCTTGGAATTCACCAGTAATCTGATTATTCCGGAACTTGATGATCGATTTTTGTAGTGGTGAAATGATGATATTTGCATCCCCGACCTTAGCCTTAGGGAATAATAAATCATCAAGCACTACCAATGGCTTGCCCTTGATAAAGCCATCTGTCGCTTGTGTAACATCCGGTTGAACCATTGGGCGTCCAGTTGAGTCTTTCATGTTGTCTAATTCATCAAATGCTGACTGTGAAAGAATAATCGAGGCTTGAGCGCTGTCGAACGGCTTGAAGAACTTATTCAAAGCGTGTTTAATGTCAGAAATTAAATCAGTCGTTGCAGTCGCTGTAATACCATCGGTCAGTTTGTTCGCAATCAACATGTCATCGGTATTGTTTTGAAGTTCAACTAAACGACTCCCAAATTCTGCTTCCCAATCGTAACTAGAATCTGAAATCAAGTCTTGTGAGAACACATAGCGTCCAGTGTACGTTTGCAGATCCCAAGGAATTGGAACAATTCGTGGTGTTGAACTAGGCGTTGTCTCATCAAATTCCTTGTGTAATGACAATGTGTCACCAGATTCTTGGAACACTGGCAACTTACCAGTCGTAGTTGATACTTGAACAGTTCGTACCATGTTTCCTAATCGTGGAAATTGATGTGTTTCGTGTTCGGCAGGCAAAATAGTTTCAGGAATTAAAATTGAACCATCGGATAAGCCCGCGCCAGTCAAATCAGTGGTAACGACACCCGTCTTCAAGAAATTCCGCATTGACTTGCGTTGCTGGTCGCGTGTAGTGCCAACATGACCTGAAGGAAGTGCTGTGCCTTGGTTATTGTCCGTTGGTTCTGGTTTTTCAGGATGTTCTTCGTCATACGCGTCAATTTGTTCTTGGATTGCATCACGTTTTGCCTTGGCATCCTTCAAATTCTTCTTAATACCGTCATATGTCTCTTTATCAAAAGAATCACTTTGAATAACTGCAATCGCCTTGGCATTCAAATCAGACGCTTTCATGCTTGCCTTGTTAAATAAGGCTTGTAATTCATCTTTAGTCATGTGTTTATTCTCCTTCGTCTAAGAAAATAGCCAGCTTAGCTTGCACGAGTTGTTCGTGATTGCTAGGTTGGCTATTTTGTGCGTTTTTAAGTTTTCGATTCTCTTTAACCAAGTCTTGAATCTTCTGTACTGCTCGATGAGAAATCTTAGATCCACCGATCGAATTAGTGACAGGCTCGAAATTCTGTATTTCATCCGCTAATCCTAGCTCAACTGCATCATCTGCATCTAACCATTTTTCTTGATCCATTAGGTCCAGAAAGTCTTGCACTGGTTTACCTGTCTTAGCAGCGTACATATTCGCAATCGCCTTGTTTGTCGTTTGCAACATCTGTGAAGCATGCTCCATATCATGAAAATTACCTTCGGCTCCACTTGATGCATTATGGATCATCATCTTTGCACCAGGAGCCATTTGAACTTTGTCAGCACCCATTGCGATGATTGTTCCAGCGGAGTATGCATTAGCAACAATCTGAACTGTCACGTTTCCATGATAATTCCGCAAAGCAGTACAAATCTCTGTAGCAGGATCAACTTCACCACCATCAGAAGCAATTTCCACATCGATATCAGATCCATCTCGTGGCAACGCATCAAGAATATCCGCCGGCGAAACAACTGTCATACCGAACCAATCACGATAAAACGGTGCATCATCATCATTGGTTATCATTCCCTTTACATTAATTGGCATTCGATTTTCCTCCTTTCCATGAATTGTCATACTCTGGTACGCCGTCAGGCAGATAACCAGACCGTTGAAGCATAAACTGAGCCTGATTAGGGCTCATAGCGCCAGAGCTGACCAAGGTATTCATCTGACCAACCATCGTAGAATCATCAACATCTAGCATGTCTTTGATATCAAGGTCCAAATCTGGCGCGTTTAGCTTTTGCTTAAGCTCATCAAGAATCGGATGCACATAAGTGTTCAAGTTTGATAGATACAGTGCCTTGATTTGCTCACTATTGCTGTGCTGACTCTCTGTTGAAGAACCCCCACCGAGCATATCGCTTGGAACACCAAATGCTTTTGAAATTTGGTCCGCAGAAAAGCTGGCATTTTCATTCAATGCTTTGAAAACGTCAGCCTTCATTTCGAACTGTTTATATTCAAAGCCATCGGGCAGAACCATTAACCTACCAGCGTTATCACCTGCATTCGCCTTTTCAAATTCTGTTCTAGCGTCTGCTAAATCAAGGTTATCGTTGGTTACATTACTAATTTTCAACTGACCAGCTGCATTGATTTGATTTTGCAACGACTTCAAATTCGAGTTCATCGTCTTGTCTGCAATCGTCAATGCATCAGATAGACTATCCAACGGTGACCGCCCAATCAGATAACGATAATCAGGGTCAGGCATCAGTCGAAAATGTAAAGTCTGATCATCACGCAGGTTCATCTTTTGACGTTCATTGCTCTCTGCAAACGTATAAATAATGCCTGTGTTACCAGGCAAGTAATTAATCTGCACATCTGATGGTGGTACGTTTTCAAAATTACTCTGTGGTAACGGAACATACGCATTACCAGATAAACAGAGCTGAATTAAAATACTTTGCCAAAAAGAAAATCGACTGATCAGCCTGCTTGGCTGTTCCAATCGATTCAATGCAGATCTATTTTCAGTTTTAAAATGTGCTGAGGCAATGTCACTCGCGATTCTATTAATGACTGCATAGACGTTCGTGTTTTTTAACGCTCCCTCTGCATTCACGTACGCAATAGGTGAACCCCCAACGCTTGACCAATAAAACCCACTACCTGACGGATACGCCGTATCTGTTACCTTTGTTCTATGATAATTACGTGGTGTTAGCAATCCCAATCAAATCATCTCCCCTCCTTAACCAAAATACAGGCTACTAGAACACAAAAACTACCGCTAACTGCCATCCCTAAAACCTGATTAAACATAAAGGCTGCTATGGTAATCAATGACAATCCAGTAATAAAAAGTACGACCGTCAACCAATTTTTCCAAAAGTCTTTAACCATGTTCACAAAAGTATTAACCACTTAAATTCACCTCCTAACCACCGAACATGGACTTAAAGAAGTCTCTTCGTTCCGATTTATCCATATCATTCAGCGGGTTATATCCTTCATCGTGATAATCTTCAAAATAATACTGCGCTTGTGAGTGAGCATTAATCAGTGCATCAGTAGAATCGATATGATCACTCGTACGATTTTGCCGATCAATTTTTATTGCACCACCCTTATCCTCTTTGAGAAATGCGTTGTTTAGTCCGTCAATCAGCAAAGGATCGTTCTTTATCTTCACTTCGCCATTTATAAAACGGTTCTGAAAATCTTTGGTTGGGTTTGATAAGTTGTAAGAAGTTGGTGCCAATCTGAACAACGGCCAAGCAGGTTGATAATGTTCAACTTTCTTAGTCAGCCAATCAGCTAAGTTAGGATCGATGACAATCGCTCTTACTCTTAGCTGATTAATCCGAATGAAATCAACTAGCCATTCCCAAACCTGTTGTTCATCAATTGTTCCGCTTGGTCGTCTAGTTACTTCACAGAATCCTTGACTGGCAAGCACTTCATAATCCAATCCATCCTGTTTGATTTTTGCATCCAACGTCTTCGCCTGTGCGAACGGAATAAAACTGTACTGCATTGCGTAAAAACACTGTTTTTGATGATCCGTATACGGAAACTCGAACCCAAAGGCTGTATTGTCATTTACCTGACTAGCATCAAATCCGATGTAAACATCCCTCTTTCGAGTCATAAAAGATTCAACAATGCCTTTTTGAATTACATCAAGCCCCAGAAAACTGTTCTGAAACCTTCTGCTCCAGATATTCATCGACTTATTGGCAAACGATGCCAGAGAACCTTCACGTTCTTGCTTATCACGAAGCCCTATGAGCGCTTCTAAGAGCGTTTCACTCTGTTCTGGTAAAGCTAATAGCGGATTGGACTTCTCCCACGTATCAGGCTCAAATACCTCGTTCTCGTTATCCTGAGAATAGATGATCATGAAAGTATCGTCGCCATCTCTGTTAGCATCATCTTCAACCAGTTTTCTAGTACTATCCTGGTCGGCTTTAAACTTCGCTTTTACGTTTGGATAAGCGGTAGAAATCTCAAGAAAGAGCCGATTAACAAGCTTTTGCTGACCCGAAACAATCTGGTTAATACTTTCGTTGTACTTCGGATCCATGGCACCAATTTCATCGTAGACAGCAATCAGATTATGACGACTATCAAATCCGCCGGCTTGTGACGATCCAACACGAATAATGTTCTTGTTATTTCGACCGATCACCTGATACGTTTGCGCTGCTACGTCTCGTTCTCTGGCTTCTTGCTCAAAATCAGGCATTTGAATAATGCTTTTGGCCTGTAGCGAAACATATTCGAACAGTTTCTTGGCGTGATCACTATCGTAACTAGCAATTAAGAAGTCTTGCGCGGTCGCATTCCAACCGATCATAAAGTAAAAGAAGTTGACTAAAATCGAAGCCAACCACGTTTTACCTTGACCACGAGCTACCGAGACAATAGCAATGTGAAATCGGCTTCCCTCAGCGTTATTTCGCCATCCAATCAACGAATCTAAAATAAATGATTGCCACTCCATCGGTTCAATCAACTTTGACGTATCTGTTGGATCCGGAATGCTACGCGCAAACCATTCGATTGCTGCAACCCACTTAGAATCATAAGTATATGGGAAGTCTTCTTCACCCTGTCGCTTCAAATCTTGAAGATGCCGAACACTAGCTAACTTAACATCTCGGCTAGTGGCAAAGTCATCCGTAAACAGAACCCTAAAAGCATATTGTGTGGCAATGTCTTTGTAATCATCTAGAAGTGGCTTGTACTCTTCCTTATAAGGCTCAATAAAGGTTTTGATATCTTCGATACCTGTAAAATTAAACTCTTGCACCAACGTTTATCGCCTGCCTTGCCTTTTCTAAGTTAGTCACATTGTTTTTCGTACTACCAACAACAGTTATCTCTTGATTGCGTGCGTTGAAGTTGAGTCCTAAATCAGCTCCAAGCATTTTCAAAGTTCTAGCACAGTCGCTGATGATCATTACTTGAGGTGCTTTTTTAACCGGTGTGCCATCTTTTGCCTCTAAATACATCCCGAATTCTTCCAAATCTTGCTCAGCTTGGATGTACATTGCATAGGTTGTGCAAAACACCTCTAGGGTGACTTTATCGATTTGTTTCATCAATCCGAGTTTTACAAGTTCGGGGGTAAGTTCACGCCATAATGCTTTCGCACGTTTATTCAGATGATTAGGTGGTGTTGGTTGTAGCACTTTCATTTTCTTCTGAGCGTCGCGAAAATCGTTCGTCTGCTTTCGCTGATCAGAACGGCTTTTATCGCCTGCTGACAGATTCTTTTTTCTCCCTGCATGTTTCACATTTGCCATCAAAATACCCCCTTTCAAAACTTTTTAATTTCTGCATATTTTCAGAGACGAACGGCACATGTGTGAGCTCTCTCATAGCAGCATAGGGGCGGGGGTGTTTTTTAAATTGAGTGTTTCGAATCGACAATTAATTCTTTTTTTAAAATCCAATCTGAACATTTGTCTGAATTCCACTTATTTCCCACATCTATGTTGTCAATCACTGACGGCGATGTATAGATTTCCTTTTCCAGTTCGCCCTTCCAGTAGTGGCACCTCTTGCAGATTACCCAGAGGTTACCTGTATCAAGCTGTCTTATTTTATTTACCCGTCTTGGAACAACGTGATCAACGACCAGGTAGCCTGGTTGGTCGTACGTTCTTCCACAGCATTCGCAAGTGAAGTACGCTTGTCTCTTTAGTTCCTTACTGATTCGCGTCCACACTTTGGAGTGATAGAAAGCGTTGGCTTCTTGGTCTCGCTTGAACTTATTGTACTGACTATAACTTCTACGTTTAGTCTCGCTACGTTTATGTTCCCGTGGCCGATAATAAGATGCATGTACCGTGCAGTATGGGTTCTGTTGGTCTGCCTGTATTGGATTGTGACAGCCTGCTGCTTTACATATTTTCATCAGAGTCATTGCTATCGCCACCGTTTGATCCAGCCATAGACGCAATCATTAAGGATTGAGCAGCCGACATTGCTTGAACGTCGGTCTTGCCTAATCTCTTCGATTCATCGAAGCAAATCCAATAGGCATCTGTCATTGTCTTCCAAGCCTGCTTTTGCTCAACATTCATTACTAATCCCTTCATGCCTAACTCTGTCATCTTCAAGATGTCTCGCTGATCAAATGAACTTTTCATTTCTTTCCTCCACATAAAAAGCGCCCAGTCTAATGACTAACCGCTTATATTATTTATATGTACTGGTCTGTTCGAAGTAATTCTTCACACGCTCTGCAGCTAATCGTGCCACTGCTAACGGTGCATCGTTTTCGCCTCTAATTGCCTTGTCTAACGTAGTACAGATCACCAAGACATCTTTTGCTACTTTGCTATCTTTCATAGCCTTCTCCTCAACGCAAAAACAGCTAGCCGTTAAGCTAGCTGTTTCTTAATTTCTGTATGCTATCGTTATAATCCATCAAATCCTAGAATCCAATGCAATCTATCCATGTAGATGAAATGTAGCTTTAAAAATTTTTAGTGTTATAATTTCACATCTCTACAAAATCAACATCCAATCTGTCGTTAAAGCTTTTACGCTTTTGTTCCCAATGATCGATGAAGTCTAGCCGTCGATGGAGTTCTGCATGTCGTTGTGACACTGTGCTTACTGATAAGTTAAGCTTCTCAGCAATGTCTTCAATACTTAATCCATCAATATACTTCAACCTTAAGATGTCATTTTCGTATCCTTGGAATGTATCCACAATCTGTAACAGTGTATTCATTTCATTTTCACACGTTTTTAGATCAGATTCTAATTTTGGTAAGTTGTCTGATACGTGAGACCCCTTTGATTTACCATTGATTCGAACACCAGCCAGGTCTCCTTCTAACCATCGCCACTCTTCATGCTTAGTTTTTCGAATCTTCCACTCTAACAGGTGACATTCGTCTTTGAGTTCCAAGTATTCGTTCAACCATTCAAATGTACTTTGTTTATGCTTCCTCATACCCAAGCGATCCGCCGTCCTTTATGCTAGAATTAATTTGTTGAAGTAATTTAGTTAGGACAGCATCCCCGATGGTATGCGGTCTTTTTTTATGCAATAAAATATTATTAAATCAAGGATAGCTTTCTCTTAATCATCCCCGTTGTCCTCTTCAATAATTCGGTAGTTGCCAAGTTTCAGCATCTTAGCAATATGGTCATCTACCTTGATGCCTTTGATGTGGTACTTATTCATGAATGTTGTAATACCAATCAGATGTTGCTCTTCCTCATGGTGCATATAACACAGTGGCATTACATAGTTGCCGCGGTGGTCAATCGTCCTACGGTTACGCCCTGACCCCACAGCATGCACGTGTGCAATTTCTGCGTGGTTCCGACATATACAACACTGTCGGTACTTTAAACCGTAATACACGGCTCCATAGCTACCTTGTATCATGTCCCACGTTTTACTTCGCCAGGGGATGTCTTCGCGGTAACAAAACATAATCAGGAAGTCGATGAACTTGTTGGCTGTCTCCAGTGAGCAATCGCTTAAGCTAAATTCTGGCTCATTACGCTCCTTGTAAAACTCGCCCTTAAGTTCTTGCTCCGTCTCGGCCATCAATTTAGTGGACTTAGCATCATCGTTCTGCCACATACATACTTCGCGAATCATCGCCCAGGTTTTCTTTAGCTGCGCTGTGGTGATTTTACGTGCATCTTCAATCCTTACCTGAACATCCCCGTGACCATACTTATCGATACGAAATTTGTCGCCATCTGACATGTCACTTAACTTAACGGTTACCCAATCACCATCACGGTGACCGACACGACCATATACATACACGTGATCACCTCACACTCGCTCATAACCATAGAGCCATGCTATAGCAAACATTTCCTGATGGTCTTCATCATGAATCCAAGTGTTCCGTTTCCACGACATCAGATAAATTAGGCTACTAAATAAATCTAATTGCCTTTCGCCTTGCAAATAATCGATTTGGCGTGCGATAAAATCAGGCATTTCATCTGGCACCAATATCTTTCTGACAGTTACCATTTTATATTGCACTGCTAGTTCTCCTTCACAATCATTAGTGGCCCTGGTAAGTCAACTTTCACAGTTCGATGTGCGCTGTAACTTGAATGCTCGTTGATTCTCCGCATGATTTCTGAATGATGCATGTGGCGCATCCCTTCAAATACTTCGTTTGTTTTTGTATTGATACACATATACATACTCACTTAACTTTCTCCCACCAGTCTCGTTTAATCCATGACGGTGCGTCTGCACGCTCCTGTTCGGTAAACACAATTCCGTTACCGTCATCTTGATTACCAACGCACCACTCATCTTCTGCATCAGAAGCAAGGTAGGCTTGCATACCACACAGTGTCATCCCCGGTATCGGTGCTCGATACTTCTTTGGTTCCCCACGTTCATCCATGGGCGTAAGTACATACATGCTTACAAGTGACCACAGGCGAACCGGTATGTTCATTGTGGAGTACGTCATAATTTGTAGTTCTTGTTTAAAGTCAGTTTTAGAAATGAAAATTTTCCAAAGCCCTCCATTGATTACTAACTGGTCTTCATATTCTTCAATGTTAAAACCCATGCTTCTGATTTGTTGCTTAAGCTCACTTGTTTTCATTTCGCACCCCCATATTTACTTGAGTTACGTTTTGCAATATTCCCTAATTCGCTGACACCAGTAGCCAATTCATAAACAGCAACTGTAGCCACATCGTACCCGTTATCCTTTTCACCATTCATGTATTCAGATAGCATTCTATTTGAATCTTTTAGCACAGCCTGTGTTGCTGTCTCTGCCTCATAGATTGGTGTCTTTATCTCCACTAATTTTTCGCCTTCAGAAAGCTCATTGACCACCATAAATTTCTTTAGCTCATTTCCCATTACTTTCCCTCCAATTTTCCGCCGCACATTGGACAGTATTTTGCATGTACTCTAAACGGATGTTTTGTCTTAATCAGCAGCGACGAATTATGTGCATCAACTGCCACTGCTTCCCTGACCAATTCTTGAGTTTGCTCATCGGTATACTCATGGCCACCCACCGCTTGTACCGTCATGTGGTGGTTCATCTTCAATGACGGCTTTGCGTGGCAAAATGGACACTGGGTCACTCTCGCCTTTAACCGCTGTCGCTGATTCATGATTCTTCCTCACTATTTGCTTTGTGATATACTCACCTTGTCAGAGATTAAGCAATCACGCCGTCCATTCGTGGGCGGCTTTTTGTGTCTACGCGATAACTTTTACTCGGTCATCGGTTTCTTTGATTGCAAATTCCAAATACTCTTTGATATTTGCAATCGCCTTGTTGCGCCATTGACCTCCGTCACCTTCAAACAAAGCAGCTGTTGGACCACTCTGCACACGGAAGATAAAGTCACTTGCTGGTTGGTCAATTTCTTGGAACGTCCGATATGGTTTCAGTGATACGGGGTTAGGCACAATCACATTGTCTACAGATGCAATACCCGTTCGAGCGGAAACGGTCTGAGTAACACCATCGTCTACTGATGTTTGACTGTTTTCTTCTTTGATATTCCCAATCAGTTGCAATACAACATCTCGGTCATCTGTCTGTGCGAATTGTGCTTGCAATCTGATATTCATGTCTTCGGCATTCATAAAGCGACCCCATGAAAATTCACTAACAATTGCCTTAGCACAAATCAATTCCTCACGACGGCCAAACTTATCTAGTGCGCCAAATACACGAACTGTTTGCTCATCTTCAATCGAAACAATCAATTCCTGTTGCTTACGTTCGCTGGTACCTTTGATGTAGTCAACTAAACCCGACAGCGTGTGACTAACTAAGGTTTCTTGTGCACCATCATTTGGTCGAAATTCTTGTACATCCCCATTGGTGCCAACTAAAAACGTTCGGTCGCTATCATGAATGACACGTTTACCCGCTGCTGTAACTGACTGTTCGTCTAAAAACTTCAATGATTCCACTGTGTTTTCCATAATTACTGGCCCTCTACCTTTCGCTTACGAAAATCAATTGGTTTGTTGTCTTTTTCCACCTGATCAATGTCATCCCCTGTATCCGTCTTCAAGGTTTCATCGTCAGGGTCAAAGTATGTCTGTCCTTTAGTACCAGATTTAAGTTCTTGTGCCTCTACGGAACCAGTATTTGCATCCCGTCCCATCAATACAGTTGTGTTAATCCCAAGATGTGGTGCCAAAGTAGATTTAACATCCACACTCGTCGCAATCGTGTCGCGGTCTTCATTGGGCTTGAATGTTAATGTAACCGTTAGTTTCCGTGCCTTCTTAAAATCGGTGTTAGGGTCCAAAACATTCTTGGTAACTTCTTTCATTGCAGAATCAATCTGTTCTTGTACTGCACCGCCTTTTAAATTGGCGATGTTTAGTTCTACCTTTCGCTTTGCCATTTTCATGACTCCTTTATAATTTTTGTCCGACAGCCACTCGTACTCGGCTCACGCCTCCCAATATGTGTCCGCATATTTAGTTCACAACATTACTGTCAGACTTAAATTCATCGAAATGTGCATCTTCAATAAGCCCCGCAAATACGCTTGGCGCATCAAGATCGTACCCTTCCTCTGGGCTTTCGCTCTCAATAAACTTAATCATCCAGTCATATTGTTCATCTGTGACTCCAACTGTCATAATTTTCATTGTTTTTTCTCCTCTAAAAGAATTGCTAAATTAATTGCTGAAAACATGAACGCTACTACTCCACATAACGCTGAGACCGTATGATCAGTTGCTGACCAGTAAAACGTCAGTCCCAGTGATGCAACTGCGCCTGCTGTCAGCAAGGCAAAAGATAACTTTCTTTCACGATTACTCAATACACTCACCGCCTGCATTCCAACGTTGCATCATACCAACGTTCACATCATTGAGACTGATCACCTTTGGCGTGAAGTGATAACGCTCTTTAACCAAGAATGACAATCGCATCGCCTGGTTAATACCTGTTACATATGCCATTACTGCAATAACAATTTCTTTTTTCATGTCGTAGATGACCACTGCATACCGACGGCCATTATTTCCACCTGTTAATTTGGCGCCAGCGACATTACTCTTTGTCCTCACCATTTCTGTGTTCCTCCTTTGCCTTACGTAAAATCTCCCAATTCTTTTTCAGTTGATCATCAATCTTTTTTCTTTCAGCCTCCGACATCGGCGTCTGCTCAACATCTGGATCCATGTGTTCTACAATCACCACTGGCTTAGTGCTCTCGCTAGCCTCTTGACGTTTAGCAATCATTGCATCGAAGTTTTTCCGAAGTGATTCTGGACTTAGTATCGTGGTCTTCCAGAAATACACTGACTGACACCAATCAATCATGTCCGTAATTTCTTGCACGTCACGATTATCTTTAGCAATCATTAGGCGAATTACGTTAGCCCATTTAGTAAGATTAGGTTCACGTGCTTTAGGATTATTGGTTTTAATCTTTTCAAACAGATATTCCGCTAATTTAAGTGGGATATTTTCTCGTCCTGAATTCTGCTTGTCAGAATTCGGACTAATATCTTTCTCTATCTCTTTCTCTATCTCTAACTCTTTCTCTGGTGGACGTTTGTCCGACAAATGTCCCGCTGGTAGTTTTTCTTGCTTCTCTGCATCGATTGAAGCCCGATACTTCCGCTTTCTGTCGGCTTCGGTTGATGAACGACCAATATAGTTTTGAATGTCAGCCATGTAGATTGCTCCGTTATCAAGCACTTCTATTAAGCCAAGACGTTTAAACGTATCAATTGCCTTTTCAACGTCACCAACACTGTGTCTTGTAACCGCAGCTAATGTCGTGGCATCAAAAGGAATGTAATTGTTGAACATCAATTTGCCATCGCGTTCGAGGCTGCGAAGGTACATCTTGAGAAGAATATTGCTGTACTTATACCCGTCTGGCATAAGTTCAAGTGCAATCATTTCGTTTGAGTCAAAAAAATTTGCTTTGAGTTTGAGATAGTAGTACTTCTTGTTATCTGACATCGTTTGACCTCCTAAAACGGCAAGTCACTGTCATCAATGTCAATTGCTTCACCACTATTAGCAAACGGATCACGTGGTGCAGGTTGTTGAGATGCCGTCGTGGAAGTGGAGCCATTCTGTGATGCTGACGGTTGCGCGTTTTGGTCGCTCTGACTTCTTGGCTCTAGCAGCGCAAAGTTCTCAACGACTACTTCGGTGACATACACACGTTGCCCCTGTTGGTTTTCATAGTTTCGTGTTTGTACACGTCCTTCGATACCGACCAATGAACCTTTATGGGTAAAGTTTGCAAAGTTTTCTGCTGACTTGCGCCAGATAATACAACTAATGAAGTCTGCTTCACGTTCACCAGCTTGATTAGTAAACTGGCGATTAACAGCTAAATTAAAACTTGCTACTGCTGTTCCACCTTGGGTGTAACGAATCTCTACAGCTTTGGTTAAACGACCAGTTAGCACTGCTCTATTGATCATATTGATGTACCTCGTCACTTAATTTCATTTGCGTTTATCTCCTGCACGGTAGATAATATTTTCGAATAATTTATTTTTCAGTGGTCGATTGGAATGCCAGTTCCAGTCGGCTTTTTGTTTGTCTGGCTGCATATGGTTGATGCCAGATGCTAGTAACCTGAGGTTCATTGGTGTTGCCTCCCTTGTGTGGGATAATAAAAATAAAAATTTGGAAGTGCCGATTTTGATAAAACTGATTAGTGTCTGTGTGCGTTATCTACTAGACAATTGGATTGCAGTTATTTCCCTGCTAATTGCTTTAGTCACTTTAAACCGTAGCAAAAAGAAAATAGATGTGTCTTGGGACCAAAATCTAACTGTTGTACCTTTAGACTCGGTCTATACTCGGAGACATGATGGAAATCCTATGAGTTATCACAAAGCAATGACTGCTTCAGTGAACGTCATTAATCCCACTTCAACAGCATTGGGATTTTTTGACTTAAGGGCTTTTGATCCTGAAACTAATCTCAATTTTGATATTGTGACTAAGCGAGTTCTTCCTAGAGAAATCGGGCCGACTGACCTATTTGTGATTGTTCAAACGCCTTCTAAACTGATTACTGACTTGCAACTTGATATACCCGATAGAACATTTGGAACTTTTCCTCCAAATTCCAACACCAACATCGACGTGGTCGTGCTGCTAGATCAGAAAAATCCAAACATCAAAACGCTTGAAAAAATCAATTTCAGCTTCAAGGTAGCCAAAAAGTCTCTGTTTAAACGGGACTACTACTCTAAAAGCTCTTCTCATCATAAATATGAATTTCACGGAATTTCATACAGCCTTAATAACTTTGACGAAGATAAATGGCCAGAACTATCACTAGAGCAACCAGAGGAAGAAAAAGTTTTAGAAAATAACACACAAGGACAACAGCCAACGTCTCTAAAATAGAAATGATAATTTCACTGATTCTAATCACTCCTTTCATGCTCACTATTTGGTCGTTTTTATTTTCAGCAATTGGTCATTACTTTCACTTGTCATTAGTTATGAGATAATAAGTGAAAACAAAAGAGGTCTCTTCAATGAGTAACAATGAGAATAGAACCATTCAAAGCAATTTTTCAAAGTCATTCATTATGTCTGACTTATCTAGTGCCAGTGCATTAAACAAACAGTCACAAAATCGCGTTAAAAATATTGCCGCTAGTATGAGCGACTTAATGAACATCAGCTCAGGTTCTATCCCATACCAAGAAATGACAAGAATCCAAGCAACCATTTCTAGAAGCCAATACGCCCCAGCAGAAAGATTTCGCAGAGAAATGAAGTATATAGAACGGCTTTATCCATCAACATTTGCTGGTAATAATCTTTCACTGCTGGCCGAACAAATCTCCAAACAGGCATCAGTTACTGACTTCAGGAGTGTTATTTCAACTCGTCAGCTTGCGAACAACTATCTAAAATACGTTGATCAATTACCGTTTAAAAATATGGGTAAAGTTATACAAGAGTCCTTGCCAGCCTCCCCTAAATTTGTCGACGAACCCCCATACGAAGAAGCCCCAGAATCCCAGGACGATGAAATAGACCAGGGCATATCTCAAAATGAAGCTAATAAATTCTTTGATATAAATCATTACTTAGAGTCCTCCAGAGTTCTGATTAAGAAATTCCCTAACACGCATCCATATGAATTCAGCTTACTGATGGGCATACTTGTATATATTTTGACAACCTACGGTCCCACCATTTTTCATGACGTTATTGTTGCCTTATCCCATTACATGCAAAACTTTCCTATCGCCCATTAAATGGGCGTTTTTTAGTCCCATAAATTTCTAAATCCTTTGTGTCCTGCACCATAGCCAATTACCAGTGCGGCAACAAAAGCGAAAATCCAGCCACCGTTTTGTGCAATCCAATCAGTCATACTAATTCCTCCCAATACACGTCATGAAGCCAGTTCGTAAACTCAGGGTTCTTAAATAGGTACCCCTTACCATCCTTACGGGTTAGCCCCATGCGTTTTAGTTCAAGGTTTTGACCCCACTTTTCATTAACCGTGCGAGGCTTATAACCAATTAATTCTGCTACCTGTGTGCTTGTTAGCCATGGACGTAAATATGGGACCGTTTGACTAAGAGCCGCTATTCTCTTAGTCACTTCCGCATTAACCGTGGCTTTCATAATTGAATCCATTGAATCTGCCATGAATGTTTACCCGTCTATACTGTTGTTTCATTCAAAAATTTATTAATGAAATACTGCTGTCCTTTACCAGTCACCTTGGTCGTTTTAGAAATAGTTACTGACCCATTTGCGTGATCAATCGCTGTTTCCTTAACCTTAAAAAGTTCCATATCCATCGCCCGTTGAGTTGGTGAATTGAAGCCCGTACCTTTTCGTGCAATTAGATAGCCGTTTCCACGTAGCCATTGGAACAACCTATTCTGACCAATATCAACACCGTTACCTCGTAATAACTTAGCTAGTTCACCAATTAAAATCGTTGAATGGCTAGTTGATACTGCATCAGCGAATAGTGCTTTAGGTTGCATAATTGTGTTCTCATCGTGTAGCCGTTGATTATCTGCTTGTGCTTCCTTGTAACGTGTGAGAATCTCGATCATCGTGTCAGGGTTACTCAACATCTGATCAACCGTCTCTGGTGTTGCATACATACCCTATTTACGAATAGCCGGAAGAACTTGTTCATATATCCAATCCTGAAACGGCTCAGCATTCGGTAGCTTACTAGTGCTAGCGAGCTCATAAAGACCGGGCTCAGATATAACAATTACTTCCCTCAATTGACCTGACAGAACGATTCGTTCGGTCAGCTTGTACTTGTCCTTTATGTGATCCCTAATTGCCTTCGAAGTGTTTAGATAGCCAATGGCGTTAGCAACATCAGTCCCAACAAAATATGGTTTGCCATTTATCTGCACCGTTCGTACTGGTTTATTAGCAAAAGTAAAATTTTGTAACTGATTCATTTTGTCTCCTCCTTTCGGGCCTCATCCAAAATGAAGCTTGATGTGACCCCCAGATAACTAGCAACATCCTGAAGACTATCAGCTGCTGGCATATGATGATCCCAGGTACTCAAACGCCCATTGGACAGTTCTAAGTCTTGTTCAATCTTTCTGATACTGGTTTTTTTATCACTTGCAAGACGTCGAACCACCGTGTATACAGACATATATTTCGCCTCCGTAAAATTTATTCGAAGAAAATTATAGTTTTCAATTGACTAAGCACCGAATATATTCTATTATCAGTGCATAACAAACAAGCCAATAACGGCTATTCTACTGACTTCCGTTTATCAATCGGTGGCTATATTTTCTATATGCTCCCTCAAGCACAACGTTATAGTATCACCGATTATTTTCGGAGTCAATGAAAACACACAAAATATTTTCGGAGGCTCAAATGAACTCTTTGTATCAACGTATAAAGGATCTTGCAGACCTGCATCACATCAGCCTTGCACAAGTCGAACGTGACTTAAATTTTTCTAATGGCATTATTTCAACTTGGAAAACTGGGAAGGCAAGTTCAGACAAAGTAGCAGCAATCGCAAAGTATTTTGATGTTACGACTGACTATCTTTTGGGACTCGATGATAAAGAACACAGTGACATTGATGCCATGACCAGCAACCAAAAGCTCATTGCCTACTCCATTGATCCAGATGTGTCTAGTGAAGAGCGTGATGCAATTATTGAGATGGTTAAGCAAGCGATGAAATTCCGTAAACGGCTGTAGAGGGTGATTATATGAACGACCTCGAACGTATAGAAAATATGTATCCAGAATTAAAGTTCTGGGGTGTTGAAGTAAATAATCCTAGCTATCACGGACATATTGAAGGTGACGACGTATACATCAATATACTTCAAGATGACTTGGACTGGTTAAAAACAGCATTGCATGAAGCTGCACATCACGAGAACGATACTGGTGACATGAGTAATGTTCATTACATTGCTACACTCCGCGCCGAAAAATGGGCAGTTATGGAGTCGAAACAAAAGTATAAAATACTATTTGATTAGAGGAACTCGACATGGCAAAATGCACGATTTGTAATAACAAAATTGGCTTGTTCGAAAGACCTTTTTTAACGGCTGACGGTGGAAAAATATGTAAATCTTGTCAATCCAGTCTTAACCAAGCCTACTTCTACCTGAGCCCCAATGTTACAACTGCTGACTTCGCCTATCATATGGATAATACCGTTGGCGATACTTACCAAGTAAGGCACGGGCTAAAACCATTCTCTGTTGAACAAGCCGAAATTGCCCAGCGTAACGCAAAAAAAATCGCTGAAATAAAGGCTGAGCAAGCTAGACGAAAAGTACTAACGGATAGGGCTCGTGAAACGATACAGGGGGCAATTGAAAAACGTAAGTCACAAGAGTTATTCCACTTCAAAGTTCGTGGAACAACGCACCATGATATTAAGAAAATGGTTACTTTTGCTAGAAAAAATGACTTATTTGACCCTTATGATGGTTGGACTGCCTCAGATATTAAAGAATTTTCCCCATATGATGAAGTTTTTGAAACAGACTTAAGCGGTGTATTAACAGACTTAAAACTAATTACTGAACCCGAAAACAAATACGACCCAAACGCAATTAAAGTTATTGCATATATTGATGAACACGAGTTTATGCTAGGATACGTTCCTAAAGAATACACGGCTGAAGTTAAAGGCATCATGATCAGTCAGCAAGATGGCAAAATCGATCTTCACGTTGAGTACGAACTAACTGGTGGCAAGTACAAAATTGCTGAAGAAGATGATGATGATTTTTCTGATGATCCAAAACTTAAAATGCATACCGGCAATTTTGACTATGGATTTAACATAGTTCTTCTTGATGAAAATATTGAATAAAGAATAACACTTTACCCTAATGGACATGTGATTAGATAGTATTTAGAGCCATTCACAGAAAACGTTATTCGCGATCACTACAAAGAATATAAAATAGAAAAAAGGAGAAATAATGAATAAACCATTAACACTAACTGTTACCGCTTTGAGTGCTTTATTACTAACTGCTTGCGGTAGCAACAGCTCTAAAAGCGCATCAAGTAGTAAATCAGATAATAGTTCTTCCTTAGCAAGCAGTCGTAAAACTAAATCAGAGTTAAAGAAAGAATCAATTGCTAAGGCCAACTCCAAGTCACTCTCTGAAAGTAAGATTAAGGCTAGCAAAGACGCTGCGTCACAATCCATTGCTGATGCTCAATCAGCTAATGCACAAAGCTCGTCAACACAATCTGATGATAAATCGGATCAGTCCTCATCAGGCATCTCAATGGACGAAAATACGCTTACCGGCTTTTTAAATAAATACGGTGAAACACCAGTTGCATATAAAGTTCAACACGGCATGCCCCTTCAACAAGCCTTAAATAGCACACCTGTTGAAATGAAAACCTCGGGCGAAATTCAAGATAGTTGGCTTATTCAACAAGGATTAATGAACCCTGACGGCTCAGACACACAAAAGGCAAAAGACTTAGAAAATCAAAACAGTACTGATTCAGACGATACCTCTGATGACGATACGGATGATGGATATTAAGACTAAACACACACATCCCCTCCTGGCAAGAAGTTGGATATGTGCAATACATAGGAGTAATTATGAAACCTAGAATTAATACAGTATTTATTACGGAGAAGGACGAAGGAGTTCCTGTCTTACTGACGCAAAAACCAAGTGAAGGAACATTCACAATATATGTGCATCTTCAATATATATATTTTTCACTCGATAGTTTTACATTCTAACTAAGTTTGCGTGATCAAAATAATAAATACGTCTTGAATCCTACGACTGAGACTATTGATTTTAGTCAAATTGACACCCAAAACTCAAAAAGTGGCATTAGTGAAATAAGCTATTTTGTTACCATTAACGCCGATGAAGTCACCGATGCCAATCTTCTAACCGCAAATGTTAAAATAGGCAATGAAGAGCGAAACGTTACCATTTTTCTGACTGGAGGCTCAAAATAATGGCAGAGGCAAAGAAAACTGGCCATCAAAAAGTTGTGTCAGTCGAATTTGGTAACAACTTTGACGGAGGTGGAAGCGATATGCACAACAATGATTACGTAACCCACAGTGAACTCAATTCAGCTGTTGATAAGCTATCCCATAAGATTGATTTACTTGATGCCCATATAGACACCAAATTTGAAAAGCAAAAGGTTTGGTTCTATGGAACCGGCATCAGTGTTGTAGTGGCAATCATCGGCATTTTAAAATTCATTTTTTAAATATAAAAAGCACACCCTCATCCCCGACCAAAGTTTTGAGAGTGTGCAGCTATAAAGACACGTTATACACGTGTGCTTTTCGTATGCTACTTTACCTGAAAGGAAGTGATGCCACAAGCCTCCCCTTACCGCTATAAGGGTTAATTGAATCTGCTATGAATAACTCGTCTCCAAAAGGAGATAAAATTCAAATGGCAAAACCAAAAAAAGGAAAAAACGGACGGTGGCAAATCACCGCAAGATATAAAGATATTATAACTGGTAAATGGACCAGTAAAACAAGGACACTCGACACTGCAGCTGAAGCGAGAAGCTGGGAAGCTTCTGTAATCCACGAATCTGACTTAGGTCATAGCGAAAAAGCAGTTACTCTTGGTGACTACTTTCCACACTGGTTAGAGATATTTAAGGCGCCATTTGTTGAAAAGAGAACCATTACTCGTGTAAAGACGGACATGAACCATGCGTTAAAGTTTTTTGGCACTCACAAAGAGTTGAACTCCATTAATAGAGCGACTTATCAAATGTGGCTCAATCATGAAGCTGAAAACCACTCACATGAAACAGTACGCACCATGCACGTTACGTTTAGATCCATGATGGAAAATGCAGTTGAGGAAGGTGTTATTATTCGTAATCCCTGCTTACATGTTCGTTTTGCTGGTAATCCTCAACCAATACGTGTGCCAAAGCAAAGTGTTCTTAACATTCACGATTACAAGCTCCTGCTGAGTGAAATACTGCGATCTACTGAGTGCGCATCAAAGTATGCAGCAATCGTACAGGCATTTACAGGCATGCGTATAGGCGAAGCATTGGGCCTAACATGGGACAAAATTGATTGGGATAGCCATACTATTCTAATTGACGGTCAGTGGGATTATATGGAACATACGGGACGTATTCACCTTAAAGGGCACGCAAGCCCACGTAAAATAACCGTAGAAGCTTCTTTAATGGAGTATCTTAAAGATTATCGCAAGTGGCAAAAGAGTGCTCAAAACGCTCGTAAAGTGGTATCCATTACCTCAACCAACTATCTCTTTGCTGGCGAAGATGGTACCCCTATTACCCCAGATGCGGTAAATAAGTTTCTACGCATTTCATGTAATCATGCTGGCGTCACCAGAATCACCTCGCACGCGTGGAGAAGAACTCAAGCAACGCTGATGAAACTGGCCAAAATGGACGATAAATTTGTGGCAAGTTTTTTAGGCCACACTGTTGAAACTTTGCAAAAATACTATGTAAGGCAAACAGATGATCTCATCAGAGAGAACCAAAAACTACGTGCTGAATTCTTATCTTCACAAGGCATCATCTAAACGCTCGTCGACATCTCGTCGACTTCCAATTTTCGTATAGGCGAAAACGGCTTATATCAAGGGGTTTCGGCTTGGGTCGAGACCCCACTTGTTGCATAAATGCATCAACGGTTCATATATCTTTAACCGTTGTATCCATTGACATTACTGGTTTTAGTAGCCGTTTTAAATGTGTTTCAAATCGGTTCAAATCGTTCGCTTTTCGTTACATTCGTTACATTTTCGTTCAAAAAGCGGCCGCGAATACATAACAATCTGGATTGCAGAAATGGTAGATTGCAAATTTAATCCGAATTTTTGGACAAATTTGTCAGCATAACCTG
>NZ_JQCB01000019.1:4347-26382 GCF_001437435.1 Furfurilactobacillus siliginis | reverse complement strand
TAAAGGAAGCTGATCTTTTTTGTCCGAACAGCGTTCGGATTAATTTTACAATCTACCGTATAACGAAGATGACTGGACAAACGCAGATGCACGCGGTCTAGCAGACTATATGAAGAGCAAAACGGTAGAGGAACGGCGCGCATGGGAATTGATCAATGATGCCCAAAAGAATGTGCACGATGTTAAAATGACCGCCATTAATCCTGCCTTTGTGCTGGGCCCATCCTTAGTGCCATGGGCGCGTTATTCTGCGATTCAAATGAAACAGTTGCTACAGATTCCTTTTGCACTGCCAATGCAAGGCTATGCGGTTGACGTCCGCGATGTGGCCGCTATGCAAGTGGCATTAATGCAAACTGATGCTGCCGATGGAACGCGTAATTTGGCGATGGGGATGCCAATGAGCATGGCTGACTTGAAACGAATTATGGTTACTGATTTTCGCGACCAGAGCATTCGTAGTGCAATGATTCCGATTCCTGCGTGGCTACTGTTACCGTTACGTGGAACGACAACTGGTGCTGATTTTTACCCACGGTTTAAGGGTCAAGTAACGTACCAACCGCTACACCCAGAGTTTTATCAGTATCAATACACTAATCTTCGTGTGAGCGTCGATGAGATGATGACGCAATTGCTGAAAGACAAGCAGATCGGACCACAGCAGCAAAAAATAACATGATTTCGTGTTTGGGAAAAAGCCTTCTTGTTCAAACGCACTGAACACGTATAACACAGTGGAAGAAAAGATACTGGAAAAAATTTGAAATGACAAAAAACAGCTTCAGACAAAATCACTTTTGTCTGAAGCTGTTTTAGTTAATCAGTTAATTATCGGTTTAAGCGATAGATCCATGAACGGTGGTCACGTTGCAACAGTTCGTCTGATGCAGCAGGCCCCATTGAACCGGATACGTAGTTAGGGAAGTCAGGTGTTTCACTGTCCCATAGCTTTTGAATCACATCAACGAAGGTCCAAGCGTAAGAAACTTCATTCCATGAGGCGAAGTTTGTTTGGTCACCCTTTAAGGTGTCATGCAGCAAACGTTCGTATGGTTCTGGAGTTTCTTCCTTTTGAGCAACGTCTTGTTGGAAGTCCAAATGAATTGGTTCAGTTTCGAAACCTTGACCAGCAGTCTTGGCATTCAACTGTAATGAGAACCCTGAGTTAGGTTCAACGTAGATTGTCAAAACGTTAGGTGCTAAGGTCGTGTTCATGCTTTGTGGGAAGGCAAAGATATCGATCAATGGCTTCTTGAAAACAACGTCGATCCGGGTGAACTTATCAGCTAAGCGTTTCCCAGTCCGAACGTAGAATGGCACACCTGACCAACGGTAGTTATCAAAGAGCAACTTACCAGCAACGAAGGTGTCGTTGGCAGAATCCTTTGGTACGTTTGGTTCGTCACGGTAGTCAACCTCAGTATCGTTGGCGCCATATTGACCACGGACAAAGTTCTTAGCGGCTTCAGCAGGGCTGTAAACACGCAGTGAACGTAGTGCCTTGATCTTTTCAACACGGACATCAGCGTCAGTAAAGGCAACTGGTTGTTCCATGGCTAACTGAGAGACGATTTGCATGATATGGTTTTGAACCATGTCACGTAAAGCGCCGGCAGTATCGTAGTAACCGGCACGATCTTCAACACCCAATTTTTCACTTAAAGTGATTTGCACGTTGTCGATGTAACGGTTGTTCCATAGTGATTCAACGAAGGTGTTACCAAAACGCAATGCCTGGATGTTTTGAACCATTTCCTTACCAAGGTAGTGGTCAATCCGGTAAATTTGGTTTTCAGTAAAGGCACCTGATAATTGGTCGTTTAAAGTTTTGGCAGTGTCAAAGTCGGTACCGAAAGGCTTTTCGATAACTAAGCGACTTGAGCCATCTTCAGAAAGCAAACCTTCTGACTTCAGGTTCAAAGCAACTTCACCAAAGAAACGTGGGGCCATGGATAGATAGAAAATCCGGTTGCCCTTTGTTTCGTATTGCTTGTCGAGTTTTTCGACAAGATCCTTCATAACAGCATAGTGGGCTTTGTCCGTAACATCATGGGCAAGGTAGTAAAAGTGCTTCACGAAGACTTCAGCTGCGTGCATGTCGGCATCGGGCTGATCTGCTTGGATTGATTCAGTAACAACGTCGCGGAAATGTGCGTCATCCCATGAATCACGGGCAGTCCCGAGAACGGCGAAATGTTCACCTAAGTTTCCACGTACGTAAAGTTTAAATAGTGATGGGTACAGTTTACGTTTGGCCAAGTCACCAGTACCGCCAAAGAAGGTAAACAATGAGCTGTATTCTGTTGCCACGTTTTTCACTCCTTAAATATGCCATTGATGTAGTTTTCGCAGTAATGAAAGGCGTAAACGCTTTCCATCGTTGCCGTGGTTCATTATATAACAATATTTCTGATGGTGCACCCACTTTGCGCAACCGTTTTCATTCACCGTGGGGCGTGCATTTTCAATGAAAACTTGCTAGACCAACGATTAAACGGACCAGACCAATTTAAAAAGAGGCTCAAACTTTTTTCATATTTTTTAAAAACCGGTGAAAAAGTTTTCCAAAAACTGGTAATTACGCCTTTGGTAGCTTGAACAATTCGGTTGCTTTGACTGCGGTTTGCCATCCGTGGTAAAGACGCTGTCGCCTATCTGCATTCATCTTGGGTGAGAAGGTTTTGCCATCCTGGTAGATAGTTGCTAAAGTATCCGCGTCTGACCAAAATCCGACAGCCAGACCAGCAAGGTAGGCCGCCCCTAGTGCCGTGGTTTCCTCATCAGCAGAACGGTCAATTTCCATGTTCAAAATATCGGCCTGAAACTGCATGAGGTAAGTGTTACGTGAGGAAGCACCATCAGCTTTCAGCTGTGGAATGGCTAAATTGGTATCCTTACGCATGGTTTCAATAACATCTCGTGTTTGATAAGCGATTGACTGAAGCGTTGCTTTGACGAAATCATTTTGAGTTGTACCGCGAGTAATGCCGTAGACGGCACCACGGGCATCTTCATCCCAGTAGGGCGCACCCAGTCCAGAAAAAGCAGGTACCATGTAAACTTCGTCATCGTTTGTGGAGGCTAATGCGGCTCGTTTGGCAGCCGGCTCGTCGGCAATCATTTTCATCTCATCATGAAGCCAGCCAATGGCCGAACCTGCAACGAAAATTGAACCTTCCAGTGCATACTTAACTTCACCGTTCAGCCCGTAGGCAATGGTAGTTAGTAGGCCGTTATTAGAAATTAGTGGGGTTGTACCAGTGTTCATAATGATGAACGCCCCGGCACCATAGGTATTTTTAACAATACCTTTTTCAAAGCCCATTTGACCGACAAGGGCTGCTTGTTGATCGCCAGCTAATGCCGCAATGGGAACCTCGGCACCGAAAAATTGATAATTTTGCGTATGACCGTAAACTTCTGCAGATGATTTAACGGTTGGCAACATCACGCGAGGAATGTTCATCAACTTTAGAATTTCATCATCCCAATCAAGCGTGTGGATGTTAAACAACATTGTTCGGCTCGCATTAGAGTAATCAGTCACGTGGATGGCTGAGCCAGATAATTTCCAAGCAATCCAGGAGTCGACTGTGCCAAAACAAAGCTCGCCACGTTCGGCGCGTTCTTGGGCGCCATCAACGTGATCTAATAACCAACGAATCTTGGCCGCTGAAAAGTAAGAATTAATGAACAAACCGGTTTTTTCGTGAATCAGATCGGCATAACCTTCTTCGATTAGTTCTGGCGTTCGTTTGTCGATTTGTTTTGATTGCCACCCGATGGCCGGTGCAATTGGTTCGCCTGTCTGTCGATCCCAAATAATTGTGGTTTCCCGTTGAGTTACGATCCCGACGCCATCAATTTGGTCGGGATGGATCCCAGCGTTGATCAGAACGGTTGAAATAACCGATTGCACGGAATTCCACAGTAAGTTGGGATCGTGTTCGACCCAACCTGGGTGACGATTGATTTGAGTTAGTGGTTGAGAAGCTGCGGTGACGCGGCGACCATTTTTGTTAATGATCACGGCTCGAGAAGCAGTCGTGCCTTGATCGACTGCGAGAATGTAGTGTTCGGTAACAAATGCCATAGAATACCTCAGTTTGTTTGTTGTTATGTAAACGGTTACCAATGCTGTCAGTATAACGAATTATCAGAATAGCGACAAACGAAGTGCCGGTGCCTAGTGAATCTTTATAAGTCGTTACGTGTTAAATGAACAAACAAAGACCATGCTGTGATTATGTGAAAAATATAATAATTTCACAAACTAATAGATACCCCCTTTATTAATCGCTGTGTAGACTTGTGAAACTTGTTTTGACGGGGTTGTAAGCGTTGACAATGACTTTTAAAAAGTTACTATAAAGTTGTGTACAACTTAAATCATTCAATTCAAATTTTGGAGGAATCCAGTTATGAAAGTTATCGTTGTCGGAGCTACTCATGCAGGAACATTTGCCACACAACAAATTTTAACGGAACACCCAGATTATGATGTAACGGTTTATGAACGGAATAATAATTTATCCTTCTTATCATGTGGGATTGCACTATGGGTTGGGGGACATGTTTCAGACCCTGACAAGATGTTTTATTCAAGTCCAGAAGCATTAACTGCTTTAGGCGCAGACATGAAGATGGAACATGATGTTACTGATATCGATGTTGATGCTAAGACAGTAACTGTTAAGGATTTGAAGTCTGGTGAAGTTAGTACAGAAAGTTATGACAAGTTAGTTGTTACAACTGGTTCATGGCCTGTTATTCCACCTATCGATGGTGTTGATAACAAGAACGTCTACCTATGTAAGAACTGGGACAACGCCATGGAATTAAAGAACTTAGCAGACAACATTAAGAGTGCCGTTGTCATTGGTTCTGGATACATTGGTGCTGAATTAGCTGAACAATATGCTTTAACTGGCAAAGAAGTAACGTTGGTTGATGGGTTACCTCGTGTCTTGGCAAAGAATTTTGACAGTGACATTACTGAACGTGTTGAAAAAGAATACACCGATCATGGTGTTAAATTAGCATTAGGCGAAATGGTTAAGAGCTTTAGTGGTGATGACAAAGTTACCGTAACCACTGACAAGGGTAGTTATACCGCCGACATCGCAATTTTGTGTACTGGTTTCCGGCCACACACTGAATTGATGAAGGGCAAAGTTGATATGCTACCGAACGGTGCCATCATTACTGATGAATACATGCGGACCAGCAATCCTGATGTCTTTGCCGCAGGGGACTCGGCTGCCGTTCACTACAACCCAACGGGTAAGGATGACTACATTCCATTGGCAACCAATGCGGTTCGTCAAGGAATCTTGGTTGGTCATAACATTGAAAAACCAACTGTTAAGTACCTTGGGACACAATCATCATCAGCCGTTGAATTATTTGGTAAGACAATTGCTGCTTCTGGTTTAACTACGGAAGGTGCTAAGGCTCGCAATGTGACTGTCGATTCAGTTACAATCGAGCAAGACTACCGGCCAGACTTCATGTTGTCAACAACACCAGTGCTTTGTTCCTTAACTTGGGATCCTGAAACACACAAGGTATTGGGTGGTGCATTCTACAGTGACCACGATGTTTCTCAATCAGCTAACGTCATTTCTATGGCAATTCAAACTGGCATGACGATTGAAACGTTATCGATGGTTGACATGTTATTCCAACCAAACTTTGATCAACCATTGAACTGGATCAACGCAGTCGCAATGGCAGCTGTTGCCAAGGCTAGCGAAAAAGTTACTAACTAATCGTTTGTACAGTTACTAAAAGTGAAATTTAGGTTTAGGAGTGTTTGGGACAGGAGTCATCTGTCCCAAACACTCTTTTTGATGCATGAGACGTTCAATCAAGATATCTTGCCGTCTTGAAGTGTGTTACGATACGAACGTTATTTTTAAATAAGGAGTTATGACAAGTGGATTATCACGAAGCACTATCGAAACAACGCCAAACATATGCACAAACATCGGGATTTTATGGTTGGGTTCGCGATCATCGCCGGCTTAGTCTCTGGGTGAGTTTTTTATTGGTCGCCTTAGCGGTTGAGTTACCATTTTTATTGAATAATCAGCTATTCGGTGGTTGGGATCAACAATTTCATGTGAATCGAATTGAAGAACTGTATCTTGCCGCCAAAAATGGCATGTGGCATAACGCAATCAGTACATATACATTTCGTGGTGCTGGTTTAGGAATTCAAATATTTTATCCATATGTCTTTTTATACCCATATGCATTGCTGCGGCTAATAGGTGTGCCTGGAATTTTAGCCCTTCATTTAGGCAATATGTTTTATATTGTCTTGAGTAGTTGGTTTTCATACTGGTGCATGCAAAAGTTTTTGACACTGCGGCAATCGTTACGACCCATTCAAGGTGCCTGGTTATTCGCTGTTTTATATAACTTATCAGGCTATATGGTGTTTAACGAAACAGTTCGTTTTGACCTGCCAGAAGCACAGTCAATGATGTGGTACCCAATACTCTTTCTTGGCGTATATATGATCTTAACGGGTGCTAAGCGGGGATGGCTGCCAGCAAGTATCGGTGCCATTATGTTGACGTATACACACGTTTTATCAGCTTTATTAGCCGCGGGAATGGTCGTGTTGGTGGTTTTGATTGGCTGGCGTCGTTTAAATAAATGGCAAGTGTGGCGTGATTTAATGCTTACCGGTCTCATTACTGGGTTAGTCAGCTTACCTGAATTATTGGTCATGTTAAAAACGACTTCGACAATCAAGGTTGCGACGCCATTCATTGGGTCATTAGCCCGTCAAGCGATTACCCCACCAGTGGCGGTTGGCTATGGCTTGGCTAACATCACCAAGACGCATTTATTAACACATGGCGTCACGCTGGGAACGATTGTCTTGGTCGCGTTAATCGCGTTGTGGGTAGGCTTTCGAAGATTAGATGGCTTCGGAAAAATGTTGACCGTCTTAAGTACTGTGCTATTTTGGGCGACGACATCGCTGTTTCCTTGGTTTTTATTTGAACATACCCCAGTGAATGTGATTCAACATCCATGGCGTCTGTATACGTTCATCAGTTTGTTTGTCTTAGTTGCAGTTGTCTCACTAGCTGAGCGAATTGAATTACAGTTTAAGTGGCAGACAGTGATTTTGAGTGTTGCATTACTTTTGACCATAGTTACTAGTGGTGCTTACGTGGCAATGGCTAAAGCAAAAGTGACACCAGCAACGTATCATCACTTTGCCACCTCGGCCCGTTACTTTGATTACGCCCCGCAAAGTAGTGTTAAACACCTACACAGCATTTACCAGCATGAGGCAATCATTAAGACGCCAGCTGGTCAAGAGAAGCGTATACACGTCAAACAGCAGCCATTGCCGAATGGTATTAAGGTGACGGTGCCTAAACAGGCGCAAGGTGGGCGAATAGACTTGCCACTATTTAATTATGGCGGTGGCTACGAAGTTAAAGCACAGTCTGGTCAACAACTGACAGCGAAACTTTCGAAGCGTGGGACGATACAGGTGATGGTGCCAAAATACACGCAGACGCTGACTGTTCATTATCATAACGGCCTGTGGTAAATCGTAGTAGTTGTAATAAGAAGCGCGGAACAAAAGTCGGGCAATAGTCTGCACCACTAATGGACTTTTGACGCCTGGTTTCGCCGTTATAATTTAGAAAACAGCAAGGGGTCTTGGACATAATCAGTTATGTCCAAGACCCCTTGCTGTTTTTGCAAACTTAAATTGTGAAAACGTAGATGACTGTGTAGATTAAGCACGATATCGGACTAAAATCCAACCCAAACGGCGGTTCTGAGCCTAGTTCACGTGTGCGCTTATTCGTTCTCATTAATCATCGTCAGTTGAATTCGTTGACGTTTTAAATCGACGTCATCAATCCAAACAGTGACGATATCACCGACTGAAACAACTTCAGCAGGGTTGCGCACAAATTTCTTCGTTAATTTGGAAATGTGCACCAGTCCGTCATGTTTGACACCAACATCCACAAACGCACCGAAATCGATGACGTTTCGAACAGTGCCTTGTAGTTCCATGCCTGGTTTTAAGTCTTCAATGGTTAGGACATCATGACGTAACAGTGGTGCTGGCATGTCGTCACGTAAGTCCCGTCCTGGCTTAGCTAAACTGGCCAAAATATCGGTAACCGTCGCTAAACCGGTATCGGTTTGATCGGCGATGGCACGCTGGTCAAGCTCCTTAGTGGCGGCGATGAAAGAGGCTGAGCCTAGGGCAGCATCAGTGGTATCAGTTAATTTCAAAATCTTTTGTGCTGCCGGATAACTTTCTGGATGAATGTCTGTGTTATCCAGCGGATTTTTACCACCGATGATACGTAGGAAACCAACAGCTTGTTCATAGGCCTTAGGTCCTAATCGAGGGACCTTTTTTAATTGACGGCGGTCCGTGTAGCGACCATTTTCGTTACGGTAAGCGACCACGTTTATGGCAATGGTGTGATTCAGACCTGAAATATGTTCCAGCAGTTCGGCACTGGCTGTATTTAAGTTGATCCCCACTTGGTTAACGGCAGTTTCGACGACGACGTCGAGCTGCTCAGTCAGTTGTTTTGTCGGCACATCATGTTGATACTGCCCAACGCCGACACTTTGCGGATCAATTTTGACGAGCTCGGCCAGGGGATCTTGCAGCCGCCGGCCAATACTGATGGCACTGCGTTCTTCGACATGTAAATCAGGGAATTCATCACGTGCTGCTTGACTGGCGGAATAAACGGATGCGCCGGCTTCGTTAACGATGACATATTGTACGTCACGGTTTAGTTGATGAAGTACGTTAGCAACGAAAATCTCTGATTCACGGGAAGCAGTTCCGTTACCGATAGCAATCATTTCAACCTGATATTTTTCAAGCAGGTTTTTAAATTGATCAGCCGCCGCAGCCCGCTTGTCGGCTGGCGCTGGTTTGTGTGGATAAATGACTAGTTTCGTTAAAAATTTCCCATTTGCGTCGATGACTGCCAGCTTACAACCAGTCCGGTAGGCGGGGTCAAAGCCAAGTACGACCTTGCCCTTCATTGGTGCTTGCATGAGTAAATGATATAAGTTAGTGCCGAAAACGGTGATTGCATGAGCGTTAGCGGCGTCACTTAATTCATTGCGGAGTTCACGTTCTATTGCTGGACCGATGAAGCGTTTGTAGCTATCTTCATAGGCGTCGGTGACAACGGCGACCGCGGGACCATTGTGATGGCCAATGGTGCGGAAGCGGAGGAAATTCAGGATCGCTGACGTATCGATGCTAAGCGTGACACGCAAAATATTGGCTTTTTCACCACGATTAATTGCGAGCGTTTGATACGCAGCCAATCTTGTTAACGGTTGCTCAAAATCATAATACTGTTGATAAACGCCATCTTCATCAAGCTGCTCACCATTCTTTTTAACGGTAGTAACTAGATGAGCGTGTGTTCGCGTATAGTCGCGAATAAATTCACGAAAACTTGCTTCTTCACTGAAGGCCTCCGCTAAGATTTCATGTGCACCTGCCAAAACTGCAGTTTCATCAGGGAGGTCATTTGCGGCGTTAATGTATTTCTTAACTTCATGAGTGAGTGCTTCGCTATGGAAAGCCAGGAGCCACTTGGCTAACGGCATTAATCCAGCTTCCTTAGCGATGGTCGCCTTGGTACGGCGCTTTTGCTTATATGGTAGATATAGGTCTTCAACAGCCTGCAAGGTGGTAGCGGTATCTATTTGTTGTGCTAATTTAGGCGTGAGCGCTTGTTGTTCATCAATACTATTCTTAACTTCGGCTTTTCTAGTTGCCAATTTTTCAAAGTGATTCCAGGTATCCTGAACGTTGCGAATTTGTACTTCATCCAAACTACCGGTCATTTCCTTACGATAACGAGAGACGAAAGGAATCGTGTTGCCATCGTTTAGCAAGTTCAACGTTGCGACGATTTGGCGTTCACGAATATCAGGAAGGGTATTCGTGACCTGTTTTAACAAGGCTTGATCTAATTGTGCTGTCATGTGACCTCCAATAAATGCGCTGTGAATAATAACTAGTATACGAGATTCAACGAGAAAACATTAGTCGTGATTGAAAATAACACTGTTGTTAAAAATCGATGCGGTGTATTAAGAAGAAAATGTTTCCAATGAAAACTTAATGCTTCTTTAAACTTATAAAGCCTATCTTAACAGCATTTGAAACAATTATCGACAGATGTCGCATTTTCCTATACAGTGTTCGCTAACGGTGTTATACTAAACCGGTTTTTACAATATGTAAGTAGAAAGTGAGCGCTAATCATGATTGCGAATGCCACAGCAGTTAAAAATGTGCCGCTGATTTTTAAACGTCACGAACAAAAGTATGTGATGGATCAAGCGACCTATAAGCGGCTATTAGCAGCACTACAGGATCAAATTGAAATTGATGACTATGGTAAGCAGACGATTTCATCACTGTATTACGACACAGACAGTTACACGTTTGCTAGACGACAATTAGATGATAGTCGGTATCGGGAAAAGTTACGGTTACGAGTTTATGGTAACGATATTCATGATCAACAAACGGCCTTTGTGGAGCTAAAGAAGAAAGTTACCGGAGTTACATACAAACGGCGAATCGTGTTGCCTTATGGGCAAGCCTGTGATTATTTAGGTAAGCGTGCACCAGTTGTTGGGGCCACTGATGATATGAACTATCGTGAAATCGACTACTTCACGCAAAATCAGCCGTTGACGCGGCGAACTGCCGTGATTTATGAACGTTCAGCTTATGCGTCTACAAATGGGCTACGACTAACGTTTGATGAAAACATTCGCTGGCGGACGGAGGATGTTGATTTGCGCAATGAGGCGGTGGGGACACCGTTATTGGCGCCAGGGATGGTTGTAATGGAAATCAAGATCCCCCAAGCGCTACCGTTTGACTGGAGCGAGTTATTCGCCAAGTTACACATTTATCCACAGCCATTTTCAAAGTATGGCTTAATTTATAAATATGGAATTCTAGGGGGACAACAATGCTTGTCAGTTATTTAGGACCAAAACACCATTTAGTTACGTTTGAGCAGGTTTTGATTACCACGTTAGTAACGTTAATTTTAGGTCTAATCGTGGCACTCGTTTATATGTACCACAATCATTACTCGAAGCACTTTATCTTTGCGGTGGCCTTGCTACCAATTATGGTGCAATCGATTATCATGACCGTCCATGGTAATTTAGGCGCTGGATTAACGGTCGCCGGTGCCTTTAGTCTGGTACGGTTCCGATCAGCACCCGGAAATGCTAGAGAGATGGTAACCATCTTCTTTGCTATGACGATTGGGCTGGCAACTGGGCGTGGGTATTTACTTTACGCGGCATTCTTTACGATTGTTGTCAGTTTAGCAATGCTACTGTACACGATGCTTGATTTTGGAGCTAGCGATTCAAATGAACGAATCATGAAAATCACGATTCCGGAAAACTTGGATTACGAACATGAATTCAATGATTTGTTTGATGAATACACAAAAGAAACAACGATTGATACCGTACGGACGACGAATTTGGGGAGCTTGTTTGAAATTCAGTATCACATCATCTTGAAGGATGTGAACAAGCAAAAAGCGTTTATGGACGCGATTCGTGAACGTAACGGGAATCTTGAAGTTTCACTTCGAAATGACACTGGGCGGACCGCGAACATTATTTAGAGGGTAACTATGAAGACAACGTTAACACGGGAGCTAATTGTCAGTGAGGCTTATCAGGTCGCTGAAGCAGAGACAATTGCAAAGCTATCATTGCGCGGCATGGCCCGCCGGTTGGAAGTGCAACCACAGCGGCTGTATCATTTTTTTCCGAGCTTGGATGACTTGAAGCTAGCAGTTGCTATGCACGGTCGTGATATTTTAATGCATCAACTGTATGAAAAGCTCGTGCCCGTGTCTGGTCGAGATGCGCTGTATGTCTTTGCAGATACAGTGTTTGACTTTGCGAAGACGCATCCATCATTTCAAGAGATGCTAACGCTGGCGTATAAAGGGCACCATGTTGATGCTGAGATTGAAGAAACATCAGCTAACATTGGCAGTATCCTGATGGCGATTTTGACGCCAATGATCGACGATGAAACCAAGCGCAAGCAGTTCGCACAAGCGTATTTGTCATTATTATTCGGATACGCAAAGTTAAGCTTGTACGGTTTCTTTGGTGAAGGCGATCTTCAGGGGAATCTTGATGACATGATTGCGTTTTTAGCGGTCGCCTTACCAGAACAAAAAAATTAAGTGGGTAGAAAACATGAAAAAATGGCGTAATCCATGGGGACTAAGCGTGGTAATCGGCTTAATCGTAATTTTATTGGGTGTCTCCTTTACTTGGTTACATTTCAATACGACGCGGCAGTTGCCGCTGTTGTCCTCTCAAAAGGTGACGTATTTGCCAAAAGTGCACATTACCGGGGCGATTTCTCAGACGAAGGATAAACCACAGGTAGTTAAGTTTAGCTTTAAGAATAAGCAAACTGGCAAAACTGAAACGGGTTACGCCAAGATGAAATGGCAAGGGCAGAGTTCTCGCCGCTACGCACAAAAAAATTGGAACATGAAATTTTACAAGGATAAGGATCTGAAACATAAGCTGAAATGGCGGGCGGATCCAAGTTGGCAAAAGCATAGTAAGTATGTGTTGAAGGCCAATTACATCGATGCAACGCAATCTCGTAACCTCGTAAATGCAAATTTGTGGGGCCAAATGGTCGGTAGCCGCAAAGATGCACCGAAACAGCTCGGTAAAGCTCAAAATGGAGGCGCTGTGAATGGGTTTCCGATTAAGCTGAAGGTTAATGGCAAGTCATGGGGAATGTATACGTTAAACACGGTTAAGGAACCGAAACTGTGGGGGATGGATAAACACAATCCAAAGACTGTGGCGATTGGGAGTAACCATTGGAGTAGGCCTGATATGTTTCAGTCAACTGATGTGACGTATGGACCTTATGGTTGGACGCCAGATGTTCCAAAGACTTTAACAGCAGCACAAAAACAAGATTTCGAGCGCTTTGATAAATTTGTCGTTAACAGTTCAAACAAAGCCTTTAAAGCGCATGCGGCTGAACACTTAGATGTCAATTCTGTGATTGATATGTATTTGTTTGCGAACTTAGTCCATGATCAAGATGGGTTAGGACGTAATTTAGAGTTAATCACCTATGATGGACAACATTGGAGTGCAACCATGTATGATTTAGATTCCACGTGGGGACTGTACGAAAATGGGTACAAATTATATCCATCTGGGAAATACGTTTCAACGAACTATCCTAATCGTGGTGATCTTGCCACAGCAGAGGGTAATAAGCTATTACAGCAGGTGGTTCAAGCTTATCCAGATAGAGTCGAAGCGCGGTGGCATCAGTTGCGTAAGACGACTTTGACACCTGAAAAGGTTGATGCCCAGTTCACGCAGTATATGAACGGGATCGGTGAGCAGAACTATCAAGAAAACATTCAATTGAACACGGCGATTCCGTCACGTAAAGTCACCAGTTTAATGCAGATCCGCAGCTCGGTTAAACGACAATTTAAAGACTGTGATGCATTATTCAACGACTACACAACGAATGTTCACAAGCTGAAATTTAACTATGTGGCACCGTCACCAACTAAAGCAGAATTAGCAAGTATGCGTTCAGAGTCGAAGGCATCAAGCGCCAGCCGTGCGAGTGCGCGGCAACAAGCAAATAAACAATCATCAAGTACTAGTGTTTCAGCGGGTCATTAAACGCGTAGTGCGGTACACTCAATGCAGTAATAAGTTAGCAAGGAGTGAATGGCATGAAGTATGATGGCGCACAGTTAGCAAGCTATGTTGATCGTCCAAGCCGCTTTACCTGCCGGGTAGAATTAGCAGGCGAAATTGTGGAAACGCACTTGAAGAATACCGGTCGCGGAGCAGATGTGTTATTACCCGGTGCAACGGTGTCGGTGGTGCCGGCATTAAACCCAGAACGGAAAACACACTGGGATTTAGTTGCTGTCGTGAAGCGTACTGATCATGGTGACTTTTGGGTTAACGTGGATAGTTCCATGCCAAATAAAGTCACCAAAGAAGCAGTCGATGCGGGCTTGTTAATTTTTCCTGATCTACCGGGCACAATCACTGAATTTCGTCCAGAGGTAACCTTTGGTGATTCGCGGGTTGATTTTAAAGGTCAAACCAGTACTGGACAGGAATTTTTCGTGGAAACGAAGGGCTGTACTTTAGAAAGTAATGGCATTGTCGGTTTTCCTGACGCACCGACAATTCGTGCAGTGAAGCATGTTTATAACTTGGAACATGCAGTCGATGAAGGCTACTTAGCTTATTTATTCTTCGTGATTCAAATTGATAACATTGACGTGCTGACACTAAATCGTGATATGGCACCTAAGTTGACGCAAGCCATTAAAGACGCCGTTCCTCATGGGGTTAAGATTCTTGCCTACTGTTCTACGGTTGATGAGAACGGAATGGTATTACATCGGCCAACTGATTTTGTGATTGACGCACCTTTTACAGATCCACAACAACATTAAATTACTGAGCTGGTTTAAAGAGTTTGGGACAATGAATTTATCTTGTTCTAGGCTCTTTTTGATTTATGAGTATAAATAGTGAAAGTGTC
The DNA here is from genome assembly GCF_001437435.1 of Furfurilactobacillus siliginis. Classification (GTDB taxonomy): domain Bacteria; phylum Bacillota; class Bacilli; order Lactobacillales; family Lactobacillaceae; genus Furfurilactobacillus; species Furfurilactobacillus siliginis. The sequence goes on along the minus strand of NZ_JQCB01000019.1, from coordinate 11,720 downwards.
GGATAAACGTCAAGTCGCTGTACAGACTACGACTTGACGTTTGTCCTACTTTTTTGTATTTAGTGTTTTGTGAGTAAAAAACTGGTTTGACACAGTTCCCGTTATTTTCTATACTATTGCGTACACTGAAATGGGGGTTCCATTATCGCACTATCATTACATCCATACATTCACTTTCCGAATGCGAAGGAAGCCATGACTTATTATCAAGAAGTTTTTGGCGCTGACCATCTTTTTCGGATTCCGTTGACAGAAACGGCAGCGAAAGAACTGGACTTGATCGATACGAATTTAGATGATTCAACCATGCACGGTGGGTTTGAAGTGATGGGGATGCAAATCTTGTGTTCCGATGACTTTATGAATCAGCCACAACATGCCACTAATATTGCTATCATGCTAGAATTTGATGCCAATGATAGTCAGGACGTTGCCAATGCGCAGCGATTCTTCGACCAGGTGGCAACGTCCGAAAGGGTGCGGGTGACTGCACCGTATGCGAATGCCTACTTTGGTGGGAAACGTGGTGAATTTACGGACGACTATGGTGTTAATTGGATTATTAACTGTCGTCCAGATGGCTGGGAGCAGACTGCTCCGGTCGTTGAGTTACAAGAAGAAACAGATACCGATCAACCGACTGCATCTGTATAGATGGTCGGATGAAGGAGAGATCTGAACCCGCAGTATTGGAGTAAATATTTAAGCAGCTAACTGGCTGGCCTGATTTCGGCATTCAACCGAAGTTAGGCCAGCCAGTTTTGCTTTAATTCGGTGATCGTTGGTGTCCGATTTTTGCAATTATTCGTGAAGGGCCGTATTACAAAGCTCCATAGGTCGAAAGAAAGAAATCGTACCGTGTGATGGTTTTAAACAGAATCAGTCATTTTATTCGACTTGAGTAGGAAATGGCCGTATAATATCATTATGATATCAAATGAATATCACACTTTGATTTAACAAAGTAAAGAGGTGATTGCGGTGGGGGACAAGTCAAAGGAAAAACGGTTTCTACTTAGACTTGATGATGAGTTGTATAACAAAATAGAGGCAGCCGCACAACGTGCAAACCGAAGCGTCAATGCACACATAAATTCTATTCTACGAGCTAGTGCCGGCCAAAATACATTTGAACATCGCCAGATTGTTGGTCAGGTTCTGCGTGGCAATCAGCTAAACACTGAAAACGGATTAGTGGAAGTCTCAGGGATCTATTACAGGTTCTTGATTGATAACAACGAGGATGTTGAGCCGGATGTAAATTACACAGTCTTGGAAAGTAACGGAAATATTCTAACGTTGAGGCGTCTGTAAACGATGTCGATTATAAGGAGAAATAGTTATGCCATTTGGATTAAAGATTGTTCGTCAGAATACTCAAGGATTAGTGGAAACGCTTGGACGGTACAGCCACAGTGTTGAATCAGGGCTACACTTTTACATCCCATGCGTGCAAAAAATTCGTACCGTTAGCCTAGCAATGGAACCGCTTGCCTTACCAAACTATTCTATTATTACGAAAGATAACGCTGATGTTTCGGCCAGCTTGACTTTAAACTTTCATATCACTGATGCTGTCAAATATCAGTATGAGAACACTGATTCCATTGAATCAATGGCGCAGTTAGTTCGTGGGCACTTACGTGATATTATTGGGCGAATGGAATTGAACGAAGCGCTTGGCTCAACCGCAAAGATTAACCAAGAACTCGCACAAGCAATAGGGGACTTAACCAATACCTATGGGGTTAACGTTGATCGAATTAACATCGATGAATTGACCCCCTCGTCTGCAATTCAGGCAGCAATGGACAAACAATTAACGGCGGACCGTGAACGGGTTGCTGCTATTGCCCAAGCTGAAGGGGAAGCACGCTCAATCGAGTTAACCAATAAAGCAAAGAATGATGCGCTTATGGCAACTGCAGCTGCTGAAGCGACAGCTACTAGAACACGCGCAGACGCAGAGAAATATAGAATTGACATGATCCAATCTGGTCTTAAGACCGTTGGGGAAGAATACTTCCAAAACCAATCAATTAACGCATTTGCAGAATTAGCAAATTCAAATACGAACCTTGTTGTAATGCCTAGTGATAGCGCAGATGAATTTGGTAAGTTACCCGTTGTCGGAAAGTTACTTAAGAACGGTGCCGAAAACTTGGGAAAGTAACTCTGAAAAGCGAATGAAGCCGCTGTGTGCTACTTGCAGCGGCTTTTTTATTTCCAGAAAATTAGTTGAAATAAAGTTATGAAATGATAATCTAAATGAGTGCATAGAGTTAAGATCAATAAAAAAGGTGGAAAGACGAATATGAAGCAAACTGAAGCAATCCAACAAGCAGCTAAAGATGAGGTTCATGAATTATATAATCGTTTGTCACAACGCACTGAACAATCTGTTGCACTACTAGATATTACAGATGTTTTGATGCAGGTTTATCGAAAAATTGATACTACTGAGCGTCCGGAACAATTATTAGATCAACTGATGAACTATATCCGTAACACGAGTATGGTACATCACTTGCACTTCAGTAGGGATGAAGAGGCCAACATCATCAATTTAGAAACACTTGGGACACGTGTAGGATTTAATAGCCGCTCTAGATCAGTGGTGACCAAACAGGAATTTTATAAATTGGGCGAAGTGGTGCCACAACATAGCGCGAAATAAAAAGCGCGGGATAAAAGTCGGGAAGTAGTCTACGTAGCTACTTCCCGACTTTTATTCCACGTTTTCATTATTTAAATTCAAAAAAAGTGCCCGAAGACAATTTGTCTCGGGCACTTTTTAGAGATGATTGATTCAATAATTACTTGTTGTGAACGAAGTCAACGACGTTACGGCCAACAACCTTGTTGTCCTTTAATTCTTGAATCATGTCGTTAATTTCTGATAATTTACGCGTCTTAACGATTGGGTGAACCAAACCTTCAGCACCAAATTGGAAAGTTTCAGCTAAGTCTTGGCGAGTACCAACCAATGAACCGGCAACGACGATTCCATCAAGCACAGTCTTGGCAATGTTCAATTGCATGTCACCTTGTGGCAAGGCAACGGCAACTAACTTACCATCTGGGCGTAATGAGTCAACGGCTTGGTCAAAGGCAGCTGCTGAAACAGCAGTTACTAAGGCTGCGTGAACACCGCCAACCTTTTCTTGGATTTGCTTGTCAACGTCACCGTCATGACGGTTGATCAATAAGTCAGCACCGTTTTCTTTGGCAGCTTGTAATTTGTCAGGGTTACCATCAACGGCAACAACGTGAGCGCCAAAGACATGTTTAGCGTATTGAATAGCCAAGTTGCCTAAACCACCGGCACCGACAACTGATACCCATTGACCAGGTTTAACGTCGGCAACTTTGATTGCTTTGTACATTGTTACACCGGCACAAGTTAGAGAAGTTGCTTCGACTGGGTCTAAGCCTTCTGGAACCTTAACGGCGTAGTTGGCGTCAACGATAACTTGTTCAGCCATGGCACCATCAACAGTGAAACCAGAGTTTTGCACGTTACGACAAAGAGTTTCGCGACCGGTCAAACAATATTCACAGTGACCACAGCCCTTGAAGAACCAAGCGATTGAAACACGGTCGCCAACTTTAACGGCGTCAACGCCATCAGCAACCTTAGATACGATCCCAACACCTTCGTGACCGATGATCCGGCCAGGCTTGTCACCGAAGTCACCAGCGGCAACGTGTAAGTCGGTGTGACAAAGACCACAATATTCAACATCAACTAAGGCTTCACCAGCCTTTAAATCACGTAAGGTAACGTCCTTAACATCAACGAACCCATCAACTGAATCTCTAATAACGGCAGCTTTCATGAAGCAATCTCCTTTATGGTTTCCTTTTTTTGTTTACGTTTACATCATAGCAGGCAATTTGGTGAAATTAAAGTGAATAATTGAGCATTTGTAAATAATTTGCATATTTTTGAAACTTTTAATGAATTCAATACCCCAGGTAGAGCTTTTTAACGTACGAAAAGTAAGTTCTTTTCATAAACACATTGTGAACAGATAGACTAATTGAGCTAGCACGAGACCCAAACGAAATGGCGTGATAGAATGGCTATAAGGACGTGAATCGTCATAAAACAAGGAGCGGATTTTTCTGTCAGGCAAAAGAACTGATATCAAATTTGGATGGTTATTTGTTGCGTCACTGTTGAATAATACAGGGGCGAGTTTTTTGTGGCCGTTAACGACCATTTATTTACATAATTATCTACATGAATCGCTTACGCTCTCAGGATTAGTACTGCTAGGAATGTCCTTGATGATGATTGTCGGCGATTCGGTGGGTGGTTATTTATTTGACCACTGGAAACCTTATGAAACGGGAATTCTTTCCGCTGCGCTAGCAACTGTGGCCGTCATCGCACTAATCTTCTGGCATGGTTGGCCTGTATATGGGTATCTACTATTGGTGATTGGATTTGGTGATGGTGTGAACATGACCATCTTAAATTCACTAGCCACCCGTGTTAAGACCACGTCAACCCGACACGTATTTAATTTATTGTATGTGGCGATGAATATTGGTGTTGTTATCGGTACATTAATCGTTGGCTACGCCATTAAATTTGGGATTACAACGATCTTTATTATCGCAGCAGTTTGTTATGCCGCATTGACAGCGGTTGTTGCGGCACACTTCAACGTTGCCCCACAGCAGCATCGGACAGATAATACGAAGAGTGATGTTAAACACTCGCGGATGCCAGTATTAGTTACCTTAATTTTGTTATTACTATTAGCAATCAACTTGGCATACTCACAATGGGAAAGTGTTATCTCTGTGCACATGACTAACCTGGGAATACCCGTGTTGAAATATAGTTTGCTGTGGACCTTAAACGGATTGATTATTGTCATCTGTCAGCCATTTGTCACGCGGTGGAGTGAGCGGTTTAAGATTGAAAACGTAATCGTTGTCGGTATCACGCTGTTTGCGGCGTCATTTTTCATGCTGATTTTTGCACGTACTTACGTTGCGTTCATTATTACGATGGTCGTGTTGACATTTGGTGAAATGATTGGTCACCCGGCCTTGCCGGCTTGGATTGCAGTGAAGGCGCCTAGCTTGGAAGCCGGCCGTTATCAAGGCTTTGCCAACATGGCGATTGCCTTTGGACGTGCTTTAGGACCGCTGTTTGGTGGTTTCATGCTGGACTTTTCAACATTCTCAGTATTATTCATGGCGGTTGGAATGGTGCAAATGATCGCACTTGCCGCTGTTTATTTGCGGGCACGACGCGAGCGCCTACGAAAAAAACGAGTTTAAAATGGGCGCACGTTTCCGCTATTGAAACGTAGAAAACAGCAAGGGGAGTTTGGGACATAATTAACTATGTCCCAAACTCCCCTTGTTTTAGTGTGTGACTTTGATTTTATCAGCCATTAAATCGTAAATTCGCGTAATGTCGCGACTTGTACCACGAAGTTCATAGTCTGCTAAAAATGGAAAACCATAATTTTCAGCGTAACGTTTAGCAGTCAAACAGTATTGCTCATTAAAGTTACGATTGCCAGAGCCGATGACACCCAAGCAGTGCTTGCGATTATCATGATATGCAATGTATTCTCCAAGCACATTAGTCATTAATTCCTTTACGCCATTATCGATTCCGTTACCGCCATCAAGGTAGGTTGGCACAAATGCAAAGTAAGGGTCGGTTTCGTCGGTGAAGTCAGTTTGCTCTGAAACTTCTTTGGTGACGATTAATGGTCTGGTGGGGTTTTTAGCATGTTGTTCCTTGGCGTAGTCAATTAGATGTTGCATAAAGCTGCGGGTGTTACCTTCAATTGAGATGTAGCGAATATTAATGACAGTCATGGCGGCACTCCTTTGATAATTTAATTTGAGTGTACCGCAAGGAAAATTTCGAAAACAGTCTTGACGAGCGTTAAAATTAAAACAGCTATTATTACGTAATTGATGCTAGGGAGGCAAAATTGCATGGAACGGCACTTAATCGTTACAGATATTGATGGCACTTTGATTCCAAGTTCGCAAAAAGTTTCACCATTTACCAAACAGATTTTACGACAATTACGAGATGATGGTCATGAAGTGTTCATCGCCAGTGGTCGACTGCTGGCCTTAGCAGAATCAATTGCTGATCAGGTGATGCCTAAGATGAATATTATCTGCGCTAACGGAGCTGTGACGAGAGCTGACGGTAATTTGTCTGTCACACGGCTGGGCGAAAAGGCTGTAATGACATTGTATGATAGCATCGTTCAGTCGCCTGTAACGATGCGGTTATTTTCACTTGATACCACATTTCATAACAGTACAGATCCCGACACGTTGGCGCACATGGCTTTTTTGCGACAAGGCGTAGACACCCCGACAATCTATTTAGGCTCACGTGAAGCGACTGCTGCAGTTGCGGATCAAGTGGTCAACGGGTTGGTGGTATCGGATGATCCCAATGCGTTAGCTGCTGTTTTCGATCGGTTAGAAGCCACCGGCATGTTTAGTCTATCTTCGTCTAATCCGCATAATATTGAAGTAATCCCCAAGGGCATTAGCAAAGCCACTGCGTTACAGAAAGTTCAACAGGATCTCGAAATTGATGCAGCACACACATTGGTATTTGGTAATGGCTTGAATGATGTCCCTATGTTCGCCAATGGGACAGGTGTTGCGATGGCTGACGCGCCTCAAGCAGTAATTGATGCAGCGAAAACGACTACGAATCCCGTAACTGAGGACGGTGTGCCAAAATATTTAGCCAATTATTTTAAGTTTCCAAAAACGGGAGCCAACAATGACTGAAGCTGATTTCAGAAGTCGCCGCACGACACGCCGTATTGAGCAGGCATTAATTAAGTTATTACAAGATTCACCGTTTGAAAAAATCACAGTTGCGCAATTATGTGCTGCAGCCACAGTGAGTCGGTCAACATTTTATGCACATTATTACGATAAATATGCCATTGCTGAACGTTTGGTAAGCACATATCAAACGCAATTAGAGAACCGGTTGGCGCAACGCTTCGAACGGGGAAATGTCGCCGATGTGCAGGCGATGATTGCACCACTATTTAAGTGGCTGATGACAGATTCGGTAACGACACGAACGTTAATGAAGTTACATCTGCCAGATGCTGATTTGACGGCGAGTCTTCATCATGAGTTAACGAAGCATTTTACCGCGTTTATGTTAACGGTTTATCGGCCAACAACAAAGCAGGTGCCGCTTGATTATTTGGTGGCACAGTATGTGAGCTGGGTTATGACCGAGCTGGATTATCAACTCCAACATGGAGAAAATGCGGCAGTACTGGCTTTTTCACAACAGGCGCAAAATGAACTTTTTGAATTGGCTAATATCGCTATTGAGTAAA
>NZ_JQCB01000019.1:0-4117 GCF_001437435.1 Furfurilactobacillus siliginis | reverse complement strand
CAATCCGGTAGGTTGTTCGTAGTCTGCACAGCGACTTGACTTTTGTCCCACGTTTTAAATAAGAGTGCAATGCAGGGTCATGGGCTGAATTGCACTCTTTCACTATTTAAGTTCGTAAATCAAAAGCCGGGTTGGTAGTTAACCTGCTAGGTGGTTTTAGATTGTGCTCGTTTTTTTGATCCCTATCACAGTGACATCTTTTTTTCTGGATTTTGTTTTACCCATTCATGTAGTTCGGCAGGGTTGTGTGCACAAAACATCTTCACGGAGTCATCATCTACTAAGAGTTTGCGGAGTGCATCCAGGTTCTCTAGTCGTTTTTCTTTATTCCATTGGTTGAGCCATTCAAAGCGTGCAAGTTCAGGTTCAACTGATGGTGTTGCAGCCTTTACTTCATGAGGATCAAAGTAAGTATCCCCAGCATGCATAATCCAGCCGTTTCCAGTGTCAATGGCGACGGCACAATGCCCACGTGAATGACCAGCTGTTGGGACTAGCAAAATCTCAGGTGGTAAACCGGTTAACTGTTGCACATGACTAAAGCCTTTCCAATTTTCGCCATCTTCATTATAGGTGGCCCAGGTAGGCCCGTATTGCCACATGGGTTGACGATACCGGCGTTTTGTTTTGAAACCTTGCTGACTCATAGCGGTCATCCATTCTTCTTTATAGACATGGACGATGGCGTTGGGGAAATCAACGAGGCCACCCGCATGATCCAGGTCTAAGTGAGTCATAACGATGTTTTTGACATCGCGAGGGTCATACCCCAGAGCCTTAACTTGTTCAACGGCGGCTAGGGCAATTTCACCTTGGCGTGGTTTAGCATAAATGTGTGTAAAGGCGTATCCGAGTCGAGGGTCAGCGTTAATTTGATCTTGGCGTCCTAACCCTGTATCGACCAATACCAGGCCGTCTTTGCCGGTGTCAATGAGCAGGCAGTGCATGACTAATGCTTCTCCTTGATAGTGCAAGCCTTGAACGATGCCACAGTTGAGATGATAAATTTTAAAAGCCATTATGTTCACCCATCCTTTACTTGATAGGTTGATCATAATGGCTTTTATAGCAGGAAACAATAAACAAAAGCAGACAAAGTGTTCGGAAAAGCGATTGAATCGTTGATATATCATTGATATAACAAAAGGCGTCTGCCGCAGCAGACGCCTTTGCTTATTGACTTTAGTTACTGTCAGCTTCCGAGTCTGTTTCGTCAACGACAGGCTTTTTTACAACCTCGAACCAATTAATGTAGGCATTTTCGTAGTCTAGCGCAGTGAATTGGAATTCACCAATTTGGAAATGCCCGCCGGCTTTGATGTCAGGGTCGTTTTCGATAATATAACCGGTTAGCGTAACGACTTCAGATTCTTCAAAGGCTTTAATGTCCGTTTGGAAGTATCGTTCAAAGTCATACAGTGTCATCTTGCCAGAAACATGATAAGAGCCGTCATCCTGTTTGAAAATGTACTCGTCAGAGACGTCATCAATTTCATCGTGAACTGTACCAAACAATTCTTCATAAATATCTTTATCGGTAACGATTCCGGATGTGCCACCATATTCGTCAACAACAACGACGATTGGTGTTTGTTTTTCAATCATCTGTTGAAGGACATCTTGAATGGGCATGGTTTCGGGAACATTAATAATGTTTCGCAAAATCTTTGCAACGCTGATGGAAGAATCCACCTGGATTTGTCGGATAAGATCATAGTTGAAAACGTACCCGAGCATCTTATCCTTATCCCCATCAGCCACAACTGGTAGGCGACTGAACTGTTCGGTTAAGTACACCTGTAAGGCATCCTTAACTGTATCAGTAACGTCGACCACTTCCAGTTGGGTCCGGTCGATCATGATATCTCTAGCAACTTTATCGTTCATTTCAAATGCACGTTGCATGAAGACGTAATCTTCTTGATCCAATTCGCCGCCGGTCACCGCATTACGGGACAAGTTTAAAATTTCGGCCTGACTGAAGGCTTCATCACTTTCAGAGGCAGGCTTCATTCCTAACATCTTGACGATTCCGTTGGCTGATGTATTCAGCAACCATACGAAAGGATAGAAGATGATGTGGAAATAGCGTAATGGTGTAACCACTAGCATCAATACTTGGAATGGTCGGTCGATGGCAATGTTTTTTGGAACGATTTCAGTGACGACCACTTCAAAGTAGGTCAGTAAAATAATTCCGACAATAGAACCAATCGCGTGACCAACCGTGGCATTTAAGCTAAGGTGAGCAAGACCGAATAAATTCAACAATAATGTTGAAACTGTCTCTTCACCGATCCACCCAAGAATAATTCCGGCCAGTGTTGTTCCGACCTGGGTGGTTGATAAGTATTCGTTTAAGTTGTGAACCATCTTAGTGGCCACAGCAATTTTCTTTGATTTTTTGTCGCGTTTGTCAGCCTCTTCCTCAAGAACACTCGGCCGTGTCTGCACAAGTGCAAACTCAGCCGCCACAAAAAAGGTTGCGAACACGAACGTAATTAGCATGATGATCAAATTACTAATTATCTGACCACTATCCAAAAGACTATTCCCCATTTCTTATTATAAAAACTTTCTACATTATAACGCGTCCCCATTACATAACAAAACGTTTTCCAGTGGAAATTAATGTTAATCGCTATTTTACGTGACTTTCAACAAATGATGCGCGCTGTGTGCGCTATAATGCCAGTATCAATAAAGAGGTGTAGCCATGAAACAACGAAGCGTCGCCAGCATGATGGACTTGATCGAACAGGTTGCAGTACAAGATGATAATATTCGTGCAGTTGGGATGGAAGGATCACGGAATAATCCGTCAATCCAACAGGATCAGTTTGCAGATTTTGATATTACTTACTTTGTAACGGATCCCACGCCGTTTCGCCAAAACGATGCTTGGTTAGACGTATTTGGTGACCGTTTAATGATGCAAAAGCCAACGGGTGCGTTATTTAGCGGCACCATGCAGCCATGGTATCCGTATTTAATGCAATTCACTGATGGCAACCGGTTGGATTTAAAAATTGCTGACGTGCGCGATAAAGATGCGTATCTTGCAGCTGAGCACTTAAACACGGTTATCTTTGATAAAGATAACCAAATTGAAGGACAGCCCGAAGCTTCTGACTGGGACTTTCATATTGCGGTGCCCAGTGAGGAGGCGTTTCAAAATTCAGTTAATGAATTTTTCTGGGTTAGCTTATATGTCGTAAAGGGTCTGCAACGTAAGCAGTTATTATATGCAAATCAGTATATGGATGACCCTGTTCGTAAAGAATTATTACGGATGTTGGAATGGTCGGTGGGTGTCAGTACAAATTTCCAAGCGAATGTTGGTAAAAACGATGGTCGTTTGGCTGATTCACTGTCGGAAACTGATTATGAGCGCTTAATCGACACATACAAGTTAGATGATTTAGCGAACACATGGCTGGCATTACAAACAGCTAGTCAGTTGTTTATTGAGACAGCACGGGTAGTGGCCGATCAGATGGGATTCTCTTTTCCAGACTATCCGCAAGCTGTCATTCACTATGAAGCACAGATAATGAATGAAAATTAGGGTGTGGGACAAAAGCTGGGCAGTCATGAGCAAGATCTAACTTTTATCCCAGACGCGTCATAGGCAGATTCTTTGAAAGGCTGACCATGTTACCGATATGATGTCGTCAACGAAGCTGTACTCGTTGGTGAGCAGTCAGAAAGGTAAAAAGGTGATTACTTTGAAGAATTTACTATTAGGATTTAGCGTAGCAGCGAATTTGGCATTGGCATACATGCTGTTTCAAGATGATGCCCAAATGGCAGAGATCAAATCCAAACTAGAAAATTTAGGTGAACAGGCAGAAGGCAAAGCTAAACAAGTGAAGGGTGCGTTGACCGGTGATACTGGCGACAAACTTTCCGGTAACCTTGAAGAAGGTAAGGGAAAGTTAAAGGATACATTGTCTAGCGCGGCCGACGAACTAAGTTAATGGCATATTTAAATAAAGGGCGTTACTCGTAGCAGCAATTATTTTGCCGCCGCGAGTAACGCCTTTTTAAATGCGTATGTGGCGATGTTACACTCCAAGTGCAACACTTATTGAAATAAAAAATACCCATGACAGGG
>NZ_JQCB01000018.1:17603-27068 GCF_001437435.1 Furfurilactobacillus siliginis | reverse complement strand
TAGGCCGTCGCCATGCAATGTAAAAGACACCGTCAGAAATGATGGTGTCTTTTTTTGTTCTAAATTGATTTAGTTAAGTGAACATATTTGAAATAGATTTAATTGCTTTAAAAAACAGTCGTTACCAATGTAATTTGTATTAGAAAAAAACGGTTAAACTGTTGCTGATAGATTGAAAATTCGTTATACTTATTACTGTTCTAAATTGCCGGATTAGCTCAGTTGGTAGAGCATCGGTATCGTAAACCGAGGGTCAGGTGTTCAAGTCACCTATCCGGCATTAATTAGTCAAAAGAACCACCCAAGACGAAATGCATTTCGTCTTGGGTGGTTCTTTTTGTATTACGTCATTTAAATGCTGGTACAAATAAATGAGATGTTATTAGATGGACCGGATCATTAATACAGCTATTCATAGCCGCGTGCATGCAACGAAGCCGGGGGGAATAACTGTAGCAATAAATGGTCGCGGAGCATCACTCCCTTCGGTGAGCCTTAGTAATTGTTTTTAGTCATTATACACGATTGAAAATGAAAACATGTTGATTAAAGTTCGTGTTTAATTGCATTTTTCTCATTAATAATTGTATTTATAACCAAATATATATTTAATTATAAAAGCGAATGAGATTAAAGCTTGGTATTATCGTCATAGGACTAGTATAGACATTAAAAATAAATGATGAAGAAACAGCAGGATTGGTGTTTAAATAGGGTCACTCGCCTTGTCTATAAGCGATTAAAGAGGATTAGACATTTTCTCATTAAAGTGTAAACTTACTTTATCTAAACTTTGGGGGTAAATCGATGAGCGAACAGATGAATCAGGCAGCAACACTAGATGCTGAAACCATTAATGAATTAAGAACAGCCTATGCACAGCAACCAAATGCACAGGTATTGGAACGTGCGGTCACCAAAAACGGTATTAAGGCTGCAAGCTGGGATAACCATGCAGCAACACGTCTCAATCGTGCTTTTTCGGTTGAAGTAGATACGGGGGCTGTCTCTAATCAAAAGCATTCAGGCCGTTGTTGGTTGTTTGCTACGCTAAATACGTTGCGTCATAGTATGGCGACGCAATATAAAATTAAAGACTTTGAGTTGTCGCAGTCATACCTGTTTTTCTGGGATCGGGTTGAGCGTGCGAACTCGTTTTATACGAAGATGATTGAGTATGCTAGTCGTCCAATCGATGACCGTGATATCCAGTTCTTATTGAGTATGGCTGGAACAGATGGTGGTCAGTGGAACATGGCAGCTGGACTCGTGCAAAAGTATGGAGTTGTTCCTAGCTATGTTATGCCCGAGGTACACAACACTGAAGACAGTTCTGAAATTGAATGGGCATTGAACGCTAAGGAACGGAAAGATGCTGTTACACTCCGGTCACTGGTGAACGATGGTGCCACTGCTGCGGAAGTTGAGTCCGCTCGGAAGCAAATGCTAACTGAAGTTTATCGAATGGCGGCCTATTCCTTTGGCGAACCACCAGTCAATTTTGACTTTGAATATAAGGATGACGATAAGACTTATCACATTGATCGTGGTTTGACGCCGAAAGCCTTTTTAGATAAATATTTTACGGCAGACTTTAATGACTATGTGGTCGTTTCTAATTCACCGGACAAGGCATACAATCAGTTATACGCAATGCCAGCGCAGGATAATATCGCTAGTGGTAATCCAATTCAGTTTTTAAATGAACCGATGGACGTATTGAAAAATGTGGCGATTGCGCAGTTAAAGGATGGCGAGACCGTTTGGTTTGGTAATGATGTTTTGCAACAGATGGATCGTAAGACAGGTTACCTAGACACTGATCTATTCCAGACTGATCAGTTATTTGATGTCGACAGTAAAATGAGTAAAGCGGATCGATTACTGACTGGTCAAGGTGAAGTGACGCATGCAATGACATTGACTGGTGTCGATTTAGTAGATGAAACGCCACGCCGATGGAAAGTTGAAAATTCCTGGGGCAAGGATAACGGTGCTGACGGATACTTTGTGATGACTGACCAATGGATGATGGATTATGTGTATGAAGTGGTTGTAAACAAGAAATATTTAACTGATGTACAACGCGCCGTTTTAGAGACTGAACCAACGATTCTACCTAGTTGGGATCCATTAAAGTAGATGAAACTGCTTGCAACCGATGGGCCATTAAAATTATAATTTAAGTAATCGAATTAACTGGTACTGGATTTCTGGAGGATGTGGCACATGAAAAAGGTTGTTCAATTTGGGGTAGTTGCATTATCAGCGTTCGTTTTGGCTGGGTGCTCGGCAGGGTCCAATAATGCTTCTAATAAACACCAAGAAAGTGAATCGACGCGAAGTAGTCAGACGAGTAAAGCGTCTGCTACCCCTTCATCTGCTAAATCAGCTTCCAACGATTCCAACAGCTCACAAAGTTCAATGACTAGCTCAAGCGTAACTAGTGGCTCAAGTTCAACTGCTGCAGGAAACGCTGACAGCAACGCACAGACAGCTTCTAACAGTGTGGCAATCAACAGTCAGACGGATGCTTTAAACGCCTTAGTCGCTCAGTATGGGACGAATAACGGTGATACGGCTTATGCATACCTTGGTTCCTCAACAATCAACGGTCAGTTAGCATATAACTTTGATGGCTTTTCAAAAACTGCGATGCAGTCAGGCCAGCGCGGACAGACAGGTGCATTCTACGTCTTTGCTGATGGTCGGATCGTTAATACATTTGATAACCCAAACGGATTAAACTAACAGAAAAAAGAGAGTGAGGCAAAAGTCAGGAAGTAGCGAGCAAGACCTAGAACGACCTACCGGATTGGTCTTTAATACGGTAGGCTGTTCGTCCTCTGCACAGCGACTTGATTTTTGGCGCACGTTTCCGCTATTGAAAATCAGAAACAACAATGGGCCTGTAGACATAATTAGTTATGTCCCAGACCCATTTTTATTTACCTTACTTTTTTGATGGTTCGTCGTGAATCAAACATGCAGCAGCTACTGCACCGATAATAATGAATCCGGCTGCGAGTAGTAAAACATTTTTAAAACCGGTGTCAAAGGCACGGGTAACCGTTAATTGAACCGTTTTAAAGGCGGGGAGCTGTTGTAACTGTGCAGCCCGAGGACTGTGGAGAACAGCAGGACCAGAGAAAGGACCTGCTTTCAGTAAGCCAGTTTGAACGCCATCTACGGCAGCGGTTGGCAGTTTTGCCGCTGGGAGGTGCTGCAAAATTGAATCTCGGTAACCATTATTAAGCTGAATTCCCAGTGTAACGACCCCAAAGCTAATCCCGAATTGGCGGAAAACGTTGACGATACCACTTGCCATACCTAAGTAGCGTGGTTCGAGATTGCTGATTGCTGCTGACGATAGTGGCGGGTTCACGGTCGCATTACCAAGCCCAAGGAAAACAAAACCAATGGCGAAGTCAGCATAGGTGACATCTGGTGAAATTGATCGATAAATAATCATGAGACCACAGGCAATGAAGACTAGTCCACTAGCAGCCAGCCAGCGATTGCCCCACCGATTCGTCAGCATCCCAATAACGGGTCCCAAAAAGAGGCTGAAAACACTGATGGTCAGTTGACGTAGCCCAGTTTCCATCGCCGAGTAACCGATGTAATTTTGCATCAGAACGGTCAAATAGGTGTAGAACGCATACAAACCGGCACCTAAGCCAAAGGCCGCAATGGAAGCACCGACAAAGGTTGGATAACGGAAAATGTGCATATCAATCATTGGCTGGGCAACGTGTAGTTCTAAGAAGATAAAACCAGCCAGCAAGAGAATGCCCAAACCAATCAAGCCAACCACATGTGGATTTAACCATGACCATTGTGCGTGATTTTCTTTTTGCAGTAGCCCTAAAATAATGCAGAATAGTGCTGCGGTACTGATGAAGATACCTGGTAGATCTAGCTTGCCATGCTGATTGCCGTAACTTTCATCAATAAAAAGATAACCGATGATTAAAGCAATTAAACCAATTGGTAAGTTCATTAAAAAAATCGCCCGCCATGAAAATAGTTGTACTAGAACGCCACCGAACAACGGTCCGATAGCTGTTGCTAAACCAACTACTGAACTCCAAATACCTAGGGCAATGCCGCGTTCCTTACCGGTAAAGGTGACTGCAACGATGGCCATTGAGAGACTCATCATGGCAGCACCACCGATCCCTTGAACACCACGAAAAACGTTTAACTGAAAGCCTGTTTGCGCAAAGGCTGAAGCAAGTGACCCAATGGTAAAAACAAACATGCCAATTTGAAAGAAACGTTTACGGCCAAAGCGGTCACCTAGTTTGGCAACGACCAATAGGAAGACAGCGTACATCATCGTATACGCGTTGATGATCCATTGCAGATCATTGAACGTTTCGTTAAAGTCGTGCTGAATGGTTGGCAAAGCCACATTGACGACGGTGACGTCTAATAATGCCATGAAGACCCCTAAACAGACGGCAACTAGTGCCAGCCAGTGACGAACGGTCGGGGAAATAGTGTGTTGTTTCATTTATAAAGACTCCTTAGATCTTAGTTTTGTGAGGACGCCCGCCGCGAGCTCTTTTTGCAAAGCTTGGGCCCAGGCGATGGCGGCAACGGCTTGTCCGACACGATAGCGATTCAGTGAACTCGAAGTGAATTGATCTGTTGGCTGAATGTGTTCATTACCATTAATGCTCGTAATCGCGTGCTCGGCGACTGCCTGAATTTCCTTTTGGTAGTCGATGAAATTTGTTAGAACGCCAATAGCCTGGTCAGTGCTGACATGGTGCAGGTTATCCAATTTGAAAACATATTCCAACTCTTCATTTTTTCCGGGTTTAATTGGTGCGGACATTAGTTCACGAAAATGTTGAATCCCTTGTTCGGTAATCGTAGCAAGTTTTTGCGGATGCGTATTTTCATCGGCTACAGCAGTCAAAGTGATATCACCGCTAGTCGATAATTTATCTAAAAGTGGATAAATATTTCCCCAACTGACTTTGACGCGGGTACCAATGACGTAGCCGAGAATGTCACGTAATTGATAACCGCTTAATGGATTATCTAAAAGCTCGCCAAGTACAAATAATGTGTACATAAATTGATAAGGCCTTTCTTGTATCATTTAGTTATATATCAAACTGTTATATACAGTAACACAATGATTCACTAAAAAACAGAAAATTTTATTCGTGTAACGCTATTTAAACTCATAAATCAAAAAAGTGTCTGGGACAAGGTAATTAATGTCTCAAACACGTCTCTTCTAGTTATTCTATTTTCGTTTCCCTAAAAATGGATAATGCGCTAATGCAGTGTCTTCTAATGTAATGTTTGTTGGGCGCGCCAACAGATCGCGTTTGATTTCTCGAAAGCCTAACTGAGCATAGAACTTTTGAGCGGCTTCGTTTTCTGTGACAACTTTCAGTTGCAAGGGACCGGTGGCGACTTGTCTGATTGCAGTAATTAACTGGGTGCCGACATGCTCATGCTGGTGGTTAGGATCGACAAATAGTAGATGAATGAAGTTGGCTAGCCGATAAAAAGACAGGAAGCCAACCGCCTGATTGTTTTGCAGTGCCACAAGAATGGTTTCATGATGACTGTCACGTTCAAAATCAGTTAACTGCGGATTGATGACCCACGGAAAGGATTCGCGGCGTGCCTCTAGATAGATTTTTTCAAGACTTGGGTAATCTGCTAATGTTGCTGTGCGAATCTGTAGGGGTTGCATAACCGAAATCCTTTCGTGGTGGGGTAGAATAGACTGAAAAGTAAAAATATGGAGCGTACGTATGAATTTGCAATCATTATATAACCAGTTAGAAACAAATCTTGGCCCACAAAACTGGATGACAGTTGGCGCTTTGTGGGCACAATCACCATTACAAGTGATGTGGACAGCAATTTTGATTCAAAATGCCAGTGCAAACAATGCCGATGCTGCTGCACGTGACTTACTAGCTGCCACGAGCAACGATCCTACAGTTATCCGCCAATATGATCCGGAAGCGTTGGCGCAAGTCATTAAGAAAGCCGGTTTATATCAGACCAAAGCTACTTACCTAATCGCTGCGGCAAATTGGGTGGGCGGTCATCACGATGACTTAGATGAAATTGCCGCGCTAGATCGTCTAACACTTCAGTCAGAACTGATGGCTGTGCGTGGCCTTGGTAATGAAACCGCTGATGACATCATGCTTTATGGCTTTCATAAACCGTTATTTATTGCGGACACGTATGCGCGACGTCAATTTAGTTGGCTAGGGGTAACTGTTCCTAAAAGTTACCGTGCTTTTCAAAAGGTTGTTGAACTAGATGCCGGCTTGTCTTGGGATGAATATCAGGAACTGCATGCTTTAATAGATGGTTTTGGTAAACAGGTCAAGACACAAGAACAGTGGGATGCTAGCTTCATGGCTGACTTTAAATTACCGTCGGCGATGTAAGTAGATCGCGACGATGATGACTAAAATTAATAGAATAATCATGCCACTGCGCGGATCAGCATTAAAACCACGGTGTAGTAAACGAACTGGGCCTAATCCGTGAAAGCCTAAAAATAGTACTGTTTGCAAATGTGTCGCCTCCTTGAAAAATGCATTGGCTTATTATACGTCAACTGCAGGTGCGATGTACAAACGACGATTATTGGCAAGAATTGGCATGTGACGACGGTTTTTTGCCTAAAAGCCTCGCCTCAAAGGTTAAAATTGAGTAAGATAAAAATAACATTTTTTATAATGGAGGAACTCCATGAACTGGGCACATATTATTTTTGAAACGATTGTCTATTTAAATGCGGTGCTAGCGTTTGTGACGGTATTCCGTGAACCACGCGATATTTCAGCAACCTGGGCATGGCTGCTAGTGTTGGTGTTTTTACCAATCGTCGGCTTTATTGCGTACGCCTTCGTAGGCCGACGCTTACCTAAAAATCGCTTATTTCAAATTCAAGAGCAGGAACAATTGCAGTTGGATGAGCGATTAGCCTTGCAGCGTGCTGAGCTATCGTCGGAGCGAAACGAGGCGGACAGTGTGACTGCGCAGGCCTTAGGGACAGTTAATTTATTCATTGAATCAGACCAAGCGTTTTTAACACGCAATAACCGCGTTCATGTGATTAGCGATGGGAAGGCATTATTTCATAACTTATTTGAGGATATTGAACGTGCGAAACAGACTATCCACATTGAGTTTTATACGATTTATAACGATGAAATTGGAAACGATTTGCTACAACTGTTGATTCGTAAGGCACAAGAAGGTGTCGCTGTTCGTGTGCTGTATGATTCATGGGGCTCGTTAGGGGTTCAGCCACGATTCTATGATCCATTACGTGCTGCTGGTGGAGAAGCGTATCCCTTTCTGCAAACGCGTAGTGCCTGGGCAGATTTCCGACTGAACTTTCGTGACCACAGAAAAATTGTCGTCATCGATGGGGCAATCGGGTACACCGGTGGCTTTAACATTGGTGATCAGTATCTTGGCCGAAAAAAGAAGTTTGGTTACTGGCGTGATACGCATCTGCGAATCGTTGGTGCCGGAATTTATGGACTGCAGTCACGGTTTATCCGTGATTGGAATGCCACTAGCCGTCTCAAACCACTGAATGTAACGAATGAATTTTTCCACATTACTAAGGTAAAAGGTGACACGAATATGCAAATCGTGTCATCTGGTCCTGATTCTGATCGCGAGCAGATTAAGATGGGGTACTTACGACTCATCAATTCAGCGCAGAAGCGGCTTTGGATTCAGTCACCGTACTTAATTCCGGATGATTCAATTCTAGATGCGCTGCGGGTGGCCGTTGGTAGTGGTGTGGATGTACGTATTATGATTCCAAGCAAACCGGATCATCCGTTTGTTTATCGTGCTACAGAGTACTATGCCAAGCAGCTGGCACGGGTAGGCGTGAAGATTTTTAAATATCAAAATGGTTTTTTGCATGCGAAGACAATGGTCGTAGATGACGGTGTCGCTTCGGTAGGTTCCGCCAATCTTGATTTTCGTAGTTTTAAACTGAATTTTGAAATTAATGCCTTTTTATATGATCCTAAATTAACGACCGAATTAGCTAAATTATTTGAATCCGATATGCGGGTCAGTCAATTAACAACTTATGATGACTTTGAACAACAATCGTATTGGCGCAAGTTTAAACAGATTTTTTCCCGCTTGTTATCACCTATTTTATAAACTAGAAAGTGAGCTGCTTACATGCCAAAACTTGAACCTGAATTAGCCGGATTGGTCCGGGCGTCCTTTGAGCAAGTGGTTCCGTCGGCAATCAGGAAATTTGATAGCCAGGTGAGTGATATTCCTGACATTCTGAAATTGACGTTAGGCGAACCAGATTTTAACGCCCCTGAACACGTTAAACAGGCCACCATCGCGGCTATTAATAACAATGCCTCGCATTATGGACCAGCTGCTGGCTTACCAGAACTGCGGCAGGCAATTGCGACCTATTTGGCGAAATTAAATCATGTTACCTACGATCCGGATACAGAAATCCTGACGACAATTGGTGCAACTGAAGCAATTAGCGCTGCGATGGGGACTATTTTGGGTGCAGGGGATGAAGTGCTAATCCCGACCCCGATTTTTCCATTGTACATGGCGGTGGCACAGTTAAATGGTGCGACCCCAGTCTTGATCAACACGGCGGATGATAACTATGTACTGACGCCAGAACGGTTAACAGCGGCATTGGCGGCGCATCCGTTTGCTAAAATGGTCGTGCTGAATTATCCGACCAATCCCACTGGTGTCACATATACAAAATCAGAATTACAAGTGTTGGCCGATGTTATTCGACAACATAAGTTACTGGTGTTAGCTGATGAAATCTACTGTGAGCTCGCATATGATCATGAACATGTCTCGATGGCAGAATTTTTACCTGAACGGACAATTGTTATCAACGGTGTGTCCAAATCCTTTGCGATGACCGGTTATCGGATTGGGTATTTAGCTGCACCGGCAGCACTAACAGCACAGATTGCTAAATTACATGGGGCATTGGTAACGGCTGCCCCAACCCCAATGATGGCCGCCGCGGTAGAGGCGCTAACTAATGGAGACGCGGATATTGCTGAAATGAAACAGGCATATCGCACTCGCCGTGACTACCTGGTGCAAGCGCTGAATACACTTGGATTTGAAACTGCTGCGCCAAATGGTGCCTTTTATGTGTTTGCAAAAATTCCTGATACAGTAAACCAAGATGATTACGCTTATGCATTACAATTAGCTGAAAAGGCACATTTAGCCGTGATTCCAGGCAGTTTCTTTGGACCAGGTGGTGAAGGCTACTTGCGTTTGTCATACGCTGCTAGTCAAACAGTCTTAGAGTCAGCGGTGACACGGCTGAGTAAGTTTATCGCCGAACCCCTTAACTAGTAGTATGCCTCAGGCAAGAGGAGGGGGCTTTGTCCCCCAGCGCCAGGTTATTAGCAAGTTCGTTTT
>NZ_JQCB01000018.1:17114-17408 GCF_001437435.1 Furfurilactobacillus siliginis | reverse complement strand
TTACCGCTTCGGCTTCGCGCAATCCTTGCGCAGCCTTCGCTCTCGGCACGACATCTGGTCTCTGTTGCTAATAACCTGGCGCTGGGGGAGTGCCTTTGCCCGCTTTGCGGGCAAAGCACAAGTTCAGTGAACGTCGAAGTAAACTCGCCGCCACGGGAACTGCAGCGGCCAACGTTCACTCAAAGTAATAGTTAACTGCAAACTAAAATAGTCGTCGTTTCAGGTTACATTAACGTAAACTGAAACGACGACTATTTTACTTTAGTGTGTTCTTTTACTTTGGCACTAACGGGT
>NZ_JQCB01000018.1:0-16898 GCF_001437435.1 Furfurilactobacillus siliginis | reverse complement strand
CTAGCCTGCCGGGAGTGAAGGGCTGCGAAGAATTCGCAAAGCCCGCAACGGTAAGGCTCGCTAGTTTTCCGCCTGCGAACGTAGTGAGCTCACTGTTATCTTGTTTTGACGGAGACACTCCCTCGTGACAAAGACCCACCCACATCACGTTATGTACCCAAAATAAATGACCTGCGACAAAGGTAATGTCGCAGGTCATTGTTGTTATGGTCATCGCACAGGTTTCACAACGCTGTCGTTTAAGAAACGGTGCTCGCATAACAACATGCCGGTCACCCAGCTATTTAACTGTGCGGCTTGTAGCACCGCAAAACTTGGTGGCGGATTCTAGGTTGCCGCCTGCCTATCATCAGCTGATGAACAATTTCATCCAGCTGACACACTGGTTCTTAGGAAGGAATCTTTCTAAGGCCAACACTTTTTCGCGTCATGTTACACACTCGGCCATCTGGCTTAGCAATCTGCTGTAAAGGGCCGTTCGTGCCCGGGCGATGCTGATTGAGACATACCGTTAGTGCTGTGTGAGCATGTGCGTGATGCATTTAAAAACCTGCATCGTCTGATTATAAAGGCCAACTTCCTTCCTCAATTTGTAGTATAGCAAAATCATTTTGAAAACGCTACCACAAGCTCCGAAAAATCACGAACAAATGTTTTGTTTTGCTATGTCCTTCGGCGCTGTTTCGGGTAAAATAAGGATATTAACAACGGCTAAGATTGAAAGGAGTCTCACTGTGACACTTAATTTTATTTTGGGTCAGGCTAAGTTTGATCATCGTCAAGCCTTGATTGAACAGATGCAGGCTTCAATGTTAGAGCACCCAGATGATCAGTATTTTGTGCTCGTACCAAATCACATCAAGTTTAATGCTGAAGTGGGCATCCTAAATGCCTTGAAACAGATTAGCGGCCAGCAAGCGCGGCCCTTATTTGCTGACGGGCAAGTGCAGGTGTTTTCTTTTACGCGACTAGCATGGTATTTCATGAAGAATACACCAACGTATCAGTTACCACGTCTATCAAACGCTGGACTGAGCATGTTGATATACCATATTATTGCTGAGCATCAGAGCGAATTGACAGTGTTTGCTGGTGAATTAAACCAAACGGGGTTTATCAATCAGCTGGTTCGACAATTTGCCGAGCTAAAAGTCGGGCAAGTTACCGCGGCTGATTTACAGCAGATTGCCGGACAACTACCAGTAGGACAGCGAGCAGACTTAGCAGCCAAACTACACGATTTGGCCATCGTCTACCAGGCATATACGGAGTCATTAACTGATCAATACATTGATAATGCGGATTTAGTTAATCAGTTAAGTAATTACTTTCAGGAAAATAATAATCTACGGCATGCACACATTTATGTAGAAGGGTTCGCCGAATTTTCTGCACAGGAACAAAATTTGCTCACGACAATGTTAACGACCGCGGCTTCAGTAACGATATCGTTGACGTTAGCGCAAGCGCCACAACAAACACCAGAAGTCGGTGACTTGTTTTACGAACCGGCCATGACGTACTTGAAGTTACGTTACCTGGCGAAAGAAAATCAAGTTGCAATCAACCAAGATGTTTTTGCGAAGACAACGCGCGTTAGTGACGCGTTGTCCGCATTAGATGATTTTTGGGTTGCCAGTGTTCCTGCAAAACGCGTTCCTGATGCACCCTTGGGTGTTCAAGAGGACCTTCAGGTATTTACTGCACCAACCCGGTTAGATGAATTGAATCAAGTGGCTCGGCAAATACGAACCATGGTGACCCAGCAACCTGAGCGGTATCACTATCGGGACTTTTTAGTGTTGGCACGGCACCTGGCGCCGTACGAAAACATGGTTGGACCACTGTTTGATCAAATGAATATTCCTTATTTTGACGATTCAGATAAGCCGATGGATAAACATCCGTTAGTAGAACTTATGGGTGCTTTATTTGATGTGAAAGCACATTACTATCGTTATCAGGATGTGATGCGGCTACTAAAGACAGAATTGTTAGTACCTATGATTGATGGACAGTCGATGCCGATTGTCGCCTTTCGCCGTGCTTTAGCATTGACGGAAAACTGGGTTTTAAAAACGGGAATTGAAGGTAGTCGATGGGTTGAAGATCGTGATTGGACCTATTGGCGTCTGCAACAGGTGGATGATGAGTTGTTGACAGAGGCGGATTTGGCTGTGCAACAGCAAATTAACGTTATTCATCATTTTATTGCGAATGTGTTGCCGCCGTTTTTCAAGGCGTTAGACGCTGCCAGTACCGGAACAGAAGCTGCAACGGTGTTGTATCAGTTTTTAGCAGACAATCAGGTTATTAGTCGGTTAGATGATTGGCGCAATGAAGCGACGGAGAATGGTGATCTTGCGCGTGCCGCTCGTAATGAACAAGCTTGGAATACGTTTACCGGGATTCTTGATGAATATGTTAGTTTACTGGGTGAGACGCCTAATTTTGATGTGGCAGAATTTTCTGCATTATTACTAAATGGTTTTGATGGTGCCAAATATACACAGATTCCGGCGACATTGGATCAAGTAACCGTATCGGAAACGGGAATTGTGCAATTGAATGACTATCAGGTGATCTTTTTGATTGGTGCGACTGATGACGTGATGCCTGATCAAGTTGCCGAAAGTTCAATTCTGACAGATGCGGATCGTGATCAAATGAAGACGCGCTTCAATGATGATCAATTTCTGACATTAAATGCCGGTGTCCGGATGACATTTGATCCATACATCAATTACATGGGCTTTTTAACTGGTTGTCAGCGACTGATTTTATCTTATCCACAAGGCGGTAGTGATGAGGCCGGGCTGCAACCGTCTCGCTATGTCACAAGCATCGTGAACCACTTTCATCTACCTATTATCGAGTATGCGACTGATCCAGCGGTTGCAACGGGACAAGCAGCGGCGTTACGGCCATTTGTGGGGTCGCCTCAGTATACATTAACGAACCTAGTCAAGGTTAGTTATCAAGCAAAGGCACAGCGGGTGCCATTACCGAAACCTTGGTTGTTTATCTATCGTTGGTTAGAGCAGTCGCCGGTCAAGGAATTAACGAATCATCTATTGGCGGGAATTGACTACCGCAATGTTCCGGAACCGCTGCGTTTAGATATTGTGAAAGGCCTATATGGCGACCAGCTGAACACCTCAATTTCCCAACTGGAAACATTTTATCGAAATCAATATGAATATTTCTTGAAATTTGGACTTCGACTAGCAGAACGAGATGAATTTGAGCTGTCTGCGGCGAGCACCGGTGAGTACTTCCACATGGCATTAGATCAGTTAATGAAAATCGTTATTAGTCGTCGATTGGATCTAAGTAAATTGAGTGATTCGGAGATTAACCAGTTAATTACGGATGTGATGCCAACGATTAACGCGCAACCGCAGTTTGTTATTTTGAGTAGTTCTGCACGCATGGGTTATGTTCGTCAACAGCTGATGGCTACGATTAAACGGATGGTGGTTATTATTGGGCAGCAACAACAGACGTCGCCAATGCGAACATTAGCAACAGAAGTATTATTTGGCCACGTTGGGGCGGATCAAGGGTTACCTGGTCTGTCATTTGATTTGCCGGGAAATAAGAAAATCAACGTACGTGGAAAGATTGATCGAATTGACGGGATGCAAATTGACGGTCATGAATATTTAAGCGTGATCGATTATAAGTCTGGTCGCCGCACCTTTGACTTTGAACAGGCTTATTATGGCTTATCCATGCAAATGCTGACGTACCTTGATGCATTACGCCAGGATGCGGATAGTGTCAGTCCACAGAAGCTAAATGAGCTGGCCGGTGCACTTTATATGCATATTCAAAGTGCCGGTGTTTCAATCAATCAGTTGGGCAAAGGAAAATTATTGGCCCTGGCTGACTCAGCGATGCTGGATGACGCGTTATTATCAGCCCACAAGTACCAGGGTGTGTTGGTTGGTGAACCGGAATTGTTACTGAATCTGGATCGAACGGTTAGTGATGGTGGGACTTCAAAGATTTACCCATTTTCGTTGAAGAAAGATTTAACGCTGTCAGCAATGGCCAAGAATGTGGTGACACCAGCGCAACTGTTGGCGCTACTGACCTATGAAGAAACGCTGATCAAGCAGGCTGGCACGCAGATCTTTGCGGGAGAAAATAAATTAAACCCCTTCCAGGATGCGCGTAAACGAACGGGCTTACAGTATTCCCCATACACGGCCATTATGCGGTTTGATGCGATGCTGCCGGAGAACCGGTACCATGTTTTAGATAAAATGAATCCGGCTGAAGTGTTAGAACGGATTAGTCATTCAGAGGAACAGGAGGCTGACCATGGCGAATAATAGCTTAACGTTTACACCGGCTCAAGATGCTGCCATTCATCATGGTGGGCATAATGTTTTAGTTTCTGCTTCAGCTGGATCGGGGAAGACCCGGGTCTTAGTTGAACGTGTGATTGATTTAGTGCTAAATGAAGAAAACGAAACAGATGTCACGAATTTGCTGGTTGTAACCTTTACCAATGCTGCTGCCAAAGAAATGCGTGATCGTGTACAGACGACGCTTCGTCAACGTATTAATGCACTAGCGGGTGATGATGAAGCGACAGGTCACATACGCCGAGATCTACTACGTCAACTAAATTTATTGGGTAGTGCGGATATAAGCACGTTAGATGCGTTTTGTTTACGCTTAGTTCAGAAATATTACTATGTGATTCACCTAGATCCTGTCTTTCGGCAGTTAGCCGACCCAACAGAGGCGCAACTGTTGAAGGAAACGGTGTGGGGGGACTTGCGTGAACGGTTGTATGCAGATGATACGGATGACCAGTTTGCAACACTGACACGGAACTTTTCCAATGATCGAGATGACCAAGGATTACAGGACCTTGTCTTTCGACTAGCAACCTTTGCAACTGCAAAGGCGAATCCAACTGCTTGGTTGGCTAGCTTGGCAGACGTGTATCAGTTGCCCGATGGTGATTTATGGCATAGCGATCTAGTGCAGCAAAACGTCCGTCCTGATATTGAAGATACCCTGCGCCAATGTTTGGTAGACGTACAAACAGCCCAAGCATTGGCAGAAGGATTCAGTGACGATGGCTATTTAACTAAGTGGACAAAACTATTAGCACCGCTACAAGCTGTTTTTGCGGATTTAGTAAACCAGTTAACAACATGTGATTGGAACACGCTGCGGACAGCCATTGCAGATGTCGATTTGGGGCGTTCCCCAAGTTTACGGAAATTGGAATCTGATGATCAACGCATCCATGATCAGCTTAAAAATGTACGTGCAATACTAAAAAAACGCTTAGATGGTCTGGTTGATCGTTATCTCAGTTTGAGTGAGGATGATGTACTAACCGTTAACGCACATGCACAAATGCTGGTCAGCCAATTGGCCGACGTGGTTCAGCAGTTTATGGATGCCTTTGCATCGGCAAAACGTCAACGGCATCTGGTGGACTTTGGGGACTTAGAACATTTTGCGTTAACGATTTTACGTGATGAGAGTGTTCAAGTTGAAGTGGCAGCTAAATATCATGAAGTCTTAGTCGATGAATATCAGGATATTAACGAGCTTCAAGAACAGATTTTGCAAGCGGTGGCACATAAAGCGCCTCAAGCTGGCAATATGTTCATGGTTGGGGACATGAAACAGTCGATTTATCGGTTCCGGCTAGCTGACCCGACGTTGTTTCTGCATAAATACAATACATTTAGTAATGATGCAGCTGGTACCGGTATCGACGACGAGCGAATTATTTTAGCCGATAACTTTCGGTCGATGAAAAATGTCGATGCGTTTACGAACCTTGTGTTTTCTCAGTTGATGGATGAACGTTTAGGGGAAATGAACTACGCCGGGGATGCTGAATTACAGTATGGTCCTAAAGATTACCCCAACGATGACATTCCAAAGACGCAAGTAATGATTTATCAAAGTGGCATGGATGACACAACCAGTAATGACACAGAACTTGAAGATGTCGACGATGCCTTAGCCATTAATGATCGTGCCGAAGGTCAAATTGTAATGGTTGCTGCTAAAATCAAAGAGATGGTGGCCAACCGTGAGCAGATCTTTAATCGCCGCGCTGGTGAGTACCGGGATATAACCTATGCCGATATTGCGTTGTTAGTGCCAACCCGCAATAATAATCTGTTACTACAAGAACAATTTGCAAAGTTAGGAGTACCACTGGAAGTCCGCGATACTGCTAATTATTTCCAAACGACTGAAATCCAGATTATGATGGCGCTCCTACGAATTATTGATAATCCGTATCAGGATATTCCGCTGGTAGCTGTGCTACGATCGCCAATTGTTGGTTTAACTGAAAATGAATTGGCATATTTGCGAATTCAAAATAAAACAAGCGATTATTTTCAGGCATTGTTAGATTTTGAAGAGCGTATTGCCAGTAATGATGCGCAAATCGGTGCCTTTGGACAGGAAATTCATGTTAAAATCCAACAATTTCTACAGCAGTTGTGGCAGTTTAAGAACATTGCGCGCCAAAACCAATTAGTCACGTTAATTTGGACGATTTATCAAGAAACGGGCTTCTTAGATTATGTGGCCGGAATGCCTGGTGGTCAGCAACGTGCTAGCAATTTACATGCGCTTTATGCCCGGGCGGCCGATTATGAAAATAGTAGTTTTAAAGGCGTCTTTCAGTTTGTCCGTTTCATTACTGAAATGCAGAAACGAGATAAGGATTTAGCTGAAGTGACGACCGCAACGAATGCAGATGCCGTTTCTGTAATGACGATTCATGGTAGTAAGGGACTCGAATTTCCAGTTGTATTCGTGATGGATGCGTCACATGGCTTTAACATGGCGGATCAACGCAGCGCCGTGGTTGTGGATGACCACTTTGGTATCGGGATTACTTGGTATGATGAAGAACGTCACTTGAAAGTTGATACGTTACAAAAGAAGTTGGTCGCGAGTCAATCAAGTCGAAAACTGTTAGCTGAAGAAATGCGTGTGTTGTATGTCGCTTTGACCCGGGCACAGCAACGGTTGTTTATTGTGGGGACATATAAAGACGAAGCTGATTTATTAAAGCATTGGGATAAAGCAGCCAATAACGGTTCATTGACGTTATCGACGACGTTACGGGCGGAATCTAAGAACTTTATGGACTGGATCGGAATGGCATTGCTAAGGACGCCCAAAGTTGCTGAACAGCTTGGTGTCACAGACTTGGTAACACCATTACCGGTGGATAAGAAAGCAGCTGCAGAACGATTAGATAGTTTCGAATTGACGTTGGTTTCTAAAGAGGAACTACAGTCGGCGGGGATGTTGACCGTTGTCGATGAAACAGCCACAGCATACGTGGATGAACTGCAACAGGCTGCCAAAGCGGCACAGTTTGGCGACTTAAATGTGGATGAACTGGAACAAATCTTATCCTTTAGTTACGCAAATAAGGCGGCAACGCAAACGACGGCTTATCAATCTGTGTCTGAGTTGAAACGGATGTTTGAGGAACCAGATCAAAATCAATTAGGAACGCTTTCGCTAGATGAAACGTCTAAAGCACAGTCACGTATCGGTGTGACCGAGTTACGGGTGCCACAATTCATGCAGACAGTAAGTGCACCGACGGCAGCTGAAATTGGAACTGCCACGCATTTAGTGCTACAAGAAATCGATTTGAGTACAGGCGTGCCAACTGCCGAAAGTATTCAAATGTTGATTAACCAATTAGTCAACGATCACGTGTTAACCGATGCAGTCGCGTTGAAAATCAACGTCGATCAAGTGCTGGCATTTTATGACAGTGAACTTGGACAAAATGTTGTCACGCATCGTGAAGGGCTCCATCGTGAAGCAGCCTTTTCACTGTTGATGCCGGCTTACCAGTTGTATCAAGGAATTAACCGGCCTACAGACTTGGCGACTGCCGAACAGATTTTAGTGCACGGGATTATTGATGGCTATTTTGTTGATAATGGTGCGTTAACTGTTTTCGATTACAAAACAGATCACCTCAATGCTACCGACATGTCAGCTGGGCTAGAAAAGTTGGCGAATCGGTACAAAGGACAGTTGAACCTCTACGCAGCGGCTTTAACGAGTATGACGGGGTTACCCGTCGAGCATAAGTTGATTTATTCGTTATCCGCTGGAAAAGCAATTGAGATAAAATGAATATCCAATAAAAATTGCCATTGACTTTTAATTTTCAGTCCGTATAATTACTTCTAAATTAAACAGACAATGACTGAGAACAGAAGAGTAGCTTTGCTAACGTTTGCCAAGGGAGTATCGGTAAGTGAAAAGATATCAAACGTTGCGCTGCGAAAGTAATCTGGGAGTCATCATCACGAATAAGCGAGTGGTGATTGGTGTGCGGCAACCATTATGACAGCCGGAGTATGAGCAATCGTACTTAACGAGATCGGTGTGGCGACATGCTGATGAATCAAGGTGGTACCGCGCGAAAAGCGTCCTTAGTGAATTAACTGAGGACGCTTTTTTTGTGCTTATTTAAGGAGATGACGACATGGAACGACAAACGTTGAACCGTCGCGAGTACATTGTTTTAGGATCATTATTGTTTGGCCTATTTTTTGGTGCTGGTAACCTGATTTTTCCCATTCACCTAGGGCAGCTGGCGGGAGCTAATTGGGGACCAGCGACAATCGGATTTTTACTATCCGCTATTTTATTACCGTTACTATCGATTCTGGCAATCAGCCAAACGAACAGTGCAAGTATGTATGATCTTGCCCGACCAGTTGGCCAAGGATTTGCATCATTTTTCTTGATTGCGACGCATGCAAGTTTGGGTCTGTTAATTGCCTCACCCCGGACGGCAACTGTTACCTTTGAAATTGGTGTGATTCCTTTTATTCCTAAAGGAACTGAGCATATCAGTTTATTGATTTTTTCGTTTTTGTTTTTCTTAACCACGTTCTTGCTATCGCGTAATCAGCAAAAGATTACTTTTTATGTAGGGCGTCTATTAAATCCGTTGTTTTTAGTATTGCTGACTTTTATTTTTGCATGGGCCTTGTTAATCAAAGGCGACATCAGTGCAGTTCATTGGAGTTTTGGTCATGCAGCTCCAGCCAATTTAATCAACGGCTTTTTACAGGGCTACAATACGATGGATGCGTTGGCAGGACTGACCTTCGGGGTTACGATCACGAGCGCATTGAAATTCTTTAAACTTCATGATCGTGGTGAGCAATCTAAAGCCATCGCTAAAATTGGTTTGTTGTCGTTATCACTGGAGGCAATTGTCTACACGTTACTGATTATGTTAGGCGCCATTAGTTTAAACTTCGCTAAGTTGAGCGATAATGGTGGGTCTGCATTTAATCAGATCATGAGTCACTATACCGGGATTATTGGCACAGCACTGTTAGCGGCGTTAACGTTGCTCGCTTGTTTAACAACAGCGATTGGGCTAATCACATCGCTTGCCCAGGACTTAAGTCGGCGGTTTCCAAAGCTTGGGTTTACCAGAATTCTATTGGCAACCACGGCAGGCGCTTTTTTGATCGCAAATTTAGGATTGGACCAAATCATTACATTTTCGACACCAATTCTAATGTTCCTGTACCCGTTGGCAATTGCACTGATTATCCTGGGGATTTTTGATCCGTGGATTAAGCAGCGACAGATCATTTATCGGGTCACAATTATTGCGACGGCGATTCCTGCGACTTTAGATTTCATCCATGCACTGCCACCCGTATTTGCACAATGGGCACCATTTAAAGCAATTAATGCCTTTGCACTGGAGACAGTTCCGTGGTTTAACGTAGGCCTCGACTTTATTCCGTTTATGCTCGTGGGGCTGATTGTTGGTATTGCTTTAGCGTTTCTCAAACGAACGCCAACTGCGTAAGACATATCAAGTGAGAAAATAGGGCTTTTGTGATACGATTCACTATGTAAGACTAAAACAAATCGTGGAGGTATTAACATGGGTACTCGTTTAGCTGGAAAGGTTGCTATTGTCACAGGTGGTAGTTTAGGAATTGGTTATGGAATTGCCAAACGCTTTGTTGATGAAGGCGCAAAAGTAGTCATCACCGGACGGCATGAAGATGTTGGTGAAAAGGCTGCACGAGAAATTGGTACAACGGATCAAATTCGTTTCGTAAAACACGATGCTGCAGATGAACAAGGTTGGATTGACCTCTTTGACCAAACTGAAGCAGCCTTCGGACCAGTATCGACCCTTGTTAATAACGCCGGAATCGCCGTTAGCAAGAGTATTGAAAACACGACGACTGAGGAATGGCGGACATTGATGTCTGTTAACTTGGACGGTGTTTTCTTTGGCACACGGCTTGGGATTCAACGGATGAAGAACAAGCATTTAGGTGCTTCCATCATCAACATGTCATCAATCGAAGGATTCATTGGTGACCCTAACCTCGGTGCGTACAACGCATCTAAAGGTGGTGTACGGATCATGTCGAAGTCTGCTGCTTTGGATTGTGCGTTGAACGATTACGACGTTCGGGTCAATACGGTTCATCCAGGTTATATCAAGACACCATTAGTTGATGACTTGGAAGGCGCAGAAGCTGCTATGTCACAGCGGACCAAGACACCAATGGGACATATTGGTGAACCTGACGACATTGCCTACATGTGTGTTTACTTAGCTTCTGATGAAGCCAAGTTTGCAACAGGTGCAGAATTCGTCGTTGACGGTGGTTACACGGCTCAGTAAAAGAGAAATCTAAAAGCGGCACCAACGCATTGAATTTTCAATGCGTTGGTGCCGCTTTAGTTATGCGCTAAATTAGTTCTACTAGGCGTTCTTGATCGTTTAGCATGACGCTGTAAAGATCGTCTTTGCGACGTGTGCCAACGACACTACCGTTAAAACCAGTACTTTTGAAATCAAATTGAACGTAACGATTACCCATGGCTAAGGCATTGACCGTGTAGTCATTTAGTTGGGCATCGTGCAAGTTGATCGTCTGGTCTAGTGAAGCTTGTAAATTACTCACTGTCCTTAATAGCCTCCATGGAGATACTTTATTTGTCAGTTTAGCTAATGATAGAAGAAGTTGCTTAAAGAAACCTTTAATGCAATTTCTAAAATAGCAAATGAATCGTAGTGACTGACAAATATTTTAGCCGCTAAATTACTGTGAAGCAATGGATAAATCAGTTTTTGGTAAAACTTAACCAAAAAACTGGTTGTTAGTCACGAGTTAATTCCATCGCAATACCCAAGCCACCGCCGATACACATGGATGCAATGCCATTCTGAAGATTGTCACGCTGTAATCCATGCACTAATGTTGTGACGATTCGGGCGCCGGATGCGCCAATGGGATGACCAATTGCCAGAGAACCACCGGTTGGATTTAAACGGTCTTCAGGCACCAGTAGTTCGTTGGCAACAATAATACTAGGGGCAGCAAAGGCTTCGTTTAATTCGAAACGGTTGATATCAGTGATTGTCTGCTGTGTTTTAGCAATCAGCTGGTTGATTGCCTTGACGGGTGAATAGCCCATAATCTGTGGATCAATACCGACTTCGGCATACGCGCTAATGGTTGCCAAAGGTGTCAGTCCGAGTTCATCCGCTTTTGTACGGCGCATCAGGACTAACGCAGATGCACCATCATTCAGCGGTGCTGAGTTTCCGGCCGTAACGGTACCATCATTTTTGAAACTTGGTCGTAGGTGACTGAGTTGTTCCAGACTAGTATCGGGCCGGATCGTTTCATCTTGTGTAATGATTGTCGTGCCCTTTTTGTTGGTGACAGTCACAGGCACGATTTCATCTTTAAAAACACCAGCATTGGTTGCAGCAGTCGCTTTTTGATGTGAGGTCAGCGCAAACGCATCTTGCGCTTCGCGACTGACATGCCATTGCTTTGCAACGTTCTCGGCGGTGACGCCCATTGGTTCACCAGAAAACGTATCAGTTAAACCATCATGTTCCATGCTATCAACGAAGGTACTGTCACCAAATTTAGTCCCAAAGCGCATGCCACTTGCTAAGTACGGTGCGTTGCTCATACTCTCAGTACCACCGACTAAGACAATATCGGCGTCACCCATAAGGATGGCCGCTTGGCCTAAACGAATTGATTTTAAACCTGAACCACATACTTCATTAATGGTCATGGCAGGGCTTGCTTCGGGCACGCCTGCATGAATGCTGATTTGGCGGGCAACATTTTGACCAGAACCAGCCTGTAGCACATTACCAAAAATTGTTTGATCGATGGCAGAAGCTTCTAATCCTGCTTGTTTAATGGCAGCCGTGGCAACCATTGTGCCAAGTTCAACTGCTGAGAAACTGGCTAACTGGCCGCCTAATTTACCAATGGGGGTGCGCACTGCACTGACAATAACAACGTCGTCCATGAGAATCTCCCTTTAACTTTTACGAAATAAGGTCAAGTCTAACTGATGTTGTGAACGGCGGCAATTGTTTTGCGCAGGGAGGGGTGGAACGTTACCGAGATTTATCATTTTCAACGTAAATTTATTTCACAAATCCAACCCCTAGCAGTTGAAAACTAACACCAGTTCATCTAACATTGAACCTGTAATAGTGTTTCTTTTCACAATTGTGGAACATTGCTGTTGTAGCGGGGATTACCCCACGATGATAATGATTTTCACAATAAAATCGGACAAGGAAGGTTTATCATGGCAGATCAAAAAGCACAGATTGGTGTTGTTGGTTTAGCAGTTATGGGTAAGAACTTAGCCCTGAACATTGAAAGTCGCGGTTTCACGGTCGGAGTATACAACCGTTCACGTGAACGTACCGATGACATGATGAAAGACCACAGCGCAAAGAAATTGATTCCAAGTTACACGGTTGCTGACTTCGTTAACTCATTGGAAACGCCTCGGCGGATTCTTTTGATGGTTAAGGCTGGTGGCCCAACGGATGCTGTTATCCAAGAATTATTACCATTGTTGGATAAGGGTGATGTGTTGATCGATGGTGGGAACACAAACTTCCACGACACGATGGCTCGTAACGCTGAATTGGACAAATCTGGGATTAACTTTATCGGAATGGGTGTTTCCGGTGGTGAATTAGGTGCCTTACAAGGACCTTCTTTGATGCCTGGTGGTCAAAAAGAAGCGTATGACTTGGTTGCCCCAATCCTTGAACAGATTGCTGCTAAGGCACCTCAAGATGGCAAATCATGTGTTGCCTACATTGGACCAAATGGTGCTGGACACTATGTAAAGATGGTTCATAACGGAATTGAATACGGTGATGAAGAACTGATCGACGAAAGTTACAACATCATGCGTAACGTTGCTGGCATTTCAGTTGATGAAATGGCTGATATCTTCAAGGAATGGAACGAAGGCGAATTGGACAGTTACTTAATCGAAATTACAGCTGATATTTTGAGCCGTAAAGACGACTTGGGTGACGACAAGAGCAAACCAATCGTTGACATGATCTTGGACCGTGGTAACAACAAGGGTACTGGTAAGTGGAGTTCGGAAGATGCATTGAACATCCAAGTACCACAATCAGTTATTACTGAATCAGTTTACGCACGTTACATCTCAATGATGAAGGACGAACGTGTTAAGGCTTCTAAGGCATTGCCTGCAGCAGCACAACAAGGTAAGGCTGAAATTGGTGACAAGCAAGAATTCATCGAAAAGATTCGCCAAGCGCTGTTCTTCAGTAAGTTGATGAGTTATGCACAAGGATTTGAACAATTGCGTGTTGCTTCTGAAACTTATGACTGGGACTTACAATTTGGCCAATTGGCACAAATTTGGCGCGCGGGTTGTATCATTCGTGCAGGCTTCCTTCAGAACATTACGGATGCCTACGACAAAGATCCTAAGTTGACGAACTTATTGTTCGATGACTACTTCAAGGACATTGCCGCTAAGTACCAAGAATCAGTTCGTGATGTTGTTGCAATGGCTGTTAAGGCGGGTGTTCCAGTGCCTAGCTTCTCAGCTGCCATCACTTACTACGATAGCTTCCGTGCAGAAGTGCTCCCAGCTAACTTGCTGCAAGCACAACGTGACTACTTCGGTGCTCACACGTACGAACGGACTGACCGTCCTGGAAACTTCCACTACAGCTGGTACGAAGAACAATAATCAAATCTGTTGTATGAAAGCCTGCAGCCATTGTGCTGCGGGCTTTTTTTGTGTTGTGCATGGTAGTGATGAACTGAAGATTAGTTAATCAATGTGATTAAGTGGGTGTTTTATTTTTCAATAACTGTTGCATGTGGACAAGCCACGGGCTTACAATGCCCAAGAGAGATATAGTATTGAAAACTATATTTTTTAATGACTTTTAAAATTAACCAGTAATTGAAACGATGAGCGGAGAAAACCATGTCAGAAAAAATTGCGTTACTTGTAGATTCAGCGTCAGATGTACCAGGCAGTGTCTTTGCCGAGCATGATAATATTGCTGTGGTGCCTTTGCAAATTGTGATTGATGGCGAGACGCTTGTTGACCGTGAAACGATCGATCCAGCAACTTTTTACCAACGACAGGCGACGGCTAAGCAATTGCCTAAAACGGCTAGCCCGAGTTTAGGGGATGTCATTGAAAAGGTTGATCTATTGAAGCAGCACGGCTTTACACATATTGTTGGAATCACGATTTCAGCAGCACTGTCTGTGACGAACGGTGTGTTTCAACAGGTAGCCGACATGCAAAGTGATGTCATTATGTCAGTCATCAACACGAAGAATATTGGTGTTGGCAGTGGCTTGTTTGCACAATATGCGGAATCGTTAATCGACAGTGGCCAGACGTTTATTAACGTTGTGACAAAGTTGATGGCGGCGGTTAGCCAAAGCTCTGTTTACTTTTATATTCCAACGCTGAAGTATCTTCGTGCCGGTGGTCGAATTGGTAAGGTGACGGGTTTTGTGGGCGCAGCATTAAATATTAAGCCTGTGATCACTTGTGATTCTGATGGCGTATACACAACGGTGGCAAAGGCACGCACGGAGAAAAAAGCCATTGAGAAGATGATTGCACTGGCTAGCCGTGATGTTGCAGGACATGCGCATGCACGCGTAGCCGTTGGGCATAGTGCAAATCCGGACTTGATGAAACAAATTGTTATGGGCTTGAAAGGGAACTTTCCTGGCCTACAAATTGAAATTGGTGATATTTCACCAGCAATAGGCGTGCATACAGGCCCTGGTGTCGTAGGTATTGCTGTTCAAGCAGGATAGTTTGGGAGGAAAAACAATGGCTGAAAAAGAGATGGTACTACCACGTTGGGAAGAACTACCGAGCATTGATTTACACCTTGATCAGTTGTTAGAACTGACAAATGGGTATCTTGCACCAATTACAGGTGACAAGATTACTAAAACAATGATGCATAATTACTTCAAAGCTGAAGTCATCGTTGCACCTGATAAAAAAAGCTATCACCAAATCCATTTGGCAGGTGCAATTATTGTTGGCTTGTTAAAGGGAATTTTTACACTAGATGAATTAAAAACTGCCTTACAGTCCATTTTGAACGCCCGATATCCCCAGGCTGGCTATAATCGTTTTGTTGATATGTTCAACCATGAGGCGCATAACGATGCATTTAAACAATCAAAACTAGACGGTGAGGACCTGGGCGCTATGTCACCGATGACGATCATTCAGTATGATGCGTTAGAAGCACTGCTGTTTTGGCTATCGGCACGCCGTCGTTTACACGAAATTACGACTAAAGAGGAGTCGTAATTTCAGTTGACTTTAACTAAGTGACCACTTAGGATAGGTGCATGAGACATAAAGATGAAAATAAAATAAAGGCAATTGATGAGGCTGTAATTGATTTGTTTATGGCTGAAGGCGCCCAAAACGTCAGCATTTCAAAGATCGCTAAGCGCGCTGGTGTGTCACAGGCAACTATCTATATCTACTATGCTGATAAAGAGGCCATGCTAAGTCACGTGTACCTTGGCATCAAAGAATTGTTTGATGGCGAGTTATTTGCACATGTAGATACAACTAGCAGCGTAAAAGTACAGTTGGTCACGATTCTGACCAATTTTGTGCATGCTAGTTTGCGACATCCGCGAGAGGCGTTTGTGATGCAAAGCGTGAATGATAATCCGTCATTAGTGAGTGAAGACGCTTTTGCAGCCGGTCTTCAGCAGTCCAAACAACTCGGCGTTTTATATCAACGAGCGCTCAAGGAAGATATCATCAGGGATATTAGTCCAGCCTTAGTTGTTGGCTTTACCTTTCAACCGTTGCGTTTCTTAGTCACTGATGCGTATCGACGTGAACAGCAGCTGGCTGATGCAGAGGTTAGCACTGCA
Organism: Furfurilactobacillus siliginis; assembly: GCF_001437435.1. Lineage (GTDB taxonomy): Bacteria > Bacillota > Bacilli > Lactobacillales > Lactobacillaceae > Furfurilactobacillus > Furfurilactobacillus siliginis. Next base: position 599 of record NZ_JQCB01000018.1, on the reverse strand, counting down.
ATTGAAATGTGCTGGAATGCAATTAAAGCCTAAAGTTGTTGACAAAAATGAATGATCGTTTATTATAGAATTCATCGAGGACGGAAACGTCCTTTTATTTTAAATATTAAATAAACGATTGTTCACTTAAAAGGAGAAAATACACCATGAAACACGAAAACGAAATTGCACTGATCAGCGGCATCACCGGATACATGGCAACGTGGGTGGCAAAGAAATTACTTGAAGAAGGATATCGTGTCCGTGGCACTTATCGTTCTGAGAAGCGGTTGCCGTATATTAAAAAAATACTACCAGGTGTTGAATTGGTGCAAACTGATTTAAACAGTGACGCAGGTTGGGATGATGCTTTTAAAGATGTAACTGCGTTTTTCCATGTTGCTTCACCACAGGCGGTGGCGACAGAGCATGATCGGACTGGAACGGCAATGAAAGGTGTTGACAATGTTTTTGCAGCGGCATTTCGGGCATCAAGTCTACGTAAAATCGTGCTAACGAGTTCAGAAGCGGCCGTCGCCTACGGTAAGCAAAATAAAACGATGTATGGTAGATTGCAAATTTAATCCGAATTTTTGGACAAATTTGTCAGCATAACCTGA
>NZ_JQCB01000017.1:29944-31256 GCF_001437435.1 Furfurilactobacillus siliginis | reverse complement strand
CCAATCTGGCTCTACTTCACTAAGTGAAAGTCAATCTGGTTCAACCTCATTAAGTGAAAGTCAGTCAGGTTCTACTAGCTTGAGTGAGAGCCAATCCGGCTCAACTTCATTGAGTGAGAGCCAATCTGGTTCTACTTCACTAAGTGAAAGTCAGTCAGGTTCTACTAGCTTGAGTGAGAGCCAATCCGGCTCAACTTCATTGAGTGAGAGCCAATCTGGTTCTACTTCACTAAGTGAAAGTCAGTCAGGTTCTACTAGCTTGAGTGAGAGCCAATCCGGCTCAACTTCATTGAGTGAGAGCCAATCTGGTTCTACTTCACTAAGTGAAAGTCAGTCAGGTTCTACTAGCTTGAGTGAGAGTCAATCCGGCTCAACATCATTAAGTGAGAGTCAATCCGGTTCAACTAGCTTGAGTGAAAGCCAATCCGGTTCAACATCACTGAGTGAAAGTCAATCCGGTTCAACCTCATTAAGTGAGAGTCAGTCCGTTTCAACTTCATTGAGCGAGAGCCAATCCGGCTCAACTTCACTAAGTGAAAGTCAGTCAGGTTCTACTAGCTTGAGTGAGAGTCAATCTGGTTCAACCTCACTAAGTGAGAGTCAATCCGGCTCAACTTCACTAAGTGAAAGTCAGTCAGGTTCTACTAGCTTGAGTGAGAGTCAATCTGGTTCAACCTCACTAAGTGAGAGTCAATCCGGCTCAACTTCACTAAGTGAAAGTCAGTCAGGTTCTACTAGCTTGAGTGAGAGTCAATCTGGTTCAACCTCACTAAGTGAGAGTCAATCCGGCTCAACTTCACTAAGTGAAAGTCAGTCAGGTTCTACTAGCTTGAGTGAGAGTCAATCTGGTTCAACCTCACTAAGTGAGAGTCAATCCGGCTCAACTTCACTAAGTGAAAGTCAGTCAGGTTCTACTAGCTTGAGTGAGAGTCAATCTGGTTCAACCTCACTAAGTGAGAGTCAATCCGGCTCAACTTCACTAAGTGAAAGTCAGTCAGGTTCTACTAGCTTGAGTGAGAGTCAATCTGGTTCAACCTCACTAAGTGAGAGTCAATCCGGCTCAACTTCACTAAGTGAAAGTCAGTCAGGTTCTACTAGCTTGAGTGAGAGTCAATCTGGTTCAACCTCACTAAGTGAGAGTCAATCCGGCTCAACTTCACTAAGTGAAAGTCAGTCAGGTTCTACTAGCTTGAGTGAGAGTCAATCCGGCTCAACTTCATTGAGCGAGAGTCAGTCAGGCTCAACCTCACTAAGTGAAAGCCAATCAGGCTCAACTAGCTTGAGTGAGAGTCAATCCGGTTCAACTTCACTA
>NZ_JQCB01000017.1:0-29654 GCF_001437435.1 Furfurilactobacillus siliginis | reverse complement strand
CTTGAGTGAGAGTCAGTCAGGTTCAACTTCCCTAAGTGAAAGCCAATCAGGCTCAACATCACTGAGTGAGAGTCTATCTGCTTCAACTAGTTTGAGTGAAAGTGCTTCTGCCTCAAACAGTGCAAGTGGTAAGACATCTGGTTCCGATAGCTTGAGCTTGAGTCAGTCGGCCTCGACCAGCCTGAGCGAAAGTCAATCAGGATCAACTAGCTTGAGTCAGTCAGCATCGACGAGTTTGAGTGAGAGCGAAAGAAATTCTGGCTCGACGTCAAATAGTGCAAGTCAAAGTGCATCAACTTCATTAAGTGAAAGCACTTCAACTTCCTTCAGTGGGTCAGTTTCAACTTCGACTAGTCAATCAGGGTCTGTATACATGGCTAACCAGAAACTGAATTTGGCTCCAGAGATGACGGTTCAAGTTGGTGGCAATATTGATCTACGGTCACTCTTGATTTCAGCGGAAGATGGTGCTGGTAAACCGGCGGATATTGCAACTCTGCAAATGATACCGATGGACAGCTTCCCAGGGAATCTATCATTGCCAAGCAATCAGATTGCATACCGTTGGCTTGGTAAGCCATTTGATATAAACACACCTGGTGACTACTACATTGAGTTTGCTTACGGCGATCCGGTCTTTGCCACTGCGGTTATTCATGTGGTCGATGACGGGACGCCAGGAACTCATGGCAGCACGACTGGTTCTAACTCGATGTCAACGTCAACCGGTGATTCTACGAATACAAGCGGTACGGGTTCAACTGGTACAACTAGTGGTGCTGGTAACTCAGCCAATACCGGTAGTGCAGCCGTTGTTCAGACTGCCGCAACTACCGGAACCTCAACGCAACTTGCCATCGGTGGTAGCAATAACGTCGCTAAGACAAGCAACATGGTTTCGTTGAAGAATGGGACGGCGCTTCCAGAGACAGGCGAAAGTGATACTGAATTGTTAACCACATTAGGGCTAACTTCAGTCGTAACTATCTTGAGCTTGCTAGCTGCTAAGAAACGGCGTAACCAAGACTAAACAAGTGATTGTTTAGAATAAAAGAAAAGAGGGCGTTCTCATAAGCCCTCTTTTCTTATACATAAGTACTTTTCAACAACACATAAGGCAATAAAAAAAGACGAATATAAAATTCGTCTTTTCGGAAATCTATAGATGTAAAAGTGTCGCGAGTAAACTGGCAAGTATGTTAACTATGCTGGCCGCTAGTACGACAAACATTAAAACGCCAAGCACAATCATCGTTTTAGAACGTTTTTCTTTAACCGGCTTTTTGGGCAGCTGATCCCGTTCATCATTAAGTCGCTTATTAATATCATCATTTAACGGATCATTTATTTTTTTATTCATAGCATGATAGTATACTGGAAATGTAAGCGTGTCAAACGTTGATAATATTGAGAATATGAGGTGTGAAAATGAGTTTCAATCTTAATTTTATTGCGCTTCGTAAATATCGGAAAATCACGCAACAAGTTCTAAATTTGGAAGCCGATTATAAAAAACTATCTGATAATCAATTAAAAGATAACACACGACGTTTTCGTGAACAGTTGCAGAAAGGTGCAACGACTGACGACATTGTGGTTGAGGCCTTTGCAACTGCTAGGGAAGCAGACTTTCGTATTCTGGGTATGCGTCCCTTTGAGAACCAAGTCTTAGGGGCGGTGATGATTCACTTCGGGAATGTAGCGGAGATGAAGACTGGAGAAGGTAAGACCTTGACCGCCACGATGCCGATGTATTTAAATGGCTTAGCCGGGCCAGGAGCTTTTCTGATTACGGCGAACCCGTACTTGGCCAATCGTGATGCTGAGGAAATTGGGAAGGTTTATGAGTGGCTTGGTGAAACAGTTACCGCCGGAGTTGGTTTGAATGATGATGACAAAGTTGATGGCAAAGTTGTTTATGGTCACGATATTGTCTACACCACCAACAGCCAAATTGGTTTTGATTACCTGATTGATAATTTGGCAGATAGTGAAGATGACCGGAAGCAACGGGAGTTTCGTTTTGCCTTAATTGATGAAGTTGACTCTGTACTACTGGATACGGCACAAACACCATTAGTCATTTCAGGGGCGCCTAAAGTCCAATCCAATCTCTTTATGTCTGCGGATAAATTGGTTAAAAGTTTGGTTGAGAATCATGACTATGAGATTAGTGAAGACACGAAGTCAAGCTGGTTCACGGCTACTGGAATCGAGGATATGGAAACGTATTTGGGTATTTCAGAATTGTTATCTGAACAGTGGAGTGACATGTATCGGCATTTAGTCTTGGCGTTACGAGCTAACACGATTATGCATATTAACCGTGATTACGTGGTCGATAATAATGAAGTCTATTTATTGGATACCGATAATGGGCGCGAACTTGAAGGAATGAAGCTTGAGGCAGGGATGCACCAAGCCCTCGAAGCTAAAGAAGATGTGCCACTTTCAGATCAAACGCGGTCAATGGCGTCGATTACGTACCAGAACTTATTCAAGATGTTCACGAAATTGTCGGGGATGACGGGGACTGCATTGACGGCTGCTCATGAATTTATGGAAACGTATAATCTGCCGGTATTACCGGTGCCGACACATAAACCAAATATTCGGATCGATCATCCCGATATTATCTATTCAACAATGGAAAACAAAATTAACGCGGTTATTGACCTGATTAAGGAAACGCATGCAAAAAAGCGACCGATGTTAGTTGAAACCGGCTCTGTGTCTTTATCACGCTTGTACTCGCGGTTGTTATTGCGGGAAGGAATTGTGCATAACGTTTTAAATGCGCAAAGTGCGGCTAAGGAAGCCTTGATCGTGGCAGAAGCGGGTCAACCAGGCGCTGTCACAATTGCGACGTCGATGGCCGGTCGCGGGACTGATATCAAGCTTGGCCCAGGTGTTGCTGAAATGGGCGGATTGCTTGTTATCGGGACCGAACGCATGGACAACCAGCGCATTGATGATCAGTTACGGGGCCGTTCCGGACGACAAGGTGATCCTGGTGAAAGCGTGTTCTTTGCATCATTAGACGATAAAATCGTGATCGAAAATGCTCCGGATTGGATGGATGACTTTCGACGCAAGACAGTGGCCAGGGAAGCCGGTCAAAAAGTGGTGCCGCTGAAGTCACGGCGCGTTCGAAAAATCATCAATCGGGCGCAAAAAGATGCTGAGAACAATAGTGAAAGTGGGCGTACTAGTGGGATGGAGTACGACGAAGTCCTAAAGACGCAACGTGACATTGTGTATGCTTTTCGAAATAAAATAATGAAAACCGATCAGTTGGACCAACAAATCCAGTTGGTCGTTAACTATGCGATTAAGACAGTAACAAAGGAATTCACCGAGCCAAATAAAGAATTAACTGAGTACGTTATTAATAATGTTGATTACAATTACTTTAATAACACTGTTTTGCAAAAGCGTTCTTCAAGCATTGCAAGTGTCGAAGATAAGTTAAACGCAATCGTTAAAACAAGATTGGAACAACGAACTCAGGCGCTGCAAAGTGACTTTCAAATGAATTATTTACGGCGATTGTCAATTCTGAAGGCATTGGATACGGCGTGGGTCGATCAAGTTGATAATTTACAGCAACTTAAGTCGGCTATATCTAACCGCTCGGCCGGTATGCACAATGGCGCATATGAATATGAGCGCGATGCAAAGCGCTCCTTTGAAAGAATGAAGCAGACTTTTTGGAAAAGTGCTGTTAAAAATATGTGTCTATCCGAATTAGTACCGCAATCGGATGGATCAGTAAAAGTGGAGTTTCCATAAATGACTGCAATAAAAAACAACAAAATATTACGACGCGTGCTGTTCACCGTGCTTGTTTTAATTGTTCAGGAACTAGGTAAGGCGATTGTGTTGCCAACCATTAATATTGCTGACGCTCAGGCTTCATTACGCCACTATTCGTTCTATCAGTTTTTGGCAGCAACGACTGGTGGCCAATTTACGACGCCGACCCTGTTGTCGATTGGGTTAGCGCCGTATATGACGGGGATGATTCTGTTACAGGCAGTGCGATTGCTAGATATTGATGCGATCAACAACATGCCGAAAAGGGTCGAAAGTACTGTGCAACGATTAGCTATGCTGGTGATTGGCTTTTTGCAAGCCCTACAACTGGTGTACTTCATTAGAAAAGAAATTTTACCGGGTAAGATGATTGCTGGGATGTCGGTGAATTTTATCGTCAGTGTACTGCTACTGGTTGCTGGCACGATGTTTGTTTGTTGGCTGGCTGACATGAATAGTGAGTACGGTGCAGGGGGACTAGGCTTTATGTTGATGCCTAGTTTGATCTCCGCCACCCCACGGATTCTTATGCAAGGGCAGGGGCTTGGTACGCCGGGGATGATCTTTACACCGAAGCTAATCGCGATTATTGCTGTTGTTTGTATCATCTTTGTCTTTACGACTGTGTGGATCAATAAGGCTGAACGGAGACTGGTCATCAAACGTCCGATGATATCTAGTGACTTTGAATCATCTAATTTGCCAATTCGTGTTTTGGCGGCGGGCTCAATGCCATTAATGTTTTCAACGTCGGTGTTTATTATTCCAAGATACTTAGTTGCCTATGGTGCAAAAGGATCGACAATTGAATTTGTTGAAAAGTATTTCTCACTGGACAATATTTATGGGGTGACTGGCTATTGTTTGATTGTTCTTCTGCTAGGTAGTGCCTTTGCGTTTATGAATGTTCAACCAGAGCAAATAGCTAAATCTTTGAAAAAAAGTGGTGATTATATCGCTGGTTTTATCCCTGGCGATGTAACACGAAAGTATATCTCACATGAAGTGATTACCGTTTCATTTATAGGAAACGTGTATTTAACCGTTAGCTGTGGATTGCCGTTGATACTGGGGCTGTACTTTGACAATGTCAGCAACTTATCATTTCTATTTTCTAATGTCATTATTATGGTCACGATTTTAGATAATGTCGTTGATCAATTTCGCGCAATGTATTCCAGTCAGCATTATGACTTATTGCATCCAACTAAACGGTAAAGGAGGCGACGACGGTGCTGTTTTTAATGCCAACCTGGAATCAAACAGTTACAGAAACATCAAGTGATGGAATCACCACCTTGTTACGAATGTTTTTGCAAAATGATGAACCAGCCGAGTTTGTTCTCGCCGACTTACTGCCAAATTTACGCTATCAACTCAATGAAAATGGGCTATTTGGCGTAGACTATCATCGCATCTGGGACGATATTTTAGGAATTCAAGTTACCAATGGTTTACCGGTAGACGTGACTAAGTTAGGCCTGCCAGTTGATACGGAGCTAACGTATGCCGGACCAGGTATCATCGCCTCTTTAAGGGGGCGACCCTATGCGCGTATTAACTTTAATGAGAAATCTTTGATTAAAGAGGTTGTTTATCTGGAAAATACGGCTCAATCGACGACTGATATATATGATGATCGGGGATTTATGGTCACACGGCGAGTAGTCGCTGCCGATGGGCAGGTGTTACAACAGACGTGGTTTAACGAACAACAAGAGGCCATTATCAATTTTGATGTGATGGCACCTAGCGACGAACGTGTGCGTGTGAAAAAAAACGTGGGGCAGTTTAAAAAACTGCAATATGCATCGGTGGCTGATTTAGTGCACGAAGCAATTGGGCACTTCATCGCCAACAACGTGCGTGACAATGATGCTATCGTTGCTGATTTTAGTCAGGCAAATGTGGCAGTTTTGCAGGGGTTAAATGCACAGATACCATTATCATTCCTATGTACTAACTTACAGCGACAAACTTGGTGTTCTGAACAGTTGTGGCAAACAATAATCAAACAAGCACGTCATATGTTTGTCTTAAGCGCCACGGATAAAGCTGCTTTACGACAACTGCTGAAACAGCAGGAACTAACCCGGAAAGTTAAGATTGGCTATCCGTACTATACCAACCTCGAACTTGGGACGAGTAATGAAGAAACTGAAATGGTGATGTACCTACGCACCGGAGAACCAGGTGCCGAAGATCTCGATGCCATACTAGCCGTACTGATGCGTCGCGTTCTAGAAAAGGAACACAACAGTCTTGAAATCGAAACAGAAGCGGAAGTAGACCGGGTGGCGGATGCCTTAGTAAGCACCTTTGCCGCTAAATTCCCTAACTTACCTAAAGCCAATAAAGGAGCTGTGCGCATGGTGCTGGTCAGTTCTGATCAGATGTCAATTATGCGCGGCTTGCAGCAATTATTCCCAGAACCAGATGAACCTAAGACAGCAAGTGATGCAGTCATGCTCGCAGTAGCACCAGCAGAAAAGGCTGATGAAAAATCCGATAAAGAAGCTCATGACCAATACGTGGCAGCCCTATTAAAAATAAAGGTGCATGGGGCATTATCGTCGACGGTATTACAGCAGCGCTTGAATGTGATGCGGATGCTCATTGATCTTAGAACACCGACTGATAAATATATGCAGTTCAAAGCGATTAGTGCCGGTATTCCGCAGGTTATTAGCCGGCCAGATGAGCTGGTGGTTGAAGAGGAAAACGGCTGGGTATTGTCGGCAAAAAAACCGTTATCTGACGCGTTGAACTACTACCTGGATAATTTGCACAATTGGAATAAATCTTTGGTCTATTCGGTTAAGTTAATTCAGAAGTATATGTTTGATAATCAAACGAAATTTTGGAAGGATAGGGTGTTTAACGATGGCGCGGAAGAGAAAGTTGATTCACTTCGGTCAGGAAATTAAAGACGTTGTAATCACTGAAGATCCAGCGTTTGATTATGTGCACTTAAGTGGTCAGTTGGCCGATCAGTTGATTGATGGATGGCCGCTGTTACTTGATGGACAGTTAAATTCACAATTTCGGAATGACTTATTTTTAATAACAGCTCCGGTAACAAGTGAGGAATACGCTGAGTTATTGCCTTTCCTGCCAGCTAATCAAACAATGCGCACCGCCGACATTTTGCCGTTACCGGAAACAACCAGCCTAGAGACGCTAAAGAATATTCAGTTGGTGACACTGACGGATATCACTGTTTTTCGTAAGCTGATTGTGGAAAACTTTCTGCCTTTTCAGGTAGGGTATAAATTTGGCGTTGACACGTTGTCATTCGCATCTGCGTTTAAAGGTGATATTGAACAAAATGGGCACAACTTTGTACGAATTACCGACAACGTTGAAACATTTGATGCATATACGTATATTGCAAGTTGGACCGGTTCATTTAGTTTGCCGCGGCATTCTATTTGGGAATTAACCGGTGAGTTCAAGGCATTGAATCAATCGACGAACGTGATGGTGCGTATCCAGCTGTATGGAGTGAATGATCCAGAACCATATTTTCAACAAGACGTGGAAAATATGAATTTGCTCGAGCCACAGTTCCTATCATTAGACGATAACTGGGCATATGTCACCTTTTCACTATTTGTAAAGGGACACGCAATTGACTTTAAAATGGGCGCGTTACATCTGCGGCAATCCCACGAAGGTCGTGGAGTGCTAATGGTTGGTGGACATCGGTTAGTGGACCGCGAGAATATGGGCGAGGAACTTACTTACTACTTTGATCCAGCTGATTTAAAGCCACCGTTGAGTGTTTATTTTTCGGGTTTTCGGCCCGCTGAAGGTTATGAAGCGAATTTTATGATGCGTAGGCTAGGGACACCGTTTTTAATTTTTGGTGATCCGCGACTTGAGGGTGGTGCCTTCTATACAGGAAATGAGTATCTGCAAAAGCAGGTTGTGAAGGTAATCAACGAGACGTTGAAACAACTCGGTTTTACCAAAGATCAATTGATTTTATCGGGGCTATCCATGGGAACCTATGGTGCCTTGAAATATGCGTCACACATTGTGCCACATGCAGTAGTGTTAGGGAAACCACTAACCAATCTTGGTGATATCGCTAGCTCAGGCCGTATCGAACGCCCTGAGGAGTTTGCTACGGCTGAAGATATCATGACAAAGGTGAGTGACGGGCTCACGGAGCCCGCCATTGAGCAAGCTAATGCAAGCTTTTGGGATGACTTTAAGGGTGCCAACTTCTCACACACGACCTTTGTACTGTCGTATATGGAAAACGATGATTACGATGGGCGTGCCTTTGAAGACTTGCGGTCGTATTTGACGGAAACATATCCCGGCATCAGAATTCTACACCATGGTTTAGTTGGCCGTCATAATGATGATACGCCGGGCGTTGTTGACTGGTTTTTACGACAGTTTCGCAATATTTTATCAAGTGATTTTAATCGATAGGGGGTGCTGATGTGGATACAATTTACGTGATTAAGTGGCGGCGAGCCATGGAAAATTCCTATAATTACGGATCCGTCGTCAAGTTCAGCCAGGGGAATGTGCAATTTTCAAATATTCTAATGAGTCCTGGTGACGCGATTCACACTTGGTCATCTGAAAGTAACTTTGAAGGAAAACACTGGGTGCCAGAATTACCACTATTGTATAGCGGTAAAAAATATGCGATTAAGCTAAATTTTACCGCTGAACCGGCTGATTCAGTCCATACACGGCTCTCCTTTTTCGATGAAAAACACGAATTGATCAGCAGCACGGTTTTTAAGGAAAAAAGTGGGACTTTCACATATCCACGTGCCGCCCGTAGTTACGAAATTAGTCTCGTTAATATGAATAGTAAAAATCTGATGTTTTTACAGTTGACACTTGGTTTAGCGGCCATTTTTCCACGTTTCAAAGAAATGACTGATGAATTGATTGACCTGCATATGATGCAGGCAGAAACGACCACTGCGACGAATGATTGGTCGTTAAAAGTTGTTGATAAGGGTGCTAGTGATGTGATTTCCAATATGTATTACGGTGTCAACACGACGACGATTGGTGTGCTTGGTGTTACGATAGCCAAAGTTAAAACACTTACAGATGTAGAGACAAAGCGCCTAGCGGAAAAGGTTAGTCTGCAAATTAGGGATTTACTGGGACAGAACTGTCATCGGTGTACATTATCAGTAACAGAGTCAGTTGTGCAGACGGTGCCTAGTTTTGTGCAGGCACTGCAAGTACAGTTGCAGAAAGTGGGGAAGCGTGCATGATATTTTTTGTTAATGAAGCGATGGGAATTGGTAATTCAGGGGTAGAACATGCTGAGTTTTATCGAGCGAAGTTATTTCGTCGGAGTCAGCGCCCCTTCAAATTTTTATTCACTGGCTTAATTGAAGAACAGCATGAAGCGATGGATAAGTGGCACTTGGCGGAAGATGAAATTGTTAATATGTGGGAATATTTCGTATTTGGTGATCGTTATGGTCGTTTTGGATCAGATCATCGGGTAACGAAAACGAGTCGAACAATCGTTGACGGCACGCAAACAACCCGGATGATTTCAACGGTCACGGTGTCTGGTATGAGAATCGTCAAATACATGGTTAAATTTCCCAATCCTGATAAGGAGGGGATGTTACTGGTTAGCACCAATCGGATTGAATTATTTGATGATGCTACTGGCGAACAAAAAGCCAGTTATGAACTGTTAACAATGCATAAACGAGTTCAGCTACGAAACATTCATCTCTTTCATCAAGGTACGAAAGACGCGCATTTATTCTTTGCGAATGCTGTTCAATTGCACGCTCATTTCTTCAAAGCAATGGATCGTTTATTCAATGGGCATAGTACTTTTATCATTGACCGTGGTTAGGAATCCTCAGTTGCTTTAATGACGCAACAGATTAAGGACGCTAAGTTAGTCGGGGTTATCCATGCCGACCATCTAGCTAATCGTGATGATCCAACAGAACCACTGTGGAACAATTATTATGAGTATGAGCTGGATAATATTAATCAATTGCAGGCGTTGGTAGTTGCCACCAAACTACAAAAACAGGATCTGTTGCAGGATTTCCCATATAACGGCAACAAAATTTGGGCAATCCCCGTTGGTGGGTTACCAGACGAAGTGGCGTTTGAAGGACGGTCGCAGTTTAATGTGCCATTGCGTTTGATTACAATGTCACGTTTAGCCAGTGAGAAACATATTGATTTAGCAGTTCGAGCTGTAATTAAACTGCACGACGCTGGTAGCGCAGTGACGTTAGATATCTTTGGTGGTGGTGGTGAACAAGGGAAATTGGCGACACTGATCAAAGATGGTCATGCAGAGGACTATATCTTCTTAAAAGGGGCCACCAGTGAACCAGCCAAAGCGTATCAGGATCATGATGCGTTTATCTCTGCCTCCTTTTCTGAAGGCTTTGGGCTAACGTACATTGAAGCGTTAGCAGCTGGATTGCCGGTCGTTACTTTTAGAGCGCGTTTTGGTGCAATTGAGTTGTTTGCTGATGAGAAGACGGGCTTTTTACAGGACTTTAAACGTGGCGATGATGACTTTAATGTCGATCAGCTGGTTGAAGGAATCAAACGACTACAAACGGCTGATTTGGCAACATTACAGGAAAATATCACAGCATCTTTGAATGACTATAAGGATGGCCATATTGCAGCGCAATGGGGGAGGTTACTTGATGAACTATGAATTAGTGAGCGTGTTACGACCAGGGGATGCCAATTGGCTGAAGCAAAAGGCACGGTTAAACGAAAATGAGGGCACACTAATCACATTAGCGCCGGATCCGTTTTATTTGCAAAAGCGTGAAACTGATTGCGCGAATATGATTAATTTAGTTGATTATGTAACCAAACGTACCTATCACCCGGAAAAGCATCTGTTCTTTAGTAAAGTCCCAACGGTAACTGGGTCTGATATCTTTCTAGAGGAAGATGGGACAGTCTCCGTGATTGCAAATGGCGAAACGATTGGACAAGTTAGCTTGTTTCCAAATACCCGGCGCCTTGTACAAAGCATTGTGTATTTTAATTCAGATGGTACGCGTGATTTTATGGAAGAGTACACCTTTGATGGACAGTTGTTCAGTCGTCTTTTTTACTACGAAAATGCTGTTCAACAAATCTGTTTTTTCAATGACCAACAGCGCGTCGTACTGCGGTTTTACTTTTATCAAGGCGTCATTAATTTGGTGACTGTTGAAGATCCGCAAACGCAGGAAATTACTGAACAATTTGATTCGATCACTGATTTTTACAAAGCTCAGGTGGCTAAAATTGTCACAACGGCGGATACAGTGGGAATCTCGTATCTTGGCATGGAGCTAGACGCCTTGCAGGAAACGCAGTCGGATAACCGCTTTTATCTAGAAGAAAAGCCTGTGGATGATCAGGGCAATATGCTTGGTAATTTACAGCTGATTTTAACCAATCAAATTACCTCCGTTAAAGAAGTTGTGATTGATGAAGAATGGCGTGATGTTATTGCGAAAACTGGCGTTGATCAAAAGAAGATTATTTGGACTAATGGCAATTAACAGTTGCTTGAATAAAGGCAGAATGCGCTGTGATGAAGCACAACTGCAGTCAGTGCAAAGAATCTCAACAACTGAGTTTCAATAGCGGAAACGTGCGTCAAAAGTCAAGTCTTGCTTGCTACTTTCCGATTTTTGTCTCACGCTCATGCAAATAAATATCTTTGCTGATCGGACATTTTCGTAATGAAAGTCTAATTGAATCGTTAAGAGCGTAATTCTGGATTTAAAGCGTACAGTGCTGTTTTCAACTGAGTAGACCTAAGGAGAAAAAGATGTTTTTTGTAACGCAACTACGTCAATTAAAAGCACGGGATGCAACTTTAAAACCAAAGGAAGACTTCACTTTAGCCTTATCCGAACTTGGTTTTGCAACGTTAGGAATTGAACGATACGATACGACTGGTTTGACGGAAAAGGAAAAAAATGAACGTATCGCCGGTCAAGTCGGGGGTGTTTCCGGTGGCGATGTTGTCGTTTATCAATATCCCAACTATATGTGGGCCGTTTATGAAACTGAGATGATTCGCCAAATGAAGTCACGTGGTGCAACTGTGATTGGGATGATTCATGATGTCGATTATTTACGCTTTGAAGCGTTCGGAAAAGCTTCGGATATCGTTTTGTTCAATGAAATGGACGCCTTAATTGTGTTGAGTAAGAAAATGCGCACACAGTTGGCCGCAGATGGTGTAACTGTCCCAATGATTGTTCGTGGACCATGGGACTACTTCATTAACGTGCCATTACCAGACCGACATTTTTCAACAACGATTAGCTATGCCGGTAATCTTGAGGCAACTAAGGCTGGCTTTCTGGATACCTTTCCGGCCGATTTACACTTAGAGCTTTATGGTGTTGGCTTGGATGAAACACGGACTTTACCGGACTCGGTTACCTATCAAGGTTCACAGGACCCTGACATGTTGTCAAGTGTGTTAGCAGATGGCTTCGGGTTGGTCTGGGATGGTAATACCAGTGAGACGATTGCTGGTAATTATGGTGATTATCTAACTTATAACTTATCGCATAAGCTAAGCTTGTACTTGGGATCAGGGCTGCCAGTGATTATTAATGAGCAGGATAGCTGTGCTGAATTTGTTCGCCAGAATAAACTTGGAATCGTCGTTAAATCGTTGACAGAGTTACCGGATGTTTTTGCAGGGTTGGATGAAAAACGTTACGGAGAATTACTGGCTAATGTTAATAAAGTCGGTAACTTAATCAAGCATGGTCGATTTGCACAGATGGCTGTTTTGGCAGCCTTAAGAACCTTAAACTTGCAGTATGATGATAGCTTTTCATAAGCGGCTTAGGTTCGGGATTGAGTGTAAAGGTGAGAAGTAATGGTTGAAAAAAACATAATTTTAGCGGAATTTTTTAATGGCAAACCAGATGTTTTACATGATCAGCAAAATATTAATGCAGATATAAATGCGATTGCGAAGACTTTAGTGCAGTCAGCTGAGCGCTTTGATTTATCTGTCCATCTATTAACGGACGCTGACTTTATTTCTAAAATGCCAAATTTAATAATGCATAAAGTTGACCTGTTTCAACATTATCCAGATATTTCGTTATACATGGAACGGTTGGAGCCAACGTTTGACTTCCTAATGGCCCATCCAGAAGTTGAGAAAGCTGCCTTGGTAGACGTTGGCGACGTTGAACTGCTGAACTATCCTTTTGATGAAATTGAAGCTGACAAACTGTACATCGGTAATGAAAATGGGACAGTCGGTAGCGTTCCAATTGTCACAAGTGGGCCGATGCCTCAGTATGCACAGGAATTTTTTCTGCAACATATGAATGTGCCGTTAGTAAATCCGGGTGTGATTGTTGGCACACGAGCGGTATTACTAGAGTTTATTGGCAAGATAGCTACCTTAATTGCTAAGTCACAGCTGGAATTAGCACAAGATAAGCCGGATGCCTCCTTAGGCGTCTATGAAATGATGATTGTGAACTATGTCGCCTATCGTTATTTTGCTGAGCGGATGGTGCAAGGACTCAAAGTGAACAGTACTTTTCAGTTTTACAATCACAATGTGAGTTCATGGTTTAGACATAAGTAGGAGATTGGCAAAAATGAATGTTTTTCAGCAAATTGGTAATCGAGCCTGGATTTTCGAATCTGGCAGTGATTATGTACATAATCTAACGCAGACCCCAATGGGTGGTTTGGGGATTTTAGCAATCAAGTTTGAGGCTAACGGTGACATATCGTTTCCTTCTACGATGGGATTTTTGCCGAATGAAATGCGCTTTTGGTCATTTGATGAGCAGACACAGTCGGTCTTGTTAATGGATCAAAATCACGCACAAACATTGGCAGTGTCATTACCACGATTAGATGGACCGGTTATTTTACGAATGGATTTTCATGATGGATCGACAGGCTTTTTGTATTCGCATCCAGCCATCGAGTCGCGAGTTGTAAATGTTAAACAGCTTTTTGAAGCGGATATGAACAAGGTTTACGTCACTGATGAAGTGGCAGATACAACCTTCTTTGAAGCATTTTTAACTGAGAATGGTGCAGCCCGACCTAGTATTCATCAAGCATTGATCAGTGGCTATTCTGTTAAGCAACTGGAAGCTGGTGTCAAGGACCAAGCCGGGTTAGAAGCGTTACAAAATTATTTATTAACACATACGGCGATTGATGTCGTCGTGGTGCAGCTTGGCAATGCAGTACCGACATCAGAATTGCTGACATCGGTGCAGTCGACAAACGTTTATGTTGATCAAAATAATGAATTTTTAGGCGGTAGTCGGACGGACATCCTTAATTTGTGCAGTTATGCTTTATTGGCTAGTTATCACGCTGAATTAATGGGGCATGAGTTTGATTTCAAAGAAAGTCTGCCAGAATTGTTGCAGTCCTTCAGCGTCAAGAAACTGCACTAAAAATTTAATTTTATGAGGGCTATAACCAGTATGAAAGTTGTTCAAATCGCGCCCAAGTTAATTGAACAACGCATTAATGATGAAGAAAATTTTACACGCAACGTCACGATTGGTAACGATGTAGGTGCCGATCGGAATGTTTTATTTAAATCAGGCATTTCAGTTGACAAACTTTATCTAATTGAACATGTCAGTGTTATCGCACTTGATATTGCTGAATGCGTGTAAATGTTAAAAATGTCGCATTTAAAATGGCGAAAATATTAAAAATAAATTTGACTGTTACCATTTAACACGATTATAATTGTTCTATCGTTTTTTCAAACGAAGATGATAAAAATCGTTATATATAGGGAGAATCCCCGAAAGACATGGTGCTTTTTACACTGTTATTTGGGGGTCACGTAGGAGGATTCTTGTGGATACAAAGTCAAAGGACACGGCTTTCTTCGGTCAACCCCGAGGACTAGCTACGCTGTTCTTCACTGAAATGTGGGAACGGTTCAGTTACTATGGCATGCGTGCCATTTTGCTGTTTTATATGTATTTTGCCATTGATAAGGGTGGACTAGGTTTCAACCAAGTTACTGCTACTTCTATCATGGCCATTTATGGCTCACTGGTTTACTTATCCAGTGTGTTAGGTGGTTTCTTGAGTGACCGGGTTCTAGGGCCTCGCCGGACTGTGTTCATTGGTGGTGTCTTCATCATGTTTGGACACATTGCATTGGCTGTACCAGCTGGTGCAAGTGCGTTATTTGCCTCAATTGGTTTGATCGTTATCGGGACTGGTTTATTGAAACCAAACGTTTCCGAAATGGTTGGTTCATTATATACAACTGAAGATAAGCGGCGCGATGCCGGGTTTAACATCTTCGTGTTTGGGATCAACATGGGTAGTTTAGTTTCACCAATCATCGTCGGAACTTTGGGGATGAAGGTTAACTTCCACCTCGGGTTCTCACTAGCTGCCATCGGGATGTTCTTCGGTTTATTACAGTACTGGATCGATGGTCGTAAGTACCTTAGCAAAGATGGTTTATACCCATCTGACCCAATCGAACGTGATGACGTGAAGCCATTAGTCATTCGTTGGGGACTTGGTATCGTTGCCCTACTCTTGGTTTTGACGTTGATGGGTTTGATGGATGCATTGAACCTGAAGAACATTATCTTATTGATTAGTATTATTGCGATTGCAACACCGGTTGTGTACTTTGTGTTGATGCTTTCAAGTCGTAAGGTAACCACGAATGAACGTCGCCACGTTGCTGCATATGTACCATTATTCATTGCTGCAATGTTGTTTTGGGCAATTGAAGAACAAGGCTCAGTTGTGTTGGCATTGTTTGCCCAACAACGGACTGTTTTGACAATCGGTTCTTGGACGATGCCAGCGGCCTACTTCCAATTCTTAAACCCAATGTTCATTATGCTTTACACACCATTCTTTGCCATTTTATGGACTCGCTTAGGTAAGCGGCAACCAAGTACGACGACCAAGTTTGCTTATGGACTTGTGATTGCTGGGGTTTCATACTTATTCATGGCCTTACCAGGCTGGTTGAATGGGACTTCTGGTCGTGTTTCAATGTGGTGGTTAATTGGTAGTTGGGCAATTATCGAAGTTGCTGAATTATTGATTTCACCAATCGGTTTGTCTGTAACCACGCGTTTGGCACCAAAGGCTTTCCGCTCACAGATGATGAGTATGTGGTTCTTAGCTGATGCTGCTGGACAAGCAGTTAACGCCCAGATCGTACAATTCTACACATCTAAAACCGAAGTAGGATACTTCTTCGCAATTGGTGCGGTTAGTGTCGTATTGGGGCTCGTGCTCTTCTTATTCAGAAAACAGATCTTTGGATTGATGAAGGATGTCGAGATTGCTGAAAGTTAATCTGATTGAAGTAAAGCATTACATGCTACGGTATCGTGGCGTGTAATGCTTTTTTGTTTGGTGTAAGATGTGATTAATGAAAGGGCTTTAACTGAAACCGATTTCTCTTACTGTACGATTTCACCCTATATTAAAGAGACGAGAAATAAAATGAAAAGATCAGTAATGTACACATATAACCGAGGTTTTGAGAATTTGGTCTTGGTGTCAGTGGAGTCATTAATTCAGCATTATGAATCTCCCGATGATTTACAAATTTGGATATTTGAGGCAAATGATAGTGTTTCTATCGTTTCTGATGCTATTTCCAAGTTGCCAGAGTTAAATGGGAAGCCACAAATCTCAGTGTCAATGTGGCGGCATCCTGACTGGACTGAGGAAATTAGTAACAACGTATCAAACCGTTTTCCTAGCATCACGCTCTGGCGTCTCGGATTACCGTTTACGTTCACTGAGTGTGATCAAATTTTATATCTAGATGCTGACACGTTAATTTATGACGATATTTCTAAACTTTTTGATCTTGTAGATCCAAATGTGCCAGTCGCTGGCGTTCATGATACCTTTCACTATTTGAACGCAGCAGCTGGACTTAATGTAGAAAATAATGAAAATTATGTTAATTCTGGCGTGTTAGTGTTCAACGTGCAAAAGTATAATGAATGCTGGAGTATAGATGAATTCTTGAAGACCGTTGCTGAAGATGATTTAGGTGGTTTTCCGGATCAGGACTTGGTTAATAAACAGTTTAAAAATCAAATTCAACAGTTACCGATGGCGTACAATCTGCAACAAAATAATGCCTTTTTAGATGGGATAACGAATCCGCCGGTAAAAGAGCACGATCGTGAACTATTAGTTGAGGCAGACAAGAATGTAAAAATTAAACACTATCTATTTCCTGGAAAGCCGAATCTTTCGTTAATTAGCGCAGACCATGATAAGTATCGTGAAGATTGGTGGGCCACTGCACGGTTGGTTCAGACTTTATACGGCGCATAGACATTCACTGTCTAAATGGTGATGGTAAGCCTAATGCTTTCTTTTCCTGTGTTACAAAAGCAATTTCACCGGCTACTTCTTCTTTCACAGCAACGCTACTGTACCGATCAATTTTAAAATCAACTTCCTGCATATTTTCACGTAACTGTTGTTGCTGACGCGCAATTTTTTCTTTGTGTGCCAGCAACAACAGTTTTCTTTTTTCAATTGTGCTGGTGCCTTGCATGCAAAGGGTGATGTAGTGACGAATGTCTTTGATAGGCATCCCCGTATTCTTAAGACAGCATATCGTGTGAATGAAATTTAAATCGGATTGGGTGAAAACCCGATAACCGGCTTCGTTTTTGGCAACAAAGGGTAACAGGCCTTGTTTGTCGTAGTAGTGAATGGTGGAAATGGTTAGGTCGAATCGTTCGGCGACTTCTTTAATCGTATAGGTTTGGGTCATTTTAATTTCCTCAAAATTCATCGTTGCTATAAACCTAGGTTTAGGGTTTATCATCATGATAATCATTTATAACAAAAAGACAAGTGTGAGGATAAATTCATGGCTGAAAAGGTATTAGTAACAGGTGGTACGGGCTTCTTGGGATCACAGCTGATTTTGCAATTGTTACAGCGTGGTGCTGATGTGCGGACGACGGTGCGCTCTTTAGCTAAAAAAGAGGGTTTGATTAAGACACTACAGGACAACGGGATTCAAAATACCGACCAACTATCCTTTGCTGTCGCTGATTTATCAAGTGACGATGGTTGGGATGCAGCGATGGCTGATCGTGAGTATGTTTTTAGTGTGGCGTCGCCAGTCTTCTTTGAAGAACCAAAGAGTGAGGAAGCCGCGATTCGTCCAGCAGTTGATGGCATTTCGCGTGTACTGCAAGCGGCTTTGCGCAATCACGTAAAGCGGGTAGTGATGACCTCAAACTTCGGTGCTGTTGGTTTCAGTAAGCACCGGGGTGCTGATCAGGTGACGACCGAGGCTGATTGGACCGATCCAGAAGTACCTGGTTTGTCGATTTATGAAAAATCAAAGCTACTGGCTGAAAAGGCAGCTTGGCAATTGATGGACGCACATAAAGATGAAATGAGCTTTGCCACAGTGAACCCTGTCGCAATCTTTGGTCCATCGTTGAATGAACATATTTCTGGTAGTTTTATGTTGATCGAGAATTTAGTGAACGGTTCAATGCAGCGGATTCCGAATTTGCCGTTAAACGTTGTCGATGTTCGGGACGTCGCTGATATTCATATTCGTGCAATGTTTACACCGGCGGCGGCCGGTAAACGGTTCATTGCGAGTGCTGACGGACAAATATCATTACGCGAAATGGCAGATTTAATTCGGCGGGAACGACCACAAGCGGCAGCAAAAATTACAACTAAGAAGCTGCCAGACTTCGTAATTGATTTAGGGGCACCGTTTAATGCGCAGGCGAAGGCTGGAAAGCTGATGAAAAATATGAATCGCAATGTTGCAAATGACCAAGCAAAGACGATTTTAGGTTGGCGGCCACGATCAACTTCTAAGGAGACTGTGCTAGCAGCGGTTGATTCGATGCTGCAATACGATTTAATTAAGTAGTTTTTCATGGGCGTTTATTCTATAGTTGATTTAACCTTAACAATTAAGTGAGCTAGATGAATGAATAAGACACGCCTTGAAGCATTTACCGATGCGATGATTGCCATCGCTGCTACCATTATGGTATTGGAACTACGCCCCCCCAGAGCAAAATACACTGGTGTCACTGTTTAGTGAGTGGCCAGTGTTTTTTGCGTACGTAGTTAGTTTCGGGCTAATTTATATGGCATGGTATGCACATCACAATACGTTTAAGCAAGCGGCAAACATTACACAAACGGCCTTTTTATGGAATGGTGTCTGGCTATTCTTTTTAACGCTGGTGCCATTCATTACAAATTGGGTCGGGAAAAGTCCTAATAACCAACTGGCAGAGCTTGTGTACGTGATTGTGCAGTTTGCCTGGGTGCTGACCTACAATATTTTAAATGGACAGGTGCAGCGAGATAATCCTGACATGCCAATTGTTTTGCCGTATACACCAGGATGGCGCACAATGTTTGGCGGTGGATTTTTGGTTGCTGCTGTTAGTACACTACTAGTTCCAATTTTAGGGTTGATCCTAACCGGCGTTGTCAGTATCTGGTCCTTTATTCAACTGTTTAAGACGTATCATTAAGGAGGCTCACATGGTAAAAGTAGCTATTACAAGCGATAATCACTTTGATGTGAACCAGTTGGATAGTGGTGAACTGTTAAAGCAACAGGCGATGGTACTCGCTGATCGACATGTTGATTATTATTTAATTGCCGGGGACACCTTCAACGATTTCGAAAAGACGGTGGCGTATGTGGACGCTTTGCAGAAAGAGCTTGGCACAGTAACAAAGGTCTTCTTCTTAGCCGGCAATCATGATATGGCAAAAGGCGTTTCCTATGAAGAATTGGAAACACCGATCAATGCACATTATTTGCACAACCGGTATGTTGATTTACCTGGAACAGACTGGCGCATTATTGGCAATAACGGTTGGTACGACTACACCTTTGCTGAACAGCTTTTTGACCAGCTCAGTGAGGCAGATTTTGCTACGTGGAAGCGTGCTTATTGGTATGATGGTGTTATCAAACAACCGATGAGTGATCCAGAGCGTGAAGATATCGTGCTGGCACAAACGGCCACACAATTGTTGGCAGCAAATACGGCTGGCAAACGGATTCTGTACGTGACACACTTTGTGCCGCGGGCTGACTATATTCGTATCACCGATGATAATCGCTTTCGTAACATGGCGAATGCGCTACTGGGTAGTCGGCGTTTAGGGGATGTTCTTAGCAAGGGTGGCGTGACCTACGCACAGTTTGGTCATCTGCACATTAAGCCAGCGCCACGATTGCTAGATGGTGTGACTTATTTCAATCAGTCGGTCGGATACTTCACTCACCGAATTACAGAATGGGAGCATCATGACTTTATGGATGAATGGATTAATCGTCTCCGGATTCTTGATTTACAATAATCAATATAGGTCTTGAATTTATGACAACGGTTCGTTAAAATATAACAGTTGTCAGTTTTGGCGGAATAGCGAAGTGGCTAAACGCAGCGGTCTGTAAAACCGCCCCGAAAGGTTCGTTGGTTCGAATCCAACTTCCGCCATTTATTGGGATATAGCCAAGTGGTAAGGCAATGGACTTTGACTCCATCATGCGCTGGTTCGAATCCAGCTATCCCAGTTATATTAATTGGGACGGAACCCTTTAAGGCTATACGAAGTAGAAATAAAATTGCTCACATCTGATTGCTTATCAGGTGTGAGCATTTTTTGCATACAATATGTTTAAAAGCGCAAGTGTGTGTAGTGTTATAATAAAATAATAAAAGCTATGAAAGAGTAAGGGCGTATTGCTATGGATGAGCAGGTTCCACGTCGAGTTGTGCTATATACATATGGACGAAATTATGAGAGCTTATTGATTGTTTCATTAGAGTCACTGATTAAAAATTATCAGTCTAGTAACCCGTTAACAATCTGGATTTTTGAAGAAAATAATTCTTCATCACCGGTGACTGATTTATTGCCACAGTTGCCATCTTTAAATGATAAGCCCCAAATAAGCATTGCATTATGGGCGCGTCCTGACTGGACTTCTCAAATCAACCGCAATGTTTCAAATCGTTTCCCAGGGATTACCTTGTGGCGATTAGGTATTCCATTTACATTTAAGGAATGCGACCAAATCTTGTATTTAGACACAGATACATTGATCTATGGTGATGTTAACGAACTGTTTGATCTCGTCGACCAAAACGTTCCTGTGGCTGGTGTGCCAGACACATTTCATTATTTAAACGGTGCGGCTGGGATTGATGTGGCGGAAAACGTTGGCTACGTCAATTCTGGTGTGCTAGTTTTTAATGTGCAAAAGTATAACGAAGCTTGGAGCTTAAATGAATTTTTGAAAGCTGTTGCTGAGACTGACTTAGGCGGATTTCCTGACCAAGGATTGATTAACAAACAATTTAAGGGGCAAATTCAACAACTGCCGATGGCATATAATTTTCAACAAAATAATGATTTTTTGAATATTGAACGGAATCCACCGCTGCAGAATCGCGATCGGATGCTGCTTGAGGATGCCGATCGAAATGTTAAAATAAAACACTTCTTACCGGCACTTAAGCCTAATTCCTTAATTACACCGGATCATGATAAGTATTATCGAGATTGGTGGCAGATGGCGCAAACGGTTCAGAAGCTTTATGGTGAATTGTAAAAAATCAAACGGTGAAGTAACGTTTCGATTAGCCTCAGTATGGCGTCAGCACATTATTTTGCTTTAACTTAAGTACTAGAAATTTACTGTTAGAAGATAAACGCATTGATTGCTGAAGGGACGAAGATAATGGCCATATTTACACTTCGTTTTAATGGTTCCGCACAACCCGGTTTTCCATATTGGGATTCTGGCGCGTCTGGAAAGTATCGTTTTGATCGTGAACGTTTTGCTGTCGAAATTGGGGCATCCTACATGGACGCCTTTATTTATGAATGGAATGATGAACCAGCAGATATGTTGAATTCACGTTTAGCCGGCATTACTAGTGGTTTAAAGAAAAACGATGCTGTTCTGGTTGACTGGCCGTTTCCTAATCAAGGGACACGTTGGGTACAGGCACTGTTTGATAATATTCACGCGTTCGGTGCCAAAATTGTGATTGTTATTGATGATCTGTATAGCCTAAGAATGGATAGTAAGCTACCAAAATTGGGTGATGAGGATGGTCTTCAAAGGTATTTGGCAGATAACCTGATATCTGATGAGGTTGTTTTGATCTCACAAGCAGATGGGCTAATCGTGCACTCGACGCCAATGTATCAATATCTAAAGCAAGAATTACAATTGGTAAATAAGACAATCACGACGAATGTGGCTGCTTATGGACCTGGCGGAAACAAGAGCGTGCATTTTCAAGGTCGACGTGTATTGAGCGACACGATTGATTACGCAGGAAACTTAAACTTTGCCCAGTTTCTGTATGATTTACCAGAAACTTTTCAGATTAATGTTTTTGGTAATCGTGAGTCCGACAATAAATTAGCGGATCATACCAACATTAACATGCATCCTTATGTGGATCCTGAGGCAATCAATCATTTATTGAGTGGCTCATTCGGTCTTGTTTGGAATTCAACGACGTATCCATTTGCAACAGGGAACATTGCTGAATATACGAAGTACAATACTGAAGCCAAATTAAGTATGTATTTGGCAGCAGACGAACCAGTAATCGTTTGGTCACAGGCATCCTTTGCGAAATTCGTGGCGGATAATCAGGTTGGAATTGTAATCGATGATCTTTCACAGCTGCCGGACAAGCTTGCCCAAATCACAGCTGCTGATTATGATGCGTTGATTGATAATGTCCAGCGAATCAGTCCACAAATTCGCAGTGGCTTCTTCTTTAAAAAAGCGGTTTTCGATGTACTTGGAAAAATTTACGACTTTTCTGATTCAACTGCGGTCTCAACGCACGACGAATAAAGCCTACTCATCTAGCGAGTAGGTTTTTTTCTTTGTCCAAAATGTGGTGAGCGGTCTTGTTTGTCTCCGGCAAAATAATTTGATACACTGCAGATACGAACATATGTTTGATTTTAAAAAAGGTAATACTAATGACAGAAGAAACATCTTTATTTGAACAAAATGATGCCAATCAACCGTTGGCAAGCCGCATGCGGCCACGCACATTAGCTGAGTTTGTCGGACAAGAGCAGTTAATTGGTCCAGGCAAAGTGTTACGACAGCTGATTGATGACGACGCAATCTCATCCATGATCTTTTGGGGGCCACCTGGTGTCGGGAAGACGACCTTGGCGCGCATTATTGCGACAAAAACTCAGGCACGCTTTTTAACATTTAGTGCAGTTACCAGTGGTATTAAAGAAATTCGTCAGGTGATGGAAACAGCTGAGGCGAATCGTGCGCTTGGTGAGCGGACGATTGTTTTTGTGGACGAAATTCACCGCTTCAATAAAGCTCAGCAGGATGCCTTTTTACCGTTTGTTGAAAAAGGCAGTATCACGTTAATTGGCGCGACAACGGAAAATCCTTCGTTTGAGATTAACGCGGCTTTGTTGTCACGGATGAAGGTATTTGTGATGCAACAATTGACACAGGCTGACCTAGAATCATTACTTCACCAAGTACTTACTGATGAACGCGGTTTTGGGACGCAACAGGTGCAGATTGAACCAACAACGATAGGTGCCATTGCCGACTTTGCGAATGGTGATGCGCGGATTGCATTGAACACGCTGGAAATGGCGGTGATCAATGGTCAGCGCGTTAATGAGGTCACCACGGTTGATCAAAGTGATGTGAAACAGCTCGTGTCACGTAAATCGTTGTTGTATGACAAGCGTGGCGATGAACATTACAACATTATTTCTGCGTTGCATAAATCGATGCGTAACTCAGATGTCGATGCCGCACTTTACTGGCTGTCGCGGATGCTTGAGGGTGGCGAAGACCCGTTATATGTCGCGAGACGTTTAATTCGTTTTGCCAGTGAGGACGTTGGTATGGCGGATTCACGTGCTTTAGAAATTACCGTGGCAGCTTATCAGGCAGCGCATATGATTGGCATGCCAGAATGCTCGGTGAACTTGGCACAGGCGGTGACGTACTTAGCGTTAGCACCCAAGTCCAACGCCATTTACACGGCATATAGTGCGGCTAAAGAAGATGCCTTGCACACCTTGGCAGAACCGGTTCCGTTGCAGATCCGGAATGCGCCAACTAAGTTAATGGAAGATTTGCATTACGGTGAAGGTTATCAGTATGCACATGATACAAAAGACAAAATAACTACTTTACAGACGATGCCGGATAATCTTGTTGGTCATGAATATTACCACCCAACGATGGAAGGATCCGAGCAGCGCGTGACTAAACGCATGGAACAAATTAAAGAATGGCACCGGCAACATGATGGAAATGACTAAATAAGCGTTTTCAAGCTGGTCTAAAAGCTCTATAATTACCGCAAGATTTAGCTAAATGAAATGAGGCGGTCACATGAAGCAAAAAGTGTTAGCAACGGATATCTTCGACCTTATCGCGGTCAGTCAACCAGTCGCAACAAGTACGGCAGTCTTTTACTTAACGACGCAAATGCGTGCGCAACAAGACGATTACGCAACGACAATCATGCGCTTGGATCGAGAGACGCGGTTAACGACACAATGGGGAACGCTATCTGGACAGGATAAACAGTTAGCCTTAACTGATGACCAACAGTGGGTAACTTTTACGAGCCTTGATGCCCATCAGGTTCGCCAAGTTTATCGCCAATCGTTATCAGGTGGATCACCAGAACAAGTGACCGTAGCTGAGACCAGTGTTTTGAGCTATGTGACTAACGCTGATGCCACGATTGTGTACTATCAAGTTGACCGACCATTAATGGATAATATAGATGACGACCGACCTAAATTAGTGACCTACACGCATGCTACTTATAAAGATAATCATCTCGGCTACTTTGCTGAGAACGTGTCTCACGAAATCTTCGCGCAAATTGTTGGTAATGATGATGCGCAGTCTGTCTATCAAAATACTGAACGTTTCACGCTAGGACCACTTAGTCACGATGGGGCATTATTGGCCTTTAGTACGGCTGGTCAGCCCAAAGAAGAAACTGATTTTAGTGTTGCCACTTGGACATTGAAAATTGCGACAGGTGAACGCACCCGTGTCACGGCCAGCACAGCTACCGCAGCATTAACACCGGTTGCCTTCAGTGCTGACGACAGTCGCCTATTAGTCGTTGGGTCGACGAATGCGATTCCTAATGTGACCGCACCGCATTTGTATTGCTATGATGTTTTACAAAGGTCATTAACTGATTTGACACCAAATCGTGATGTGATCGTCGGGGATGCAGTGCTCAGCGCAGATGCACAACAAAATTTGCGAGGTCAAGCAGCTGCATTTATTGATAATGACACGGTGGTGTATCAACAGTTGACTGAAGGAACCATGCGCCTGATGACAGTTGATTTAACAACACAAAAGTCTCAGGTGTTAGTTGATGGACAACAGCACATCACTGATTTTATGGTGACACCAGATGGTCAGCAAGTGATTTATACAAAATCTAGTTGGCTTAATGTTGCCGCTATTGAAGCTGTTCAGATTGAGACCAGAGCGGTTACGCCGGTCAGCAATCCAAATGAAGCTTATGAAGAGGCACATGCCTTAGTGGATCCAACCCGTTTTACCTTTAAGGGTGAAGCAGATGTAGTCGTTCACGGCTGGTATCTACCACCTGTCGATACTAAACAGCTTACACAGTACCCAGTGATGCTATATATTCATGGTGGCCCAGGTGCGAACTATGGAGAAAGTTTCTTCCATGAATTACAAGTTTACGCCAGTGCTGGTTACGGGGTTATTGCCATTAATCCACGTGGTTCGACCTCCTATGGAGAAGATTTCCGACATGCAGTGATTGGGCATTATGGGCAGGGCGACTACACAGATCTGATGGACGGTTTGGATTATGTGCTCAGTCAAGACCCTAAAATCGACCAGAATCATCAATATGTGACTGGTGGTTCATATGGTGGTTATATGACTAACTGGATTGAAGGGCATACTGATCGTTTCAAGGCTGCCGTTACACAGCGTTCAATTGCTAACTGGATTAGCATGTTTGGAACAAGTGACATTGGGTATTCATTCTTGCCATGGGAATTAACTGGCAATCAAACAATGTCTGTCACCGATACGACGCCATTATGGGACGCATCACCATTAAAGTTTGTGCAGAATGTTAAAACACCGACCTTAGTTTTGCACAGTGAACGCGATTTCCGTTGCCCAATTGGCCAAGGAGAAGAGTGGTTTACGTCGTTACGTCTAAATGGTGTTGAGGCAAAGATGGTCCGTTTTCCAGGTGAAAATCATGGTCTATCTCGAAATGGAAAACCAAGTTTGCGAGTGGAACGAATCCGCCAAATTCAAGACTGGTTTACGACGCACTGCTAGGAGGCAGTTAAATGACACAGCTTTATTATGATACGGTGCCGTTTGAGGATGGTTTGCTACAGCTATTGGCATCGTCAAAGGGAATCGTCTTTATCGGCTCACCGAATGAATCAGTGAGTGAGGCGAATACGTACATCGATGATCCGCTGGCGGTTGCTAATGCCATTAAAGATACATCAATAACGGAACCATACATTAAATTGCTGACACAGTACTTATCCGGTCAAACGACTGACTTTGATACGATTCGGATTGACAACTTAACGGTTGGTACACAGCTCCAGCGGGATGTGTGGACAGCCTTACGGATGATTCCCTACGGCATGACCTGTGACTACAGCACCATTGCCCAGAATATTGGTAAACCGACTGCGATTCGTGCAGTAGCGAGTGCAGTTGCCAAAAATCCGGTCCTGATTGTGACCCCTTGTCATCGTGTCATTCGTAAGGATGGTGGTATGGGCGGCTATCGTGGTGGTCTACCAATGAAAAAAGCGTTGCTAAAATTAGAACAACGGGATTAATTGCGGATATGTGACACCGTAATTGCAAAATTGGTCTATATCATGTACATTCTTATTAGATAGTGTTTACAGATAATATTAGTTTTAAAGCATTCATTGGAGGATAAGAACATGCAACTTGGCTTTATCGGTGTTGGTGGCATGGCACAGGCAATCATCAAAGGGCTGCTTGCAAAAAATGAATTAGCACCTGACGAGATCGTTGTTCATAGTGCGCATCCAGCGCATTACGAACAATTTGCGCAGGCAACAGGCGTCGTAGCTGCTAAGACGAATCAAGAAGTCGTTGCCAACAGTGACTTTGTTGTGTTAGCGGTGACACCAAACGTAGCTGTAGATGTTTTAAAAGATATTCGTGAAGATCTAAACGCCGAACAAAAAACGCTCATTTCGATTGTGGCTGGTTTAAGTTTGGAAAGGATGGCTGAAGTCGCCGGGTATGAACTGCCAATTTTACGGACGTTGCCCAACTTGAATGTGGCAATTGGTGTCGGGATGACAGCCATTGCCGCTAACGATTATCTGACGGGTGCCAAGCTAGCAGATGCAAAGGGCTTGTTTGATGCAATTGGTAGTACGACTGAATTACCAGAAGCCAACTTCAGCACCTTTTCAGCACTGGCAGGTAGTTCACCTGCATACATCTACTTGTTTATCGATGCGTTAGCTCGCGCTGGTGTGAAGCACGGTTTGAGTAAAGATGACGCAACCAAAATCGCAGCGACCGTAACCGCTGGATCAGCACAGATGGTCTTACAATCTGACGAGGTTCCATTTGCTCTGATCGATCAGGTTTCCTCACCGGGTGGTTCGACCGTTGCTGGCTTATTGGCAATGGAAGAGGCTGGCTTTATGACGGCGGTGGTTAAGGGAATTGATGCTACCATCGAGCGTGACCAGGCCTAAGTTCCGTTATGGAAAGCATTGCGTCAGTGGTCTATACCAGCTATACTAGAAAGCGTAACCAAACGAACTTTTTCATTTGAGGAGGAAGATTCAATGAGTACGGTTTTAAAGCACGCAATTATTTATACGGGTGAAGAAAAGATTGATGACGGATATGTCCGTTTTGGCAAGACAATCGAAGCAGTTGGATCAATGAACGAGTATGTGGCTGAACCGGATGACGATGTTGAATTTGTCAGTGGCAAGATGATTGTCCCTGGTTTTATTGACGTTCACAGTCATGGTGGCTACAGCTTTGATTCCATGGATGGTGATCCCGATCAGATCAATGAAATGGTCAACGACATGATTCATGAAGGAATCACGACCATTTTCCCAACGACCATGACCCAATCTACAGAACATTTGGATCACGCTATGTCAGGAATTGCGAAAGCCGCAGATGAAAACCCTGTGATTCAAGGGGTTCACTTGGAAGGCCCATTCATTTCTGCAACGTATAAGGGTGCTCAACCTGAACAGTACATCACTGATCCGAATGTGGACTTGTTAGATAACTGGAACAAACTATCCGGTAATCGTGTTCGTTTGATTACTTACGCACCAGAAGATCCTGGTTCGCGTGATTTTGAAAAATATTGTTTAAGTCACAACATCGTGCCTTCAGTTGGGCACAGTAATGCAACACGTGAACAAATGTTGGCCTCAAAGGCAACTCACGTAACCCACTTGTACAACGCACAACGTGAATTTAAGCACCGTGAACCCGGTGTTACTGGGCATGCAATGTTGGAAGATAACATGTACTGTGAATTAATCTGTGATGGCTTCCATATCGTGCCTGACATGATCAAGTTGGCATATGAACAAAAAGGCGCTTCACGTATCGATTTGGTGACCGATTCAATGCGTGCCAAAGGGATGCCTGAAGGTGTCAGTGAACTTGGTGGGCAAAAGGTAATCGTTAAGGACAAGCAAGCACGGCTTGAATCAGGGAATTTAGCTGGCTCAGTATTACGGTATGACGATGCCTTTCGGAACATCCAGTTCTTTACCGGTTGTGGCATTGAAGAAGCTGTTCAAATGTCATCTGTTAACCAAGCTGAAGAATTTGGTTTGACGAGTAAAGGTGTTTTACAAGCCGGCAAAGACGCTGACTTTAACGTGATGGATCGTAGTCAAAACCTTGAACGGACATATAGCTATGGCCGTCGGTTTGACGATAAATAACTTACATTAGGAAATCAGGGATAAACTATGGCTTCTCCAATTTACATCCAAATTCATAATCGGTTACGCAAAACGGTCGAGGACGGACAGTGGCAAATTGGCGACAAAATTCCGTCAGAACGTGAACTTGCTGTTCAGTTTGGCGTGAGTCGGATGACGCTTCGTCAGGCAGTGCAAACACTGGTTGAAGAAGGGCTTCTAGAACGCCGTGTTGGTGCTGGTACCTATGTTGCTAATCGTAAGGTGCAGGAACGTATGTCTGGTGTGACCAGTTTTACGGAATTGATGGAACAAGCTGGTAAGGTACCGTCTTCACGGACAGTGTCTTACCACATCACCACACCTTCATTGTCAGAAAGTGAAAAATTACAACTGACAAGTGATGAACAAGTGCTACGAATGGAGCGGATTCGGTTTGGGAATGATGAACCAATTTGTTTTGAAGTGGCCACGGTTCCTGAACGATTAATTCGTAAGTTTTCTAAAGAGGATGTTACGAACTCACTTTACCGAGTACTTGAAGATGAGGCCGGTTTAAAGGTCGGTCATGCACAACAAACCGTTTCTGCAATGACTGCCAGTGAACGTGTCTCAGAATATTTGAACATCAAACGTAACGATCCGCTATTGCGATTACGTCAACTATCCTTTTTGGATGATGGCACACCGTTTGAATATGTGCGGACACAGTATGTCGGTAATCGATTTGAGTTTTATCTAGAACGATAGATCAATGAAATAGTGAT
>NZ_JQCB01000016.1:18127-31265 GCF_001437435.1 Furfurilactobacillus siliginis | reverse complement strand
GAAGCTGATCTTTTTTGTCCGAACAGCGTTCGGATTAATTTTACAATCTACCTTATAAGCACCTCGGCGAAACCGATAATACGATCTTAAGTATTTGACGCCACCTCGACGTGTGTACATACCGGTTCCAACACGCATCTTAACCAAGGGGTCCTGAATATTATAGCCAATATATCCAGAATCCAGAAGTCGAACCCACAGACTGTAATCTTCAAACAATGGAAATTTACTTTGATAATTACCACTTGCAAGGACAACACTCTTCTTGAACATCACAGTAGGATGGTTGAAGGGACTACGCATCCGTGCAAAATCAAGAATTTCATTTTCATTCTCCGGAACGACACGGGATCCAACTACATTATCGATAGTACCAATGAATTCATCCACATTAGACCCGACAATGGACACATCAGGCTTCTCCTTAAATACATCTATTTGTTGTCGAAAACGGTCTGTCGCACATATATCATCACCATCAACTCGTGCAACAAGCTCATAAGATACAAGCTTCAGTCCAACGGATAGAGCATTCCCCAAGCCCTTATTTTTCGGTAGTTTTTTTACCCTGACGTTAAAACTACACCGTTCAATGAAATTAAGAATTACATTCTGAACCGAGAGTGGCACTGGCCCATCTTCAATTAAAACCAATTCAGTTGGTTTCAGTGTTTGATTCTCAATACTCATCAAAGATTCTTTTAATTCACTTGCAATTGCATTTTTATAAACAGACATTAATACTGAAAAATTCATAATCTAGAAAAACTCCCCTTAAAAATGTAAAACCAATTCTATCTATTGTAAATAAAAAAATGTGAGCAGCGTAGATTTGATTTATATCTAATACGCTTAACTCACAGTATTAACGTTTTATTTTTTTAAATAAAAGCCATGCACCAGACCAAATCCCCAAATTTGATCGCACTTATTTTTCAGTGTTCTTTTTCAGTTTACCCTCGACAATATCTTCTCGCTTTAAAACTGAAATAACAGTCCCAATTACAAGTTTTACATCGTTTTTAAAGGTTATTTTTTCCGCATATTCACTATCATATTTAACTTTTTCATTTGGCAACAGCTTATCCCTACCGCTGATTTGCGCTAAACCTGATACTCCACCTTTAATATTTCCCAATCCGTACGCTTCACGTAACTTCAACAAATCCTGTTCAGACAAGGTTACAGGTCTAGGACCAATGAAAGCCATTTGGCCAAGAAAGATATTCAGCAGTTGCGGCAGCTCATCAATGCTTTTTTTTCTTAAAAACTTACCAACTGGCGTTATATAGTCATCCGCCGAAGCTAAATTTCTACTTGCCATATTATGTGGTGCTTCCTGTGACATTGTTCTGAATTTATATATATTGAAGGTTTTGTTATTCGTTACCCCACGTTGTTGTTTAAATAGGATTGGGCCTTTAGGATCATCTAACTTTATACAAACCGCAGTAACAAGAAAAAGTGGCGATGCAACAATTAATCCAGCCAAAGAAAGTATAGTATCAAAACTTCTCTTCCCAAAACGCTGATAAAGCGTGGTACTACTTTGTTCAGCTGTCATACTCCCAGCATTTGCCGGCATTTTTTCTGTATGCACTTTTAGCATGTATTTTCCCCCATATTTCAGTATAACTATAATAATTAATTACGGAAAAACCGTACTCGTCCCTAGTTTTCCATAATTGTAACAAATGTTTTTACATTTGTTATTACTTTATTGGAACAATAATACAAAAAAAACTGGGTATTTTGTAATCTTTCAATAAGATACAAAACACCCAGCTTATACTAACGATTCCTTCTAAATACAAATATATTTTTATTTTTCCCGTCGGTACGCCGTTTTGTGTTAACGACTAACGTAATTTGCATCATCGTAAACACTAACGAACTGCGTCGCCGATACGCAATATATTTAGGATGCCAACTGTTAACATATTTTTCTTTATAGTTTCGCAAACCTTGGAACCCATAGAAGCGATAGCCATATTCATAAATCAAATGAGCCAATCGCTCCTCAATGAAGCTAAAACGTGACACGCCGACATTCGACAATGGCGCCATCCCCATGTTGAAGTTTTCAGAGCCCACTTCAGCGTTGTGCTGCAACAAATGAATAAACATAACATCCATCGTGCCAGACGGTGCGTCTTTACCATAGCGCATTAAATCAATGGAGCTAACATCCGTATGGGTCGGCATATTTGTCGTGAATGCGACGATCCGCCCTTCAGCATTCCGCATGACATAAATTGATGCTTGATCTAGATAGTAATCATCAAAAAAGCCCAGTGAAAAGCCACTTTCATTTTGTCCATCCAACCATTCGTCAGACACGTGCCGCAATTCTTGCAGTGTGTCATCACGAAACGGCGGCTGTAACTCCGCAAATGTAATCCCATCTCGATCAAACTTACTCATCAAGTTACGATCAGACTTACGCTTTTTACCATCCATACTGAATGATGGTAGATGAACGAAGCCTTCCTCACCAAATTTCAGGAAGTCATACCCTTTTTCATGCAAGCTTAGTGTGAGGTTTTCGTCAATTTCATAAAAGACGATCGAGTAACCCTCTTTATCGGCCACATCCATGAAGTCATCGATGGCTGCCTCACGATACTGTGGATCCCCGACCGGCTCACCCATCACGATCAAACGGTCAGCCTTCTTTTGATACATAAAGAACATCTTGTCTTCGCCATCGACCTGATAGAAGTACAACAGCTTGTCACGTAGGTAAGCCAAGTGACTCACTTCATTACCGCCATAGTTACCGATCACGTGTTCAACCCGCTGCGCATCAAACGGCGTCTTAAAGATCGACGATTTACCATTGTGCATATACCAGTAGACAGCAGCTAAGATTAACACAGCAATCATGATTGCCATCAAGCCACTAAACCACACCCGCTCCGTTGGGAACAACGCCGCTCGTGGTACATGATGAACCCGCTGATAGTTAGGCGTGTTGTACACCCCAACAATGATATACGTCACAAAAATACCAACGAAGCTAATCCCATCAAAGAGCATTGCCCCCCAGGAATATTCAAAATGTTCCCGGTAAAATTCCTTATGTGACAACCACAAGGCCGCCAATACGAGCATCAAGAAGATGCTAATTTTAATGGATGGATCTTTCCACAACGTATTCAACGTTGCCATGATTAAAACAATTGTCGTCGGCCAAAAGGCACGTTTGACTCGTGAATTGACACCTCGCGCCAAACCAATCAGTAAGAATCCCATGATGATATTGGTCGCCTGGTTCGCGAAGTACACAACATAGCCATAAAACGCCCCGTAGACCTTGTTATACTCCTGCAGGTGAGGAAAGGTCGACACGAGGATAATCATCACGCCAGAGAACCACAGGAACGTTGTGAGAAAGATGTGAGCCACTCGACGGAATAACTGCATCGGCAGTCCTTCAAACGACTGATTCAGCTTGCTGCCCATATCTTGAATGAAGAATAGCACCCCCACTAAAAATGGCAAAATATAATAGAAAATCCGGTATAACAATAACCAGACCAGCGCATCAGCCTTATCGACCCCGATAAAACCAAGCCCGGTCAGCATGAACGTATCAAAGGAACCCAATCCCCCCGGAATCAAAGACACAACCCCAGCAACAGAAGCCACCGCAAACATCGGTAGAACAGCTGCAAAATCGACTTTAATCCCCATCAAAACACCGATGAAGATGAAGAACAAGGAGCAGCCAAGCCATTCAAGGCTCGAACTGATCATCAATGAGAATTGGCGCCGCCACGTTAGGTCGTTAAAAAATTCAGAATCCGTAAAGTGCGTTGCTAGCATCACACCCGGGAAGTAAAGCGCCCCGCCGACTAGCCAGATCCAATAGCGTGTAAACTCAGTCCCGGTATGGAAGATAAAAATCTGTGCTAACGCAATCCAACAAACGAGCGACAATCCCGTCAGTAAGAACAAGGCGATTTTAGAAATCGCAAATAGAATCTCTTTTCGCGTGGCACCTTTGCTATAAAAGTTTGCCCGTAGGCTGGCCCCTAATAAGCCACCGAACCCAGCAATATTGGTGAACGTGTTGACCGTCCACCCCGAACGCACGATGTAGCCTTTTTTAAATGTCCCAGGTAAAAACTTCACCACGTTGAAATCATAGTTCAACATCGGCGTGACCGCGATGAACCCGACCACCAACATCGCCAATAATGTTAACGGTGATTGCTGAGAGAATATTTCAGAGACTTGCTCGCCACTGATTTGTTGTAGATCACGACCAACTTCATGAATGACGTACAGTAACACCGACAGCACAAATAGAAGTCGTAGTAACGTCATGTGGCGGTTAATCGCCGCCCATAGTTTGCGTAAAGTTTGCATGTTTCTCCCCCTGTTAAACGTAACCTAGTGTACCATGACGGCTTGTGAGATTGTGTTAAGAATGACTTATGGTAGCCATGTAACTAAAAGCAGCTTTTGAAACAAATTAGTTTGCTTCAAAAGCTGCTACTATATGTGTGCAATTTCGCGACCTTTTTAAAACTTTAATTCGAACTGACTTTGATTATATAGTTTACCAATCAGCACCACTCGCTTTTCTTCATCAACGCGATAAAAAAAG
Source organism: Furfurilactobacillus siliginis (assembly GCF_001437435.1). Lineage (GTDB taxonomy): Bacteria > Bacillota > Bacilli > Lactobacillales > Lactobacillaceae > Furfurilactobacillus > Furfurilactobacillus siliginis. The sequence goes on along the minus strand of NZ_JQCB01000016.1, from coordinate 26,650 downwards.
GCGTATTTTTTCCCAATCAAACACCGTCTCGTTGCCCTGTCAAAACCATACTTATTTGAAACGTCTTCAAATCTCAGTGGAAATGTTCGCAGGCTATCAACCACGTGATAAATATCGCCGATAAATCGATCAATTGTTGTTTCTTCAACTTGTAGTTCCCGCCAACTGATCAAAATTTGCTTTAGACTGCTAGCGAACTCTTTTGAATAACTTATTTGATAATCCAAGGCTACTTACCCCAACCATACTTACCAAATTGCTGTTTCATTTCATCTTCAGTCAATACATTATTAGTTTCAAAGTCCTTAAACCCATCTTCAATCAAGTCACGATCATGACGCCGCTGCGATTCTTTCATTGACAGCAGAATTTCATCATCTTTAGCAGAATATTCAACCACATCACCAGCAGTCAAGCCACTGGTTTTTGGCAAAATGACACCAATTGAGTTACCAATTTTACGCACCTTGATTTTCATTTGTTAAAACTCCTCTGCTTTATTAAGTTATAACAATAGTATAACAGGGAGTTTTAAAAAACAAAAAAAGCGATTCGCAAATTGCGAATCGCTTTTTAAGGTTGCGTATAAATTACTTAAGAGTAACTGATGCGCCGGCTTCTTCCAACTTAGCCTTCAATTCGTTGGCTTCGTCTTCTGATAAGCCTTCTTTAACGTTCTTAGGAGCTGCATCGACTAAGTCTTTAGCATCCTTCAAACCTAAACCAGTTGCTTCACGGACAGCCTTGATAACCTTGATCTTAGCTGAACCAGCTGAAGTTAATTCAACGTTGAATTCGCTCTTGGCAGCAGCGTCGCCACCAGCAGCACCAGCAGCGGCTACAGGAGCAGCTGCGCTAACGCCAAATTCTTCTTCGATTGCCTTAACCAAGTCGTTTAATTCAACGATGGTTGCTTCTTTTAATTGATCAACAATGCTTTGAGTATCTAAAGCCATGATTGTATTCCTCCAAAATTGGGTTTTCCGGTTAAACCGGTGAGTTAGTTGTGACGGGTTAAGCTACATTAAGCAGCAGGTTCGTCGTCCTTGTTGTCAGCAACTTGCTTAACAGCAAATGCGAAGCTGCGAATTGGTGATTGCAATTCGGAAGCAAGCATTGATAGTAAGTCGTCGCGACTTGGTAACGTTGCGTAAGTGTTGATTTCGTCAACAGAGACAACCTTACCTTCCATCATTCCGCCCTTGATTTCAAGAACGTTATGATCCTTAGCAAACTTAGCTAAGATACGTGCAGCGGCGATTGAATCGTCACCGTTACCAAAAGCAACAGCGGTTGGTCCTACGAATGTATCGTTAAGATCAGCAAAACCGGCTTTTTCAGCAGCACGCGTTAAAATCTTGTTTTTGATAACTTCCATAGCAACATCAGCGTCACGTAATTGCTTACGCAAATCAGTGACTTCTTCAACTGTTAAACCACGGTAGTCAACAACAACAAGGGAGTTAGCATCAGTAATCTTTTTTGAGACTTCATCAACTAACGTAGCTTTGACTGCGATCGTTTCTTTACTCACGTTTTACACCTCCATGATTGATTTTTTACCTAATAAAAATCCCGCTGTCCTAAGACAGCGGGCTCAAAGTCATTCTCACGAATTGCTTTGCCTCGGCAGGATATTAAGGTCGAAACCACCTGAGTCTTAGGTAAAATTAATTTACTTGAACATCTTAGCAAAGCAACTGGCTTTCGTCAATGCTGTGATTTAGAAACTAGCTAAATCAACAGCAACGGCTGGGCCAAATGTGGAAGCAACTGATAAGTGTTGAACGTATGTGCCACGAACAGCGGCAGGACGCGCACGAACAATTACATCTTCGATAGCTTTGAAGTTACCAACCAATTGGTCTTCGCTAAATGAAACTTTACCAATCTGAACATGAACGTTTCCGTCACGGTCAGTACGGTAAGTTACTTGACCACCCTTAGCATCCTTAACGGCTTGCGCAACGTTCATAGTTACGGTACCCGTCTTAGGGTTAGGCATCAAGCCCTTAGGTCCTAATTGGCGACCTAAACGACCAACTTGGGCCATCATGTCTGGTGTTGCGATTGCAACATCAAAGTCCAACCAGCCGTCAGAGATCTTTTGTACTAAGTCAGCATCACCGACTTCATCGGCACCTGCATCTTTAGCAGCTTGTGCTTGTTCACCACGAGCAAAAACAATTACTCGTTGTGTCTTACCAGTTCCGTTAGGCAAAACCATTGCCCCACGTAACTGTTGGTCCGCTTGCTTGGTGTCTAAGTTAAGCTTGAAAGCAATCTCAACTGTAGCATCGAACTTCGCAAAGTCGATCTTCTTCACCAAGGCAACGGCCTCGTTTACGCTGTAAGCTTTTTCTTTGTCAACTTGCTTAGCAGCATCTTGGTACTTCTTACCTTTTTTTGTGGCCATTGTGTTTTCCTCCTTGCAAATGTGGTAATGGCGACAGACACAGGGCGAAAACAGACGGTTTGGAAACGGTCCACAGCGAACAAGGCGACATTATCCGGTGATTTTCCGGATGAGGTTGACTTGCGAGTAGTGGTGAGTTTCCAGTCTGTTGTAGCCCGACTATGTAGCCAATGACACGTTTTTTAGTAACATTTGCCATCGCTGTCATAGTCGAGCTCCGTGAGCAAGCCAAGCGCCGCTCACTTCGCTCTGTTCTCATCTTCCACCTGATACATTCAGTTTTCACCGAGTATCCGTACCATCAAAGTATTAGCTTAGCCTTCTACAGTAAAGCCCATGCTCCGTGCAGTACCTTCGACCATGCGCATTGCGGCTTCAACGTCGGCAGCGTTTAGATCTTGCATCTTAGTCTTGGCGATTTCTTCAACTTGCGCCTTGGTTACAGTAGCAACCTTCTTCGTGTTGGGTTCGCCTGAACCATGTTCAACACCAGCAGCCTTCTTTAATAAGACAGAAGCTGGCGGAGTCTTGGTAACGAAGTCGAATGAACGATCCTCGTAAACCGTGATAACAACTGGAATCAACAAACCTGCTTGATCAGCAGTACGGGCATTAAAGTCCTTTGTGAATCCCATGATGTTAATCCCTGCTTGACCTAAAGCAGGACCAACCGGCGGAGCAGGTGTTGCTTTACCGGCAGGAATTTGTAACTTAACAACATTAGCTACTTTTTTAGCCATGTGAAATTCCTCCTTGGATGTGGTAGTTGATGGCGCATTAGATTACGCCTCCCACGATATGCTTTTACACATACCGTAGTAGTTTACCATGATAGTACCGAGTGAGCAACCCTGATTAATATCAGAGCGTGAGCAGACCCGGGTTGATTGCGAGCAATTGCAGGAACGGCGGTAGTGGCTTTAGCCACGCACGACGGTCAGGCAATGCACAGCAATCAGGGTCTGCGAACGCGTTTACGCCACATACTCGCGCAGCTTCAAACTTCCCTAAATAATCTTATCAATCTGTTCAAAGTCTAATTCAGCTGAAGTTTCGCGACCAAACATATCCACATTAACGCGCAACTTTTGCTTTTCATTATCAACTTCAGTCACTTTACCGACCATGTCAGAAAAGGCACCGTCAACGATTCGTACGGATTCACCGACTTCAATTTCGAAATCATTTTGATGGCGTGCATCAACACCCATACGGTTTAAAATCAGGCTAACTTCATCAGGTAATAGTGGCGTTGGCTTTGAACCACCACCATGAGAGCCAACGAAACCAGTAACACCTGGTGTATTCCGGACAATATACCAAGCTTGGTCAGTCATAACCATTTCAACCAGTACGTAACCTGGGAAATCATTTTCAATAACTGTCTTGGCCTTGCCGTCTTTTACTTGTTCAGTTTCTTCTTCAGGTACGACAATGCGGTAGATGAAGTCTGCCATCCCCATTGATTGTGACCGTGATTCAAGGTTTGCCTTAACCTTGTTTTCGTAACCAGAATAAGTGTGTAGCACGTACCATAGTTTTTCAGTGGTCTCTGCCATTGTTTAAATCCTCCAAGAATGTCATTGCAAAATAAAAAACCTCGTCAAAATGACGAAGCCTCGTTCAATGTCTCTAGTATATCAAAATTTCGTTGGTTCGCCTAGGCTAACCAAGTGATCAATGCTTGTACACCCCAGTCAATCAATGCGAAGAACGCTGCAAACGCAACAGAAACAAAGATCACGATGGATGAATCACGCCGGTTTTCAGCAGCTGAAGGCCACCGAACCAATTTCATTTCGCTAAAAACACTCTTAATGAATCGCATGAATTCTAACCTCCTACTTTGTCTCTTGATGCAACGTGTACTGTCCGCAATGCTTACAGAACTTCTTGACCTCTAACCGCTTGGTCCGGTTCGGGTTAAATGTAATCGTATAATTTCGTGATCCGCAAACTGAGCATGCCAGTGCGACTTTTCTGTTGGCCATTCCTGGCACCTCCAATTAATTTGTAATCGTACATCAGATTAGCACGCAACTACATGTGTGTCAATCGTTCCCCGTTGGCTGCAAGGTCTTCGTAAACTTTATCCGGCAACGATTAATCGCATTTCGTAGACGGCGATCAGAACATTTGAGACGGATCGTCATTTCAGCTAAATCAACACCGTTCATTAGTTCACGCCACACCTCCGCCTCAAAAGCTGACAGTTCACTTTGAACTTCATCTAATCGCTCTTTGAGCACGACAAGCGCTAACCCATCTGGATGATGACTAGGAATCTGTATGGTCTCTGCCTGTCCATCTAGTGCTTCATCATCTTGGTCGGATTGTCTTTTGCGTGCATTTTGACGACGCTTCAAATCGAAGCCACGATTACGCACGTTAAGTCGAAAGTATGTAGCAAACTCACCTGCGTGGCGTCCTTGATAACGGTTCAACGTATTAAACAACACCATACGACATTCCTGCTGCCAATCATCACGATCCACAAGTTGTTGCGCAAAATTCAATTTACGATACCACTTATTGATCAACGGTAAATATTGCGTAAACAATTGTTCAAAGGCGACTTCATCCCCACCTTTTGCAATCTCAATCAACGTATCCTCCTGCTGCCGACTTAACCAGACCATTGTGGTCCTCCATCACCATCTAGATTCACGTACCTAAATAAGTACGTCTATGATAGCGCAAGCTTACGGTTACATACGTTAGCAGACAACCAAACGCCTGTTTGATAAAACACACCGTTGTAAGCTACATTGCAATTTTTATATTCTGCTTGTTTCGAATTAAGCAAAATACGTGTTTTACAGTAATTTTGGAGTTCGTTTTGCATTGAATTAGTTCATTTCCGTAACTAGGACAACATTTCTTTCGTGTTTTACGCCATCCAACAAAAACGCAGGCTCACTTATACAAAAAGTGTGCCTGCGTTTCATTACGGAATAAATAGGTTTCCGCAAAATATTTATAGCGGGTGCCGTGAGTTGAAGCCAGCATAGATTAGCAGTGACGCTGCCACTGATGCATTTAAACTTTGCACATGACCGACCATCGGAATCGTAAGCATTTCATCCACTGTCTTTTTCAGCAATGCAGAAATTCCCTTTCCTTCATTACCGATCACTAAGGCCGTTGGACCAGCAGCGTTCCACTGACGATAATCGGTTCCGTTCATGTCAGTTCCAAAAATCCACAGACCGCGATCTTTCAATTCTTTGGCTGTTGCCACCAAGTTCGTAACGCGCGCAACTGGCACGTGTTCGATTGCGCCAGTTGACGTTTTCGCAACGACAGACGTTAACCCAACTGCACGGCGCTTGGGGATAATAATGCCGTGAACGCCAGCTGCATCAGCAGTCCGTAAAATTGAGCCAAGATTATGAGGATCTTCAATCGAATCCAAAATCAAGAAGAACGGCGCTTCATTCGCTTTCTCTGCACGGGCAAATAAATCATCCACCGTTGCATATGCAAAAGGCGGAATTGCTAAAACGACACCTTGGTGATTTTGACCATCAGTCATCAAGTCTAGCTTTTGCTTAGGCACCTGGCTAATGATTAAATGTCGGTCTTTCGCTAACGCTTCGATTTCCTTAATGGCGTCGGCACGTAAACCTTCTTGGATAAACACTTTATTAATCTGTTGATCCGACTGCAAAGCCGCCTCAACTGGGTGCCGACCGATGATAAAATCAGTACTCGTATCTGTCTTGGCTGTCGCATCCGGTGTCGCTTCTGCTCGCTCACGACGAGGCTTGTTCACACGTGCATGTTGTTTATTTGGCATCTGTTTGTTCTGTCCTTCCTGCTTCCACCTGGTCAATACACCAATGTGCCAGCCAATCGATCCGGTCCATTTGGTGTGTTAGTTGTAAGTATCCAAAAATCGCTTCAAACCCTGTGGAAATCCGGTAGGTAACGATATCGGTATTTTTAGCACGATGATGCGTCGTCGCATTGCGACCATGTTTAAACATGGCCGTTTCTTCATCCGTTAGCACGGCATCTGCTTCCATCAGTTTGATCAAGACCGCTTGTGCCTTTGCAGAAACAAAATGTGTCGCATGATGATGCAATTTTGTCGGTACTGTATACCCTAATTCAATTAGGTGTTCACGAATGAACACCTCGTAAACCGCATCGCCTACGTAGGCCAACGCCATTCCGTTTAGTTGCCGATAGTTAACTTCAGTCATTACGTTCCTTCCGCCACCGAGTTCCCTGTGGTGTATCTTCTAAAATAATGCCACGCGCCTGTAGTTCGTCACGAATCTCATCACTGCGCGCAAAGTCTTTCGCTTGCCGAGCAGCCAGCCGCTCATCAATCAACGCTTGAATTTCACCATCAGCCATTTGGTCACCTTCATCAAAGGTAATCCCGAACACACTCAATAGTGTGGCAAATAACCGCTGCAATTCAACCAACGTGTCTTTAGCAACCACGTCTTCGTTCAAGTAAACATTGCTTAGTTTAGCGAGCTCATAGACTGCTGCAATCCCATTTTGTACGTTAAAATCATCATCCATCGCGGCTTCGAAGGCAACTTGTTGCTGTTTCGCCGCCGCCTCGATTGCTTCATTATGACCTGCCGCTGCATCTTTCAACCGGTAGTCAAAATTAGCATACGTCGACCGCAACCGGGCTAAATTATTTTTAGCATCTTCTAAATTACCGTGTGTATACGCGATTGGTCGCCGATACTGGGTCGTTGCCATAAAGAAACGAACAGCTTGGGGATCCTCCTGCTGGTTCATTTCATGCAATGTGATAAAGTTTCCCAGCGACTTACTCATTTTTTCATTTTCGTCGCCAACTGTCACAAATCCATTGTGCATCCAGTAGCGTGCGAATTGCTTGCCAGTGTGTGCTTCACTTTGGGCGATTTCATTAGTGTGATGGGGAAAGACTAAATCTTGACCACCACCATGAATATCAAACGTATCGCCTAAGTAGTGCGTTGACATGACGGAACACTCGATATGCCAGCCAGGACGTCCCGCCCCCCAAGGTGACTGCCAGGAAATCTCGCCAGGTTTGGCGCCTTTCCATAAGGCAAAGTCGATGGGATCTTCTTTTTTTGCGTTATCGCCATCATCGACACGTTCACTGGCACCATTTTCTAAATCGTCTAAAGATTCATGTACCAACTGCGTGTAGTTTGGAAATTTACGTGCACGATAATAAACATCGCCAGCAGCTTCATAGGCAAAGCCTTTAGCAATCAAATCAGCCACGAAATCAATGATTTCAGGAATCATCTCTGTCGCTCGTGGATTCGTTGTCGCACGTTCAACGTTCAGTGGCTTTGTGTCTTCAAAGTACGCTTCAATAAATTTATCGCCTAACTCAGGCACCGTAATGCCTTCGGCGGCAGCTTCCTTGATCATTTTGTCATCGACATCAGTAAAGTTAGAAACGTAATTAACTTCGTAACCCTTATATTCAAAGTAACGACGAATCGTATCAAAGGCGACCACAGAACGTGCGTTACCGATGTGAATGTAGTTATACACAGTCGGTCCACACACGTACATGCTCACGTGACCAGGCTTCAATGGTTTGAATGGCTCCTTCGTTCTTGTGAGGGTATTAAACACCTGAATCATCTCAAGCACCCTTCCTTTCGTCTGCGGTAAGTTACAGTGATTTTACCATAAAACGTTCACTGACGTATCTTGATCCTTCTGTACTGTCACCGGGGCCTTTGTCCCCCAACGCCAAGTCATTAGCAAGTTCGCTTTGCTCACCGTCGACCAGATGTGACACCTTACCACTCCGGGCTTTGCGAATTCTTCGCAGCCCTTCGTTCTCGGTGTTACATCTGGTCTCCATTGCTAATGACTCGGCGTTGGGGGAGTGCTTTGCCCGCTTTGCGGGCAAAACACAAGTACAGTGAACATCGAAGTAAACTCGCCGCCACTGTGACTGCAGCGGCCAACGTTCACTCTAAATAATAGTTAACTGCAAACTCAAATAGCCGTCGTTCCAGCTTACATTAACGTAGACTGAAACGACGACTATTTTACTTTAGTGTGTCCTTTCACTTTGGCACTAACGGGTTTGTGCCGCTTGCAAAGCAAGCGACACTCTCCGG
>NZ_JQCB01000016.1:2272-17964 GCF_001437435.1 Furfurilactobacillus siliginis | reverse complement strand
CAGTGACGGCGGGAAACTAGCCTGCCGGGAGTGAAGGGCTGCGAAGAATTCGCAAAGTCCGCAATGGCAAGGCACGCTAGTTTCCCGCCTGCGAACGCAGTGAGCTCACTGTTACCCTGTTTTTCCGGAGACACTGCCCCGTAACATCAAAGCAAAACAAAAACCACAGCCGCCTGTTGAAAGCAGCTGTGGTTTAGCAAACAACTACAATTTTTCGATGATCGCTTGGATATTGCGTAACGTTGACTTGCGGCCTAACAATTCCATTGATTCTGGTAATTGTGGACCATGCATTTCGTGCGTTGACGCAATCCGTAGTGGCATGTACAACGCACGCCCACGAATCTTAGTTTCTTTCTGGATAGCCTTGATGGTTGCCTGAATCTGATAAGCATCAAAGACAGGTAACTTCTTAGCACGCGTAACAAATTCTTCCAACACAGTCTTAGCAGTGTCAGCAGCTAATTCTTCCTTAGCCTCGTCAGTGATTTCGGCTGGTTCTTGGAAGAAGACATCCTTACTCATATCCACGATTTGTGCCGTATAAGACATCTGTTGCTTGTAAAGGCTGACAAGTTTGCGAACCCATTCCAAATGTAACTGGTTCGGATCCTTTTCAACTAAGCCAGCATTGATCAATTCGCGCAGACTACTATCGAAGATTTCATCTTCCGGCGCAGCTTTGACATATTGGTTGTTAATCCATTCCAATTTCTTACCGTCAAACTTCGCTGGTGATTTAGACAAACGACTTTCATCGAACATCTTGATCAATTCCTGTTGGGTGAAGATTTCATTTTCACCAACTGGTGACCAACCAAGTAACGTAATGAAGTTGAGCATTGCATCAGGCAAATAGCCTAACTCACGATATTGTTCGATGAATTGCAACACGGTTTCATCACGTTTAGATAATTTCTTACCTGTTTCCGTGTTGATGATCAACGTCATGTGCCCAAAGATTGGTGCATCCCAACCAAGTGCTTCGTAAATCATCAATTGCTTTGGCGTGTTCGCAATGTGGTCATCCCCACGTAAGACGTGACTGATTTCCATCATGTGGTCATCTACAACGACGGCAAAGTTATACGTTGGCATGCCATCGCGCTTTTGAATAACCCAGTCACCACCGATGGTATCGGAGTTGATCGTGATATTACCTTTAACGATGTCATCCCATTGATATTCACGATTCTTGGGTACACGGAAGCGCACAACAGGTTCTAAACCATCTGCCTCAGCCTTTTCCTGTGCAGCCTTGATTTCGTCGGCAGACATACCTTCATATTCATAAACATAGTGAGGCGCTTCTTTGTTAGCCTTTTGTTGTTCACGGTCGGCAGCCAACTCATCCTCAGTCCGGTAAGACTTGTAAGCTAAACCTTGATCCAATAAATCTTGGATTAACTTAACGTAAATGTCTTTCCGTTCTGATTGACGATAAGGGCCAAAGTCGCCAGGCTTGTCAGGACCTTCGTCCCAGTCAATTCCCAACCACTTTAGATTATCAAGCTGACTTTTTTCACCGTCAGCCACGTTCCGTTTCGTATCTGTGTCTTCAATCCGAATCACAAACGTACCTTTGTTATGACGAGCAAACAGGTAGTTAAACAATGCGGTCCGTGCATTTCCGATGTGCAGGTGTCCAGTTGGTGATGGTGCGTACCGGACCCGAACTTTATTCTTGGCCAAAATCAGCGCCTCTTTCTGAGAAAAATTTGATGTGTATACATACAATATTACCGTTTTGTCGGTTTTTTTTCAATTAAGGCTAAAAAGCAAAAGGTCTGAAACATAATTGCTCATGCTTCAGACCTTTACTAAACCTCATAAATTATTGATAACTAGCCAACAGCAACTGCACGTTTGAGGTAGTTATAAGTTGTTTCAAAAGTACTACCTGATAACCAGTATTGTTGTCCAGTCGTCCATGGCCATGGATCAACAATGTGATAAGAACCATTGCTATAACCATCAACACAAACAACGTGCAAGTTACGAGGCGTTGTTCCCCACCAATAACTTGTCCAATTTGGTTGAACAAATTTAGCAGTAACCCAAACAACCAATGGCTGTCCGGCCTTTAAATATTCTTTTAGTTCTTGAACATTTGACCCACTAATATCACTAACGTTGGCAAATCGTGAACCCCACTTTGCAACTGCAGGTGGATAAATCGTATCAACTGCATAGTTGTCGTATACGTATGGATTCCCTTCAAAACCAGTATTAGGATCGCCGTTTGTAGAATAAGGCATTGTCTTTAGGAACTGTGCCAAATTAGTGTTGGTTAAAATACCTTTGGCATGAAATGCTTCAAGCAATGAGGCTGCTTCACAACCTTCAGGTGCACCCCAACCAACTTGGCTGATGGCAGGTGCATTCAAGTAAGCGGAGGTTGCCCAAGCACCAGAGCCTGAAAGGTAATACCACGTACCAGTGTTATCTTTTACCCAGCCAGTCGCCATTTGACCACCCCAAGTAAAGTAATAATACGTGCCATTAATCTTTGTCCACTGGTAATTTGACATACCTTTCCAATAATCGACCCAATACCATGAGCCAGCATCTTTTACCCAGCCGGTCGCCATAGCACCACCCTTGTAGAAGTAGTACCACTGGTTGTTATCCTTAGCCCAACCATTTTCCGCAGCACCCCAATTACCTAAATAATATAAGTTGCCTGAATCATGTAGCCAGCCAGAAGCCATGCCACCCCAGTTTTGGAAATAGTACCAATTACCCAGCTTTGACCAGCCGTAGTGGTACATTCCCCAATTTCCAAGGTAATACCAATTAGAATTATCCTTCAACCAGCCGGTCTTCATGTCGCCGCCCCAGTTGAAGTAATACCAATTATCAAACTTCGCCCAACCTGTATGTACCATGCCCCAATCGGTCATGTAGTAATACTGATTGTTATCTTTAAACCACTGATTCGCTAATGTCCCGTCAGCCTTGGTGTAGTACCAAGTACCATTGTCCTTAAACCAGCCGTTGACTAAGCTATCCTTTTGATAATAAGTCCATTGATTATTATCATTTTTAACCCAGCCGTTTTTTTCTGGTGCTTTTGCAACTGGATATTCTGCTATAAATCCATTGTCAGCTGCAGTTTTCGCAGCATCTTTTTGTTTATCTACACCAGATGTTTGCTGATTTTTATCCGCATCAGCTTTTACTGAACTGTTGTCAATGCTACTTGCTGCTGAACTACTTTGCGTCGTTGCAGGTTTTTGTACTGACGATGAGCTTTCAGTCGTAGCACTAGAACTGCTTTGACTAGTAACTGATGATGACTCCGCACTAGACGTTGTCTTCGTTTGACTGCTTTCCTGTTGTGCTGAAGCAGATGTACTTTGAACAGCCTTTATAGAACTGCTAACTGCACTAGATGCTGTCTGTGCATCAGCATGGCCTGTAACCGCCGGAATTCCAAGCAGCATGGCAACAAGCCCTGCCGCAAGTAATCCCTTCGACTTCACGATTGAATTCACGATTTGCCCCCGTTTATAAAATCATTAGTTAAATCCTACACAAATATAGTAGCATCTTAACCATGTCTCAACAACACGTAATTTCAATGGCGTCGAAGTCAATTTTATTCCCGAAATATAAAAAAGAGCCAGAAGACAAAGCTGTTCTTGTCTTCTGGCTCTTAATCTATTCATAAAGACAGCGTCCTAAAAGCACTATCCAGCGCAAGTCGCAAACGATTTTTTAAACTACTTTCGCTTTTTAGAATCTGGCTTACCCTTAGATTTAGTATCGTCTTTCTTAGATGACACCGCTTCTACATCAGCGTCTTGGTTAATTCCGCGTGTCGAATGCGTTGGCTTCGCAAAAATCATGCGCCCAGCATCCGTCTGCAGTGCACTAGTGACCGTGACATCAATGTGATCATTGATAAAGTAACGCCCATCTTCAACAACGACCATCGTCCCATCGTCAAGGTAAGCAACCCCTTGCTGACGTTCGGTCCCATTTTTCACGACCATTACGTTCATCTGTTCACCTGGAATCACACGTGGCTTCAGTGATTTGGTCAACGCATTGATATTCATGATTTGCACATTTTGAAATTGGCTGACTTTGTTTAGGTTATAGTCATTTGTCACGACCACGGCCTGCATCTGTTTCGCCAATTCAATCAGTTTGTCATCAACTTCTGGGATGTCTTCGAAGTCGCCTTCATACATCTCAATCGGAATCACCTTATCCGTCTGCAACTTGTTTAAGATATCTAAGCCGCGACGACCACGAACACGTTTGATGCTATCACTGGAATCGGCGATATATTGCAGTTCGTGCAGGACAAAGTTTGGTACCAACAGCGTGCCTTCCAGAAAACCAGTTTTAATGATGTCGTAAATGCGACCATCAATCAAAATATTAGTATCCAAAATTTTGTAATGATGGTAATTAGGCTCACCTTCATCCAAAATTTCACCAGTTTCTGACGTTCGCTTCGTGCCACGCCGAAAACCAAGTGAGAACAAGCGGCGCCATTCATCCGTGCGGGTGGTTCCTAAGCGAAAGCCCAGGTACCCCAACAGTAGCATCAACGTAATTGGCACAATTGTATTCGTTAAAAACATTTGCGTGCGGAAAAAGACAGTGGAAATCAAAATGGCAAACATCAATCCGACAATGGTTCCTAAGCTACCAAATAACAGGTAGATGGGGCTTTGCTTGGAAAGATATTTTTCCAATCGATTAACCAACTTCTCAACGTATCCGACTAACAGAAACGAAATTAAATACAGAATAATTGCACCAAGCACAAAGTTAGTCAAAAAGTTGTTCAGTAGATGGCTCGTTTCCAATCCTGTTAGTTGCCATACCAATGGCATAAAACGATAGCCGGCACCAGCACCTACTAATGCAAACAACGCTTGAATGACAAGTTTTTTGGTTATTTTCATGTAAGTTCACCTCCTTTCAATGTAACTTTTGGCTCATTAGTTCAACGCCAGCTTCAACGCTTGCCCGATGGTCGTCACCCCAACCACATCAATATCCGTTTGTGGATTCCAGCCTTGTAAGTTGTTCTTTGGCACAAAAATCCGTTTAAAACCTAGCTTACGTGCCTCGTCGACCCGTTGTTCGATCCGGTTCACACGCCGAATCTCTCCAGTCAACCCAACTTCACCGACGAAACTATCGCTAGGATTCGTTTCTTTGTCGCGATAACTTGATGCAATCGCGACGGCAATTGCTAAGTCAATCGCTGGTTCATCAAGCCTTACGCCACCAGCTGCCTTTAAATAAGCATCCTGATTTTGTAACATCAAGTTCGCCCGTTTTTCCAGCACCGCCATGATCAGTGATACCCGATTACGATCAAGTCCTTGTGATGTTCGCTGAGCGTTTCCGAAAACAGATGGCGTCACTAACGCCTGGACTTCTACCAAAATTGGTCGCGTACCTTCCATTGAGACAACAATTGCTGAACCAGTCGCGTCCTTCAGCCGTTCCTCTAGGAAAATTTCCGACGGATTAGCAACTTCACTCAAACCATCTTCACGCATTTCAAAGATACCGAGTTCGTTCGTTGACCCAAACCGATTTTTCACCGCGCGTAAAATACGGTACGTATGATGCAAATCACCCTCAAAGTACAACACTGTGTCGACCATGTGTTCCAAGATCTTTGGCCCTGCGATAGCACCGCCCTTGGTAACATGACCCACGATAAAAATCGTAATTTGATTCGTCTTCGCAATCTGCATCAACTCTGCCGTCACTTCACGAATCTGTGAAACGGATCCAACCGCTGACGTAATGTCTGGTTCTTGCATTGTTTGCACGGAGTCAATAATGACAAATGCAGGGTCGAGTTCGGTAATTTGATCACGAATGTTACCCATATCTGTTTCAGGGTATAAATAAAAGTCACCGCCACCAACGCCTAGCCGATCAGCCCGCATCTTAATTTGTGTGGCACTTTCTTCACCGGATACATAAAGCACCCGGCCACCGGTTTCATTCAGTTGCCCAGACACTTGCGTTAACAGCGTCGATTTCCCGATTCCGGGATCCCCACCAATTAATACCAGTGATCCAGGAACCACTCCGCCACCTAGCACACGATTAAATTCCTGTAGGTTCGTCTTAACACGGGGAACTTCTTTTAAACTAACATCTTTGATCAATTCTGCCTTAGCCGTTTGTCCGGTAAAGCTCACGCGGGCTTTACGGTTAGGCGTATCATCGACCATTTTTTCTTCGACTAATGTATTCCACTCACCACAGTTAGGACAGCGTCCCAGATAACGAGGTGATGAATAGCCACAGTTTTGACACACGAACTGTGTTTTTGGTTTTGCCACGTTATACCTCTATTTTTCTTTGTTTGACCAATATTAACCAATAGATAAATTTAGTGTACCACAGCTGGTCAGGGACACAATTATTTCTGTTGTCATTTGAAAATTCTTAAGGGTTTACTGAACACCTGAAGAACCAAAACCACCATTTCGCTTGGCCGTTGGTGCCGTTTCGTTATCCGCCGTTAGGTATGGGACAAACATTGCTTGGGCGATTCGGTCACCTTTCTTAATGGTAAGTGGACGCAAGCCATAATTGATCAGCTGAACAAATAGTTCCCCGTCGTTACCTTCATTACCATAATAGTCAGCGTCGATCACACCGATACCGTTTGGCAGTACTAGGCGGCGCTTGAGTGGACCAGATGAGCGGTTCACTAATAGTAAGACCTCGTTAGGTTGCATATATGCCTTAATACCAGTTGGCACCAGAACTGGTTTCAAAGCCTTATCTGCCGCGGTGTGCAACTTTTCGTCCAATGTCTGATCACTAAATAGGCTATGCAAAGCACTCAGAAAATGATGGTGCCAAATTGACGGCACGATGAAATCTTCAGAGGCAGCCAAATCATATCCTGCTGCCTGCTGTGTTTGCCGTTTGGGGAGTGGTAAATCCGTGTCAGCAAATCGTTTCACCACTTCAAATCCACGTAGCTTTGTCATTTATGTCCTCCATGTTAAATCGCAGTTATGTTCCTACATATTATAGTAAACCCCATCGCCGTTTGATAGTGGGAGGTAACTAGCACGCCGGCAAAGTTTTTTTACCAGCTCTGCTTTTATGCTACTATATTATGTGAAACATTTTGATTAAAGGGAGAATGACAATGGACTTCACGCGTCAAGATCAGCGTTTATTTGCAATGCAAGATGCACGATTAATTGCTGAAGTGACTTTTCCTGTGGTCGATGACACGACTTGGGTTGTTGAACATATCTGGGTCGACCACGCACTTGACCAACCTGCAATTGCACACGAACTGCTTGATGCAGTCTGCACGTTAGCAACTGCTGAACAAAAACAGTTGCTTGCACTTGATCCGTTTGCCCGGCGTCATTTACCTGCAGCAATCAGAAAACCAGTTTAAACATAAGGAGTAAGAAAACATGGCAATGACACAAGATGAATTAAAACAGCAAGTTGGCCAACGCGCCGTTGATTTTATTGAAGACGGCATGGTCGTCGGCTTAGGAACTGGCTCCACGGTTAAATACATGGTTGACGCACTGGGCAAGCGCGTCGCAGAAGAAGGGATTCATGTCATTGGCGTCCCAACCTCTGACCGAACACGTGAACAAGCAAAAAGTTTAAACATCCCCGTCAAGGATGTTGATGACGTTGACCACATTGACTTAACCATCGATGGTGCCGACGAAATCAGTGATGATTTCCAAGGTATCAAGGGTGGCGGCGCAGCTCATTTATGGGAAAAAATCGTTGCAACAAACTCCACAAAGAACATGTGGATCGTTGATGAAAGCAAATTATCACATAAGCTAGGGAGTTTCCCCTTACCTCTTGAAGTGATTCCTTACGGCTCCAGTCAAGTTCTTAAAAAGTTGGCGGCCAAAGGTTACAACCCCACAATGCGGATGCGTGATGGCAAACACGTTTTAACTGATTCACAAAACTATGTCATCGACTTACATTTAAACGAAATCGATCATCCCCATGAATTAGCCGCCGAATTGATCCAAATGGTCGGCGTTGTCGAACAAGGCTTGTTCCTAGACTTAGTTAACACCGTCATTGTGGGTCGCCCAGATGGCCCAGAAGTACTAAAAGGCAGAGAGTGAACTGACCTGTTCTGAATCCGAGCAAGAACAAGGAATCCCGTTATGGACGTTTTTGGTTCATAGCGGGATTTCAGGTTCTGCGCAGCGATTCAAGGTCGGTGAACTCGTTTTCGGCAGAGAGTAAACCAGCCCGGTTAAGACTCGAGCAATTGCAGGTGCGGTGGTAGTGGCTTTAGCCACGGATGGCGGACAGGCAATGCACAGAGTCTTGGGTTGGTGAACTCGTTTCCGCTATATAAAAGAAAAGCCCCACAAAAAAAGGTTCCGTCACACATCGACCAAATCAATGTGCAACGGAACCTTTTCATTTACACTCATTAAATCTTTGAATTGCTCAAGAATCGTACTCGTTGCAGCTTGGGTGCCCAAGCCACATACAAGTATTCAGCAACCTGCAACCATGCGTATGCCAACAAAACAGCACCTAATGTATCAGTTGGGAAATGTGCCTGTAAGTAAACACGGCTAAGCATAACCAATATTACCCAAATGCATAAAATCGTCTGGATCAACAACCGACGCGTTTTGTTTTGCATTACAGGCAGTACAACTAAGAATAAAATTGCCACAACCATAAATGTTCCTAACACGTGTCCAGATGGGAAACTAAATCCATCATCTGATGCCATATGGCCGGCAGGACGCGCACGACCAACGATCTTTTTAATCACAGCGCCTAAGACGTTACCACCAAAGCCATAACCCAATGCCCACAGCGCAGGAATCTTGTACTTAAATCCCCACAGTAAAACGGCAATAATCACCATGTACACCAGATCCAACGTCGGACTGGCCAATTTTGTAATCAATGAAAAGATAATTGTCCAAAAAGGACTGTCACTATGAATCTTGTTAACCAATTCTGAATCAATAATTGATAAAATCTGTGACTGACGCATTGCCAGTACCGCTAAAAACAAAAACAGAATGGTCATCACGGTCAAAATAATGCCACGACCGCGTTCTTTTTCAATTAACATTTAATTATGTGCCTCCACTAAAGGTATGTATTTTCCAATGTGAACAAGCGAAAGGTTTAACACAGTCGCGTTCAACGCAAAATTATAGCACAGCACCGCTAGGACATGCGGTTTTTCTCGATGATTTTAATCGTCCTTAACCCCTTAATACTTTCTTAAGTATTTAAGCTGACTTTAAGGGCAGCATAATTTAATTCCTCTGAAAACGCTTATCATCAGCACAGCAACAATGTTCGTGCTATTCTTATTTCATCAAATAAAAGGAAGTGTCCGCATGACACAAGTTATCATCATGCTCGTTGTCGGGTTGGCTGCTGGAATTCTCGGCGCCATCCTCGGCCTTGGTGGTGGAATTATCATCACCCCAGTTTTAACGCTGGCAATGGGAATCGACATTAAATATGCGATCGGTGCAAGTATTATCGCCGTCATCGCCACCAGCTCTGGTGCGACCATCGCCTACCTTCGCGACAATGTTTTAAATTTACGAGTGGCGATGTTTCTAGAGATCTTTACCACTCTAGGCGCGATTTTAGGCGCTGTATTAAATGGTATTTTAAGTCCCGTCGTTTTATACGTTACATTCGGTGTCTTGCTCTTATACTCTGGCTACAACATGATTCGTAAGCTGCGTTCCGGGACTGAAGTGTTACATCGGGCAACTCCCGACGCACTAGCTGAAAAACTAGAATTAAACAGTTCTTACTATGATAAAGCCGCTGGCAAGACCGTTGATTATCAAGTTGAACGTGTCCCTGCAGGCGCAACCGTTATGTTTGGTGCCGGAATTGCAAGTGGTTTACTTGGTATCGGTTCTGGGGCTTTTAAAGTCATGGCGCTAGATACGTTCATGAAGATGCCGCTCAAACCTTCTACTTCAACCAGTAATTTGATGATGGGTGTCACCGCCGCTGCCTCAGCGACCGTTTACTTCTTTAACGGGTCAATCCAGCCACTGATTGCCGTCCCATTAGCCTTAGGAATTCTAGTGGGGGCAACGGTTGGGTCGCGTATCATGCAACGACTCCCCGCTCGCTGGATTCGAATTATTTTCGTTCCCATCATTTTCTATATCGGGCTACAAATGTTGCTTAAAGGATTCGGGGTGAACATCTAATGTCTGAAAATAATCCAGAACTGGAAAAGATTTCTAAAGAAATGGCTCAAGTTGAGATTATGATTGGTCAAATCCTTAGAATAGGTGTCATAGTTTCGGCCGTTATCATGTTGGTCGGTTTCATTACTTATGGTGTTCAAGGGACAACTGGGTTTGCACACAACGGTTTTCCCACAACGATCACTGCCATTATTACCGGGTTAGGAACCTTTAAAGCAGGTTCTGTTATGATGCTCGGACTATTCTGCCTGATTTTAACGCCCGTTTTGCGTGTAATTGTTTCTATTTATGCGTTTTACGTTGAGAAAGATCACTTGTACGTCTGGATTACTACGGCCGTCCTTGTTATCCTTTTAATTGCCTTATTTATCGGACATAGCTAACTCGGAGGACCTCCATGAACAACAATGATAATAATTCCCGTGTGAATCGCTTTGATAACCGCACGAATGGGAACCACTTGAATAACGGCTCAGCTTCAAACGCGGTCAACGGTGAATCAACACCACCGCCATCGCGTCACCGTCATCCAATTCGCAACACTTTCTTTGCGATTCTGGGTGTAATTCTCATCGTTGGTGGTGCTTTCGGTGCGAAGCTATACAGCAATTTAAAAAATTCTAGTAACGTCATGTTTGATTCTGTTAATGGCGGAAAAGCTCGTAACGTTAGCCAAGTCATCAAAGATGGTAAACCCATTTCGATTTTGTTAATGGGAACCGACGTGGGTGCACTAGGCCGTGATTCAAAAGCATGGGGCGGTGGTCGTACTGATTCAATGATGCTTGTGACCGTTAATCCTAAAAAGAAAACAACCACAATGATCAGTATTCCACGTGACTCACTGGTTGCAATCCCAGGACACGAAGAAAACTTCCCTAGCAAAATCAACGCGGCTTATTATTATGGTCAAACGAAATCTGCTATCGCGACCACGGAAAAAATGTTTAACGTGCCCATTGATTTCTACGCCTTGTTGAACATGAGTGGTTTAGAGCAAGTGATCAATAAAGTCGGCGGTGTCGACATTGTGCCACCACTTACCTTCACGTACGAAAACCAACATTTCACTAAGGGTAAGGAAATTCACGTGAATGGTGAACAAGCACTTAAATTCACACGGATGCGTTATCAAGATCCTGAAAGTGACTACGGTCGGACATTACGTCAACGGATTGTCATTTCTGCATTACTCAAAAAGAGCGCCAACTTATCAAGTTTATTGAATGAAGATTTTCTGAATTCTATTGCCAGTCAATCACGGACCGACTTTACGTTTGGTGACATGATTACACTTGCTAACCAATATCGTCCCGCTACTAAACATGTTGTTTCCGACCATGTTCAAGGGGTCAGTGACGACATTGCTGGACAAAGTTTCGAAGTCCTGACACAAACGGAAAAACAACGTGTTACTAACAAGGTTCGTCATCAACTGGAACTGGGTAAATCCAAAACCGGAAAACGCTTTGGTGGAACCGTTCCTGCCAGCTTGATTGCCTATGCACCAGCTGCTGACTTTGGTGAAACACCAGACACCGCTTCTACCTGGGGTCAGGATACAAACACCGCGTCTCAGTATGCTAAGACGCATAAAGGATCCGACAACAACCTGGATCCTAACTACGGTGCTGACAACACTGATGCTACCAAGAAGACAACTGGTGATACTGCCAACGCAACCGGCTCAGATGCCAATAATACTGGTGGTTACACCGGTTATGGTTATTAAGCCTACTACCGCTTCTTTCTAAACCACTTTCAAATAGCGACCGTCGATCATCCGACTTACTTTTACAGTAACTTGGACAATTGGCGGTCGCTATTTCGTTTACGCTTTTAATCAATAAATCGGTTTTCATACCACTAGCGACATTTCCCGTTTTGAATTGCTTTTTTCCAGTCGTCAGTGGTTAAATGATAGACAAGTTTATAAATATATTTATTAAGGAGCTGCCATGTCAGTTACAGATTTCGTTAATCAATATGGGGTCGATCGTCGTCATACCAACTCGTTAAAGTGGGATGCACTAGATGAACGTTTTGGTGATGCCACGCTGACGCCACTGTGGGTCGCCGACATGGAGTTTCGTGAGCCTGCCAGCGTGACCGACGCAATCATTGAACGTGTTCGCCACGGTGTCTTTGGGTATGCCATCGATGACCCAGCCTACTTCGATGCGTTTAATAACTGGCAACAGACTCGTCACAATCTCTCTTTAGAGCGTCGCTGGCTCACCTTTGATAATGGTGTTGTCAATTCGTTATACACCATCGTCAACACCTTCACGAAGCCAGATGATGCGGTTATGGTCCTAACACCCGTTTACTATCCTTTTAAAAACGCCGTTACTGACAATCATCGGACCCTCATTACTAGTGAACTCAAGCATGACCAAGACACCTTCACCATCGATTTTGCCGATGTTGAAGCAAAGATCGTGGCAAATGATGTACGCGTATTAATTCACTGTTCACCACATAATCCAATCGGTCGCATCTGGACTCCTAAGGAACTCGAACAACTCCTGTCAATTTGTGCCCGTCATAATGTCTTAGTCGTCAGTGATGAGATTCACCAAGACTTTGAAATTGGCGATTGCAAGTTTGTGTCAGCCTTAACCGTTGCCGATGGTCGTTACAATGACCATCTGATCGTGTTAAACGCCCCTTCTAAGTCCTTTAACATGGCCACCCTTCTTAACTCACACGTCATCATTCCTAATGCAACGCTGCAAACCCAGTTTTTAGCTGGGCAGAAGTGTTTTAATCAAGTGGAATTAAGTGTACTTGGTCAAACGGCTGGCGAAGCTGCTTACCGCACTGCCGGTGACTGGTTTGATGAGCTTGTCGCTGTCATTCGTAGCAACTACCAGTATGTCCGCGACGAATTAGCAGTCAAAGCACCTGCAGTGCATGTTG
Organism: Furfurilactobacillus siliginis; assembly: GCF_001437435.1. GTDB lineage: Bacteria > Bacillota > Bacilli > Lactobacillales > Lactobacillaceae > Furfurilactobacillus > Furfurilactobacillus siliginis. The sequence continues at coordinate 4,819 of NZ_JQCB01000016.1, read as the reverse complement.
CAAATCTCGAAGGCACTTATTTATTGTGGTTAGATTTACGATCGGTTGTCGATCCCACGACCATTCATGAATTTGTGCAAAATAAAGTTGGCTTAGCCGTTGATTACGGCGAATGGTTCAGTGACGAGGATCAGGGCTGCATTCGCCTCAACCTTGCGACCAAGCCAGAATTTGTTCATGCCGCTGTCCAACAGTTATTAACAGCATTGGTTCATTAAAAATAGAGTTTAGGACAAGATGATTTTTTATCCTAAACTCTATTTTTGATTTACGAACTTAAATGGTGAAAACGTAATTGAATTCGTGCTAATAATTCAGCCAGCAGAAATCCTAATGCAATCATCCCCGCAACAGTTACCACTTGGCCCAAATACATCAAGGCGACATCCACATGATTCATCACTAAGTTTCGCACCACCTGATACGCTTGTCCGCCGGGAACCAGCGGTACTAGACTCGGAATATTGAACAAAATCATTGGCATGTGCTTTCGCCTAGCAGCAACATTGCTTAAAACACCAATCACCAGTCCAGCCATCAACATTGCCAAGCCCAATTGCGCCATACTGGGTTGTTGTTGCTGATGAAACCCAATAAAGCCTTTATACACTAACCAACCTGCCAGGCCAATCCAGCCGGCGACAGTCAACGCGCGTCGCGGAATATTTAAAATGACACCAAAGCCAACTGTTGCCAGATACGCTAATATTGCTTCTAACAAAATGTTTAACATGACCCACTCCCTATCGCAGACTAACCATGATGGCAATGCCTAAGCCAATTGCACAGACTGACAAAATTGCTTCCACCGCGCGCGCCGGACCACTCAGGTAGTTACCAGCCATCGTATCGCGAAAGGCGTTCATCAGCGGTACTCCAGGCACGAGTGGCATTAGGGCACCAATGATAACGGCATCCCCTGCCAATCGTGATAACGCCAACCAAGCAACACCTGCGTCAGCGATGGCACCTATCACTAAGGCCGCTAAAAACTCACTTAAGAAACGGATCTGCAGCTCATGGTTAATCAGATAAAAAACACCATAGCCGGTTGCCCCCGCCAGCGCCGTCAAAAGTACAACTAGCCATTGATGAAGTCCAGTGAATGCAAGCATCAGCGTTACGCTTACAACCACTGCCGCAATTAGCTGTAACCAAAATGGAAAGGTCGGCACAGCTACTTTGACCTGGCGTAATTGTTGATAAAATGTTGGGACGTCGATTTCATCACTCGCAAACTGCCGTGATAACGTGTTTACTTGATCGACTTTTTCTAAATCTAACGTACGACTATGTACTGGGCGAACCTGTGTTGCAGTCCCATCTGGCAATGACATGGTGATCCCGGTCAATAGTACAAACACGTTTGCATTAGCATAGCCTTCATTCGTACTGATTCGCATCATCGTATCTTCTACGCGCGCAATCTCGGCACCGTTCTCCAACAAGATTTCACCAGCCAGTAACGCTGTGTTCATAACTAACTCAGTCTCTTCCATGTCACTGCGTCCCCTTTTTAATATGCAATGAGTAAAAATCGGTACCCAAATCTCCAAAGGAGACTCAGATACCGATTTTCGATCATTGCTGATCGGATTAATTAGCTAATAATTAGTCTTTAACGACGTTAGTAGCTTGTGGGCCGCGGTCACTATCTTCAACATCGAAAGTTACGCCTTGGCCTTCTTCAAGAGTCTTGAAGCCGTCGCCTTGGATAGCTGAGAAGTGAACGAAAACATCGTCGCCACTTTCGCGAGTAACGAAACCAAAGCCCTTGTCGGCGTTAAACCATTTAACAGTACCGTGTTCTGACATGTGTAATGTCCTCCTGTTGCGTTTTGCACGCAGTCTTTAAGTGTGTTGTAAATTGGAACTGGTGCAAATGGAGACTATCATCATTCACATGAAACAAGCAAGCCATCTTTTCCCGAACCAAACTACGATTGTTATTGTATCATATCGACCGCTTTATTTACCATAACTTATGTTGCAAATGCATAACTATTTTATAACCGGCTTGTAAAGCATCTTTGCTTTACACCAGTGGTAGAATGAAACTAACTACTATATGGAGGCGCTAACATGACAGATACATTGATGTCCGTTAGTGAACTCGATGAGACTGCACGAACAACAGCATTAACCGGGTTCGCCAACTTTTACATTACTCTTTGGCGAAATAACAACTTGGAATTACTTTCCGAGTACGATCGCCAAGAAGGCTTTATTCAAAATATTAACCGTGAACTAGCGGCGAACCGTTTCTTCACACCTGAAGAAGAACTATCAGCCAGTGTCACCTTTAATCAAAGTGACTACATGCACTTAATCGACGAAATCGATATGCAGTTTCACTTAACTGGCAATCCCGAAACAAGCTGGACGAGTTGGTACGATAACCAGTTTGCAAGCTTGGCTAAATCATAAAAGAAGCAGCAGTACGTTGAAGTGATAGCTAAAATCAAAAGGCGTGTTGAGGACATGATAATTATGTCCCCAACACGCCTTTTTGATTTATGAACTTAAATAGCGAACACGTGGACCAAC
>NZ_JQCB01000016.1:0-2044 GCF_001437435.1 Furfurilactobacillus siliginis | reverse complement strand
TTGAAGACCAATCCGTACGGCCGTTCTAGGTCTTGCTCACGACTTCCCGACTTTTGTTCCACTCTCTACTATAAACGATCCTTATCAACAAATAATGCATCTGTTTCGCCATGATGGACCTCTGGTTGAATCGTCACATGACAGATGTGATATTTATCCATCAGCATGGCTTTAATGCTGGCTACCGTTTCTTCTGCAACACTCAGCTGTACATCTTTTAAATTCACATGAGCGGAAAAGACGACCTTGTTTTCGTCAATTTGCCAAGCGTGAATATGATGCACACGAATGACACCTGGAATCGTTTTAATGTCAGCCGCAATCTGATCATAGTCTAGGTCAGGGGCAGTCTGCATCAAAATCTTCACTGTGTCACGAATCACAGGCCAAGTTTCATAAATAATGTAAAACGATACTAATAAGGTCAATAGCGGGTCAACCCACGTTAAGTTAAAGAACACGATGATGATTCCGCCAACAATTACGGCCACTGATGACAGTGCATCAGCCATAATATGCAAATATGTCGCACGAATGTTTAAACTGTCCTTTGCCCCATGATGCATCAGCAATGCAGAGATGACATTTGCCAATAAACCAATGACCGCAACCGTCAGCATAATGCCACCGTTGATTGGTTCTGGTTTCATAAAGCGCTGTGCAGCCTCGAACATCAGCACTAACGACACACCAATCAAAAAGAGTCCGTTAACGAAAGCCGCCAAAATTTCGGCGCGGCGATAACCAAAGGTCTGCTGACTATTTTGTGGTCGGCCACCAATTCGTTGTGCCACATACCCTAAGACAATCGACAATGAATCCCCTAGATTATGAAATGCATCCGATAACAATGCTAATGAACCAGACAAAACACCACCGATAATTTCGGCCACGGTAATAATTAAGTTTAACGTTGTCACGAACAAGAAGCGCAACCCCGTCATCGTTTCATTTTCATGATTCATGTTGTCGCCTCCCTAGTGACCTCATTATCGCATAACGCTGGCAGAGCGACCACCCGTCAGTCGGCTAATGCAATCTGCACAGCAATGCTGTGATCTTCATCCGCCGCAACGTGATATTCTGGCTGCACATCTGCACCCCAGCTGTCAATGCCACCGACGCCACGAACTGCACCATACACAGTCATTACCGTCCGTCTAGCGGCTGGCAATTCTTCCATATGCGTTGCGTTTTCTAATTCTGCTGCGGTATATGGTAAACAACTAAATGCAAAGGGTTGATCAACTTGCTGAAAGCTGAGTGAAAATGGTGCTGGTGTTAAAGCAACGTTATTTAATGTTGTTGCTCGTGTGATGGTCACTGACTCGGTCTGCATATGCATCCCATTTTCTTGCGGAACCAAGTATGGTGTAACAGGCATGCCAGCCACTTCAAAGGTTCCCTGTTTTGCACCGTGTTGTCGATCAGGATATGTTTCGTCTGATAAACCGGTGTACGTATACCCAGTCGCTGCAGTCGGCGCGATAAAACGTAGGCCAAAAGTTGGCAATTCAGGCAGACCGGTCTTTCCTCGATAATGCGCTGTAATCGTTAACGTACTGTCCGCATGAATCACATATGCAATGGCCACTGTCGTTATCGGCGTCGTTGCTGTGGTATACGTAAACGTAATCTCAACATCGTTGGCACTCAATGCTTTGCCAAATTGGTTGGTGTCAGGGGCAATGGGCCAGCCATAATCAGCGCCATCCACAACAATGTTCACATCGGTGCAAGTACTAAACAAATCTGCGCCTAGCCACATCGCTGATCGCGTAGAAAAACCATTACCACGATCATTGTCAGTCGTTGCCCGCCAAAAAGCAGGTCTAGGAACGCGGTAAAGCCATTCTTTACCATTTTTAACAAGCGATTCTAAGCCACCGCGGTCATAGCTAAATAAGCACTGAAAGTTATCACCCGTGACGCCTAAACTACCATCGCCAAAAACAACTTGGATTGGTTTATCGGTCATATTTTTCATAAGGTAGATTGCAAATTTAATCCGAATTTTTGGACAAATTTGTCAGCATAACCTGAT
>NZ_JQCB01000015.1:33042-33259 GCF_001437435.1 Furfurilactobacillus siliginis | reverse complement strand
GGGGACTCAAAGGACTTAGCATTCACGGTTACCTATACCAAGAACCCCGCAACAGATAACAATGGCGGCACTGGGCTCAATCAACCGGGGAAGCCAGGTAATGGTACGGACATAGGAAATCCCAGTTCTAACCAACCAGGGAATCCTTCCCAGCCAAGTGACGCTACTAACAATGGAGTAATCAATACGTCGACTAATACAGGATCTAAAGTTAACG
>NZ_JQCB01000015.1:32315-32828 GCF_001437435.1 Furfurilactobacillus siliginis | reverse complement strand
TTTTCTTGGTATCAAGAAACGTCGTAATGATTAACCATTAAATAAATATATCTGTAGTGAATATAGATTATTTAAAGAGGGCCCTGAAGAATATTATTATTCTGGCTCTGTGTCAAATGGTGTTGATTAATAGTTTTTATCTTTTGAAAGGTCCACTCTTCGGAGTGGGCTTTTTGTTATTGAACCGAAAAACTCCGTTTGAGAAGTCAGATGGCCGCAGTTATGCTCTGTAGCCCTGTTTTTGGGCACACTCCTCCCCGGGGTGTCGTACACTGACTTTTCTAGGCAATTAGTTGGTAGATCCGTTCAAACATGCGCTCTTGATTGGCAAATCCATAACAGCTACGCTTTAGCGCTTTGATCTTACGGTTAATGCCTTCTAGTGGGCCATTTGAAAGCTTGGTTTGAGAAGCATTCAAAACGCCTCTGAGGTTTTTCCTCAGTGTGGCAATGGCGATGTCCATTGGCTCACCGCACGACCTGTAGGTCTTGATGAGGTTACTCAGGCGCTCT
>NZ_JQCB01000015.1:31069-32135 GCF_001437435.1 Furfurilactobacillus siliginis | reverse complement strand
TCCAAAAGTACTAGGCCCTAATTTAAAAAGCCATTGATAATGGATCAAAAAAGGCCACTAGGGTATACCTTAATGGCGATTTCGTGTCTCACAATCTATTTAAGTTAGATATGTTCATTAGAACTGTCTAAATTAAACCCTATAACAGAGAATAATAGTGGCACAGTCTAAAATACATGATGTGTTTGAGAAAAACTTTCAAATAAGCTTTGTCCCTATATTAGGGACTATAACTGACAAATAACCCCTCAAAAACATTGAAAGAATAGCCCCCAATATCTATAATGTAGATATTGGGGGCTATTTTAATTTATTTTTTTATAAGTGCCCCTAAACTATAGCTATTGATTCAAGATTTCATGGGAGCCAGTTGCAACCAATAACAAAATCAATTCATCATGATCTAGCTGATAAATAACAATCCAGTTGTCATAATTTTTACCATAGTTTCCATATCTGGCAGGGTGAAATTCACGATAGCCACGCCAATTTCCTTTTAATGCATGATCTTTAATCTGTTTCAAAACAAGTACATCTTGTTCAACAATTGCTTCTAAACAAGGCTTCAAGACAGTTATTGGGAAATGTTTTTTGACTAGTTTTTTTAATTCACGTTCAAAAGATTTGGTCTGTTTAATTTGCATCTAACTTATCGATCCAATCTTCAAAGTCAGTCAATGAACCAATGTTTTTGACCTGCCCTGTTTCTGCTTCTTTTTTAGCGGCTAAGGCTTCCGGAGAATCTAAAAAGCTGACTAATCGAACTTCATTATTGGCCGCTTTAACTAACGATAAGCGTATATACTCAGAAACGGTTAGCCCTTGTTTTGCTAGATTAGCTTTAGCCCGTTCACTAATGTCAGGTGTTACACGAGTTGAAATTGTCTTGTTTTTAATAATAGTATTACTCATTCTAATCCGCCTCCTTTAAGTTTACCATCGTACTACATTATAATATTCGATTTTTAGGTTTTCTGCAACTAAATTAATTTTAAAGTAAAGGAACTAACAGCTTATGCAACAAGTTGTCTTACCCATCAAAGATTCAAACGTTCTCAAAGAGGTT
>NZ_JQCB01000015.1:0-30533 GCF_001437435.1 Furfurilactobacillus siliginis | reverse complement strand
CTAATACCTTGTACCTTAAACCGGTTCAAACAGAGCTCTTATTGTACCGTCAATGGCCGCTTGATCACAAACTAGCATCTGAATGGCTCTTACCTTCCATTCAGCACCTTGATTGGTATCTCACGGAAAAACAGTTTTATAAAATCATGAGCAAGGTTGGCGATCTGCTAGGAATTAATTATTTAGGTACCCATACGATGCGTAAAACTGAGGCTTATCGCGTCTACACGCAATCGAATTATAATATCGGCCGAGTCATGCGCCTATTGAACCATTCCAGCGAATCCATGACGTTAACTTATTTGAGTTTGGATCAAGCCAGTCAAGAAACCATGCTGGACCAAATCGATTTTGGTTAAACTTTTCTCTTTCTTGTACTGCAATGAATGAGGTAAGCATTGATCGATATACCCATAATTGACGCTAATCCCATTCCCCAACGAACATAATTAATATATGTTGATTCGAGTATTGACGTCACCATAGCTAATAGGAATATCGCAATACTAATCCCTATCATAAGAAATTGAAAATTAGTTGTGGTTTTGTTCCGGCTTTTAAAAATTAAGGGCACATTTAACAATGTTGGTAAAATCACTAAAAATAATACCATGATTTGATTAAAACTATGAGTTTGGATAGCAAATAAAACAATAATGCTTGCTAAGGAAACCCACGAAATAAAAATAACGATATTTTTTACTTGATTCACTTTTAATCTCTCCTTATCTACCTGTCCAATTGTTAAAGCACCAATTAACCAATAATTGTTCCAGTAACGTACAAATCAAAATGACTAAAATCATCCAAATTAATTGCGACTTAGGAATTAGATATATTTTTATGCTATATACCCAAGGTATCATTTTCCATAAATCAATCCCTAATTGAGTCGTTCCATAATAGATCGTAAACGGAATGGTCATAACGCCAACAACTATGCTTGCTAAATAACTATGAATAATTCCAAAATATTCAATAATTGGCACCCAAATCATTCCTAAAAACGCTTCGCTCACCCATAAATTAACGTATTCACTAAAGGGCACCTTGGTAAAAATCCAAAATAACAAACTAAAGGTTAATAGATTCATTAACCAGATGGTGTAGGCTCCTAGTGAGAAAGCTAAAAGCCATTTTGTTCGGCTAGGAGATGATAAAACACTATAAAAATTAGGTCTTTGATCTTCAAATTTCCTTTGAATAGCAATAATTAAGCTAATCAAAAGGGGGGTCAGACAATTTAAATAGACTAGGCCATTTTTAAACCAAATATCACTATTACTAGGATTAAGTTTTATTTTCCAAATAATTAACAATCCATAACCAATAACTAAGGACAAAACGCCTAGGAGAAATGGTTGATGCTTAATTTTAAGAAAGATTACTTTAAACAATGCTATGCCACCTTTCTGTCGATAATTATTGAGTATAAATAATTAATTATTACCCAAAAGGTAACAGATAACAGGATTAAATATATAAAGCTAGTATCATGTACCAAGGTATTACCGGTAGTTAGAATTGTCCCGTTTGGATTACTCCTTAGTAGTGTTGTTGTCCGCAATGCGTATACCCATGGATCAATCCAGAACCATGGGGCTAGTGTTATTCCTAAAAAGGTACTTCCAATAGAAATAAACAAGTTTAGTATGCTGACCATAATGGCATTCAGATAGCTTAGTAAATACATATTAATTACGATTAGTGGTAAGCTGCCAATCCAAATAACTAAAGAAGTACAAAACAACAATGGAAAATTGCCAACTATTTTAGTTGTCAATAAATTACTGATCAACACAATAACAACCAGAACTAGTTGAGAAAGTAAAACTAGCAACCAGAATTTTAATGTTTTTGCCAGATATATCCATTTCAGAGACCAGTTGTTGGCCAGAGCCCGTTGTCTTCCCAGCGCTCTAGATTCTTGCTGAAAATCACTACTAATGATCACCACAATACAAATTGGCAACAATATTAATCCCCACAGATTAAAAATGTTAGATTGAATGATGCTAACTCCATCAGCCATGCCTGTAGGATTTGTTGATGACAATATGGTCATTAACGTAAATACTAAGAAAATACAAGGCAGGACCAAAGCAGTTTTCAAATAAGTACTGCCCTTTGCCTTTAACATTTCAATTTTTAAAGCTGTCTGCATGACTAACTCCTTTCCTGGGTCTTTTCAAAGAATATTTGGTTTAAATCTTCTTTGCCTGTCACTGCCTGCTGGTAAACTAGCGAACCATTATTGATGATACCAATATACTCCGCAATATCTTGAAGTTCCGGAAGAATGTGACTGGAAATCATGACTGTCTTTCCATTTTCAGTAAGCTCCTTTAAGTATTCTTTTAACTCTTTAATTCCATAGGGATCAAGGCCATTAAAAGGCTCATCTAAAATTAAAAAATCTGGATTTTTCAACATCGCCATGGCAATTCCTAATCGTTGTTTCATACCTAATGAAAAATTTTTCACTTTTTTATTACCAGTGTCATTAATATTCAAACGATTTAAGGTTATTGGAATCCCGTCAAGTGGTAAATCTTCTTCTAAAGCAACAATTTTCATGTTGTCATACGCTGTTAAGTTCTCATATGCTGCCGGATATTCGATTAAGGCCCCTATTTTATTTAAACTTGATCGTCTCCATGGTTGTCCATTGAATTTCATTTCACCTTCAAAACTGGTAATAATTCCGGTAATAATCTTCATGGTAGTCGACTTTCCAGCTCCATTGATTCCTAGTAATCCATAAATCTTCCCTTTCGGTATTTCCAAATTAATATGATTTAAAACAATGTTATTCTTGAATTTTTTAGTTAACTGTTTTGTCTTTAAAATGTATTCTGTCATCACTGCCACTCCTTTATTTTTATTTAAGTGCATGAATGATGACTGGTAACAGCCAAGCCAAACACCATGCAACAACAAAGATTACCCACCAGCGATAACTCATAAAGTCCCAAAAAGTCATACCAACTTTAGAGCTCTCTACTTTAATCTTTTTTTGAAACTTTTCGTCTCCACGGATAAGACTATCTAAACTAACTTCAAATAAATCACTAATCTGAATTAATCTTTCAATATCAGGATAGGCTGAGCCAATTTCCCATTTTGAAATAGACTGTCTACTAACATTTAATAGTTCAGCTAAGTCATTTTGAGTCCAGTTCCTTCTTTCACGTTCCTCTCGAATTCGTTGCCCTAAAATCATTCAGCAAAACTTCCCTTCCACCACATTACTATCTAACAGGTCTTCTAAGAATGCATGCATATTATTTGAGCAATCTGACAACCAGCAGTTGCATCCTTGGTATAACAACGATTATATCTATTTTATATCAGCAGTATTCGACAATTTACCAAGAATAAAAAAGGAATTTAGCTTTCTTAGACCCAATCCTACCCCATCGCTCTGAATTAGTTTTATTAAATTATTGATATGACTTAAAGCTCTTTGGTCTTCAATCTGCCAGACAACATACTCATGCCATGTTTCACCTAAAAATTTAACTGATGTCATTTATCAATCTCTATTGTCTGGAAATTAATGAGCATGGAGATTCTTATTATTAGCTATGCTTTGAAATGACGATTCAGTTCTATCTGGTTGGCCTCACTATAAATTGGATTCTCAATCTCAAAGGTAAACTTCCGTCAGTTATGTTTTTCTGAAATAAAGATGTTTATGGAAATTGAAAGATTTAGATCTAGATCATCAAATATCTCAGCAGCTTGTTTCTTAATCTGTTGGTGAAAAAGAGAATTAGCATCAAAAAGCAGGCCACAACTTAATAGTTGTGGCCTCTTTTTTGATGCTGTATAATTAAAGAGTTAGAACCGTGTCATTACTTAATGACATAAGTGAGGAGATAAAAAGATGAAATATGGCTATGCGCGGGTCAGTACCACTGATCAAAAATTAGCAAATCAAATTGAGTTACTAAAATTGGCAGGAGCAGAAAAAATCTTTCAAGAAAAGTTTACTGGCACAACTACTGAACGACCGGAGTTTCAAAAATTGTTGCGAGTTCTAAAAACAGGCGATACTTTGATTGTAACTAAGTTGGATCGGTTTGCACGGAACACGCGCGAGGCATTAGCCATTATCCAAGAGTTGTTTAAAGAAAATGTCAAAGTCAACATTTTGAATATGGGCTTAATTGACAATACGCCGACTGGCCAATTAGTCTTTACAATATTTAGCGCCTTTGCGCAGTTTGAACGCGATATGATTGTCACGCGCACACAAGAAGGTAAATTGTATGCCAAGCAACATGATCCGTTGTTTCGGGAAGGGCGACCGAAAACGTATTCTGATGAACAGATCAGATTTGCTTATGAGTTGCGAAAACAAGGCATGACTTATAAGATGATTGAACGAAAGACGGGGATTAGTAAACGCACGCAGCAGCGACGGTTTAAGTTAATTGAGAAACCAAGTGATACTTCTAAAATCTAAGACAGGTAAAGTTCTCCATAATTGTTAGACAAGAAATCTAACAGTTATGGAGCACTTTTTCTATGGTCAAATATAGTTCAGAATTAAAAGCAGAAGTCGTTAGTGAATATCTTCAAGGTGACATTAGTATCAGTCTTCTTTCAAAGAAACGTAACTTGCTGGCAATCCAATATCAGAATTAATTTGCCTGTTGTTTCGATCATATTTCCAAAACATCCAAGCAAAAAAGTTATCTTCAAGATAATCAGTACATTCAACATTGTCGTTGCCAATCAATTGAAGGATTTGGTCAACTCTAGTTTTGTCACTAGTGAATATAGCAATATATACTGCATCATCTACCTTTTACCAAGCAATTGATGAAATGCTAGCTAACGCTAGTCCTAGTGACAAATTGTCTAAACGCTTGCAAGCAATCTTTGCCCAAGCATCTATTTCTCGGCGTGATATGTTGGGTGCAATGATTGGCGCCGGTATGAATATTGCTACAGCAAAAAGTGAATCATTTGCAGTGAATGAACTTAAACAGCAGTATATCGATGGCTATAATAATTCAAGCCCTAATAAACTATCAACAGTTCCAGATAAAGTAGCCAACCAAGCTGAGTATTCTCAACGAATTTGGGTGCATGGCGACGTCATGACGACACGAATGAAAGAAACCCTGAACAAGGGTTTGAGTCGCCGCATGAAAAAATCAGACATCAATAAAATGACCCGCAGTATTCCTCAAAGCGGTGATCGAATTGATGACAATTTAGCAACGCCTATGAACCAAATGCTATCCAGAATTCATACGTTAACAACTAATGAAGCTATACGCAATAGCAACGGTGGTAAGAATAGAGCGTATGATGAACAGAATGTTCAGTATGTGATGTGGTTAACCGAGGAAGATGATCGTGTTTGTGATATTTGTGAACCACTTGATAGACAAAAATTTGCCTATGGACAAGCACCGATTCCAGTCACGGATACTCATCCAAGGTGTCGTTGCCAGCTGGTAGCCTGTGATGAAGATGGGAATCTGCTGTCTGGTGAACTTGATAGGGTATTTAAGGAACAAAAAAAGCCCACTTAGTTTAAAACTAAGTGGGTCAGGAATATTATTAATTGGCTTCGCTCACAACAAAGTCGAGGGGTGCTAACTAAGTTAGCATCTATAATTAGTATAAGAACCTTAAATGAAGCTTAAAAACTAATTCTTTGATTTACCGACAAAGAAAGAAACTACAGCAACAACAATTACTGCTCCAATAATTGAAGGAATAATTGCCATTCCGGCTAATTGAGGGCCCCAAGATCCGAGTATAGCTTCTCCAATAGAGGAACCAACTAATCCGGCAACAATATTAGCAATCCACCCCATTGATTTTCCTTTGCTAGTAATTGCTCCAGCAATAGCACCAATGATGGCACCAATAATTAAAACCCATAACCAATGCATAAAACATCATCCTCTCTTATTTTTCGAAGGATGTTTTTTAGATTTGTTATAGTTTTGGATTTCTTTAAAAATGGCTAATAAAAGTTGAGATATAGAAATGATAATTGATATTTTTGACCAAAGTCTAAATCTTTTCATATGAAATCCTCCATTATCTAAATTGCATCCTTCTAAATCTAATTATAGACAATTGAATATTTGCATACAAGTTATTCGATTGTGCCATTCTTTTTAAAATAGGAATTTTTGATTTGCCTTTTTCTCAATTACAGGCGTTAAAGAATAATCGATTTATTTATTGCACTTACAAACAAATTAGCATACGGACTTAAAAAGGAGTTTTGATGATGAAAACAAATTTGCAATCTACCAAAGAGGACTTTTTTTGTACATTCTGCTTCATTTAAACGGACAAGTATACGTCTAAAAGCTGAACGTGTTGTCTGAGCGCGCGTGATTATTTACTTTTTACGCGTACATCACGTTTTTCTAAAGAATCAATTTGAAATTCTAATTCTTTACGTTCGTCTGAAGTCAAAGATTCAATATAAACAGATAAAGCTACTTCAATAGCTGCCTTTTGATTGTCACTATACCCTAATACAGCCATTGCTTGCAATTTGTTTCTAATGTGGTTGTTGATTTTTAGGTTTGTGTCAAAAGTAACCGAAGCAACTTGATTTTGTGGGGTTTTAATTCCTTTATTTGAATTTGAAAAATCCGAAATTTCAGCCTGCTTATCTGGCTTAATTGGGTTGCGGTTAGACCGAATCAATTTATTAGCCATTTTCAATTGCCTCCATTCTTTTTAGCATCTCGTCAGTTACGTCTTTGTATACTTTGAATACACGCCTATCAAACTGAGTATTGAAAGTAATACCAGTTATTCCATAACGCTTGATCCTCTGCATCGAGTGAATTTTATGTTTAAAAATGTTTTCAGTTCCAAATTGATTAATAGCATTTTGAATAGTTGCTTCATCTACAGGAGCTCCGGCTTGCAATAGAACAGCCAATATACCAACGATTTCCAAACGGGGAGCCTTGTAGGTATCAATAACTTGTTCCTGGATATACTCTATAAATGCTTGAGCTCCCTCAAAACTATGTTCATGAGTTTGCATAACAATTACACAATAATCGCTGGCATACAATGCTGAATCGGTGATTAACGAGATAGTAGGCGGCGTATCTATGATGACATAATCATATTTATCTTTAATAGGCTTGATAAGATTACTGAATTCTTTGACGCGTTCATTATAGTCTTTGATTTTTTCCATATAGCGTGGGAAAAGAGCAAAGTCAGGTGCAGAAGCTAGGATATCGAAGTTTTCTTTTATATGTATTAAAGATTGAGTTAAATCGCCATCTTCAATACTAGCCATGAGAGATTTTTTAAAATGGCCAACTTTTCCATCAATATTAACTTTAGTATTCAAGAGTAGATTTGTGGCGTTTCCTTGGGGGTCCAAATCAACTAGTAGTGTTTTGTAACCACGATTGCTAAGGTCTAGAGCTACTAATGTTGAATTACTAGTTTTTCCAACTCCGCCTTTAAAATTTCCAAATGTTATGGTTTGTGTCATGATAATGCCTCCTAACGATTGTTGTTATATTAGCACTATATCGTTTTTGAATCAACACTATATAGTGCTATAGTGCGCTAGTTCTTTGGTTCTTTAGTTCTATAATGCTGTTGTTCTGTAGTGCTTATGTTCTATAGTGCTGTAGTTCTTTAGTTCCGTAGTGCTAGCACTACCGTATAGCTTTAAGCCCTATGTGCAAGCATTTACTAAAAGAAAAAACAGTGCCGTAGTTCTTTAGTTCCGTAGTTCTATAGTTCTATAGTTCTGTAGTGCTTATATTCCGTAGTGCTGTAGTTCTTTTGTTCTATAGTGTTGTAGTGCTGTAGTGCTAGTTTTTAAAACCATTGACTTTTGTTGTGGTTGAGCTATAATTCTAAATGAAATCGATAAATAGAACATAAAAAAACACCCACCAACAGCCATTGGTGAGCGCCACAAAAATCATTTGATTAATGGTTATTATATCATGGCCGGTGCGATTTTTAAAGCCCTAGGGGACAAGCTGGGGTCTAAATCCAAGGGGACACGTTTGCCAGGGCGACTTCAATAAGTCTGGCTATACCACAACAAGGTCATCTGTACGGCTGGGTGGTGAATGGTGAGCGCGACCATTAATGGCGCGGGTGGTAAAACGAAGCTTCGGCTTGGTGCCACTGATTAGTTGGTGATCGAACAAACATAAATACGTATTGCCAACGCCTACTAGGGCGTTTTTTAGTAGGTTAAACCGAAAACGTAGGTTTATAATGAGTGGTGGTAGCAATACCGCAATTGTACAGACAAGCGACGGGCGTTAACGACCGACGAACTAGGGGGAAACCTTAGCGTAGAATTGCACTCTGGTTCAGTTATTCCAAATAACTGTTTCCAGGGAACAATTCTGCGCTCAAAACATCACTCCCTCTAAACTGAATGGAAAACCATAACCCGTCAAGTCAAAACCAACATTAAAATCAAGAAAGTTGATGATTTAAAATGCTTGATTTAAGAGATTGTGAGATTGCTTTTACCGGACGTCTAACTACCATGACTCGGGATCAAGCTTTTAGTTTGGCGAAAGTCTTTGGGGCGAAACCACAAAATTGGGTTACGAAACAGACAGATTATTTAGTGGTTGGGTTAATTGAGACGGCTTTAGGTGAGGAGCCCATCACAAAAAAGTTATTGACGGGAACACCAACGATTTCAGAACGGGATTTTTTGGACTGGTGTCAGGCACGATTGGCGCAATGGTCTAGTAGTTTAGGCGGTTAAATTCACAAAGTGAGTTTACTGATTTTTTGGGGATTTTTCATCTAGACCACTCCTCTCCCGTCAAATTTCACAAAGGCCAAATAACGGATCGTTGTTTTATCAGGGTGAATGGTGGTTACTTGGGATAAGCCGCCTTATGTGAAGTAGAAATTGGTATACTAAAAAAGGCTCCCGGTTTAACACTGGAGGCCTTTTTTCTAGGTTACATATTTTGAGGATGAATGTTTTTATCTTCGTAGCTTTTACTTGGGTGCTGTAACATGATGAATACTGCTTAGTTTTTGGTGCCGTACCCCGCAACAAATGCGGCGCTTCATTGGCATTATCTTAAATGCTAAGTACCGAGTTGAAAAGGATCATCAAGATATTGGCGTCATAATCCCGCTTTACGACGAAGAACTAAAACCTTTGATGACTAAAGCCTTAAGACGCTACTTTAACGCCCTAAGAAGCAATGAGAAGCATATCAAGAACGTGGAGAACTACTTATACGGCACCATGCAAAACCTATTTGGCGTTTGGTGGAATAAACAAGCTGCTAGAGAATATGCGGCCAAACACCCCGAAGAAGAAAAGTCGGCCGACAACGATAACAGTGGGTTGTACTACTAGTCCTAAAAGGCTACAAAATCCTTTCTAAGCGGTTTTAAGACTTACTGACCTATTATACTTAAGTTAGATTTAAATGGCTTAAACAGAAGAATATGGGCTTTTAAATGAGCGCCAGAGCTAACCAGGCTAACCAGCTCAAAAGTTCAGCCTTTAGATCAACGCCAAGCTCAAGTGATTTGAGGCCAGGGCTTTATCTATTGATAGGGTACTCAAAAGGTAGTATAATGGTAGTAGTAAAAGAAAGGAGATGAGACAATCATGACAGTTAAGGAAAAGAAACGGGTCCAAGTCAAGATTGATAAAGATTTGGCCGATGATACCGAAGCAGTTTTAAGCGAATTGGGCTTAAATCCAACCACGGCCATTAACATGTTTTACAAGCGGATTGTTGCTAATGGTGCTTTACCTTTTAATGCGTCTTTAAGCGAAGAAGAAAGAGCTAATTTACGCTTTTTAAAGGCGACCGAAGGGACACCAGTCACCGAGTTCAAAGACGCTAAAGAGGTCGCTGATTGGCTCAACGATCCAGATGAGGACTAATGACTTAGTCAGCCTATACGTTAGTTTTGTAGAAACTAACGGTGGCAAGTCTCGACCAGTTTTAATTCGTCGGGTATCAGAACAGACGGTCGAGGCTTTTAAAATTACTAGTCAGTATGAAAAGAAGTCGGCTTATATCAAGCAACAATATTATCCGATTCAAGATTGGCAATCCGCTGGGTTGAAGAAACCTTCCTGGGTCGATCTTGGTAATATTTATCGCTTTCCCAAAGCCGGTTTAAACTTTAAAGAAATCGGTCATTTAAGTAAGCTAGATCAAAATAAAATTTCAGATTTTACGCTTGACCTAAAATCAAAAAGAAGAGGTAAGGGTCAAAAGATAATTCAACAGCGATCAAGTAAAAGGAAGCACAAATAAAGTAAAGCAGAGCTTACACAAAGAATTCAAAAACAGTTAAAAGACTTTGCTAAACACAATCCAGAAATTAAGCCAAAAAACAATCCTGAAAATAAAAACGATCGGCCTAGTTATTAGGTTGATCGTTTTTTAATTTATCCGGTTTATGGGCGTTAACATAGTCAGCAAATGTTTTTAAAAGTTCTTCGGTTTGTTCGACCGAGAGGTTATTAGCTTGAAAGTACTTTTCTAATAAAGCCCCTTTTTGAATTAATCGGCGAGAACGGGCTTTGCGGGCTTGCCGATTTTCATAGTATTTAGATTGCCGTAATTTAAAATCTTCCCGCTCGATTTTTTGTTTTAAACGCGCTTGCTGCTCGACTAGTTTTTCATATTGATTAGACATGGAATTTCCCCATCTCGTATGGCTAATTATCTACGGACTTTACCTTTAAAAATTCAGAAAATTGCTTGGCTAAAAGCTTAATCTGATCGTTAGACAAATTAGCATAATCTAAATTGGCTTGACTGATGATTTGTTTACCTAGCCGTTGTTCAATCTTATTTTTTTCGTCCTTAATTTTTTGATTAAGTGCTTTTAATTTAGCTTCTTGTTTTTCTAAGTTACTTTGAGACATAACGATCCCTCCAATCATATTAGAAATAATCACCGAAACTATATCATATAAGAAACGTTAAGTCAAAGTATAAAATTTGAAATAGCGAAGCAGAAAGCATACACTAAGTTAAAGTTAAGAGAATCAGAAGACCGAGTGAAACGAGGTCAATGCGCACTTACACATAGAAATAATTCTATGTTGTTCTAACCCCCAAAAACCTGTATTAGAAGTCGCCGATGGCGACAACAAAGTCAAAACCCATAGAATCAAAGGAAGGCAGTGACTGACATGGCAATATTTCATATTAGTTTTAGTAATATTAGTGCTGGTAAAGGACGAAGTGCGATTGCCAGTGCCGCTTATCGAAGTGGTGAAAAGCTATTTGATGATAAGGAAGATCGCCACTATTTCTATGCCAGATCGATCATGCCAGAAAGCTTTATTTTGACGCCAAAAAATTCACCGGAATGGGCGAGTGATCGAGAGCAGTTGTGGAATGAAGTTGAAAAGAAAGATCGCAAATCAAACTCACGGTATGCAAAAGAGTTTAACGTGGCTTTACCGGTAGAATTAAGTGAATCAGAACAGAAAGAATTACTGACAAAATATGTGCAAGAAAATTTTGTCGATCAAGGTATGGTAGCTGACGTAGCAATTCATCGCGATCACCCAGACAATCCGCATGCACATGTGATGTTAACCAATCGCCCATTTAACCCCGATGGTAGTTGGGGATTAAAAGCAAAGACGCAGTACATTAAAGATGAAAATGGCAAGCAACTTTTAACCAAAAGCGGGTTTCCAAAACAAAGAAAAATTTGGTTGGTTGATTGGGATAAAAAAGAAAAAATTAATGAGTGGCGGCATAATTGGGCAGCAAGTGTTAATCAGTCTTTAGCACAAAAAAATATTCCGGATCGGATTAGTGAAAAATCGTTTGTCGATCAAGGGATTCAAGAGACACCTACCCAACACGAAGGCATTAACAGCCAAAGAAAAAATCGAAAAGCATTTAATCAACAAGTTAGCGCGCAAAGAAACGCTCAAGCTAAATATCATAATCTTGACGAAAAGATAAGAAATCATGAACATTTTGACGCGTTAACTGACGAGCTATCGTTCTCTGAAAAACACACAATTAGTCATCTAAGTCAGCAATTGAAAACCTATGTCGATTTAGAACATTTAGATGATAAACAGCGCATGCTGTTTAATTGGAAAAACAGCTTATTAATCAAACATGCCATTGGTGAAGATGTAACCAAGCAACTGCTGACTATTGACCAGCAAACGACATCACTAGCACAAGCTAACCAGTTGTTAAATAAAGTGGTGGAACGAGCAACGAAAAAGCTTTATCCGGAACTTAATTTTGAACAGACAACCGCAGCTGAACGACGGGAACTGATTAAAGAAACTAATAGTGAACAAACGATTTTTAAGGGTAGCGAATTGGCAGAACGGTTAGCTGATATTCGAAGTGACTTATTAACCCAGCAATTATTGACGTTTACCAAGCGGCCATATACCAGCTGGCAGTTAGTTAATCAGCAGGCCCAAACAATTGAGAAGCAATTAACCACGGTACTAGCCAAACATGGTCACCAGTTAGACGATTTGAAGCCTACTGATCGGGGCATGCTAGCCGCTTATCAACCTAACGAACTCGAATTCATTTCTAAAGCGGTTAAAAATTTACGGGTCATGCGGGAAGTTAAAGCCGTAGTGCAAACTCAATACAACAGCATTCTAACGACTGCTTTTCCGGACAGTGACCTGGATAAGCTAGAGACGATTGATAAGGAGCAAATCTATACCGCTGTGGTTTACTATGACCCAGAATTAAAGCCATTAAGCGCCGATGATCTTAGTCAATTACAACAGCAGCCACCGGTAGTCTTTACTAGTCAGCAACACCAAGCCGGTTTAAATTACCTGTTAGGTAAAATGGAATTAAAAGATATTCAGGATCATCGACTGCAACGGGTCTTAAAACATGATGGCACCCGGCAACTGTTTATCGGCGAATGTGGCCAAGATCCTAAGTTGGATCACAAACAAATTGAAATGGTGCAAGCCCGTTTGAAACAACAGACAACACGGTTTGATCAATATAAGCAAGACCAAATTAAGGACTATCAGGCCATTAATTATTACCCAACTAGCCCGAAAAACTACCTGACTAATATTTTGGACGAAGCCTTAATAACCATTTTATATGCGAAGAACACGGACTATCTAAGAAAGCAGCGACTACGTGGACTAAAGGAGACTGAGTGGGAAATGACGAAAAAGCAACGGCAACACCAAACTCGAAACCGGCATGAAGATGGGAGCATGCATTTGTAACCTAAATGTAAAAAAAATAAATGGTGTAAGTTACACCTTTTAGTGCTAAACTATGACTAAATTAAGAAAGGAGAACTTACATGTGACAGGCAATCAGGAATGGTACAGCCTAACGCAAGCTAATCATAAGCTGGGGCGTGGCCGAAATTATGTCAGCAACTGGATCAAACGACATCCAGAGTTCCCTGATCAATTTTTGCTTGGTTCAGGTACCAATAAATTAATATCTGATGAAGGGATAGAGTGGGTTAAAAACCACATAAAAAAAGAGGGCGTCCTCGTAAGCAGTGAAGTTGCTAACGGGGATCAGCACCTAGAAATACGCCTTCTAGGTGTCACCCTCCTAATAATCCATTTTACCGGGCGGGTTAGGGGAAAGCTAGTTGTTTAATATTTCTAACCCAACAAACAACATAAGGAGGTGATCCAATGAAAGTAGAAAGCTGGCAAGGCATTAATGGCAAGCTAGTTCATGATGATCAAAAGGCGATTGTGGTTGATGATGACCAAGCATTGACTGATCCAAAACAGTTACAAGCAATTTTAGATCAAGATGGTCAGCCAATCGATGAAGTTCGGCAAGCAATGATTAAGAAGACCGTTAAACGCCAGTTGAAGACTGAGCCGTTAAAGCTTAGTGGTTGGTTTAATCGCCATCAAGACAGTCAAAATGCTAAAAAGACCGAAAAATTGGTAAGTGATAAACCGACCCATCAATATAAGCAGATCAAAAACGAAATGACCTTTTTTGGTGAGAGCTTCTTAGAAGGTTTCTTAGGTTTCTATGGCTTAGAAGTTGATAACGCCTTAGACCGTTACGAACATAATTTGCATGTCTTAGAGACCCAAGAATTAGGCCAGTCAGAAAAAGAGTATTACTTAGCCACGAGTGAAAACGGCCGCGTCAAATTAGCCACCGATCCATTACCAAGCCAGCAAATTGCCGAGGAACAAATGAACAAGTTCTATCAGCGTGAGCCAGAAGAAACGCAGGCAGAACAAATTCAATTAAGAACATCAGAAGACGATAGGAAGGAGGAATAACATGAAGTTCAGCAAAGTAAAAACGTTAGCAACTACTGGAGCTACTGCAATTTACTTGGGATTGATGAACGCCCAGGTTGTTTTGGCGGCGGACGGTGGCGAAGTAAAAAGCAAGCTAACCAGCGCTGGGAAGACGATTCAAGGTATTTTAACCGGGTTGGTCGTTTTAGTCGGGATTTGTGTCGCGCTATTTATTATTATCAAAAGAATGCCTGACGCAGACGATCCGCGAGAGAAATCAGAGGTTTATCACGCGGTTGGTCGGGTGGCTGGTTTAGTGGCCCTAGCGGCAGCGATTATCTGGCTATTACCTTGGGTTTACAGCCTATTCACTTAATTTAAAAAGGAGCCTGCCAAATGAAGAAAGGAAAAGAATTTATCTTTCCAGAGAACGTAGATAAAGATTACGGGATCTGGAAAGACTACACCTTGAAGGATTTTGGCTATGCGGCGCTGGCAGGACTAGTGGGCTTAATTTTTATTGCGATCCCACCCTATGGTCTGATCTTAGTCCTGATAAAAATAGTGATTGTTGTCTTAGCCATGACGATTGTCATGGCTATTTTAACAATTAGGCCAGTTGCGGCGCGGAAGAATATTAAAGTGCGGGATAACTTTAAGTTGAAACGCCACTATGCCAATGGTCAGAAACTGTTTTATTTAAAACCGAAGAAGCGAGGTGAACTAAATGCGTTTGAAGAAGAGCAAAACCGCCAATAAAACAGCCAAGCTCGATTGGGATTATCAACCGCCTAAAATCAATGGTGGCAAAGAGACCATTGATGACATGAGCTTGGTGGTGGGTATGTATGGTAATTACGAAGTTACCAAAACCGGTAATCTCGTTGGCATTTTGGAAGTTAGTGGGATCAACCTTGATCTACTTAATGAAACCGAACAACAGGACGTTTTTGAGGACTATGGTGCGTTTCTCATGAGTACCTTAGGTGAAGGCGTTGATGACACGTTACAGTTCTTAGAACCGACGATTCCCGTCAATATGACGGCTTATCTCAATGGTCTCAAACGGCGGTATCTCGCCTTACAAAAAGACCACCCGGAGCAACAGTTCAAAATCCAACTCATAGCCAGTTATTTGGACCACTTTACTAAAGTCCAGGAATCCAAAAACATGACAACTAAGCAACATCTGCTAATCGTTAAGGTACCGATTAAAGACAAGAGCGTTAAAAGCTTAAACTTAGCCGTCACTCATTTAGACGAAAAGATCGAACAGGTTAAACGAGACATTGAAAATGCGTTAACGGATTTTGATGTGACGGCCAAAGTTTTGACCAGTCAAGAAGTCCAAGAGATTTTAAAGAACTTGATCAATTTTAATGGATAGGGGGCAACAGTATGAGTTTTGGTGATAAGGTCATTGATTTATTTATGCCAACTAAAAAAGAGCATAACCAAGGCAACAGCGACCAAACGGGTAGTAAGCCCAAACCGGAGGTTGAGGATTTTACCAAACTGATTGATCACGATAGCTTGCATTCACTATTCCCGTTTAGCTGGGAACAGTACCCCACCTACGTCCAGTCGGGGGAGAATTTTATTCGGGTGTTAGCGATTGCTGACTATCCCAAGCGGGTGTATGGCAACTGGCTATCAGAGTTAAAGCGCAAAAAAGGCGTTATCGATATTGTGCAATATATCGACAGCGCCAGTAACAATTCAATGATTACCTATTACAAGAAGACGATTCAAAATAAGGAAGCGCAGAAGTTAAATACGTTCGACCCGTATAAAAAGAAGATTCTGCAAAATTATATTGATTCAGCCAACATGCAACTAGATAAATACCTTGATAATTCTACCACATTTGTCTATCAACATATGTTGGTTTATCTGCGGGCTAACAGTTTAGCAGAATTAGACGATTTAACCGAGAACGTCAAGAATACGTTGATTAAACTACAAATGAAGCCCTTAGTGCCCGTTAAAGCAACCTTTCAAGCTTTCTGGTCAACCATGCCAATTAACGAGAACCTCATGGGGGATTACACCTATAAAGAAAGTAATACCGAAGTCGCCAGCAGCATGTTTCCTTTTGATGACGCTGAAATTCTGGACTTAAAGCCGAGAAGCGATATTGAAGGGGTTAACAAAGATACCAACAGCTTAATTGCCGTAGATATGCTGGATCGCAACAAGACCCTAAATCAAAATCAAGTGATTATCGGGACCTCGGGGGTCGGCAAGACCACTTATATGATTCAGAAAATCCTACGCTACGCCATTCAAGACTATCAACTCTACATTATTGATCCAGAAAATGAATATACCAAAATTGTCGAAGCCCTGGGTGGGGCAGTCTTGCACCTAACTTCTAATGCTAAGTACAAAATTAATCCGCTACAAATTTTTTCCGAAGAAATCTTAAGCGCCGATGAAGCGGTCACAAACCTTGATTTATTAGTCAAAGATAAAATCCAGCGATTAAAGGGGTTCTTTGAAGTCCTTAAAACCGGGATTACCCAAGTTGAACTGGCAATCCTTGATAATGTCGTTAAACAAGCTTACGTCAACAGTGGCGTTTTGAAATATAGCCGCTTAAAAGAAATTAAAGACGATCAGTGGCCGACCTTATCCAATGTTTATGACGAGTTGGAAAAATTGGCAGATAAGGACGCCGACAAATTCAATCGGGTCAAAGACTTCTACTACATCTTAGGCAGTTATACCCATGGTTCTAACAGCCTATTTGACGGCCATACCAACGTTAACTTAAAAGGGAAAATCATTTCCTTTGATTTAAAACCGCTACAAAGTGAGCAGGAAGTCCAATCAGCCGCCTATCTGAATACTTTTCAATACCTGTGGGACGAAATTACCAAAGATCGGCATAGCCGCAAGAAATTGTTTGTTGATGAATTTCACTTTTTAACCTTACACAAAGCGGCCGCCACCTTTTTCCACCAAGCCTACAAGCGGTTTAGAAAGTACAATGCCGGAGCGATTGCCGGAACACAGCAAATTCAAGATGTGATCGAAGGAACGACTGATACCGGTCAAAACATAGGTGAAGCTATTATCGGTAACTCCTACACGAAAGTCTTTTTCGGGTTAGACGGTAAAGGCGTTGATGATGTGATTACCAAATTGCGTATGACGTTCTCGGATAAAGAAAAGAAGCTACTAGAACGTCGTAGACAAGGCGAAGCCCTGATGATCTATGGTAGCCAACGCGCCTTTATGCGTGTCGAGTTGACCGAAGAAGAACTACGGCTAATTGACCCAGAAGCTTACCAAGAAAAATATCACCGTGAGACAGCCGGGCAACCGGACTATCAAAAGCGCGTGGTCTTAACACCTAGTGAGATTGACGCTTTAACTACCACCGAGGAGGAAGGCGGGACTTTAAATGAGTAAACCAAACCAATTATTGAATATCGAGGTTGGCACCTTCAAGCGACAGGGAAACCAGTTAATTCTCGAACTCAATCACAATCAGTTTCGATACGACCAGTTGAGTGAGCTAAACGAATTAAAGCAAGCTGATGCCAATTTCTTACAGTTGGTTAACGTAGTTGAGCAAGACCAGAAGGTTGTTTTAACTTATACCTTGCCGGATAAGGTCAGGTCATTAAAGGAATTACCACATGAAAATAAAGCAATCCGTTCAGCGATTGCCAAGGAAATCATGGCGCAAAAGGTGGTTAATGATAGCCAGTATCACGTTGCGTTGAACCCAGCTAACCTGTGGTATTACCCCATGCAACATGTTTGGTACGCCTACCGGGCCAATGAACTCATGCCTTATGATGACAAGCATAGCAATTTAGCCAAATACAAAGCGCTGATTCTGTTTTGCTTGACGGGGACGCCCTATGAACGGCTACTAAGCAATCCCCAAGAAGCCTTGGCCAAACACCCGGACGACTATTTACAACAAGTAGCTAAAGCTACGTCGTTAAATGAGTTAACGGAAGTGGTTAACGGCATTGAGGACTTTGTGAGCTATCACGAATGGCAGGAAGTTGAAACGGCCCAGCAGAAAACCAAACAACGTTTATGGTTGAGTATGGCCGGGGTGGCGATTGTGGCCGTTTTGGCCGTCGGCTTAGTCCATAAAAGTGACGAACGGCAGTATCAAAGCTTAGCTAACCAGAACCAAGCCCAGGTCACGCGATTAAAATATAGCGGTCAAATTCAGACCGCTTTAAATGATCAAAAGTGGTCGGAAGCGCAAAAAGATATGAAACGGGCCGGCTATCCTTTAACTAAGCAAGTCAGTGTCTTTTTAAAGCATCGTCAGTACCAGCAAGCCTTAAACGTTGACCCAAGTCAGTTGAACAAGGTTGTTAATGCGGCTTATACCAACCAAGATAGCAGTCAAGTGGCCGATTGGCAGTTACCAACTAAGGCGACGAGTAAGCAAAAAGATCAATTGAAACTCGAAAAAGCGATTGTTAATTATGATACCAATACGCTTAATAACCAATTATCCTTTACGACGAACGCTGATGTTTTATTGAGAATGGGACAAGCTTTCCTCGCCCATAATGATACGCAAGACGCCCAGACTGTCCAAACCAAGTTAGCCGGCGTGAACAGTCCTAAAGCTAAGTATTTAAAAGCCTTGTTAAGTCTCAATGCCGCTAAGAACGAAGTTAGCGACGCCCAAAAGAAGTTAGATGACGCCAACAAGATTGATGGCAGTAAAGATAAGGACAAAGACAAGAAGGTGGATTCGGCTAAGTCGGACTTAAAGAACGCGCAGAGTGACCAATCAGCAGCGCAAAAACAAGTCGATCAGGCCAAGCACAAAGTGGGTGATTAAATGCAAGTACTGTCTTTCGAATATAAGAAAAAGAAGTGGAAGTTGATTGCTTATATTGTGGGCGGCGCCCTTCTGCTAATCATCTTGTTAATTGCGGCAGTAACAGGTCAATTGCAAGAAAACAGTTGTGATAACTCAACCACTACAGAAACACAGTTAGATAGTAAGAGCATGACGGAAAATGCCAAAAATATCTATGCGCACTGGAAACAGAAGTATGGTGCAACGCCACAAGCGGCAGCTGGTATCTTGGGCGTCTTACAACTAGAAAGTCGCCTTGATCCCAAGTCCGTTAATTCCAGTTCCGGGGCCACGGGCTTAGCCCAGTGGTTAGGCGGCCGTAAAGATAAGTTGGAGGACTTAGCCCACAAAGAAAACAAACCAGCGACCAATCTCGGGGTTCAGTTGGACTATCTCGATCAAGAATTGAACAGTAGTTACTATGCGTCAAACAAGCAGATCTTTAAATATACGGACGTGCACAAAGCGACGAAAGCCTGGTTAATGGATTATGAAGGCATGAGCAAAAACCCGGAACAATGGTATTTAAGCCAAAGATACGGTTATGCCGATCATTGGTATTCCGTGTTCGGGGCGAGTGATCCCGTGGCCGGTAATACGTTAGACAATGCGAGTTCCGGCGATCTGACCGAGTTAGGTTGTGATAGTGACCCGAGCTATTCCGGTGGTAGTATCGTCAAAAACGCAGAAAGTATGAAAGGCGATTTCTACTATGTTCAAACCCACCCCGGCCCCGATTTAGGCAGTGATTTAAAGAATCCCAGCAAAACTGGTGGAACTGATTGTTCGGGCTTTGTCTGGTTAGCGCTTAATAAAGCTGGTTACAAGGTACCGGCCAACATGGGCTGGTTTACCGGCACGATGGCCAGTGACGCCAAAGGCAGCCATCAATATCTGAAACAGATCAGTGAAAATGACGCAAAGGCCGGCGATATTGTCATCGTCAATCAAGGTGCGGGAGCCGGAAACAACGGTCACACTGCCATTCTGCTAGATAAATGGCAAGGTAAAGCCACCAAGATTATTGAGCAAGGTGGTACGGGTGATAAAGTTAACGAAAGCACTTTTGGCACCGCTTTTTATAGTTTATTGAACGGTAGCGATGTAACGTTAGCCCGGCCAATCAAGAAGTAAGGAGGACGAGTAAATGAAACGCAGCATGGTTTTAAGTATTGCGATTGGTAGTTTGATCTTAATCATGTCATTAGGGGCGAATGCCTATCAACATAGCCAAGTTAAGCAGGCGCAACAACAGATCAGTCGCTTACAACAGCAAAAGCGACAAGTTAGTCAGCAATTGACTAAAACCAACCAACAAAAGCAGTTATTGAGCACCCAAATTGACAGTTATAAGACCTACCAAAATAATAAAGATAAAAGTCAGGCTGAACTGAGTTTTAATACGGTAGTCACCAAGTTCTTTAAGGTCATGAACAACTTTAAGCCCAAGACCTACGGACAGCGTAAAGATGGCGTGAAAGACTTGATTTCCGACAAGCTATATCAGCAATACTTTTCAAATAAGGGCACGTATGGTGATAGCAATAGCGTTTCAGCTAAGTTAAATCAACTGAACCTGTATACGCAAAGTAAGCAGGGGCAAAATATGAAAGGCTTGGCCGTTGTCAGTTACGAAAGTAAGAGTGGCGACAACGACTGGCAAAAGGCGACGGTACTTTATCAAGTGACTTTCGATACCACCACGGATCGAATCACTGATGTACAGAATCTTGGGAACAGTTTTAAAGCGAGTGACCTTGATTAAAAAAGTAAGCAAAGCCCTAGCGGTGATCGTGGTGATACTTGCAGTATTAGGCTTTGCAGGTCATAGCTATGTGAACCATGTTGAGAAAGAGAAAACAGTTGTGACGCTGGCTAAGCATTCTGATAAAGTTCTGTTCTTTTACCGTGATGATTGCCCGGATTGCCAAGCTATTTTCCACCAGATTTATTGGCATAACGTCATCAGTCACAACATCATTTTGATTAATATGAATCAACCGAAGAATCGGCATTACATTCAAAAATATCAGCTAACGGCGGTGCCAACCTTGATTAGTGGCAATCAACGGTATGTTGGTACCAAGCAGTCGCAAATTAAACGAATCGTAGGTGATTAGAAATGAAAGATAGAAGCATAGCTGTGATTAAAGCTAGTTGGCCATATCTACTAACGCTAATCATTGGCTTGTATTTAGCGGAGATTTTAGCCGGAGCAGTCATGGCCTTGTCGCACTATAAGCTAACTTTTGCGGATCATATGCCAACGGTGTTAAAGCAGTTAGTCTTACACCCCTGGCACTATTACAACTTGTATTTGGGTCAAAAGAACCCGGTATTAATTATCGTCAGTATCGCTGTGGTCCTATACACCATTTATTTTGCTTTGAAACGCAATAGCAAGCACAAAGCGTGGGAGACTGCGGACACTGAAACCCACGGGAGTGCGACCTGGGGTGATCTAAAAGAATTAAGTGACCATTACTTTAGTATCAATGCCAAAGACCTCACCACAGCATTTAACAAGAGTACCAAGGCCGAAATTCTCAAATCATTAGTGGATCGAGAAAAGTCAGCGAAGGGGGTAGATTAACATGAATGGGACAATTTTAGGGATCGTGGATAAACGGATTGTTTACCAGAATAACAGCACCAAACCCAATCGGAATATCTTTGTGGTTGGGGGACCTGGATCATATAAGACCCAATCAGTCGTCATTACCAACCTGTTTAACGAAACGGAGAACAGCATTGTCGTGACCGATCCGAAAGGTGAATTATACGAAAAGACGGCCGGTATCAAACTAGCCCAGGGTTATCAAGTACATGTCGTCAACTTTGCCAACATGGCGCATAGTGATCGCTACAATCCCTTTGATTATATTCAACGAGATATTCAAGCTGAAACTGTCGCCACCAAGATCGTTCAGAGTGAAAATGCCGAAGGTAAAAAAGATGTGTGGTTCAGTACCCAACGTCAACTTTTGAAGGCACTAATCCTGTTTGTCATGAACCACCGGTCACCAGAACAACGAAATTTGGCGGGCGTGACCCAAGTTTTACAAGAAAACGACGTTGAAGCTGAGGAAAAGGGCGCAGATAGTCCGCTAGACACCTTGTTTCTTGATTTAACCATGACTGATCCAGCGAGACGCGCTTATGAGTTAGGTTTCAAAAAAGCCAAAGGGGAAATGAAAGCTAGTATTATTGAAAGTTTGCTGGCGACCATTTCGAAGTTCGTCGACAAGGAAGTGGCCGATTTTACCAGCTTTTCGGATTTTGATTTAAAAGAGATTGGCAAAGCCAAAGTTGTGCTATATGTGATTATTCCGGTGATGGATAATACCTATGAAAGCTTCATCAATCTGTTTTTCTCACAATTGTTTGATGAATTATACAAATTAGCCGCCGATCATCACGCTAAATTGCCCCACCAAGTCGACTTTATCCTTGATGAATTTGTCAATTTAGGCAAATTCCCAAAGTATGAAGAATTTTTAGCAACGTGTCGAGGGTACGGCATTGGTGTCACCACCATTTGTCAAACCTTAACCCAGCTACAAGCCTTGTATGGCAAGGATAAGGCCGAGAGTATCTTAGGTAATCATGCCGTTAAAATTTGCTTGAATGCCGCTAATGATGTGACCGCTAAATACTTTAGTGATCTGTTAGGAAAATCAACCGTGAAAGTGGAAACCGGTAGTGAGAGTACCAGTCATAGCAAGGAAGAAAGTCACAGTAAAAGTGATAGTTACAGCTATACGAGTCGTTCGCTCATGACGCCCGATGAAATTATGCGTATGCCCGAAGATCAGAGCTTATTAATCTTTAGCAATGCGCGACCAGTCAAAGCTACAAAAGCGTTCCAATTTAAACTATTTCCAGGGGCTGATCATTTGGTTAACTTGTCACAGAATGAGTATCAAGGCCAACCAGAAGCCAGCCAAGAAACCAACTTTAAGAATAAGGTAGATAAGTGGAATCAGACGGTTAAAGCACAACACCAAGCAAAAAAAGACGATCAAACAACCGATGACGAAGAAGACAAATTGCAGGACAATATCGATCAAGAATTAGAGTCTAGACATAAGAAAATGCTTGGATAATGGAGGACATATTAATGAAAAAATATCGGAAATATATAATCGCTGTGATGACAGTGTTACTGATTGTTGTTGGTCTTACCGCTTGTGGGAAGTCTACAGCACAAGATTTGCAAAGTCACCAGTGGACATTTGCTTCTAGCAAAGATAATGGTATGGCCACTACTGCAAAGTTTTCGAAAAGCAACTTAACACTTACCCAAGCGGGCTTTAGCGAAGTTTATACTTACAAGTTGATTGAAAACAAGGGCAATGAACAAATTAAGTTCATTGGTAAAAATAGTGTTTCAGGTAGCACAGAAACACGACTGTTTAAGATTAAGAAGCAATCAGACAAATATAAACTAACACCAATTAACACACTGGCTAAAAGTGATACTGGTACGGTCTCACTCATTCCCAAATAGACAAAGGAGGATTTTAAAATGACAGAAATCATTCAATCAGCTATTACACACTTTTTTGAATGGGCATTATCTGGTTTGTTGGACGGTTTATTCAACATATGCAAGGCCATTATTGACCAAGCCAATCAAAGTTTGCCCATTGTTAAAACATGGTATGCCATCTTCCTGACCTTTGCGACATCGTTAGTAGTCGTGGTCGTCCTTGGGCGTATTGTGATGACAATTCTAAAAGAGGCAGACGAAAGTACCGATGTTACTTGGGCTAATATCATCATGGACGGGATTAAATCAGCGGCCGTGATCCCAGTTTTTGTGTTCTTACAGGGCTTTATTCAAGGCTCAATTACCTTACCCCTGTTAAAGTATATGTTTAGTTCTGATCAGAAATTTACTGCTAAATCGATTACCGGCATGAATAAAGTTCCTGGGCTAAAAGATGTTGGCATTTCGCTACCCTTACAGATTTTATTTCTACTAATCTTCACTGTCGTAACTGTCGTGTTCTTTATCAAAATGTGTGTGTTTGTGGCTGATATGGCTTGGTACAACCTGACGATTCCTTTAGCTGCAATGAGCATGGCGACTGAAAGTTTTGATTACAGTGGCACGTGGTGGAAGAAGTACATTTATTACAATGCCTCCATTATTAGCCAGGTGCTTTGTATGTCATTATCAGTATGGTGTTTCACTAATATGGCTAAATACGGGTTTATTGCTTTTATTGCTTCAATCGGATTCGGCTTTCTGGTGGTCAAAACGCCTGACGCGGTTAAAGACTTTTGGGCTTCAACCGGTGTGACTAAAAGTGCTGGTATGGGTGCCATGAGAATGTTTCAAAATTATTTCCGTAGCCACTAGAAGGGAGAAATAGTTATGAAGAAAATCGCACACTGGTTATTGGAAAAAGCTAAAAAGGATATGCGAACTGACCCTTTTACAACACCTTCCCGGCGGACTAAGCTGTCTTACTATTTTGATACCTTAGTTAGTATGATCTTCTATTTAATGGGAATTTACCTCCTATTAACGGATTTATACCAAGAGTTTTTCACGTCAAACCAAACCGATTTTTTAGGAACAGCGCTAATGTCCTTAGTTTTACTGCTTGGGGGCCTATTGTTTCGCTGGTCAGCCATTGCAGATCTCAAAGCCATCAAACGGTATCAACAATATTTGAAACAACAATCGATAGACCAACAACAAGAATTGCGCCGTGAAGCTTGGTTAAATGCAGCTGAACAAGGTAAAACAGAATTAGAACAGAAACTTAATCACAAGGAGTGAACGAACATGACCACTGTTATCTTAGCTGAAAAACCTAGTCAAGCCCGTTCATACGTCCAAGCCTTTCAAAAGAGCACAAAAAAACAGGGTTACTATACGGTTAGCGACCCTGTTTTGCCCGAAAATACGCTTGTCACGTATGGTCTCGGACATTTAGTTGAACTAGCCACACCGGATAAATATGATCAGAAATACCAGCAATGGGCCCTATCTAATTTACCGATTTTCCCCAACAAATACAAGTTTGAAGTGTCAGCTAGCAAAAAAGATCAATTCAAGGTCGTTAAAGACCTGTTAACGAAGGCCGATACCATTATTGTTGCTACCGATAGTGGTCGGGAAGGCTCCAATATCGCCTGGTCAATCATGAACCAAGCCCAGATTGACGTTAAAAAGAAGACCATTAAGCGGCTATGGTTGAATAGTTTGGAAAAAGACGCCATTATTACTGGATTCAAAAATCTTGGTGATTGGCACAAAGACTATTTGGCTTATAAAGAAGCTCAAACCCGGCAAATTAGTGATTGGTTGATCGGTATGAATGGTAGTCCCTTATATACTTTGTTATTAAGACAAAAAGGGGTACGTGGGGTGTACTCAATTGGTCGCGTGCAGACGCCAACCTTGTATATGGTCTATCAAAAAGACCAGGCAATCAAAAACTTTAAGCCGGAACCCTATTTTGAACTAAATGCGGAAATTGTAGCTAATCAGCAAAAATTCGTCGCAAAATTAGACCCCTATCAGCGATTTAAAGACGAAGCAGGGCTAATGACATTCATGCAGGCTAAACACGTTCATAAAGGCTCGCAGGACGGATTAATCAAGGACGTCCAAAAACAAGGCAAAAAGCGTGCTAGTCCCCAACTATTCTCACTATCCAGTCTGCAAAGTGCCATGAATAAACGTTATCACGCCAGCGCCAGCCAAACCTTAGCAGCCATTCAAAGTTTATATGAAGCCAAGTTGTTGAGTTATCCCCGCACCGATTGTGCTTATATCACTGATGAAGAATTTAGTTATTTAGTGGCTAATCTGACGAAGTATCTGGGTTTAGTCTCTAAGCCAGTCGCTTTAACCAATACCACCCCAAATAAACGTTACGTCAATGGGAAAAAGGTTGAAGAACATTACGCCATTATCATGACTAAAGTTGTGCCGACTAAAGAGAAACTAGCCAGCTTACCTAAATTACAGCAACAAGTCTATGACTTGGTTTTAAGAACGACGTTAGCGATGTTTGCTGATCCGTACGAGTACGAGGAAACCACCATTATTACCCAAGTTGGTGACGCCAATTTTAAAGCAACCGGTAAGGTCCCAACTAAGCAAGGCTGGCAAGCTTTATTTGATGATCACAAAGCCGACCAGCAAGAGGCAGCCACCCTACCGATCGTTCACCAAGGCGACCAAGTTCAAGCGAATCTGCAAACACCGCAAAAAGAAACGACACCACCGGTACCCTTTACCGAAGGTACCCTGATTACGGCCATGAAGACCGCCGGCAAAACGCTTGATGATGAAGCAGCCCAGGCGATTCTCAAAGACGTGCAAGGCATTGGGACAAGTGCGACCCGGGCAAATGTACTGGAAATATTAAAAAAACGCGGCTATCTCGTTACTGAAAAAAATAAGCTCCACGTCAGTGACGCCGGGATTACTTTATGTAAAGCAGTCGAACTCGAACCCTTGCTAACTAGTCCAGAAATGACAGCTAAATGGGAGCAAGCGTTACAGCAAATCAGTACCGAAGAACGCACCCCGGATAACTTTTTGAGCCAGATTAAGAAGTTTGTGGCCAAGTTAATCGCTGATGTTCCCACACAATTAACCGGCAATGCAGCCATTAAGCAACAAATCAATCACCAACAGCAAGCACAAAAGTCCGACGAGGTCTTCTTAGAAACACCGCAAGCGACCGTTTTAAATAAACAGAAGTTTTACATTGTAAAGCCTAAGCAAGGCGAAAGCTTTACCCTGCCCAAGAAATGGAGTAGCAAGACGCTCGGGAAGACCGCAATTAAAGCGTTAGTTACCAAGGGTGAAACCAGCAAACTAAAGGGTTTCAAGACCAAAAAAGGTAAGTCGTTTGACGCCAAGCTAAAACTTGACGGTCATAAATTAAGTTTTGATTTTGATTAGAACCTGCCTACCGCCCTGCACGTTGTTGCGGTTGGTGAACCCGTCATTTAGGTTCACTTTTATAAAGCCAAAAGTAAACCTAAACAACGGGTGAGATTAGCAAAGCAAAGGAGATCATAAAATGAATAATAAATTAGCAGTCATTGGGAGTGAATTACCAGTTTTGCAGACTAAAGGAGCCTATAAGTATTTAAAAGAAATTACTGGAAATGGGTCTTATTATCAAGTGGCCTGGCAAAAATTAGCCGATGGCTATGTCGCCCTTTATGGCACGATCCCGATTCAAGCCAAAGTAGCTCCCATACTGAATGATATTTTTGAAGATGAGGAGGGGTAGACAATGCCGAGTAAAGCAGATGTTAACGCCTGGAAAGCACAATTGGTCGCCCAGGCTGAACAACAAATCCTAAAATTAACTGATAGTGGCCAATTTAAAAAGTACCTCAATACCTTGGCTAAATTCCATCATTATAGCGCCAGAAACATTGATTTGATTTATGCGCAAAATCCGCAAGCGACCCAGGTCGCGGGATTTAAGCAATGGCAAACAGATTTTAACCGCACCGTTAATAAGGGCGCTAAGTCCATTCGAATTGCGGCCCCGATTATTAAGAAATTGACACCCGCTGAGCAAAAGCGACTTGATACTACCGACGAACGGGCCATTGTTGGTTATCGTTACCTACCCATCTTCGACGTGGCACAAACTAGTGGTGACCCTGTCCTAAGCGCTAAAGACTTTGTCAAAGAAAATTTGGCTGATCATCAGAATGTGACAAGCTTATATAACGCGTTCAAAGATTATTTAAACCAGCAACCCGACCTTAAAGTCAGGGAAGTGCCTTTAGCAACGCTAAATGGGGCTAAGGGGTATTTTCAACCCAGCACTAATGAAATCGTCATTGGTGGCGATGAGCCCGACAATGCTTTGAAACTAAAGACGTTATATCACGAATATGCGCATAGCCAGCTACACGGATTAAAATCAGCCTTTAAAGATCGGCCACGAGCTTATCAGGAAACCCAAGCCGAAGCGGTTGCATATGTCGCCATGCAAAACATTGGGGTTGATACAGGCAATTACTCCCTCGGGTATGTAGCTACCTGGGCCAAAGATAAAGCCGTGATCCATAGTGCTTTAAGTGAAATCCAGCAAGTTAGCAACAAAGTGATTGAGCTTAGTGACGGGTTAACCAAACAATTAGGCTTACAAGAAGCACAAAAAGAACCTGAGCATGATTTAAAAAAGCTATCAGCCCAGGATCTTAATAAGTCCTATCAAAGCTTGCAACAACAAATTAAGCAAGCAACGAATCCACAACAAAAATCAGAACTACAAAATAAATTAAATGATGTACACCATGAAATCAGTAATCGAACGCAAAAACAACTGAAAGCATTTGCTGAACAGAATCCGGGAATCAAACAACCTGATCCTGAATCTGATCAAAGTCTGAATCGTTAGCCAGTTTTTAAAGGGCATGCTATAGTAAAGACAGAAAAAGGAAACCCCGCTGGAACAGGACTTCCCATACAAGCCGCTTTAAAGGCGGTGGCGTAAAGTTCTGCAATTCTACCGCGTTCCATTTGAGACAAATGATGACCTGGTTGACGACGTGTGATATCCTGTTCATGCATCAGGACAATACCTCTTTCATTGTTTGTGTTGGAACTTCAATGATACAGGATATCTGTTCTTGATGTTTTTTATTGTCCCAAATTTGTAATAAAAGTGGCTAACTTGATTTTAAAACGCGCGTAATTTAAGCTTTTCAATAGTTTAATAACTTACAATGCAAAACACCCCCTAGGATTCACACTTTTATTATTTAAAGTGTCAACCCTAAGGGGTATTGTACGGAGAGCCACCTCCATCCCTATTTGTTTTTACACAATACAATGTTTACTTTTTAAAGTATTAAAGTAGTCAGCCAAATACCCATGCCGAGAATAACGACGATACCTGAAACAAACACCCAAACCGGCATATGAAAGCCATACATATAGACAATAATGGAAACTGCCGTTATCCATAGCGTGGCCAACAATAACCACTGGGGAATATTTTTTATCAAAGCAAGGCCAATAGTAATGAGGATTAGTCCCCCTGTCAAAAATGACATAAACTCACTGTTCATTAAATCAATGGGTTTAATGATGCCTCCTCCAATACTTACAATCACTCCAAGTGCCATCAGAACATACCCTAAAATTGTTAAACCAGCCATATACTTACCATCCTTTCTAAGATAATGCGTTTGTTTTGAATGAATAAATGAACATTATTTTTATTCATTCATATATTTCAAAAAAGAATAAGCAATCAGTGCTTATTCTTTTTTGAAATCAGTGATACCCTTCATAACGAACTCCACAAGAAGTTGCATTACAACAGGGTCGAAGGTTGCTTCATCTTTATGCGTGTCAAGAAAAATCAAGGAATCATAAAGACCGAGAACGTGGGAATCATCAATATCACTTCTAATTTTTCCCTCGGCTCTCCATTTTCTTAATAATCCTTTGAAAAAAACGTATATAAAACTATCATTTTTGTTTTCTTCGTTCCGATACGTTTTTTCCAAAGCACCCATGACATCCTGATTATACCATTCTTTCAAAATCAAATTAGATTGTAAAGTGTTCATTACTCCAGATATAAATGAAATTGCAATGCTAACGGGGTCATTATCTAGGTTTAACTCATCCATAATAGCCTTTTTAGCCATTTCATTTTCTTCACGGTATATATCTGAAAAAAGCTCTTCTTTTGATTGATAATAATTGTAAAATGTCCCCACGCTCGTACCAGCTTGCTTTGTTACATCGGACACATTTACCGCTTTGAACCCTTTCAAAAGAAATAAATCTCGTCCGGCACTAAAAATGGCAGATTTTTTATCTATCAATTTGTGTCCCTTCTTTAAAAATGAATATAAAATTTATTCATTCATATTATATGTTATAGAATTAGCGTTTGTCAAGAAAATTCTGTTTGTCTGTTGAGAAAGCTTATAATTTGCCTTTTGAAAAAAGACCCTCCGGTTTCTAAGGCAGATTTCGCAGATGGTGTGGTGGTTGAACCAAAAAGCCCGCAGCCCCGCCAGCAAAAAAACAGCCATACTCCTGCTCTGGAATTGTACGAAAAAGATGAGCCTAAACCCAAAGTAGGTACTTACAGTATTGTTTTAGACGGTTCAGGAGCACCTGTATGTATTACACAGACAGAGCGAGTTGAAATCAAAAACTTTAACAAAGTTACAGCTGATCATGCTTACCTTGAAGGTGAAGGAAATCGAAGCTTAAAATATTGGCGAAAGGGTCATAAAGATTTTTTTGAAAAGGAATATTATCAGGCTGGAAAAGTATTCACAGATGAAATTCCATGTATCTGTGAAACTTTTAAAGTCGTGCATAAGTAAAAACCTGGCCGCTAGGGTATACCCTAATGGCCT
The DNA here is from genome assembly GCF_001437435.1 of Furfurilactobacillus siliginis. Classification (GTDB taxonomy): domain Bacteria; phylum Bacillota; class Bacilli; order Lactobacillales; family Lactobacillaceae; genus Furfurilactobacillus; species Furfurilactobacillus siliginis. The sequence continues at coordinate 51 of NZ_JQCB01000015.1, read as the reverse complement.
TTTTTGATCCATTATCAATGGCTTTTTAAATTAGGGCCTAGTACTTTTGGA
>NZ_JQCB01000014.1:479-38598 GCF_001437435.1 Furfurilactobacillus siliginis | reverse complement strand
ATCAGGTTATGCTGACAAATTTGTCCAAAAATTCGGATTAAATTTGCAATCTACCTAATCAGCATAAAATTCCTCAGCGTCGCCGTAATAAACGGTGACGCTGAGGAATTTTATTTAACTTATAGATAGTAGTTCAGGATTTCTTGAATTGTTTCTTTATATGCAGGTTTTGTTTGCGTGATAATCTCTGATAAACGTAATTTTTTCTCTCTCGCCGACAGCTCAAAATAGTGGTCTACTAGCGATTTCATGACCTTGTCATCCACTGAATGCTCAATCATATAGTCCATCAAACGTTGCTGTAAATACAATTCATGAGGCGTATCACTATCTGCATGATGATAAATATCTTCCTTCACCTCAATTGTCAGCAAGGCTATGTCCAACTGTTGCTATTGTTGCCACAATTTTTGTCGTTGTTCGCCTAGAACAGCGAGTTTGTGTTGCACTTGTTCAGTTGAATCACGATCGATTTCTTGCATGATAACAGCAATTTCAGAAACGCCAATCCCAGTTTGTCTGAAACAAATAATTGTTTGTAAATCCTGCAGATCAATTGGCATAAACTTACGATAACCATGCTCATCACGCTGCAAGTGCGGGAATAACCCCGCGCGGTCATAAAACCTTAATGTGTCCACACTCGTTGAAAACTGTTGAGCAACTTCATTAATCGATTTCGCATTCTGAACATGGTTGTTTTCAGTCATCGTATTCCCCTAGTTTCCTCGCTGACTTTAAAATGCAGCGAGCATCGTCATAAATTGTGCTTGGTAGTCTGGCTTAATTTGCTGCTTAACAACTGCAATCTTAGCACTATCTAGTTCCTGCCCGTTTTGAAAGTCATTTACTAAGTCCATTAAATTTTCTTTTAGCTGTTCGCGTTCGCTAGGAATTGCGTTAGCATAGGCAAACTGTAATGGATTTGCATACGCTTGATCTGGTTCTGTCGACAAGGTTGCCTTTAAGTTAGCAGTTAGGCTCTCAGATAGATGATTCAAAGCTTCACTCGCATCCAGGTAGCCTTGCAAGCCAAGAACTAGATGTGTTGGCGTCGCAGCATCAAGGGTTGTGTTAACGAGTAAGCCAATGGCCTTCGTTAAGTCGCCAAGCCCTTTTTCTATAATAATGTTTGCAACAATTCGGGCACTTTCCTCATAAACCGGTTTGTAATCATCTAATTGCGCTTGTGGATAAACAGCGTTCTGGGAAAAGTTTGTATTAAACCCACCAGGTTCAACATCAGTCACAGTGATGCCTAAATGTGCGACCTCCTTGCTCAATGTCGTCGATAAGCTCAGCAACGCTGACTTAGAAGCGCTGTAGTAAGCCATCAGCGGTAGATTTACATACGCGCCCACTGAAGATGTGTTCAAAATATGCCCGCGACGCTGTGTTCGCATAAACGGTAACACGGCTTTGATCATGTTTACTGGCCCCCAGAAGTTTGTTTCAAACTCATTGCGTGCATTCTTGGGATTTACTTCCTCAAAGGCACCAGAAACATCATAGCCAGCATTATTAAATAAGACATCAATGTGCCCATACTTTTCATGAACCTGTTTGACGACTTCTGTCACACGATTTGCATCAGTCACATCGAGCTGATATAAATCAATCATTTCATTGTCGCGAAAACTTTGATCTGCCTTATCCAGATTCCGCATAGTCGCAATGACGCGATAATTCGCTGCTGCATATTGTTTAACGGCTTCTTGGCCAAAGCCAGATGAAGCTCCGGTGATGATAATTACGTTTTTTTCTGTCATAATTGTACGCTCCTATAAAAGTATTCTTTTAAACGAAGCCTACGATAAGCCCTGAAGTCGACTTCAGGGCAAGAAAAAATTTTAAATCATGCAATCTATGGTACGCTAATAAAGTTCCGTGCTTATCCGCAGGGAATCATTCCAGGGCGATCATTTTTGTGGTCGTCTTTTTTGTGCAAAAAAATCCCATAATTATTAGATCTATTTCTCTAACAATTACGGGGCATTTCACTTTTGTTTAGACTCTTTTAAATTATATTTAAATACATTTTTAATCTAGAAAACGGCAATAAATATCGCTAATAAAGCAATAAAAAAACTTAAATAATCTAATTTTGATAGTTTATCTGCCTCTTTTAATAGCCGTAAGTATTTTTTAGATTCTATAGTAAAAACAACTGAATTAACTAAAACCGCTAGTAAAAAGATGAAAATTAAAAAAAATTCTGCGAATGTCGATAATATTCCCCGGATCCCACCTAAAAATAATATAGACGTAAAACTAATCATAAAGCTAGAAAAACATAGTAAATACCATTTGGAGACTTTCAACTTAAACGTGCTTAAAAAGACTAAAAGAAATGAAATTGAAAAACTTATTCCTATTAGAGCTCCCGCATACGGAAAGCTGTTTGAGTGCTGCAACTCAACGGTAGCCTTCGATAGACTATATCCAAGTCTTATTAGCAATAGTGTAAAAACAGGTATCCAAAGGCCAAATAATAATGCATCTAATGCAGCTATACTCTTTAAAGGACCAAACAATTTTTCAAAAACACTTTTATAATTTATTTTTTTCATATAGTTTTACTCTATTCATACTCAATCGTTGCAGGTGGCTTACCCGTGATGTCATACAGTACCCGATTAACCCCCGGCACTTCATTGACAATCTTCGCAGAAACTTCACCCAGCACCGCCCAGGGAATCTCCGCAAATTCGGCGGTCATCCCATCGATGCTAGTTACAGCACGCACGACAATAGCTTCGTCATAAGTCCGCCCATCGCCCATCACACCGACACTCCGGATTCCTGGCAAAGCGGTAAAGTACTGCCAGACTGTCTGATCCAGACCAGCCTTGGCAAATTCATCGCGCAGGATTGCATCCGATTCACGGACCAATGATAACCGAGCAGGCGTCACTTCACCAATCACCCGAATTGCCAGCCCAGGTCCTGGGAATGGCTGGCGCCACACAAGATCATGTGGCATCCCCAACTGTTCGCCTAACTCACGCACTTCATCTTTAAACAACTTATTCAGAGGTTCAATCAACTTAAATTGCAAATCATCAGGCAACCCACCAACATTATGATGTGACTTAATGGTTTGGGCTGTATCTGTACCGGATTCAATCACGTCGGTATACAACGTGCCCTGCGCTAGGAATTCAACCCCATCCAGCTTACGTGCTTCCTCACTGAACACATCGATAAATTCTTTACCAATAATCTTTCGTTTAGACTCTGGATTCGTCACCCCGGCTAATTCACCAAGGAACCGGTCGCTGGCATCGACTTGGACAATGTTCACGCCAAACTTACCTTGCAGGCTTGTCATTACTTGCGTTGCTTCATTTTTACGCAACAGACCGTGGTCAACAAACACTGCGGTCAACTGATCACCAATCGCTTTGTGCAATAATACGGCCACAACGCTGGAATCGACTCCACCAGACAAACCCAACAGAACACGCTTGTCGCCAACGGTTTCACGAATCTCGGCAATTTGCAGGTCAATAAAATCGCGCATCGTCCAGTTCGCTGTCGCGCCGGCGATATCAAAGACAAAGTGTCGTAAGATGTCGTTACCGTGTTCCGTTAGTCGAACTTCTGGATGAAACTGTAAGCCAAAGAACTTACGATCTACATCCTGTATTGCTGCAACGGGACAATTTTCGCCCGTCCCAACAACACTAAAACCTGCTGGCACAGTCTTTACATAATCACCATGACTCATCAACACTTTTTGTTCGGCATCTAGGCCAGCGAATAATGGTGACGTTGCATCAACGATTTGCATCGCTGATTGTCCGTAGTCGCCATTATCATCGGCCGGTACAACTTCGCCGCCAGTTAAATCTTTGGCCATCAGTTGCATACCATAACAGATTCCCAGAATCGGTAAGCCGAGCTCATAAATCGCTGGGTCAACGGTTAGGGCATCGTCCCCGTAAACACTATTTGGGCCACCAGAAAAGATTACGGCTTTGGCACCACTTGCCTTAATTTCAGCAGCGGTCATGGTGTGTGGTTTCAATTCTGAGTAGACGCCAAATTCACGAATCCGGCGCGTAATTAATTGGTTATACTGGCTCCCAAAATCGAGGACCAGCACGCGATCAAATTTTGTTTGGTCAACTGTTTGCATGTTTTCTCCTTGCCTCGGCCTAGCCGCGCTTGTAGTTGGGAGCTGCTTTCGTAATCTGGACATCATGCGGATGTGATTCAATCAAACCGGCATTGGTGATTTGGACAAACTGTGCATGCTGAATCAAATCATCAACAGTGTGTGAACCGGTGTAGCCCATTCCTGAACGTAAACCACCAATCACTTGGAATAAGACATCGGCCACGGCGCCTTTATAAGCCGTCCGGCCTTCAATTCCTTCTGGGACCAGCTTCTTTTCTTCCTTAACATTACTCTGGAAGTACCGGTCAGAAGAACCATGTTCCATGGCAGCTAATGAACCCATGCCACGGTAGGTCTTGTACTGCTTGCCATCATCAGCTGTAAATGTTTCACCAGGCGCTTCGTCAGTTCCTGCTAACATACTGCCGAGCATAACGGCATTACCACCAGCAGCTAGCGCCTTCACAATGTCACCAGAATACTTGATCCCGCCATCGGCAATAATCTGCTTGCCGTATTCTTCTGCAACTTGCGCAGCATCTGAAATAGCGGTAATTTGTGGCACCCCAACACCAGCAACAACCCGTGTCGTACAAATTGAACCAGGTCCGATACCGACTTTAACAACGTCGACACCCGCTTCAAACAATGCGCGCGTACCAGACGCTGTCGCCACGTTTCCGGCAATCAAGGTTTGGTCTGGATAGTGTTCACGAATCTGGGCGATTTTGTCTAAGACACCCTTTGAATGACCATGAGCAGTATCGATAATAATGGCATCGGCGCCTGCTTTAAACAACTTATCGGCACGGTCAAAGGTATCGGCCGTCACACCGACAGCTGCTGCAACTAACAACTGTCCTTTAGCATCAACAGCTGCCATTGGCGTTGCTTCTAGATCAACCGCTGTCGCTTTAACTGTTGAAACTTCATGGGCCTGATCATCACTGCTCATGTTCTTATGAATGACACCCAAGCCACCTTGTTGCGCCATTACGATGGCTAAACGTGCTTCGGTAACCGTGTCCATACTGGCACTTAAAATGGGAATGTTCAGCTTTAGGTTCTTTCCTAATTGCGTCCCTAATTCTACCTGGTTAGGTAGCACATCGCTTGCTGCTGGAATCAATAATACATCGTCAAACGTTAATCCCTGCTTCGCAAACTTCTCGTTCCAGTCTGTCATGATGATCAAGTCCCCCTCAAATAAATTGTTATTAATTTAGCAGGTCTATGGGTACAGGGTCAACAGCCACAACCGAACGATAAATTATATTTTGCTGTGAAATATTCGAAATGCCGCCACACCAGCGCTCATCATCAAAAAAAGTGTAAACAAAAACCGCTGACGAGTTTCAAAACTCAATCAGCGGTTATTTTTTATGGTTTACTTTAAAGCCTTAGCAGCTTCCTTCGTCAATGAAGTGAAAGCACGAGGGTCAGTAACAGCCAAGTCAGCTAACATCTTACGGTTAACTTCCACGCCTGCTTCTTTCAAACCGTGCATCAACTTGCTGTAGCTCATGTCGTTTTGACGAGCAGCGGCGTTGATACGGGCGATCCATAACTTACGGAAGTTACGTTTCGTTGTCTTACGGTCACGGTAAGCATAAGTCCATGACTTCCAAACTTGTTGCTTAGCAACCTTAAATTCAATGTGCTTTGCGCCACGGTAACCCTTGGCTAATTTGATCATCTTACGGCGACGTTGCCGAGTAACACTTCCACCTTTAACACGCATAATTGTATCCTCCAATAATTGACCAAGTCTGGTCAGATTCTAGTTAAAAAATTACTTGGTCAACAACAACTTCTTGTAAGTCTTAACAGTTGTAGCGTCCATCATCTTAGTACCACGTAATTGGCGACGTTGCTTCTTGGTCTTACCATGGAACCGGTGACTTGTGTAGGCGTTACCACTGATGAAGCCGCCCTTGGCTGATTTCTTGAACCGCTTGGCAGCGGCACGGTTTGACTTTTGCTTTGGCATGAAAATTTCCTCCTAAAGTTGTTTATCCCTATTTTTCTGGCTTGGGCGAAAGCACTAAGAACATGCTCCGACCATCCATTTTTGCGTGTTGTTGAACATCGGCAATTTCCTTAGTGGCAGCTGCCATCTTGTTCAACACCTCGCGACCGATCTCTTTATGCGTAATCGCCCGACCACGGAACCGAATTGAAACCCGCACTTTGTTACCCTTTGACAGGAACTTTTGTGCATTCTTCAATTTGGTATTGAAGTCGTTGTCGTCAATCGTTGGACTAAGCCGAATTTCTTTCATTTCGACCGTCTTCTGATTCTTACGTGCTTCACGCTGCTTCTTTTGTTGCTCGAAGCGGTACTTCCCATAATCCATGATTCTGGCAACAGGTGGCTTGGACTTCGCAGCCACCAGCACCAAATCTAAGTTTGCATCATCTGCAAGCTGTTGGGCCTCACTGGTCAGCTTCACACCAAGTTGGTCACCGTTAGCAGCAATCAACCGTACTTCACGAGCACGGATTGCGTCATTTACCAAAGTATCTTGAGCTATGGTATTCACCTCCATAAATTCTTAACGAATCAACAATGAAGAGATGTAAACAGAAAAATAGCGGGCGGCCTAAGCCACCCGCTGTCCACACCAAGAACTGATGTGGTTCAACTCATCTTTAGCCCGGCAACATGGTTCCCAAGGCGAGAAGCGGGTGCTTCTGCTTTTCTCAACAGTTATATAGTCTACAGAACGTCCACGTTACTGTCAAGCGTTACCTGACAATCAATGTGATTGCGCTGCTTCTTTTTCACTAGCAGCTTCCTGCGGCAGAATTAAGTTTAACACAATCCCGAGCACCGTTGCGAACGCTAAGCCAGTAAATTGAAAGCTACCTAATTGCAGATAGGCATTACCAATCCCGATGACCATGACTGACGATGCAATCATCAAGTTTCGTTTGCGATTTAAATCAACATGGTTATTGATCAACACACTGACGCCACTCGTAGCAATCGTACCAAATAATAGAAAACTGATTCCACCGATGACTGGTAGCGGCATCGCCATGATCAACACGTTTAGCTTATTAATGAAGGCAAAGATGATGGCAAATACCGCTGCACCCATCAACACGTAGACACTGTGAACCTTAGTGATCGCCATGACGCCGATATTTTCACCGTAGCTAGTCACGGCTGGTCCACCAATCAGACCGGCAACAATCGAAGCTGTTCCATCCCCTGCCAAAGTTCGATTTAAACCAGGATCTTTAAAAAAGTTACGATGGGTTAAATTATCCAGCACCATAATGTGCCCCATGTGCTCTGTCATCGTGACAAACGCAATCGGTGCAATCGTGATGATGGCACCCCATTCTAAATGAAAATGATACGTTAGGCCTGGTACTTGAAAGTCTGGCAATTTAAACCACGGAGCCACGGCGATTTCATGTAAATTGACGATCCCGACAGCCACGCTCAGCAAATACCCACCAACGATGGCCAGCAACACCGGAATCAATCCCAGCGACCCCTTCAAAAACATATTAAAGAAAATCGCCATGAGTAACGTCGCTAGCGCAATTAAAAAGTAGGTCAGGTTGTAATGCCCATTTTTCATCATGGCGTCAGTTGCAGCACTCCCTGCCAACGATAAGCCAATGACCATTACGATGGGGCCAACGACAATCGGTGGCAGCACTTTATCCACCCAGCCTGAACCAATCATGCCAATCAGGAATGCCACAATTAGATACACGGCGCCGACTGCGACGACACCCTGACCAATGCCTGGATATCCAGTCGTTTTCATCAACGCCAACATGGGTGTAATGAATGCAAAACTGGAGCCCATGTACGCCGGAATCTTGCGCTGCGTGATCATGATGTGCAATAACGTACCCACGCCTGACGAAAACAGCGCAATACTAGGGCTGAGACCAACGAGCAACGGCACAATCACCGTAGACCCGAACATTGAAAACATGTGTTGCAAGGATAACCCGATCCACGCCAATAACTTAGGTCGATCGTGGATGTCTAATACCGCCGTGTCGTCATGAAAAGATTGCTGTGCCATAAAGCAAGTGCCTCCTTTGATTTCACGCGTTCCCCAAACGTCGTCACCGACAAAAAAAGACCACCTACCTGAAGGTAAGTGGTCTTTTAGTGTTCAGACTTTAAGCACAGTTTCATCCGTCCTTAGTGAACACCGCCGGCACCTTACTAGCCTCACAGGACTACGTTAAAGGTTCAACATGTTGTATTCATAATAGACAGTTAATAAGGAGCCGTCAAGTCAAAACTTGAACATTCTTAATTCATTTTGATTAATCGTTCGCACGTGAGTATGAAGCCACGTCATTTAAAATTTCAGCTAAGAAATCTTTGCTTGCGACAACAGCAGAATCGTCTTCACCATAACGACGGACAGACACTGTTTCGTCATTCTTTTCGTTTTCACCGACAACCAACGTATATGGAATCTTGTGGGTTTGGGCATCACGAATCTTAAAGTTCATCTTTTCATTACGGTCATCAACCGTTACTCGAACGCCAGCAGCTGCCAATTGTTTCCGCAACTTTTCAGCGTAGTCGCCTTGATGTTCTTCACTAACTGGAATGATGGAAACTTGATGTGGTGCTAACCAAGTTGGGAAAGCGCCTTTGTAAATTTCCGTCAAGTAAGCCGTGAACCGTTCCATCGTTGACACTAAGCCACGGTGAATCATCACAGGTTGATGTTCTTGACCGTCGGCACCGACGTAGTGCAAGTCGAAACGGTCAGGCAGCATGAAGTCTAATTGAATGGTTGATAATGTTTCTTCGTTACCAAGTGCTGTCTTCGTTTGCACGTCCAACTTAGGACCGTAGAAAGCAGCTTCCCCTTCAGCCTCAACATAGTCTAAGCCAAGGTCATCCATGGCACCCTTCAACATCTTCTGTGCCTTTTCCCACATTTCATCGTTGGCAAAGTACTTTTCGGTGTTCTTAGGGTCACGGTAGCTCAACCGGAATGAGTAATCCTTGATATCAAAGTCAGCGTACACTTCAACCATCAAGTTCAGGATCCGTTTGAATTCATCTTGGATCTGTTCAGGGGCAACGAACGTGTGACCATCGTTCAGGGTCATTTCACGAACTCGTTGCAAACCAGATAGGGCACCTGATTTTTCATAACGGTGCATCATCCCTAATTCGGCAATCCGCAATGGCAATTCACGGTATGAACGAATGTGATGTTTGTACACTTGAATATGACTAGGACAGTTCATTGGCCGTAATTCAAGCATTTCGCCATCACCCATGTCCATTGGTGGAAACATATCCTCACGGTAGTGGTCCCAGTGACCAGACGTCTTGTAGGCATCTAGGTTCATCAGAACAGGTGTGTAAACATGCTCGTAACCGTGTTGTAATTCCTTGTCGATGATGTACCGTTCGATCGTACGACGAATGGTAGCACCGTTTGGCATCCAGTAAGGTAACCCGGCGCCGACCTTTGGGTCAACGAAGAATAAGTCTAAGTCATTCCCGATCACACGGTGGTCACGTTCGCGTGCTTCTTTACGGCGAACATCATCAGCGTCCATTGCCTTTTGATCAAAGAAAGCTGTTCCATAAACCCGTTGAAGCATTGGGTTAGATGATTTACCTTCCCAGTACGCGCCAGCAACAGATAACAGTTGGAAAATCTTGACGTTACCAGTCGAAGGCAATTGCACACCATCGCTCAAGTCAACAAAGTCACCTTGACGATAAACAACCACGTTACCGTCATTGGCAGCTGCTGCTTGTTCAACTAGTTGTGCCTGATAGGGATCGCCGTCCACTAACTTCAATGCATCAGCTTTAGCCAATACATCGCGCGTGATTGGTAAGTCCGCTTTAGCGATTTCGTGCATTTTGGCTTCGATAGCAGCCAAGTCATCAGAACTAACTTGATGTTCAGCATTGTCAGTATCGAAGAAGAACCCTTCTTCGTTGGCCTCGCCTAAACCAAAGTGCATGCTTGGGTAGAGCTGGTGCAATGCGTTGGCCAAGATTTGTGCAGCAGTGTGACGTAAAACATCCAATGCTTCAGGTGCATCCTTGGTCACAATTTCAATCTTACCGTCAGCGGTCAATGGCAAGGTTGCGTCCACCAATTCACCGTTAAACTTTCCGGCAACAGCCTTCTTTGCCAAACTAATACTAATTGACTTAGCGATGTCAGCGGTTGTAACACCGGCCTCAAAGGGCTTTACAGCACCATCTGGAAACGTAATCTTAATTTCTGCCATAGTATCTCTCCTCCGTTTGTTAGTAGCACCCCGAAAACAAAAAAAGTCCCTAACCGCAATTGCGGTTAGGGACGTCATTAACGTTGTTCCACCCAAAATTCACAGTTAGAGCTGGCACGCTCAATAACTGCCTCTTGTGACCAATAACGCGGTCAATCGGCCCGGCTTGTTCACCGAACGCTTGAATCAGGGGTAACGACTTATCTTGTCCATGTGTCTTTCACCAAGTAACACACTCTCTATTGAGCAACTGATAACCCGCCATGTCTGATTGGCTTATAAACATTATTAAACCACAAAATTTAGCGATGTCAATTAAGCGTCGATGATTTCTCTAAACATTACTCAAAGAAATTTTCCTTATTACACGCACACTTATCTGGGAAAACTCTTTTTTAAACACCCAACCGCAGCTTCAATGCCTCGGTTAATACACCAGAAACATTAATTTTTTGCTCTTTCGCAATTCGATCCAAATAGTCCGGAATTGTCACACTTTTGCGCACTGTCTTCGAATGCTTGCGTCGATAAGCAGCTAGATCAACCGGAATCAAAGCAGCCGTTTCACCTTTTGTTAACTGCAATTCATCGATGTTGGTTGGCGTGGGATATTCAACTTTATCTTCCAGCAAGATACCAATCGCATCCTCCGCCATCTTAACAGCATCAATCAAATCACTGCCCTGTGTTAAACCACCATCAATATCTGGAATGCGGACGAAGATAAAGTCATCATCCTTCGAAAAGATTGCTGGATAAACCACCATATTTTTATCGACCATAAGAATCTCCCTTTTAAATTTACGATTCAATACCAGCTTCTCTTAGAATGGCATGTTCCAATCCTTTACCCAATTCCTTTGCGTGAATCGGCACAATAACCGTCTTATGCGACTCAGGATGAATCAGTTTCAAATGTGAGGAACCATTTTGTGATTTTTCAATAAACCCATGTGCCTTCAGCAGTTTTACCATCTCACGAGGTTTCATCGGCATTTCATCACCTATGCGTCCAATCATCTTTATGCATATTATATACGTATGATATCTATTTATCACGAGTCCGTCAATTATTCAGCTTTGTATAAAAAACAGCGAGTTTGGGACATAAGGCATCTTGTCCCAAACTCGCTGTTTGATGTACGAACTTAAATAGAGAAAACGTGGGACAAAAGTCAAGTCGCCGTGCAGACTACGAACTACCTACCGGGTTGAAGCCCAACCCGTACGGCAGTTCTAGGTCTTGCTCACGACTTCCCGACTTTTGTCCCACTCTCATGCTTCTTTCAATTAATGATTTACGTTCAGAATCCACATAAAACCGATGAACACAAAGAACAAGACATACATCAACGGGTGTACTTCTTTACCACGTTTAGCCGCAATCATTGTAATTGGATACGTGATCACGCCAAGTGCCAAGCCATCGGAGATACTGTACGTCAGTGGCATGCCCAGCACGATCAAGAATGCGGGAATGGCAATTTCCATCTTCGTCCAAGCGACCTTGGCCATATTTTGCGCCATCAACACGCCAACGATAATCAGCGCGGGCGCTGTCACTTGTGGTGTCACCACTGTCAGCAGTGGCGAAAAGAACATGCCCAGGACAAACATTACCCCGGTCGTAATCGCCGTCAAGCCAGTTCGACCACCAACGGCAATCCCCGCAGATGATTCAACATAGGCCCCAACTGGTGATGTCCCCAACACTGAGCCAGCCAACATGGCAGTTGAATCTGACATCAGCGCCTTTCCGACCCGTGGCATTTCGTTGTTCTTCATGAAACCAGCCTGCTGCGCTAAACCAACCAGCGTCCCCGCGGTATCAAAGAAGGTAACTAGTAAGAAGGTCAACACGACCACCCACATTTGCACAGAGTTAATATCGCCAATGTGTTTGATACCAACACCAAAGGTCGGAGCCAAACTTGGCGCCGGTGCCAACAACTGATGTGGTAACGCGATCAATCCGGTAAGCAAACCAAGCACTGAAGTTGCTAGCATTCCAATAAAGATCCCACCTGGCACACGCATGACCATCAACACCGACGTCAATAACAACCCAAAGATCGTTAACCAGGTAGTCGGTGTTGAAAATGATCCTAACCCAACGACCGTTGCTTTATTTGCGGCAATCAAACCACCGTCGTGTAATCCAATAAAGGCAATGAACAGCCCAATTCCACTCGAAATTGCAAATTTTAAATCTGCCGGAATCGCATTAATAATCATTTCCCGCAAATGAAAAATCGTAATCACTAGAAAAATTAAGGCAGCGACGAACACACCAGCAAAGGCGGTCTGCCATGGCACTTTCATACCAATAACCACAGAATAAGCAAAGAATGCGTTGATACCAAGTGCAGGCGCCGTCGCGATCGGATAGCGTGCCAAGACCCCCATCAACAAACAACCAATCGCACTGGCCAAAGCGGTCGCCGTAAACACAGCGCCTTTATCAACCCCTGCTGCGCCTAACACACTGGGATTCACAAATAAGATGTAGGCCATGGAGATAAATGTTGTAAATCCTGCGAGAATTTCGCGAGGGACTGTCGTATTCAATTCATCAATCATAAAATACTGGTTTAGCTTCTTGTTCACAATAATTGCTCCTTGGGTGAATAATCGCTGACGGCCGTCGATGATTGTTCGGATATTTTCTGAAGAAGAACGAATACTATCGTAGCACTTTTACAAAATCATGTAAAACACGAATTCATAACCGAACTTTTTGATTTATTTCGCTCATTATCCCCTCTATATACGAATGTTAATTCAAAAATAACCGATTCACATCAGATATTCCGATTTAGAGCCACAAAAAAAACAGTCCACCCACGGTCGACTGTTTTAAACAAACTAACTTTATTGTGGTCGCCGGTTAGGACCGACAACACGAACTTCATGGCTCAGGAACCGAATTCGTTGCATTAACCGTGCAGCCTTGACGTCTTCCTTTTCACCCTTTTGGTTTACAGATAGATGTTGGTCAGACAATAAATCCATCGAAAAGTTCGATGTGAAGAAGGTAGGTAATTCCTCTTGCATCCGATATTCCAAAATGACACCTAAAATTTCATCACGCACCCATGAACTCATCGAGTCCGCGCCGATATCGTCGATCATCAATACTGGGGCAACCTTAATCGCCTCAACCTTTTCAGCAACATTATTCTTACCGATGGAATTCTTCATTTCCACAGCAAAACTCGGAAAATGAACCAGTGTACTGGCATATCCCAGTGTCGCGAGTTCATTAGCGATAGCGCCCAACAAGTATGTTTTCCCCACACCAAAGTTACCGTACAGGTATAACCCTTGATGAAATTCCCGTGGCTTTTGCGAATAATCAGCCACAAATTGCATCGCCTGACTCAGCGCTGCACTTCTATTGGCTGCATCCCCATCAATGTCATATTCATTAAACGAGGCCCGTTCGATCATTTTAGGCATCGAAACAGCACGCACGCGCTTCTTAAGCAATGCGCGTTTTTGCGTTAATAATGTTTCTTCAGTTGGTACATAAGTCACTTCAATATAGTGATCACTGATTACCAGCTTAGGTTCATACCCTGGTGCAAACACCTGCTGACCAGCGCGCAACTTATCGCGTTGGCTAACAAATTCATAGAGCTTTGAACTACCACGATCCAGTGCATCATCAGCGAGTTCATCTTGATGTGCTTGAATAAACTGTTGTACCTCAGAATCCTTCACAGCCTTCGTAATCAGCTGTTGATAGTCGGAATTTAATTGCTGCCGATTCAATAATTCTTGCATGGAACGTCCTAAATCTTGCATTATGATTCCTCCTTCCGGTTCTGTTTAGCATCATCTAGCTGGCGCCTTAATTCTGCAATTCGATTACTATCGTCTACAGAAGCTTCACTTGCAGGCGCTTCGTTCCAATCCGGCAACTGTTCGCGTGACTTAGCTGGTTGCTTAGTTTGTCGTTGACGCTGCCGTTCTGCCTGTGCTTGCGCATAATCACGCATGTGCGTGACCGCCTGCTCAGGTGTCGCAACTTTTGCCTTGGACCAATCATTTGCAACTCGGTCTAGGCTATTTTGATACAGAACATTTTGATCACGATCATTAATTAAATAATAAATCAGCATGTTCACAACGCTGGGCGCAAACACCTTACGCGCCATGAATTTCGCTAATATACGCTGTTCCTCATCTGTTACATACTGATTTTTCTCTTGTTTTAACGTGGCCAAAAAATCGGCTGGTGCATAGCTTTTAACCGCTGCGACCAGTGCATTTAATTGATTATCATCAGTTGGTGTTACTGCCGCAGCTGGCGCATCTGCTTCCGTTACTGTCAGTGCTGGCTGCTGTGCATGAAACTGTTCGGCAGCTAGGCTTTTAAAGCGGTTAACAGCAAATTTATTTGTCGTCACACTGGTAGCTTTCACAATAAGCGTGGCGAGTTCCCGCTCAGTAAAACCATAAAGCTGTGCTTCGGCATCAAGTAATGATTGTTCAGCCATGACTGAAGCCAAATCAACATATTCTGCTTTCAGATAGTTTGCCACCAGCTTGAAATCAATCACTGTTGCTTCCGACCGCGCGCCAGTCGAAGCAACGTCAGCAATTTCTGCCGGACGCTGTGCCAATTGGTGATTGCTGACCCGATAGACACTTAAAAAGTCTGCCGAAACGTTGGTTAATGCTGTTAAATCCATTTCAGGTTGTTCGAAGTGTGCTACTAAGGCATCATAGCGTTCTTGACCCACTGTCTGTAATAACAACACGCTCAGTAAGTCATCTGCTAAAAATGCATTGGCCTCTAGTGGCAACCGCAATTTGTACACAAATACCTCGCCCACTGAATCGCTTTGATAGTAGGTTTCCACCAGTCCAACTGCTTCTAGTCGTCTCCGACCAGTCACAAAATGCTGAACATCAATTCCTAACCACCCCAATAACAAGCTGTGCTGTTGTCGTTGCGACAATTGCGGATGCGCAGAGGCAAATGACTCCAGTGCACTATAGATGCTAAACGCATCTCCGCCTAAAATTGGCTGATACAATAAGCGCCACGCTTCATCTGCAAACGCCACGTGTTGTGGAAACATACTGATCATCCCCGTACGCGGGGTTACTTTTGGTGTTTGCTCAAGCGTCACGTCTATTTCTCCTTTTAGCGTGTTCGACCAGCCTTTTTATCACGGTTGACCATTTCTTTCATTTCATCCAAGAACACACTCATGTCTTTAAATTGGCGGTAAACACTGGCGAACCGAATGTAGGCAATTTCATCCACATCAGCCAGCTCATTCATCACGTATTCACCAATCAATTGACTGGACAGTTCATTTTCGCCGAGTGCGCGAACCTTGCTGTCAACTTTCTCAACGACTGCGTTCATTTGTTGCATGGTGACTGGCCGCTTTTCCGCAGACCGAATGATGCCGCGTAAAATCTTATCGCGACTAAATTCTTCACGCGTACCGTCTTTTTTGATGACGAGTAATGGTGCGACTTCAACTCGTTCAAAAGTCGTAAAGCGAAAACCACACTTTTCACATTCGCGACGTCGACGAATTGCTTGACCTTCACCGGTTGGTCGACTATCAACCACCCGGGTGTCGTTGTGATGACAACGTGGACACTGCATAGTTTATAAACTCCTTTAAATGTTGCCTGCATCCGCTTGCTGACGGACTTTTTCAAGCAATTTTACCACTTGTAAACGGGTCGCTTCAACAGAACCACCGTTATCAATCACAATATCAGCTTGTTGTCGCTTTTTTGCTAACGATAATTGACTTTTAATGCGACGCTTGGCAGCCACCTTTGTTAACTGATCTCGATGCATCAAACGCTGTAATTGCATCTTGGCGCTAACACTAACCACAACAATTAAATCGACATCATTTTCATAATGTTGTTCAAATAACAGGGGGGCATCCAGCACGACTAGCTCTGACTGCTGCGCCTTGGCTGCCATTATTTGTTGCATAATTGTTGTCCGAATGACCGGTTGCATAATTTTATTTAAACGTTCAAGTTGTGTTTTATCCTGAAAGACAATTGGACCTAAGGCATGACGATCTAACGCCCCGTTCTCATCCATAATTGTGTCACCAAATACCGTTGCTAACTTAGCTAGCGTCGGTGTCTTGGGTTCCACAATCGCATGTGCCACTTGGTCTGCATCGATAATAACTGCCCCAGCCTCAGCTAACATTTTCGCCACTGTCGACTTACCAGTGGCAATCCCACCGGTCAATCCAATAACAGTTGTCACAAGGTCGCCTTCTTTACTGGAAGCAGCTTTTGTTCTTTCGGACAGTACGTTGTGCCGCGTTCGCCGACCTTGATTTTTACCATGACAGCACCACACCGTTCGCATGGCTCGCCGACGTGCCCGTAAGCATGCAGTTCATTTTGAAACTCGCCTGCATGACCAAAGGCACTGTAAGTAAACACGGTTGTTCCATGATGTTCGATAGCGAGCGTCAATTCGGCAAAGATATTTTCACGTAGTCGCTTGATTTGCGGTCGTGTCAACGAATTAGCAGGTTGTTCCGGATGAATCTTCGACAACCACAGCACTTCATCACAATAGATGTTACCTAGTCCGGCCACGTTATTTTGATCTAACAACCAGGTTTTAATGGCTTTACGACCTTTCGCCATTTTAGCAACTAGATAATCGACACTTAACGTTTCCGGCGTCGGTTCCGGTCCTAATGTTTTTAATCCACCAACTGTGTTTTCCTCACCTGTTTTGACGACAATCATCCGACCAAATTTACGTGTATCGTTGTAACACAAATCCTGCCCATCATCGAAGTGGAAAATTACGTGTGTATGTTTATCAACTGGTGTTCCCGCCGGTGCGGTGAAGTATTTGCCTTCCATTCGTAGATGTGACACCATCGTTAGCCCACCGTTAAATCGAAACAACAAGTACTTCCCACGCCGATCAACAGCAGTTAGAAGCTGTCCTAGCAACAGTGTTTCAAAATCATCCACGCCGTTTAAAATCATTTTCGGATAAAAGACGTCAATCCCAGTGATTGTCTTACCAACCACCATCTTCGTTAAACCACGGCGAACCGTTTCCACTTCAGGTAATTCTGGCATCTCTTTTGCCTCCACATCTTACTTTCTACCCCTTGGCATCATACCAGGAATCGCCATGGGCACTTTCGACCTTCAATGGAATTGCAAGCTTCACAGCTGAATCCATCACACTAGGTACCAGCTGTTCCAACTTAGGGATTTCCTCAAGTGGTGCTTCAAAGACTAATTCATCGTGAATTTGTAGCAGCATCGTCGCCTTTAAACCGGCGTCTTTTAAGGCTTTCTGCATGTTAATCATTGCGATTTTAATAATGTCAGCTGCTGAGCCTTGAATTGGTGTATTCATCGCTGTCCGCGCTGCAAATGAGCGCTGGTTAAAGCTCTTTGCATTGATATCTGGTAAATAACGACGACGATGCGTGATTGTTTCTACGTAACCATCCTTTTGAGCCTGGGTAACCACATCTTCGGTATATTTTTTAACATCTGGATATTCACGGAAGTACGTTTCAATGAACTGTTTAGCTTCCTGACGTGAAATACCAAGGTTCTGTGACAACCCATAATCGCTGATTCCGTACACAATTCCAAAGTTCGTTGCTTTCGCCTGGCGCCGCATTAAAGGTGTCACTTCGTCGTTTGAAGTTAACCCGAAAATTCGCCGCGCAGTTGCAGCATGAATATCCTCATCTTCACGAAAGGCTTCTTGTAGATTTGCATCCCCTGTGATGTGCGCCAAAACACGCAGTTCCACTTGTGAATAATCCGAAGAAAAAATCTGCCAGCCTTCATGACTCGGTACAAACGCCTTCCGAATCTCGCGTCCTTGTTGCGTTTGAATCGGAATGTTTTGCAAATTAGGATCAACCGACGACAACCGCCCTGTTTGCGTCAATGTTTGCAGATAGCGTGTGTGCACCTTTTGGTCTCGACTGTGAACGACCTTTAGTAAACCTTCAATGTAGGTGGACTGTAGTTTTGCTAATCCCCGATAAGCCAGAATGTTTTCGACAATTGGGACCTGACTTGCTAACTGTTCCAAGACATCAACCGACGTTGAATAGCCAGTTTTTGTTTTCTTGATCACGGGTAATTTCATCTTTTCAAATAAAATCACCCCAAGTTGCTTGGTTGAATTAATGTTGAATTCTTCACCAGCCTCTTGATAAATCGTCTGTTGTAACGTGGCCAATTGCTCTTTGAACTTTTCGCGCATGGCAATCAGCTGATCTGTATCCACCCGGACACCGGCAATTTCCATATCGGCTAAAACCAATGTCAGTGGTAATTCAATGTTGCGATATAAGTCAGTTTGCTCGTTAGTTGCCAATTCCTTGAACAGATCGTCATGGAGATTTTGGATGGCCAACGCTTTCCGCGCTAAATGGTTGAAGAACACGGTGTCATCATCTGGGAGGCCACGTTTAGCACCTTTCCCATAAACAGCTTCATCTGTTTCTACTTCCACGTAACCATGCTGTTGTGCCAAGCTGCCTAAATCATTGGAATTGTCGTTGGTATCCAAAAGGTAAGAAACCAATAACAGGTCAAAGTCGATACCTGCTAACTTCACACCTAACCGATTCAGCCCAACATACTGTGCTTTCGCATTGAATACATTTTTCTTGATTTGGTCGTTTTCTAATAGTGCCTTAAATTCAGCTGTTTGTAATAAGTCAATCTCGCGGCTAACCAATGTTTGCTTCCCATCGGTAACAACAACCCCTGCAAACGTGCTCAAATGATAATTCTCATCGGGCATTTCTAAGATGAAGCTAACTTCATCCGTAAAATTCGCTAACAAATCCAAATTATGGGCAGTTAGTTCCGTACAAGAAATATCTTTTAATGTTTGTTCAGGCGTCTCGTCCCCTAAATCAAGGCTCAACCCAGCATTCTGTAACTGCTTCAAAAAATTATTAAAGTCCATTTGCTTGTAGAAACTGATCAGCTTGTCTAAATCTGGACCTGTATAATCAATGTCCGCTAAGTGCACTGCCAATGGTGCATTGGTCCGAATCGTGGCCAAGTCCTTACTCATCACAGCTTGATCGTGATCTTCAATCAAATGATCTTTCATCTTGCTCTGCTTGATGTCGTCTAGATGTTCATACACACCTTCAACAGTTTCAAACTGCGTAAGTAATTTAATCGCTGTTTTTTCGCCAACTTTAGTCACCCCTGGATAATTATCTGAGGTATCACCGGTTAGCCCCTTCATGTCGATGATCTGTGTTGGTGTCAGACCAAACTTTTCCTGCACGTGCGCTGGGGTGTAGTATTCAATTTCACTAACACCTTTTTGCGTAATGGCAACGGTCGTTTTATCAGTCGTCAGCTGCGTCAAATCGCGGTCACCGGTCACAATGATTACCTGGTAATCTTCGGCTTCCCCTTCGCGTGCAAGGGTCCCGATGATGTCGTCAGCTTCCCAATCTTTCAGATCATAGCTCTTGATTCCATAGCCAGTCAGCAGCTCACGTAGGTACGGCATCTGTTCAGATAATTCTTCTGGTGTCTTCGAGCGACCACCTTTGTAATCACTGTACTTAGCCGTCCGAAAAGTTGTCTTACCAGCATCAAATGCAACTAACGCTTTATCAGGATGAACTGCCTTGATCACGTGATCCAGCATTGTCTTAAAGGCATAAATTGCGTTGGTATGTAAGCCATCGTGGTTGGTGAATCGATCTAATTGTGAGTGCAGCGCAAAAAATGCGCGGAAAGCCACACTGTTTCCGTCAATTAATAGCAGCTTTTTCTTCGGTGATAATTCTAATTGTTCACTCATAAGGCCGTCTCTTTCTGTCGTTTTAATGATTCTAGTTTACCAAATTTACCCTTTACACACCACGATTCGACCAGGGATGACGGCAATGCTTATAAAAAAAGATTGACAGTTTTGTTTTTTCTCGTATAGTTGTATGTACAATCAATAAACGCGACGACGTTTTATTTATTCCGGAAGACGTTCGTAGTGTTTTTATCACTGGTGTTTTTGACAGACACCACACGTATATTACAAACAACGTTAGGAGAAAATTAGTGACACAAACTCAGAAAATCAAACCATCACGCTTTTTAACTTTTTTACTTGGTACACTTGCCGCCTTCGGCTCGTTATCCCTTGATATGTACCTGCCTGCACTGCCAAACATTCAAGCGACCATGCACACCTCCGCCGGTGCGGTGCAGGCCAGCATTAGCACATGCCTGATTGGCATGGCTGTGGGTCAACTCTTAATTGGTCCATGGAGCGATCGTGTTGGTCGGCGGCTGCCTTTTATGACCGGTTTAATTGCATTCACGCTTGCTTCCTTTGACCTCATTTTTGCACATAATATTATCGTATTTTTGGTTCTTCGTTTCGTTCAAGGTCTTGCAGGTTCCACTGGTCAAGTTTTATCCCGGGCAATGGCACGCGATTTATTTGAAGGCCCTCGATTGACCAAATTCTATGCCACACTAATGACTGTGATTGGTGTCTTTCCCGTTATCGCACCCATTTTAGGCGCGGCACTCATCGCCTTCTTCTCTTGGCAATCACTCTTCATCACGCTCACCATTATCGGCGCATGGCTTGCCGTCATCAGTTTCTTTGTTTTACCAGAAACGATTACGCCCAAAGCAACCATGACACAGCGACTTGATTTCATGCCGCTATTAAAGAATCGTGCCTTCACGTTAAACACGCTGATGTTGGCCTTAGTCTATGGCGCACTTTTTGCCTACATCTCAGATTCTTCCTTTATTTTTCAAAAAAGTTTCGGCCTGTCTACCAGTCAATTCAGCCTCGTTTATGCTGTAAATGGTGTCGGGTTTGCACTGGGGAGCCAACTGATTGGCCGGCTATCTGGCTCATTTAGTGATCAAGCGTTGGTCAGGTTCGGCTTTTTAGCACCGCTGCTCACAGCCGTCGTCATGATTGTTAATACATTTACGCTCAATAACACCGTGATCTTTATGCTTGGCTTATTTCTGATTGTCACTTTCATGGGTTTTAACACAACTATTACAACTGCTTTGGCAATGGAAAGTACGACCGACAACATCGGTTTAGCCTCTGCTGGTTTAGGTGCTGTATCCCTCTTCATCGGTGGATTGTCATCCCCTTTGGTCAGCCTTTTTAACGCCAGTAATGCCATACCAATGTTGGCAGTCATTGCTGGATTCGAACTGCTAGGTGTTGTTACAGCTCATTTTGGAGGGCAATCCAAGCATTCATCCACATTGCACTAAGATTTACGTTTGACTGCTATATGATCACAAAAAGAGAGTGGGCCAGAAGTCGGGAAGCCGTGAGCAAGACCTAGAACGACCGTACGGGTTGGGTTTCAACCCGGTAGGTTGTTCGTAGTCTGCACAGCGGCTTGACTTTTGGCGCACGTTTCCGCTATTGAAAATCAGAAAACAACAATGGGTCTGTGGACATAATTAGCTATGTCCTCAGACCCACTTTTATTTGCAATCTTTAATTGTGCGAAAATCAAATTCCGCTGCGTACTACTTTGGTTGTGGATCACGTTTAATCATTACCAAGCTTGCGGCTGCCCCAATAATCAACAAGGTCGCAATGAGTCCCGTGGTATGTTGCATCCCAACTTTAAAGGCATTATCGACCACATCGGCGACCTGTTTAAATACCGGTAATTGTTTGAACGGCGCAATTTGTTTGCTTTCCAAAACGCGCCGACCACCTACTGCACCGACCTTCTGCAATGCATCCAGCAACTGTGTTTTTATCGGTGCAGGCAACAAACTAACCTGTGAAAACCCATCACTTAATTGATCTTTATAGCCAGCATTCAAACTGATGCCCAACACGACGACCCCAAATGAAATCCCAACTTGACGAAAAACATTTAAGATACCAGACGCCATGCCAACTTCGTCCTTTTGAACAGCGCTCATCGCCACATTTGAAATTGGTGGATTTACCAATGCATTGCTAATCCCTAGCAGAATGAATCCCCAAAACAGTGACTGCCATTGAAACGGTACTTTAACTAAATGATTGATCAGTAATACACCTGCTGCGCCGATTAACAAGGCGCCACTAATCAACCAGCGATTGCCAATCTTACCAGAGACAATCCCAGCTAGCGGTCCTAAAACAAGTGTAAATGCGCTGATGTAGAGCATTTTGACGCCTGTTTCAAAGGCTGAATAGCCCATGTAGTTTTGCAGCAAAATCGTCAAGTAGGTAAAACCACCATATAAACCAGCGCCTAGCGTAAACGCCGCAATGTTGGCACCAACAAATGATGTGGATTTAAACACGTGCAAATCAATCATTGGATTTTTGACGGTGCGCTCAGTCACAACAAATGCGAGCAAAGACACCAGGCTAAGGCCAAACAAGCCCATAATGTGCCAATTCGTCCAGCTATAACTACTGTGCATTTCTTTTTGAATCAAACCCAGAACCATGCTAAAGATGAAGATTGCACTCAGTAAAACACCGATCACATCTAGTGATTCATTCTTCAGCAGCTTACTTTCTGGAATTAAAATCCACCCTAAAAAGATGACGACAAGCCCGATGGGCAAATTAACTAAAAAGATTGACCGCCAACCGAAGCCATCAACCAACGCACCGCCAATCAATGGACCAGCTGCGCTTGCAAGACCCACGGCACTGCTCCAGACTCCCAGTGCAAGGCCTCGCTTGGCTGGTGGAAATGACGCCGTTACAATCGTCAACGATAACGACATCATGGCTGCACCCCCGGCACCTTGTAGACCACGGAAGATGTTCAACCACGTGTCATCCCCTGCTAGTCCACTGGCAACTGAGCCAATCGTGAAAACGGCCAAACCCAATAAGAAAACACGTTTGCGACCCCAAATGTCGCCCAACTTTGATACCGGTAATAACATCACGGCATAGACCAACGTATAGGCGTTTAAAACCCATTGAATTTCTGTAAAGCTAGCTGAAAATGCCTTTTGCATACTTGGTAATGCCACGTTCACGATGGTGATATCTAACATTGCCATGAACACCGTTAAACTTACGATTCCAAGAATCCACCACTGTTTTGATACTTTTGCCATTTTTGTTAAATCTCCTTTTATGATTATTAGTGCACACAAATGCACTTATAATTTAAATAAAAAACACTCATGCTCACTTAAGATTCATGAGTGCTGTCATATTTTCAGACGTTTGTTGGAACTTGCTAACAATCAAATCGCGATTAATCTGATAGTAGACTTCCCGACCTTCTTTTCTACGTTGCACAATGTTGTACCGAAACATGATGTCCAAGTGCCGTGAAATCACAGATCGGTTTTGTGGGTAGTTATCTGCAATATCTCCTACCGTCATCTCACCATTACTGGCGAGAAAAACAATTAATTCACTACGTACCGGATCAAAGACAGTTCGGAAAAAATCAATGTCCACATTATCTCTAATCAACTGCTTGCATTCATCAGAACCGTGTTCAACTGACATTTCATCACCTCGTTGATTATAATACATGCATGTGTGAGCATACGTCAACATATTCATAAAAAAATGTTTCGCCTTGCACGCACAAAAAAACGTGCGTAGACAAAAGTAATTCTGTCTGCACACGCCCCTGGTTATCTAGTTACGATTACCACCGTAACCAAAGATCTGTAAGATGTTGATAAAGATGTTGATGAAATCAAGGTATAACTGAAGTGCGCCCTGGATGGCTAAACCACCTAATGATACTTGATTCCCATATTGTTCATAAACGCGACGCATCCGTTGTGTATCCCAAGCAGTCAACACGACGAAGATCCCCACAATGATAAAGCTAAACACGAAGCTAATGATGCTTGAACGTAAGAACAAGTTGATTAAGCTCACAATGATAACACCAAACAGTGCAAAGCCCATTTGCGTGCCAATCCGGCTCAAATCACGATGCGTTGTCGCCCCATAAAATGACATCCCACCGAAGATAGCGGCTGATGCAAAGAATGCAGAGAAAATCGTTGCACTCGCATACTGGATGAAAATGGTCGATAACATCAAGCCATTAACGGCCGCAAAGCCCATTAGCATGACTAACCCAGCCGTTGGGTTCCGATTCGCCTGAAAGTTGCTACCCATTACTAAACCAAGTTCAGCAATGATTAGCACCCACATAAACCACCGGTTGGCGGCTAAGAAACCAAAGTACTGGTTAGCGAACACGACACCGGCTAGAACAGCAACGATCGCTGATACTAAAACGGCGACTCCCATGTAACCAAAGACGCGGCTCATAAAGGCCGATAACCCAGACGCCTGGCTGTTCACTTCGCGACGAGGCTGTTGATATTCATTATTGTTCACGAAAATCCCTCATTTCAAATTATTGTTTGACAAATACTGACTAATCTTTATCTGGTTGTATTCTAACAGATTCATACCAACACGCAAGCGTTTCACACACGAAACCTGCAACTTTACAATTCCTTATGCTCCCGCCTAGTCATTTCAGTCATAGACAGCTAAAATGGTTGGATAGCAAACAAACACATAGGGAGTTCAGACAAACATGCAAGTGAAAAAAACGTTACCCAAACCTGGTGCCTTCTTAATTTTACTATTGGGTACCTTATCGGCCTTTGGTCCTTTGTCCTTAGATATGTATTTACCCGCTCTCCCACAGATCCAAGCAAACTTACATACCTCATCGGCCGCAGTTCAAGCCAGTATCAGTGCCTGTTTAATCGGTATGGCTGTGGGTCAGTTATTCATTGGTCCATGGAGTGATCGTGTTGGCCGCCGCAAACCGCTTTTAGCTGGTCTGGTTGTCTTCACCTTAACGTCGATTGCGCTAATCTTTGTTCATAGCATTACATTTTTTTTAGTCCTACGAGTGCTACAGGGTCTCGCAGGGTCAGCCGGCCAAGTTCTATCCCGGGCAGTTGCTCGTGATCTTTTTGAAGGTGAACGCCTGACAAAGTTCTATGCCACATTGATGACTGTCAACGGCATCTTTCCGGTGATTGCCCCTATCTTAGGCGCAGGGCTAGTCACTATCTTCCCATGGGAATCGATTTTTGTAACACTTGCACTTATTGGTGCCCTGCTCGTTGCTGCCAGTTACTTTGGTTTACCTGAAACGGCAACCATTTCACAGGGTCCAGCTGAAAAGCTAGATTTCAAATCTGTCTTGGGCAATGGTCGGTTTATGTTGAACGCTACGTTGCTGGCCTTTGTTTACGGTGCCTTATTTACTTACATCGCAGATTCCTCATTCATCTTCCAAAAGGATTTCGGCCTATCCACCGCTGGCTTTAGTGTCATTTACGCCATCAATGGTTTGGGTATCGCCTTAGGGAGCCAGTTGGCAGGTCGCATCTCCGGCCATCTAAGCGAACAAAATATCGCCCGTTTAGGATTTTTCATGCCTTTAGTCAGTTGTATTGTGCTCGCCATAAACGCGCTTACCATTAATAGCTTAATCGTATTTACGGTTGCACTGTGGGTCGTTGTTATGTTCGTCGGTTTCAATAGTACGATCACCACGGCAATCGCGATGGAAAGTACGAGCAAAAACATTGGGACTGCTTCGGCTGTGCTAGGAACTTTATCACAACTGGTCGGCGGTATTGCTTCGCCGTTGGTCGGACTATTTGGCTCTAACACTGCCATGCCAATGATTATTATGATTGCCGTTTTTGAAACACTTGGGTTAGTGTTACTTCAATTTAGCGGTTCCAAAACACCTGTTACTCATTGATAATTGTTATACCCAATAACTGATTTTAATAGGCTTTGTTAACATTACGGGCATAAATGCAACTCGGTTTTCCATCATCAGTGCTAGCGTGTTTCTCACGCGCTCCTTACTATGAAATCAACCTAACGAAAAGGACGTGTGTTTATGAATAACACAATCTTTCAACAAAATCTTATCAAGCTTCGCAAACAATCCCAGTTATCGCAAAGCGACTTAGCCGAGCAGCTCAATATTTCGCGTCAGTCAATTTCAAAATGGGAAAACGGTGAAACCACTCCCGATTTAACCAGCTTAGTTAAACTGACGGAAGTACTCCATGTTGATCTTGACGAACTGGTACTAAACAAACATCCGCAAACCGATACTGGCTTAAAATCAGCCATAAAAAAAGCGACAACTCCAGATAAAGCCGATCAAGATTGGCACGAGAATCATCGTTGGCGGCAATGGTATTATCAGCCAATTACGAATGGTTGGGAATTTCTAGCACGGTATTACTGGATCGTACTCGCTATTATTGGCATGCTTGGGTGGCTCGTATGGGGAAAACGATAACTACAGAATGGGTCTGTGGACATAACTAATTATGTCCACAGACCCATTGTTGTTCTCTAGGTTTCAATAGCG
This sequence comes from Furfurilactobacillus siliginis, assembly GCF_001437435.1. Lineage (GTDB taxonomy): Bacteria > Bacillota > Bacilli > Lactobacillales > Lactobacillaceae > Furfurilactobacillus > Furfurilactobacillus siliginis. The sequence continues at coordinate 11,832 of NZ_JQCB01000014.1, read as the reverse complement.
GAAACGTGCATCAAAAGTCAAGTCGCTGTGCAGAGGACGAACAACCTACCGGATTGAAGACCAAGCCGCACGGCCGTTCTAGGTCTTGCTCGCTACTTCCCGACTTTTGTCTCACTCTCATCTGACCTGTGCTGTTTATAATTCGGAGGGGAGTTGCCTTTCATACATCCAAAACGCAAAAAAAGACCCTGTTTCCTGCGCAGAACCTGGCCGCTGTCCGGAGCTAAAGCTCCTACCACCGTCCTTGTTCTTGCTCGGAAACACCTGGGTCTTTTTTTGCTCTGTTCTCTAGTTTTTATTCAAACTTGAATTACTCAATAAAGTTTCATACTCACGTTCATACTTTTGCACGTCACCGGCACCCATGAAAATTGCCACTGCATCGTGAAAATCAAGCAATGGTGACATATTATCTAAAGTCAGCACTTCGCCGCCCTTAACGATTTTCGCACCAAGATCGGCACTAGAAACCGTACCGGTCTTTTCACGAGCGGAACCGAAGATGTTTGTCAGATAAACCTTATCAGCCAAGTTCAGGCTCTTGGCGAAGTCATCCATCAACGCAATCGTACGAGTAAAGGTATGTGGTTGGAACACCGCAATTAATTCCTTATCAGGATACTTTTGACGAGCGGCATCGATAGTTGCCTTGATTTCAGATGGATGGTGCGCGTAGTCATCAATAATGGTCATGTCAGCTACTTTACGTTCTGAGAAGCGTCGTTTGACCCCTTGGAACGACAATAATTCCTTGCGCAAGTCATCCATATCAACCTTTTCAAAGTGCGCCACAGCAATGACCGCTAAGCTATTTAGCACGTTGTGTTCACCAAACAATTGAATTTCAAAGTTGCCAATGAATTCATCGTGAATGTAAACATCAAAGTTTGAGCCCTTTGTAGTCCGCTTGATATTACGAGCTTGAATGTCGTCATTAGTACCAACACCGTAATAATAAACTGGTACATTTGCAATCAACTTACGCAGTTCTGGATCATCGCCCCATGCAAAAATGGCTTTATTAACTTGCCCAGCAAACGTTTCAAACGCATCATACACATCGTCGATCCCCTTATAGTAGTCAGGGTGATCAAAGTCAATGTTTGTCATAATGGCATAATCTGGGTGGTAAGCCAAGAAGTGACGACGGTATTCGTCAGCTTCAAAGACAAAGAAGCGTGAGTTAGGCGTTCCTTTTCCAGTGCCATCACCAACGAGGTAACTTGTTGGTGCGATACCGCTCAATACATGTGCTAACAGACCAGTCGTGCTGGTTTTTCCATGCGCACCTGCAACACCAATACTGGTATATCCACTCATTAACTGACCCAAAAATTCATGGTAACGAACAACTGTCAGACCAAGTTCTTTGGCCCGTACAATTTCAGGGTGCGTATCAGGGAACGCATTTCCGGCAATAACCGTTAGCCCTTCATGTAAATTGGCAGGATCAAATGAGTAAATCTTGATTCCAGCTTGTTCCAATGGGCGTTGTGTAAACGTGTATTGATCAATATCTGATCCTTCCACACGATCACCACGGTCATGCAAAATTAGCGCCAACGACGCCATTCCTGATCCTTTGATCCCGACGAAATAATAGGTTGTGTCTGTGTTATTCATGACTATTGGGCTCCTTCATACTACAAACATTTTTTAATAATTAACTATAATGTACCAATTTTCTGGTGGAACTTACAGGTGAAAACGCGACTTTTACTTAATCTTCAGTGATTGTTGCAAGCTTTTCAGGTGTTAGAAAGACTTCTCGCGGTTTTGACCCCTGCTGAGCAGAGACATAACCATTGCCCTCTAACTGATCAACAAGGTTTGCCGCACGGTTATAGCCAATGGAAAATACCCGCTGTAACTTAGAGGTCGATACAGTCTTTTCATCCGCGATATACGTCAAAACCTCTGGCCACAGGTCATCTTGATCTTCAGCTGCAATTTCAGTTGCTAATAATTGCTTAGGCTCAAACGCATAATGTGGTGCCATTTGTTCGCGTACAAACGCTGTCACCGCATCAATTTCATCATCCACAAACGTCCCTTGCAGCCGAATTGGCTGACTTTTACCATTACCAAGATACAACATGTCACCACGTCCTAATAGACGTTCAGCACCGGCAGTATCTAAAATGGTACGAGAATCCACCTGGCTTGCAACCATAAATGCAACTCGTGTTGGAATATTATTCTTAATGGTTCCTGTCACAACATCTACAGATGGACGTTGCGTGGCCACTAACAGATGTAACCCCGCGGCCCGCGCCTTTTGCGTAATCCGTGCGATGTAATCTTGCACTTCCGAAGCCGCTACCATCATCAAATCAGCCAGTTCATCAATAATGATCAAAATGTACGGCATTTTCTGCTCAGGATGACCACTCGCTTCAGCCTTGTCGTTGTATTGCTCAATGTTCCGTGCCCCAGCCGCAGCTAAGCGTTGATAACGTTCTTCCATTTCATTAACCGCCCATTTTAAGGCGGCTGCGGCTGCTTGTGGTTCAGAAACCACAGGTGCCAGCAGATGTGGAATACCGTTGTATGGTGCCATTTCAACGGCCTTTGGATCAATTAAAATCAGCTTAACTTCTTGTGGCGTTGCCTTATACAAAATCGACATCAGCAGGCTGTTGATGAACACAGATTTACCAGAACCAGTAGCCCCAGCAATCAAACCGTGCGGCATTTTTCTTAAATCTGTGACCTGTGGCTGACCAAACAAGTCAACACCTAAGGCAACCGTCAAGGGCGACAAACTATTTTGGAACGCATCTGAACGCAACACTTCTGACAACATGACCGGACGTGACTTCAAATCTGGAATTTCAATGCCGACCGTCGATTTACCAGGAATTGGCGCCTCAATACGAATGTCCTTAGCAGCCAAAACCATCTTCAAATCATCTTGTAAGTTGGTGATTTTATTGACCCGTACGCCCGGTCCCAAACGTACTTGAAACTGTGTAACAGTAGGTCCGACCGTATAGTCGACCACTTCCCCATCGACATTAAAACTACTTAATGTCGCATTAAGCGTATCAATTTGCTGTTCGATCCATGCATCCAACTTTTCTTCGTTTCGTTGAACAGGTGGCTCTAATAAATCCAAATCTGGGAAATGGTACGTCAGAAGATCTTTATCACCCTCATTGGCATACGTTCGCCCACTGGGTAATGCGTCGATAACTGGTGTTGCTTCTTCATCAGAATCAGCGTGATCATGATTAAATAAAGCCAAGTCTTTTTGACCATTTTGTTCTTCATTTAAAATATCAGCTAGACCATGCCCAAGTGCCGGTTTACTGTGCGTTACTTCGGCTGATGAATGAATAACCGGTAGTGGCTTTGTGACAGCACTTGTCGTCGGAAGTTCACTTTCCACTAATGTCATTGACGCGGCCGAGGTCGATTGACTGTTGCTTGTACTCATCGACGTCACCGTTGCCAGTGAAGCTGGTTGCACAGCAGTGCTGACTAAACTGGTTGCATTTGAAACGCTGTTAATCTCGACTGTGCTGTCAGAATGTGACCAGTCATCTTGTCCCCAACTGCTAGCGACTGGTTTTTCAGCCTCCGAAAAAGCAACAGACGCCGTGGAATATGGTTTAGCAACCGCAGAGACATAAGCCTCATCATCAGTTGCCACACTAGTTGCATGGCGTAATCCATGAACGCGTGGCTTGATTGTTTGTTGAATCGCCCGCGCCTGCTGAGAAGCATACATACTAGCAGTATCGCGATCCATTTCAACTTCGTCATTGCCAAAACGCACTGGTGCTGCTGATTCAACTGGTGCTGCAGCGCTTGCTTTCGCTGGTAAAGCACGTTGCTGTCTTCGTTCACGTGCTTGAAGAAGTGCTTCCGGATGCTGCCGGAAGAAAGTCGGCCCGTCATAATGTTTCATTATTCAATCTCACCTAAATTTAAGTCTATTTTTCGGCAAACATTCACTTACTAAAAAAGGAAGGCCACAGCCTCCCAAATCAATTCAAATTCATGATTGTATACACTAGCCTAAACGTTTGTGTTAGGCAAAAAGCGTATTACCTTTGTCAAAATCAAAAGGTGTGCCCACTTTTGCAAAGTCCTCAGGCAGAATCAAGGCACCTTTTTGTTGCGGTGCATTTTGTAAATGAAGTTCGCGACCACTGGTAATCATACCATTTGACGATACCCCACGCAATTCACCCGGCCAAATAATCCCGCCGTCTGGCATCAAAGCACCCACCTTTGCAACGACCACGTAAATGTCAGCCTGCATATTCGGTGAGCCACTGACAATCTGTAACGATTCATCATTGTCAACACGTGTTTTTGTTACTAACAAATGATCTGAATCTGGATGTGGCTCAGCACTTTCAACATACCCAACGACGAATTTTGCATCATTGTCAGCAAGCAACTCAGGTGCGAATCCAACCGCTGTTAAATGCTTGTTTAAAGCAGTCACCTGCGCTTCAGTTAACGTTACTGGACCGTTCGTTACTAACGATGCATCAATTGCATCCGCCTGCAAAAAGTTAAAACCGAGCGTCTTATCAGTTGCTGGGTCAAATACCCGAGCCACGTCGTCTTTGATCGTAACTGTTTGCGTCGCCACGTCTGGTGCCAAAATGGTTACTAAAACGTTAGGTGATGCTTGTTGGTTCATACTTGCGATTAGCATGTTTTGCCTCCGTTTATAAATGTCATTGTTAAAGTTTAGCCTCTCCTGTCACGCTGGTCAATACGTGCCCTCATTTTCATCTATTGGGCAGTTGGTGTACACTGTGTGAAAACAAATCTGATGAAATGTCTAGGAGGCGCTTTTCGTGAGTCGCAAACAACAAGCAGGTCACTTAACCTTACTAGCTGGCATGGGAATTGCTGCCGGTCTAGGAATTGGCGCATTCGTGCGCACTCGGCAGTTTAAACATCCCGATCATATTTTAACAAACGTCAAAGCTTCTTTTCGTAAGTCAGGCCCACTTGATGGGGCCTGGATCGAGCATCATCCAGTTCCATTTAAGCGGTTTGGCACACAGGCCATGGTTTATCAAGGCGGTGTCATGAAGCATGAGGATGGTCAGTTAATCGTGTACGATTTTCTGGCTGATTCAAAATCAGGAAAAGTTGTTGACGTTTGGAAAGATAGTTTAGTCGTGACCGATAACGTTTAAAGGACGCGCGCCAGGAAGATGCGAGTGAGATTTAAAACTGCCATACTGATTCCGGTATCACTCACAGTCTGCACAGCAACCTGACGTTTGACCCACATTTTCACTGTTTAAGTTCGTAAAACAAAAGTAGTTTCTGGTACATTCTATCCTATGTCCACTCTCGTTAAAAAATTGGCTCTGAGACAAGTGCATTTGTCTCAGAGCCAATTTTTTTGATTCACAAACCTAAACAGACTACTTCCGCGAATTACCGGAACCTTGTTGATCCGAATCCAGCATTTTATCTTTTTTCTGATTCGTGGTGCCACTGTCCGGTCGCCGTTGCCGATTTTGAAACTGCAGTAAATTTTGTGACATCAGGCCCACGATTTGCTTGTTCTCCGGCAAATCAGAATGTTCAGCGTCACTCCCAGTTACCGTCAGCTCCGTGAAATGAGCCACCTGATCTTGATACACATACTTGCCGGCATATACACTTTCAACCGGCACAATGCCATCATTCGTGTAATTCTCCGTCCCTGCCACCAAATACACATTCAGTGAGTTTGGCAGTTTATTACGGTTATCGACCATGTTATCTAGCATCGCCACACGTTTATCCTGATCCTTGCCCTCCAGGTTAAACGGCGTGCCTAACATCATCAGTTCATGCATACGGTATTGTGACTGGTTAAAGTAATCTTCCAAAAACAGGGTATAAACCAGTCCACCATTTGAATGACCAAATCCGGAAAAGTTATTAAAGTGATACGTTTTAGCTAGGTAATTAAACGCAATGTTAAACCACCGCGCCTGGCGTTTGATATTCGGGTAGCCATCTGAATTATTCGCGAAGGCAACAACGAAAAATGGCGCGTTATCACCAGCACGAACTTGACCGCTGACCTGTAACTGGTCATTTTCCTTCACCGTGATTTTAACCACACTGTGTTGCACAGGGGCTCCTGCCCGACGACCAGTTCCAGGCGTAAGTCCCTGCCCAGAATTAATTGTTTTAATTAAATCATCAAACCGATTTTGCCCCGCTGATGAGCCCGGAATAAAAATGACCGGCGACATTTGCGACTGTCGAATGACACGCGTTTTCGTCACGGTATGTTTAACCCACGGAACCGTCAAGCCACCAACGACTACCAAAAAGACAATCACACCGGTTAGCCACCACCATCTAGCTGTTCTTGCTTGTTTCATGGCGTGCCTCCGTTTTTTCGCGTAGTCGTTCTTCTCGCTTGATTAACAATGTCTGCAACCTGTTTTCGTTCTTAACAAACGGAATGAACAACAAAATATCAATAATAAATAAACCAACGGAAACGACCAGCATGGCAACATCCCCACCTGTGCCAGCGTAACCTTGCAAAATCCCCGGTGTCGTCCAAGGAATTCGATAAACAGCTGGTGGCACAATGCGTGCTTTAATCAACATGGCACCAACAATCATATTAAACACAGGCACAAAAATCATTGGTAACAGATAAATCGAATTGAAAATCATTGGAATACCAACTAAGCCAATACCAGAAACGTTGGAAAGCGTCGGCAACAACCCCATCATGGATAATCGCCGTTCCCGATGAACAATCCCAACTAAGATGATCGCAATCATTAACGCTAACATACCGCCGATTCCACCGATATTACCAAAAATGTCATATAGCGTATGTAGCGTAATCGGATATGGTGCCCCAAAGGATGTGTGATGCGCCTGCGCAAATTGATAGTTAGCACCTGCGTAAGTCGTATAAGTCGCTAACCGTGGCTGCGCAATCGGGCTGGCCACACCAATAAACATCAACAACCCACTTACTAAGGTGGAACCAATAATCGCTGAAACATGCGTCGTCGCCTTGCCTAAAGTGATGCTAGCGACCCCTTCATTTAAAATTCCCAGTGGACCGCGCACAGTAACTAAACTGACTAACCAGCCTAATAGCACAAAGAGTGTCACTACTAGTACAAGTGGTAAAAACATCCGCTGTGAGCGACGAAATAAACGGTCATCTTCAGTGACCATTGGATCCATCATTGCTGGCGGTGTAATCCACTTCATCCGGAAAATTTGGCCAACGATAATGCCTGTCAAGAAAGCTAAAAATAAGCCTCGTAAACCAAAGTTATCAAATAGGAACAAATTATCTGGGCTACGGTAGTCATAATTTAAAATCAAATAAGCGGCTCCACTAGCTAATCCTGTCGTCATCTTATCTAAATGAAAGAATTCAGCATAATAATAGCCCACTAAATAGGCCGCACAAATACTAATCACCACGTTTAACATGATTACGAGATCTGATAACAGGTCACCGGTGATCATTACTATTTTATTGCCAACTGGTAGATGGAAAATCTGAAAGTAGAACCCATCTGGTGACAGCCAGGCTGCATTTAACCAATTTAATAACACGTCCAATAGCACAAACGGAAATAAGATAGTCAGCGCGTGACGAATCACCGCGGCAAATGACCGTTCCCGAAAAAATAATGCAATTTCACCATTGCGCGCGTGATATGCCTGTAACCATCGCTTCATAACTCGTCCTCCACTCACTGTGTCACGTAATTTATACCGCTCTCACATGGGTAACGCAATGATGACCTGCAAAAAAATAGACGATCGGTGATTCAGCTCGCGTTAAGCAAGCTGGATCACCGATTGTCTATTTTGATTGATATTTACTTTTCAGGAATGCGGGCCACTAATCGATAAATTGGTTGACCTTTGGCCGCAAATTTTTGTTCATACTCTGTTTCAATATTTTCTAGTTGACCTTCGCTAGCTGCCACGTCTGTATGCAAATCTAAGGATAATTCGCGCAAATCCAATCCAAACGCTGCCATACTCATGATTGAGTACTCAAACAAGTGTCGATTGTCGGTTTTAAATTGAATGTTGCCGCCATTTCCCAGCACTGCCGAATAGCTTGCTAAGAATGTTTTTGACGTCAGTCGACGTTTTTCATGGCGTGTTTTAGGCCATGGATCAGAAAAGTTCAGGTACAGCTTTGCGACTTCTCTTGGTTCAAAGAAATTTTCAATTCCCTGTCCGTCAGCAAGCACCCACTGTAAATTCGTCAATTCTTCAGGCAAGGATGTTTTCAGTGCTGCTGCCAACACTGATTTTTGCAATTCAATTCCAACAAAATTTAATTCTGGATGTGCCTTTGCCATCCCAATCAAAAATTGTCCTTTACCGGTACCAACCTCTACATGTAATGGCTGTTGACTGGCAAAGCGGTCTTGCCAATGGCCCCGATACTGAGCTGGTTCAAGCACAATCGCCTTTTCATTGTCGGCAATCAATGTATCTGCCCATGGTTTATTTCGAACACGCATAACTAAAAACTCCTTTTTAAATGGTCACTTAAGACGCCATTTTCTTTAAACGTAACTGACTATACCAGCCAATAAAAATCACTAATTCAAGGGCTAACGCTAAACTATCGATGCCTAGACGCTGCCACGACCAGTTAACGACAACATCTACTACTACTAATGCCAGCGCAGTCCCAGTTAAAATAATCGTCAGCACGTGACGGAACGCCTGCAATCGACTTTGCACAGAAATCGGATACAGATGTGTAAAGACATTGCCTTCATACTGCCGATAAAATGGTAACAGCTGGAACCCAATCAGGTAGACAGCCAACAACATAATTAGCAAACTCAACCACTGATTATGAATGAATACTAATAATAGCATACCAATCACAGTTAACCGAATCACTAATCCAAAGGCATCTCCATCGCGACCCAAGCCACGCGTAAACAACAACCGGTATGGATTACGACTTTTGCCACTCATTAGACGCCACACTGGATCCAAGTAACGACGTCGATGAACTTGACTCGCCAATTGTGGTACATCCGTAAACAAATTGAAGAAGCGATATAAAGTCATCATTCGCGCCGCTTCATCATTTACTAACTGATGCCAAGCAAGTTGGCCCTTTTGCCAATGCTGACCAAGTTGATACTGCGACCAACCAGCGCTCACGACTGCCAGTACTAATCCTAGCCAAGGTGTCACCCACAAAGCTACTGTAAATGTAACCACTGGTACGCCCCATGACCACAATAACTGCTGCACTCGTCTTTGCCGTGTTTGCAACATTGCCTGGCGCACATGTCCGTTTATAACGCTGAATTTCACCAGCAATTGACTTATTAAAATAAGTAACGCAGCGGTAAATGACAGCTGATCACCCTGTGCCAAAAATGGCAGAAGCACCAGCCAAACAGCGCCTTGCATGAGTGATCCCATCAGGAAACTATAATTGCGTGCATGACGTAAATAAGCATGCATTTTGGTTTCAGCAGGCAATAAAAAAACTGTATCCGCTGGTTCAATCAGTGTTGCTAAGCGCCCCAACTGACTGGTCAACGTTAAAACAAACAGCGTCAAGGCTGGTCCCCACCACACACCGTTGATCAGCGTTTTTAGGCCACTTTGATAGGCATAGCCCAAGGCACCACAAAAGAAGAATAATGCGATGACAAAATGATCGGTAAACACTAAGCGCAGATATTTGAGTAAAAAACCAATATGTCGCGACAGTCGATGCGCAAATAAACGATTTAAATCAGTCATTGGCATCCCGTTCTCCATTTGCAAGCGTCAAATAAATATCCTCTAACGAGTCGCCAGCTTCCGGAAAGGCAGCCTGTAGTTCTGGTAATGTCCCTGCGACACGCACCTGTCCATCATGTAATAGTACAAAACGGTCACAATATTTTTCCGCATTAGCTAACACATGCGTCGACATCAACACGGAAGCACCGCGCGACTTTGCGTCTTCAATCAGCGTCAGTAAATCATGCACCGCCACAGGATCTAAACCCAAAAATGGTTCATCAATGATGAATACCGGTGCCTCAGTCATAAAGGCATTCACAATCATAACTTTTTGTTTCATCCCTTTTGAAAAGTTGGCTGGAAACCAATTCAATTTATTATCGAGACGAAATTTCTTTAATAGTTCATGCGCCCGTTTCCAAGTAGCTTGTTCATCTAAGCCATAGGCCATCATCGTTAAGGTTAATGTCTCCTCGAGCGTTAGTTCATCATATAAAACAGGCATTTCAGGAATGTACGCAATTTGCTGTTTATACGCTTGCGCATCATTGATCAACTCAACACCGCCAACGCGAATATGTCCGCGTTGCGGTGTTAATAAGCCAATAATGTGATTAATAGTTGTCGATTTTCCAGCACCGTTTAAGCCAATCAGTCCCACGACCTCACCGTCGGCAACGGAAAAGTTCACATCTTTTAGGACCGGCACCTGTGAATAACCGCCCACTAAATGTTCAATTTCAATGCTCATGAAAACGTCCTTTCCATCGTAAAATGCTGTGATGATTATAGCATATCTAAACCATGTCACTTCATGATAAAACACTCGCCAAGTAAGGCGTCCACTGTCCCTTCTCTTTCAGAATGTGTATAATCAACTTAACGTAACAAACATGAGGAGGACACATTAATGCTGGATGACGATTGTATTTTTTGCAAAATCATTAAAGGTGATATTCCAAGCTACACTGTCTACGAAGACGATGTTGTAAAAGCGTTCCTAGATATTTCACAAGGGACTCCCGGACACACGCTGGTGATTCCAAAGACACATGTCCCTGATATTTTTGCGTACGATGAAACGTTAGCTGAACAAGTCTTTGCAAGAATTCCAAAGATTGCACGGGCAGTTCGAGCTTCGAATCCTGCCATCACAGGCATGAATATCGTCAATAACAACGGTACCGTCGCCTACCAGTCAGTCTTCCACTCTCACTTTCACCTGGTACCTCGCTACACGGATGACGATGACTTCAAGATGATCTTCAAAGATAACAGTGACAACTATGACGACGCTCAGTACCAAAAGTTACAAGCGGCGATCAAGGCTAACATGGAGGCCTAACATGTTCACAAAACTAATTGCACCAATTCGTGAATTCATCGAAGGCATTCATAACTTCACGGCGTCTTTAACTAACTTACGGCAAAAGCTGAGCCGGTTAGAAGAGACAGCCAACGAAGCGCAGAAAACTGCCACGGAAATTGGAAAATCCGTGAACAAGTTTCAATTCAAAACCGATGCTCATCAAAAGGTGTTGCAAGAAGGTTTGGACAAGTTAAATGCAGATTTAGATGATTTGAATCGGCGAATTTCACGGTAGCTGCTGAT
>NZ_JQCB01000014.1:0-268 GCF_001437435.1 Furfurilactobacillus siliginis | reverse complement strand
GAGTGGGACAAAAGTCGGGAAGTCGTGAGCAAGACCTAGAACGACCGTACGGATTGGCCTTCGATCCGGTCGGTCGGTCGTAGTCTGCACAGCGACTTGACTCTTGTCCCACGTTTTAAATAAGAGTGCAATGCAGCCCGGGTATGGCCCGAGCAATTGCAAGCGGGGCGGTAGTGGTCGTTTTCGGCCCACGGATGGCGGTCAGGCAATGCAGCGAACTGTCAAACCAAGTGCAACACTTTATCAAAGAATATTTCAGATGGCGTTG
>NZ_JQCB01000013.1:32207-41583 GCF_001437435.1 Furfurilactobacillus siliginis | reverse complement strand
CCCTGTCATGGGTATTTTTTATTTCAATAAGTGTTGCACTTGGAGTGTAACATCGCCGCACAGGGTCATGGGATGCATTGCACGTTTTCGCTACTTAAGCTCGTAAATCAATAAGCGTGTTTGGGACAAGATAGTTTATGTCCTAAACACGCTTTTTTATTGCGTGAAACAACTCCCCTTGCACTTTGGCTGAAACGAGCTCACCAGCCCAAGTCCGCTGTGCATTGCCTGCTGACCGTCCGGTGTCGTTTCACGACGCCTACCGCCCCGCTTGCAATTGCTCGCGACTTACCGGGCTGGTTCGCTCTCTGTTCTAAAACAGCCTGACTCGCACTCTGTTATGATTCCAAATATTCCCTTAAGCTAACCAGCAGATTCTACGTCTGCCTTGATTTATGGTAAGATAGCCCTTGTATATTTAGCGTCACGTCAATAAATTATGAAATGGATGGGAATTTAATTTATGAAAAAATGGTTACTTGTTCCAGCTGGTTTATTAATGGCACTGTCCCTTGCTGCATGTGGTAGCAAGACTGTTGCGACTACTAACGGTGGCAAAATCACTCAAGACCAATATTACTCAAGCCTGAAGACCACTAGTCAGGGGAAACAAGTCCTCCAACAAATGATCATCAAAAAAGTATTGGACAAGAAGTATGGCGACAAAGTATCTACTAAGAAAGTTAATAGCCAGTACAACACGTTAAAGAAGCAGTACGGTTCTAGCTTCGATGGCATGTTGCAACAACAAGGCACCACTGCTTCAGGCTTAAAGGATACGCTTCGCATGAACCTGTTGCTGAAGGAAGCCGTTAAAAACGACGTTAAGATCAGCGACTCTGACATGAAGAAGCAATTTAAAGACTGGCAGCCAAAAGTTTCAACTGCAGTCATTGCTACAACTTCAAAAGATGACGCTACTAAGGCCATTGATGCCTTGAACGGTGGCATGAGTTTCTCTGATGCAGCCAAAAAATTCTCCAAAGATTCAAGCAGCAAAAACAAAGGTGGTAAAGTTCCTGGATTCGACAATGCCACGACTTCTGTAGACGACTCTTTGAAAAAAGCAACTTTCAAGTTGAACAACGGTGAATACACCAAGGAACCAGTTGAAGATTCCAATTCACAAACTGGTCAAAAGAGCTACTACGTTATCAAGATGTTAAACAAGCCTGCTAAGGGCAAGTGGCAAGATCACAAGAAAGAATTGAAACAACAGATTTGGGATCAAGACATGGACACCAACAACGGCGGTACTGTCTTACAATCTGTCATTGCTAAGGAATTGAAGAACGGGAATGTTTCCATCAAGGATTCTGACCTGAAGGATGTCTTATCACAATACACATCATCCGCAACTTCTGCAGCTAAGTAACCCTATTCAAATGAAAAAGGATTGTGGAAAAGCAAATTTGCTTTTCCACAATCCTTTTTTGCTGCAACTAAATAATTAACTTAATGAGCAAATAACTCAGCCCGACCGTCGCCACAATGGTAAGAAACCAAAAGGAAGCAGTATTCGTTAAGTACTTCCCATAAAAGTTTCGATCAGGATACTTCCGATAATGCCTAGCAAACAAATATGACATCGCAAAACAAATACCGATACACATGATGATAATGATATTTTTAGAAATCACGATGATTACCCCCTGCTATTAATGGCAGTATGCAGTTAATCTTGTACTCTATCCGTTTCATCTAACGGTTTGTAAAAATTCCGACCGTCCATCCCAAAGATACGCTCAGAAAAATCGCCAGGATTCGTGTGTTCCACGGCTGTTGTCATCATCTGAATCGAAGCATCCAATTCGTCTAAGTCATGTAAAACTTCTGCCTCAAGCAGATGTGGTCGCACTGGTGATCCGTATTCTAACAGACCGTGGTGTGCCAAAATCATGTGACGCAGTAGGATCATGTCCTCAGATTCAGGATCAAAATTCAACTCAACACAGACATTCACGATTTCTTCATCGATCAATACAATGTGCCCAATAAGGTTTCCAGCCAGCGTATAGGTCGTCGATACTGGCCCTGATAATTCGACCGTTTTACCTAAATCGTGCAACATCGCACCTGCATATAATAATGACCGGTCAATATTAGGATGTAAATCAGCAACCGTCTTTGCCAACCGTACAATCGAAATCGTGTGATAAGCCAGTCCGCCTGCAAAGGCATGGTGATTCTTCTTGGCAGCTGGAAAACTGTAGAAGTCATCTGCATGCCGCTGCAGCAACGTCCTAACCACTCGGTTCCAGGTAGGATTCGTAATATCAAAAATGATTTTTGAGACAGCCGTTTCCATCTCCTGACGGCTCATTGGTCCATGCGCAATAAATTCTGCTGGGTCATTTGGTTCACCCGCATTGGCAGCACGTAGGTTCATAATTTTTAGCTGTGGATTTCCTTGGTAAAGTTCTTTTTGACCACGAACAAAAACCACTTTTCCAGCCACATAAGTTGCAACATCTGTTTCACTGGCATCCCAAAGATTTCCAGCTAATTCTCCCGATTGATCTTCGAAAGTTAGGTGGATAAATTGCTTCCCATTCTTGGCCGTTCGAACATCCGCGCCTTTTAGCAATACAAATAATTCAAATGGCTCATCGACTTTAAAATTCAATAACTGCTTTTCTGCCATGTCGTATCCCCTTCACTTAATCTAAGTTTTCTAATTGCTTTAGTGCAACTTCACCGATCATTAGATCATCAGCTGTAAAGTACAGCACCTGCACTTGTGTCGACGCTTCTCGCAACACATCGATCATCGCCCGTTTGCGTTTTGCATCGAAATCGACGAATGCATCATCAATCATTAATGGCAATGGTGTCTGCTGAGCCATCACTAACGCAAACCCTAACCGTAGCGAAATGTAGAGTTGTTCCAATGTTCCCCGTGATAGTTCAGCCGCATCAAATTGTTGACCACCAACCTCAGTCACAAATAGATTCGTGTCAGTCAATTTAATTTCAGTATAGTGGTTTAGCGTCAGCGCGGCAAAAATGGTTTCCGCTCGTTTGCTAATAGCAGGTAAGCGATCAGCCGAGGCATTACTTAACGCTGCGTGAATCCACTGCTGTGCTAACGAAACAGTCAGCCAATCATGCAGTAAATCGGTCAGTAAGGTTTCCTGATTGGCAACCTGTTGCTGCAACGCCAGATATGATTCATCGGCACTTTGTTGTTTAAACGTTGCCCGATGGTCTGCTAATTGCTGATTTAGTGTCTGCTGTGCTTGTTTAGTCTGCCCCAATCGCTCACTAGTTAACTGCAATTGTTGCTCAATTTCCTTTTCATCGTTAAATTGCGCTAGTTGTTGCTGTAATGCTGGCGTGAATTGTTCACCGAGCGCTTGTTGCTGAGCAGATTTGGTTACGCTACTCAATTGTGTTTGATAAGCCTGGATTAATTGATCATCTGTTTGCAATTGATAACGGCTCAATATTTGAGCACGCTTCTGGTCAACGATTGTCAGCTGTTGCTGCATATCAGTCAGATTCTTAACCGTCGTCGTTTGTTGTTTTATCCGTGCATCATTTGTT
The DNA here is from genome assembly GCF_001437435.1 of Furfurilactobacillus siliginis. Lineage (GTDB taxonomy): Bacteria > Bacillota > Bacilli > Lactobacillales > Lactobacillaceae > Furfurilactobacillus > Furfurilactobacillus siliginis. The sequence goes on along the minus strand of NZ_JQCB01000013.1, from coordinate 38,037 downwards.
GCTGCTTGCGTCACCAATCGTTGCTCAAATGTCTGAGCAGCTGTTAACGCATCTGCAGCCGACCGCTTTTGCAGCGGCAACCAATCATTGGCAAAGGCATACTGCTCAAAATAATGTGCAATCTGTTCATTAAGCGTGGCAATCTGTTTATTCACAGTTACTTGGCGCGTTTGTAATGTCTCTAAACGCTGCAAATCGTTTTGTAGTCCAAGCCACTGACTGGGGTCGATACCATTCAAATGATGTGACTTAGCCAAAGCCTGCAATCGTGTTTGCGGCGCGTTTGCTTCTGGTAGTGGCTGCTTAAACACGTTAAGCCAACCGGCAGCCAGCAAACCAATCCCAATAAGGAACAGTAACCAACGTAAGCCACCACTCAATAAAAGTCCCAGAATAATCGCAACGCCACCTGCACCAACAACGGGCCACTGATGTGTCTGGTTAGACGTTACTGTGCCTTCACTCGCAGTCAGTTGTTGCACCTCAGCTTTTTCCGTTTCTGTAAATGGTATTGGCCAAGGCTCGCTTAACTGATCTTGTGTTTGAATTCGTTGCACTTCCTGCTGATCATCATTAAGCTGTTGTCGCTGCTGTTGGCGTGTCCGAATCCAGTCACCAACGCTGGCAAATTGGTCAGCTTGTACGGCAAATGCCTGTCGATGCGCCAAATAAAAGGTTAATTCAGCTGACGTTGTAGCTTCTGCTTGCATCCCACTATTTTGCCGATTAATCGTATCTGTTAGTTGATCATGTTGCGTTTTTAACTGTAAAAATGCTGTGTAATCAGTATCACTGATATTTAAACTTGCCGGTGCTGACCGTGACAATCCTCGATAACGCTCATAACTGGGCCACAATCGTTTGGCAGTCGTCAGTTGTTCTCGCTTTTGCGTTAACGCATCAATCGTTTTTACCTGCGCCATTTGTGCTTGTTCATCATCGTCAATTTGCTTTTGTAGCTGAACAAATGCCGGATATTTGCCTGCGGCTACTGCAACCTGCTCTTGCAAGGTATGATACGTCGCTAACGCCTGGTTCAACTCAGGTTTGCGCCCACGAGGTTTGTAGATTGCATCTGCTTTCGCATTCAAATCAGTCGCCTGACCCAACCAGGTTTGGCTACCAACGGCGCCCACTTGTTGCACCAATGCCATCAAATCCGCCTCACTGGTCGCTGTCAAGCGTTGCAAATCCGCCAAGTCAAAACTGAACGTCGCTGAATTAACTGTCTCTGTAACGGAACCAAGCAGCTGCTGCAACCGTTCCTCAGGTTCCGGCTGATTGGCTGTCACATTATAGACACTAACGTCCCCACCTGCTTTGCCAGCCGTCCGCTGAATACGATAACGCGTATGCGCATCATTATCAGCAACAACGGTGACACTACCGCCGTAGCCAGATCCTTGCTTGGGTAAATATTGTGCGGCAGGATGTTTAGCTGTCGCAAAGCCAAACAAAACACCGCTAATAAACCGATGTAACGTTGTTTTACCAGCTTCGTTGTGGCCATAGAACACTTGTAACTCTTGATCAACATCAAAATCGACATTTTGCCACTTACCGAAACCATCAATATGAATATGCGTTATTCTCATGCTTCATCCCCCTTACCTGCAGATTTCAGTAAGGACTCTGCACCTTGTTGAAGGTTGTTTAATGTTTGCGGATTGGCCAATGCTGCTTGAAATAGTGGTTCTGCCAGTAATTGACCAGCTGTTCGTGTCAGATTGTCAGTTGTAAACACTTGTTTAGTTGCTGCTTGCCAATAAGCCTGATCTAAGTCTGTAAGCGCCGTGGTCGTCTTATCATCAGCTGTTTCATCAATCCGTACCACCATCTGCTGCGCTGGTAATTGTCTTTGTAAGATTGCTAGTAAGCTACCATTTTGTAAACGATCCTGAACTGTTTCTGGTAGTGTTGTCGCATGCTTCAACGTAACCGCAATCAGAGTTAATGTCACTTTCTCGGCAGACTCAGGCAAAGCTGGTAAAGCTGTTTTAATTGCTGCTAACAGATCCTCTGATGAGGTGATTTGCTGTGCATCTACTACATTATTTTCCCAAACGACTGGTGCAACGGCTTTAAATTCCGGGATTAGCTCACCACTAGCTGCTCTGGTCACCAGATAATAGCCCTTCGCACCTGTCTCTTTGACATGCCGCCCCTGCAAGTTTCCAGGATAAATAATCCATGGGTGGGCTTCATGCAACACTTGCCGCGCATGAATATGGCCTAATGCCCAGTAGTCATACTGCTTTAACTGTAATTCGGCCACTGTAAAGGGTGCATATGTTGCGTGCTCCGTACTGACACCAGCAACGGCACCATGTAACAAGCCAATTGCCACGTCTGCACCAGCCATTTTTTCGGGATAAGCGACTGCCATATCTTCGGTCACAGCCCGATTTGCATAAGAAAAGCCAGTCAGCTGCACGTGCAAATGATCGGTGGTCGTGAGTTTAAAGGTCTCGACATCATTGCCAAAGATATGAACATTAGCCGGTAGTTGTAAGTTGTCGCTACTACCAGTCGTGTAATCGTGGTTTCCGTAACTCAAATAAACGGGAATTGCAGCTGCTTGTAGTCGCTGCATTTGCTCTAAAAAGAAGGCCTGCGCAGCGATAGATCGTTCCTTGCGATCATAAATATCACCACTAAATAAGACAAAATCTACCTGTGTTGCAATGGCATCATCGACTAGCCGACGTAGGGCCGTAAATGGTGCATCGTACAGTGTCTGCCACAAGGCATTTGGTAGCTGACGTAAGCCTAAAAACGGACTGTCCAAATGTAAATCTGCTGCATGAATAAATTTCATTTATCTTCTCCTAGTAAAAAAGCAGCCAGGCAGCCGCGGAAATTCCGCTACTACCTGACTGCTGTTAGAGATTGCTTAATCCCGGTATAAGTCTTGAATTGGCTTAGTGATTTCGTTGTTTAATTCGTTCAACAAGTTGTTCACAGCTTCTTCTTTTTGCATTAAGGTCTTAACTTCTTCAAAGTTACCAACCTTAGTCGCAAGTTCGCGAACATCGTTCATTTCTTGTTCGCTTAATTCAGCACCTTGCATTTGCTTTTGTTGCATTGTCATTTGCATGTTTTGGAATTGCTTAAACGTGTCAAATGCAGGTTGATTTTCTTTCATTACATTATAAGCATCGCTCAAACCTTTAAATTCGTCAGTCGCCTTAAAGGTGTCTGCCATTGTCTTAGCGTCTGCTAAAATATCTGCTGCCATGATTGGGTAGCCTCCTAGTATTTACATTTCGTATTCAACTTTAAGTGTAGCATTTACAGTCTAAACAAAACAAGTGTTCGTTTAGAATTTCATCGGTCAACGACCAAGCCCACCAGTGAATTGATTCCATAAGTCACCGGCCTTTTGTAGCAATGAATCTGCCCCGTGACCAATAGATTTTCCAACTTTATCGGCACCATTTTGAATATCATCCCACACATTTCCACTAGCAGAAGCACTTTCAGATGCAGCGAGTACGTTGGCATCTTTCACTGTAAATGGTGTTTGTTTCGTGGTTGGTAAAATATTCGTCATTTCGGCTTGATATAAATGCCCCACTGAAACACCATCAGGAACATCCAGGTGATTGCCTTTGCTAGTCTGATCAAAGCCTTCCCAGTTCACCATGACGATATCCGGTGTGTAACCGTCGACCCACATATCTGTGGTTCCGGCAGTATCGTTAACACCGTCGGCCTCCGTGGTCCCTGTTTTACCAGCCACTTGGTAATTGGCTGGCTTACCAGTCACCCCTGTTCCGTGTGAAAATGTTCCAAGCATCATGCTCGTCATTTCATCGGCAACATTCTTACTAATAATTCGTTTTGGTTCGTCAAAATCATTATCGACAATGACTTTACCAGATGCATCCACAATTTTAGTAATATAATGCGCTTGCGTTAATTTACCACCGTTGGCAAATGCCGTGAACGCTTGGGCCATCGTTTGTGGTGATACCCCGTTCTTAATACCACCTAGTACCATCGCCAAGTTATTATCAGATTTATCAAGGTCTAATCCGAAGCGTTGCGCGGAATCATACCCTTTTTGAACACCAATCTTATTTAACAACCAAACTGCGGGTGCATTGTAACTATTCTGCAAAGCTTGATACATCGGTACTTCACCGCGATAAACATCACCGTAGTTGCCTGGTGTGTAATTGTTTGATCCATACGACTGCTTTTTATCCTGCAGTTCGGAATCGTAATAATACCCATTTTGCAAAGCAGGTGTATATGCAGCAAACGGCTTGATGGTCGAACCTGGGGATCGCTTAGATTGCGTCGCACGATTAAATCCTCGGAACACGTGCTCACCACGGCCACCCATGACGGCCGTCACACCACCATCACTCGGATCCATCGCGATACTTGCAGCTTGCACCATCGTTCCGTCAGCGGTATTAGCAGGGAAGTTGGCTGGATTCTTGAACAAGCTTTGCATCGTTTCTTGTTGGTCTTGATCCAAGGTTGTGTAGATTTTATAACCATGGTTCATGATGTCCGCTTCAGTCAAACCATATTTAGAAATGGCTTCATCAATCACCGCATCAAAGAAGTATGGATATTTGTAAGAACTATCAGGCGCGTAATTATTGGTCGTCGTCAACGGAACTTTTTGATAAGCCGCCGCATCTGCCTCAGATAGCTTCTTATTATCTGCCATCAAGCCGATGACCACGTTACGCCGCGCTTTCGCTGCTTGTGGCTGATCCACCGGATTGTACCCACTTGGTGACGTGAGCATTCCTGCCAACACAGCTGATTCTGGCACTGTCAGTTGTGTTGCATGCTTACCAAAGTAACGTTCAGAGGCATCTTCAACACCCCATACCCCGTGTCCAAAGTACGCATTATTTAAATACATCGCTAAAATATCAGACTTAGAATAAACATTTTCGACTTCAATGGATAGAAAGATTTCGCGTGCTTTCCGCGTAACCGTTTGTTCTTGAGAAAGATACGCATTTTTGACTAGCTGTTGCGTTAGCGTCGATCCTCCACCACTAATCATATTGCGGTGTAATAATTTATTACGCGCCAGCAAGAAGAATGCCCGCCCTAAACCTTTTACGGAATAACCATGCTCATGGTAGAAATTGCGGTCTTCTGTTGAAAGCACTGCATTTTGAATGTTCGGTGAGATCTTTTCAAGTGGCACATATGTCCCCTTTTGCGAATATAATTCCCCCGCCTTTTGTTGCTTGCGGTCAAAAATGACGGTCGGTTGTGACAACGCCGCTTTTAAATTTCCCACATGAGCCGTCTTAGCTTCAAATGTTAAGTAAGCGCTCATGACAAACACGACGCTTAGGATTAGTACGATTAACCACCGGGTCAGCTGGAACCGGTGCCAGAACTGGCGAATGTGTTTCCACAAACGATGCCACATGCGGCCAAACCATTGCACGATGGCATTATCGCGCCAGGATTGCTGTGAATCCGGATGTTCATTACGCTTCATATTGTTGACCCTTTCGTTAATTAGTCCAGGGTATCGTACCACATTCATCTTTTGACTGTTCACTCTTGGCGTGAGCTTTACAGATTTTTTAAGACGGTTATGATGGCAAGCCTTGTCCTCCCATTAGAGGCCATTAGCAAGTTCGCTTTGCTCACCGTCGACAAGCTGTTATACCTTACCGCTTCGGCTTCGCGCAATCCTTGCGCAGCCTATGCTCTCGGTATGACAGCTTGTCTCCGTTGCTAATGGCCTCTAATGGGAGGAGTGCGAGAGTGGGACAAAAGTCGGGAAGCCGTGAGCAAGACCTAGAACTGCCGTACGGGTTGGGCTTCAACCCGGTAGGTG
>NZ_JQCB01000013.1:19363-31975 GCF_001437435.1 Furfurilactobacillus siliginis | reverse complement strand
TTGAAAATCAGAAAACAACAATGGGTCTGTGGACATAATTAGTTATGTCCCAGACCCGACACAAAAACCAATAACAGCTCAGTAAGCACAGATGAACAACTGTAACAGCAGTGATTTCGGCATTAAACTTCAAGCAAAAAAGCGTGTTTTTGGGACATAAGTCATCTTGTCCCAGACACGCTTTTTGATTTACGAACTTAATATAGAGAAAACGCGGGCTAAAAGTCACGTAACTGTGCAGACTACGAACCACCTACCGGGTTGAAACCCAACCCGTCCGGCGTTTCTAGGTCTTGCTCGCTACTTACCGACTTTTATCCCGCGCTTACTTCTCACTAATTTAAATATGCTTGCCACTGCTCATGTAATTCACTGGCAGCATCCTTACTAGGACTGATCACTAAAATCGTGTCATGACCTGCCAGTGTGCCGGTGATTTTAGTTTCATCCAAGTCATCAACCACAGCCGCTAGTGCATTACCATCACTAGGTGTTGTTTTCACAACGTTCATGAATTCTACTTGCGTAAAGTCGATTACGACTTCGCGAAACTGTTGTGCAAACAGTTCTGCTGAAGCAGCCGTTGGTATCTGCAACATGCGATAGCTCGCTTTACCACTGGCGTTTGGTTCCTTGACGATGTGTAGTTCCTTTAAATCACGCGATAAGGTCGCCAGCGTTGCACTAACACCTTGGGCAGCCAGATGCTTTTGCAACTCATCTTGGTTTCCAATCGTTTCGTTCGTGATTAATTCGCTGATGATTGCTTGGCGTTCTTGCTTGCGCATTCTGCCACCGCCCTACATTTCGTCAGGAGATTGCACACCGAGCAAACGTAAGCTTTCCTTCAATACGATGCTGACACTCTTGACCAATGCCAAACGTGCATTTAAGCCATCGTCTTCGACCAAGATTTTTGAGTTTGCATAGTATTTGTTGAAATCACGCGCTAAGTTGATTGCATACTTCGCAATAACAGATGGTTCATATTCAGCGACAGCACGTTTGATTGTTGCGCCGAATTCGCTCAATGCTTTGATTGTGTCCCAAGCAGCAGGATCATCAATACTGATGTTATCTAAATCAAAGTCAGTCTTGTTGGCCTTCCGCAAGATACTCTCGGCACGGGCACGGGCATATTGTACATAAGGGCCAGTGTCACCTTCAAAACGAACCACTTCTTCTAAGTTAAAGTCAAAGCTGTTCATCCGTTCATTCTTCAAATCATGGAAAATAACGGCGCCGACACCGACTTGATGGGCAACCTGTTCCTTATTTGCAAGGGATGGGTTCTTTTCTTCGATCTGTTGCATAGCGAGCTTCGTTGAATCGCTCAGCACATCCTCAAGTAAGACAACCCGGCCAGAACGTGTCGATAACTTCTGCCCATTCAACGTAATCAAACCAAATGGAATGTGATGAATATCTTTCGCCCATTCAAAACCCATTTCCGTTAACACAGCTTTTAATTGTTTGAAGTGATTTAATTGTTCAGCACCAACGACGTATAGTGATTGGGCAAACTTATATTCACGTTTCCGGTAAATTGCGGCTGCCAAGTCACGTGTGATGTACAACGTTGCGCCATCTGACTTCTTAATCAAAGCTGGGTTTAAATTGTACTTTTCAAGGTCGACAACTTCGGCACCTTTACTTTCGTGCAGTAAATCTTTATCTTCCAAGATTTGAACAACTTCAGCCATCTTGTCATTGTAGAATGCTTCCCCATTAAAGGAGTCAAACTCAACGTCCAATTCGTCATAAATCTTCATGAATGACTTCAAAGATTCAGACCGGAACCACTTCCATAATTCTGTGGCTTCTTCATTCCCATCTTCAAGCTTCCGGAACCATTCACGGGCAGCATCGTCTAGTTCAGGATGTTCCTTATCTTCCTGATGGAAACGCACGTAGTATTCCAATAACTTATTGATTGGATCAGCCTTAACTTCTTCTTCGCTTCCCCACATTTTGTAAGCTTGGATCAGCTTCCCAAATTGAGTGCCCCAATCACCTAAGTGGTTGATTTTAACTGGGTTATAACCGGTTTTCGCTAAAATGTTGGCCAATGAATTCCCAATCACAGTAGACCGTAAATGGCCCATCGAAATTGGCTTAGCGATATTAGGTGAAGACATGTCAATTGGCACATTCCCGCCTTTGCCGAGGTCTTGCTGACCGTAATCAGCCTGCTGCGTTAAAACGGCTTGTAAAGTTGTTGCCGCAAAATTCCCCTTCTTTAAGAAGAAGTTCAGGTATGGTCCCACAGCCTTGACACCTTCAAACGCATCCTGATCGATTTTAGCTAATAAGTCAGCTGCAATCATGTTAGGCGCCTTATGCATCGTCTTAGCTAAGGTAAACGTTGGAAACGCAACATCCCCCAAGTCAGACGTTTTTGGTTGTTCAAGCTTTTCTGTCACTTCTGCTACGGTCAGTTCATTGTCTAACGCAGCACTGATCACAGTTGCAACTTGTTCTTTATTATTCATGTAATTCATCCTTTCAGGTAACGAAAAACCGCCCCTTACATTTTCATGCAAGAGGCGGTTATCCGCGGTACCACTCTTATTGACTCGGCTTTCACCTAGTCCACTCATTTATTATTAATTTGTATCGTTTAGCGCGCTTCACCCAACTAACTTATCGCCTTCCATCATGCGCGACTCGCTGGAAAGTTAGTCATGGGCTACTCCTCTAAACGTGAACATGCGTTATTATAACAAGATTTTTAGTTAATGACAATTGTTTGCTGTGAGAATGCTTGTTCCTTTCTAAAAGGTGATCTCTGAATGATCCACATCCAACCAATATGTCTGTGCATCCACTTCAAAGTAGGCCTTCAAGTAGTCAGTTAATTGTTTAACAGCCTGCTCATGCAATTCATGCCGCTTAGGATCAATGTTCTCCATGTAGAAGACCAGATTTTTAGACGTACTGGTGGTTTCCGTTCGTCCTGAATCACGCCAGGCCCAGCAACGGCTAATAATATCCTGATCATCGCGGTAAACGACCTCACCTGGCAGCGCCGGCATGTTTTCAGTTTCACCAATAGGTAAAAAGTTTTCGCCACCGGCAGCCATGGTCAATCGAATGTCACCGACAATTTTATCCATATCTTGCGAACCAAGCGGAAAAGCATAGTTTAAAGAGACAGTGTTATACATATCAACAATTGGATTGATTGGTGTCACGCCTTTGCCATTTTTTGCCCGCTTTAATAAGTTTTCAATGGCTGAGCGTGCACCCTTTTTCGTTTTAAATTGCTGATAGGCAGTCCGCCACGATTGAATAATCTCATTGTTACTGATTGGGTCGTTTGGGACCCACTTCACCGCATTCATATTTGCTTGTGCTAATTGTTCTGCTGGAAATGTATGATGCTCGTTATCAATTCCGCGAGCCGTTACAAACGCAATCTTGGTCGTCGGAAATAGACGCCAAATTTGTGGATCAACCATAAATCGTGCCATTACAAAAGCGCCTCCTACTTAACAAACGTCAATGTCATGTTCTGATGCATGACCCCGAAGTCATCGAATGGTTCACCAATCGCTTGAAACCCAAAGGACGCATAAAAACGGGTCAAATAGGTCTGTGCAGCAATATCAATCACATCTATCTCGGACTGCTGTTGCAGCCAATTCAGAGCCGCCTGTAGTAATTTTCGAGCAAGTCCTTGCTTGCGATCTCGTTCATTCACAAGCACCCGGCCGATGTGCCAGTGACCAGCCTGCGCAGCTGGGTACAAGCGACAATATGCGCGAACATGTCCATCTTCGCCTGCAAACCACAGATGTTTCGCGACCAAATCATCTGCATCTACTTCTGGATATGCACAATTTTGTTCCACCACAAATACATCCGTGCGGGCTCGGTAAATTTCAAACAGTTCCACGGTCGTCAATTCATCAAACGCTTTATTCAGTAATTCCGTCATTAAGCATCCCCGCCTTTATCATCAATATTTTTATTAGCGTAGCACGTTTATCAATTTGAAAACACAAAAAAATTAGCATGCCGTTTGCTAATCCACGGCATGCTAATTAAATAACTATAGTAATAATCCAACACGGTAATGGATGAACATCGTAATCAAACCAACGATCACATTACGAATGATGGCAGTCTTTGTTAACCCATCACCTAACTTAGCACTCAGATAACCTGTCAGTGCAACCGACAGTGTAACGGCCGCAATCGTCATTTGCCATTGGATATTGACAGGTGAAAAAGTCATCGCAAATAAGGGGAACAAACCACCGGTAGCTGCAGCAAACAATGACGAAAACGCTGCGTTCCATGGATTCATGTATTCACCCAGTTCTAGGTCATACTTAATTCGGGCCAACGTTTCTAATGGTCGTTTTGCCATCAACTCATCGGTAATTTCCTGTGCAGTAACCTTTGAAACGCCCCGACTGATGTAATAATCACGGACAATGGCTGCTTCTTGATCTGGTTGTGATTTCAGCAAAGCTTCTTCTTCAGCAATGGCCGCTTTTTCTGTATCCTTTTGTGAACTGACCGAAGCATACTCTCCGGAAGCCATGGAAAAGGCACAAGCCAATAAATCAGATAAACCGGCAATGAAAATTGTAAATTGATTGGTCGTTGCCACGGCCACCGAAAATAACACGCCGACAACTGTTAGGATACCGTCGTTAGAGCCTAATACACCAGCACGCAATGTATTCAAACGTTCGGCCATTGTCATCTTTTGACGTTTTTTTGGTTCAGTTGGTGTTTCTTGCATAATCAAACTCCCCTTTTAAAATTCACGAGTAATTAGTGGGCAAACATTAATCCAATCGCATAAGTTACCAGCATCGTCAGTACACCAGAGATGACATTACGTAAAGTGGCTTTACCACGATTGGCGTTCCCCAACATCGCAGCTGTGTAACCTGTAACAGATAATGCCAGCACAACTGAAATAATCGTCGCAATAACGCGAATTTTGGCTGGGAACATTGTGATTGCAACTAACGGCAAAATTGACCCAGTGGGAAATGAAATCATGGAGGCCATGGCCGCACCAATAGCACTTGTTTTCACCTTAGGATCAAACCCATAGCGTTCACGCACACCTGAATACAGTGGATCATCCGACATCATTTCTTCAGCAGCCTTCTCAGACAGTTCATCGGAAATTCCCTGTGCCATATACTTTTGCTTAATGAAGTTGATTTCGCCGGCTAATCTCTCATCAACCGCCTGACTCTCTCGCTGAATCGCCCGTTTTTCAGAATCTCGTTGCGTACTAACAGACACCCATTCGCCCATGGCCATCGAAATGGTTCCGGCAAGCATCCCCGCAATACCGGCCAGAAAAATCGCATGCGAATTATTTGTCGCACCGGCTACCCCAATAACAATCCCAGCAACAGATAAGATTCCGTCGTTGGCACCCATGACACTGGCTCGCATAATGTTGATTCGTTGTGCAAGTGACGCCGGCTTTTTTTCTTTCTTCGTGGCAGTTGATTCCATGTGCTTACCCCTTTTCATTCATAACAACTCCATTTATAATAAAAGTTATTAATCAGTGCTTCTTCTTTGTTTAGAATTATTCTAACTTGCAACATCTATCCTAGCACTTTCACGACCAACTGCAAGTTTTATTTTGATGCCTTTTAGACGATTGCATCATGTTTTCAGACTCATTTTCAACTAATTAAATCACCCTTTTACAACGATGTCGCCTCATGGACATCGTTTTTATTTGCACTTGACTATGCGAACATATGTTTGTATTATGTGGTCAAGTAAATGAGGTGATAACATGCCCTATGATTATTCAGATGAACCACATGGTGTCTTTTTTCTCGTCGATAACAAGTCGTTTTATGCAAGCGTCGAAGCAGTCATGCGCGGCCTAAACCCGCTCAAGGCACTGCTAGTCGTCATGAGCGAACAAGCTAATACTAACGGTGGCTTAATTCTAGCAACTTCGCCTGATGCAAAAGTCCGTTACGGCCTAAAAGCCAACGTCTCAAGGCAGCGTGATTTACCCCAGGATGAGCGTCTTATCGTCGTTCCACCACGCATGAATCTCTACATCAAACGTAATTTACAAATCAACAATATCTTTCGACGCTTTGTTGCCGACGAAGATTTATGGCCATATTCAATCGATGAATCGATTCTCGATCTAACCCATTCCTACAAATTATTCGGTGAAACACCACTTGCTGTCGCTAAGAAGATTCAGCACACCATTCGCCAAGAATTAGGTTTATACGTCACCATTGGCATTGGTGAAACACCCGTTCAAGCTAAAATCGCGCTGGATGTCTACGCAAAGCACACGCCTGATTTAATTGGCGAGATTCGTTATGCAACTGTGCCAGAAAAGATTTGGACTTTACCAACCTTATCCGATGTTTGGAGTATTGGTCATCGTACTGCTACCCACTTGGAAAAAATTGGCATTCATAACATGCATGATTTGGCCTATTGTAATCCTGATCAATTAACTGCTGAATTTGGGATCATCGGCGGTCAGTTATACGCCCTTGCTTGGGGCATCGATCGCACGTTGCTACGCGAACGCATTCCCGTTCACGATAGTAGCCTCGGTAATTCCCAGGTACTACCGCGTGATTATCGTGATCAACATGAAATCGAAACCGTCATTAAAGAAATCGGCGAACAGGTTGCTTCACGTTTACGTCATCACAATCGGCTAGCAGGTAGCCTTTCTCTAAGCATTGGCTTTTCTTACGCAGCCAGTGAGCAAACTGGACGAGGCGGTTTTCACCAAACCGTCAACATTGATCCAACCGCAGACAATCACATCATTGTCGAAAACCTACTCATGGCATTTCGATCCCACTGGCGCCAGGAAACCGTTCGCAATATTGCCGTTTATACTGGCAAATTAGCACCGGCAACTGGGCAGCAACTCAATTTATTTGACGATCCTACACAACAGATAAAGAATCTGCACTTTCAAAACGTCATGGACATGCTGCGCGCACAATTTGGTTTTCGCGCCGCAACCTTTGCACGCAGTATTATGCCAGGCGGAACCGCCATCAACCGTGCAGCACTCGTCGGCGGTCATAATGGAGGCAATGCTTATGATTAGTGATCTTCAAGTCATCACAAAACGGCTTGATGCATTGTTTGTTCGTAAACGTAATGTTCGCTACTGGCTACAGGTTGTAGATGATCCATACGACCAGACCTATAACTTTTTCTTTGACAGCCGCTTGAAGGGCCATCGTGAAAAATCAGTACCGTTACACACGATTACCCACTATGATCTTGCCTATCTCGAAACCGTTATCATATCACTCAAAAAGCACACCCAGCTGAGTGTTCTTTATGAAGGCTTTACTGGACAACATTGGCCTAGCAACTACAACATCATTCAAAAAAGGAGACATTGGGATGAATGAACCAGAACCAGACTACAACCGTGCTCATGACTTCTTTGCGAATCGGTATGTCGAACGCGGAATGTTGAAATGGCAAGGTTATTATTTATCAGATCACACCAGTGCATTGAATAAAGAAGCCACTGATAAACAGCCACAACAGGTTCATGAACGCCAGTCTAGTGATACTGTACGGGAACTTCTTGCCGACGCTTACGCAAACCAGTACATGGTTAGCATTCAACGGTATCCACATAACTCTGATAAAGTATATGCACCGGATTTAACTGGGCATATCAGCGGTACGACTGGCGATGCTGTCGTTTTAGACACTGGCCAGCCATTGATGATCAACGATATTCGTCACGTGAAGCTCATTAAATAAATTTTCAATATCGTTAACCACTAATTGGTTAGCGATATTTTTTTGAGACAAAAAACGGTTTCCACCGTTCGTTATCGATATGAACAAAGTTTTCACGGACAGAAAGCGCTTGCATTTATATTTTATATTATATAACATGATGATTGTTTATTAATGATGTTATATATGCAGACGAAAGGTTGCTTTGTAATGAAATATACGTATACATTTAGTGAAGGTAATAAGTCAATGCGCAACATCTTAGGTGGCAAAGGCGCAAACTTGGCCGAAATGACTAACTTAGGACTCCCTGTTCCCAGCGGTTTTACTGTTAGCACTGCCGCTTGCCATGAATTTCAAGAAAATCATGGCATCTTAAGCGACCAGCTCGTTCAAGAAATCGACGCATCACTCGCCCATCTAAGCCACCTGGCTGCCAAAGAATTCGGTAGCGTGACTAATCCACTACTATTATCCGTTCGTTCAGGAGCCGCAATTTCGATGCCTGGAATGATGGACACCATCTTAAATATCGGACTAAACGATCAAAGTGTCGCCGCATTAGCCCAGTTAACTAAGAATGAGCGCTTCGCCTACGATAGCTATCGCCGCTTATTAGCCATGTTTGGTAACGTCGTATATGAAATTCCAGAAGCAACTTTTGATGACGTGCTAACTGATATTAAGCACCAAAGAAATTATCAATCCGATTTAGAATTAACTGTCGCTGATTTAAAAGAGATCGTTGCAAAATTCAAAAAAATATACGAAACAACTGATGTCAAAGCCTTTCCACAAGATCCCCATGACCAAGTGTTAGCCGCAGTACAGGCTGTCTTTTCATCATGGAATAACCATCGTGCAAAAATTTATCGACGTGAAAACAACATTCCTGAATCTCTTGGCACAGCTGTCAACATTCAAGAAATGGTCTTCGGTAACATTGGTGAAAATTCTGGTACAGGAGTTGCATTCACACGAAATCCAGCATCAGGAACAAAAGCGCTGTTCGGTGAATATTTGTTAAACGCCCAAGGTGAAGACGTCGTATCTGGTATTCGCACACCACAACCAATCTCAACGTTAGCCGACAGTATGCCACATGTTTACGATCAATTGGCTGGGATTGCAGAAAAATTGGAGCAACATTATCGCGACATGCAAGACGTGGAATTCACCATCGAAAATGGTCAACTCTTCATGTTGCAAGCTCGTGATGGCAAACGGACACCTGCTGCGGCAGTTAAGATCGCGGTTGATCAGGTAAAAGAACATCTGATTACTGAAGAAGCCGCCTTACTACGTGTCAAACCAGAAGCGGTTGGTACCATGCTACATCCTGAATTTGATCACACTGCTTTATTTGATCACCCTGTTTTAACGACCGGGCTTCCTGCTTCTCCTGGAGCTGCTACTGGTCAAGTTTATTTCACTGCTGAAACAGCTAAGGCCGCCCATGATGAGCAGCATCAACAAGTTATCTTAGTTCGTCAAGACACCTCCCCTGAAGATATTGAGGGCATGGTTGTCAGTGAAGCAATTGTCACTGCACGCGGTGGAATGACCTCCCATGCAGCCGTAGTTGCTCGTGGTATGGGGGCAACCGGTGTCGTTGGTGCACACGAATTGCACGTCGATTATGCAAAAAATCAGGCCACAATCAACGACCAAACATTGCATGAAGGTGACTGGCTATCTGTTGACGGTACCACTGGTCACTTATATCTAGGTCAAATGGCAACATCCGATGCGACAATTAATGATGATTTACAACAATTACTAACCTGGGCCAAAGCACATGCATCCATGGGTGTGTATACCAATGCGGATACACCGGCTGACTTTGAACGCGCACTGAGCTTTGATGCTGATGGCATTGGCCTAACACGCACTGAGCACATGTTCTTCAAACCTGAACGGCTTTTACAAATGCGACGGCTCATTATCGCAACGGATGCTACGGGACGTAAAGATCCGCTCGAAAAATTACTCGCCATGCAACAAACCGACTTCTATGAACTGTATAAGTTAGCTGCTGGTAAATCTGTGACCATTCGCCTATTGGATCCACCTTTACACGAATTCTTACCACATGACCCAGAAGAAATCGCTGAGGTAGCCGAACAAATCAATACGACACCGGCAGCCCTTCAAACACGGGTTGATTCTTTAAAGGAATTAAATCCAATGCTGGGTCACCGAGGCGATCGTTTAGCCGTCACTTACCCTGACATTTATCAAATGCAAGTGCAGGCAATCATGAATGCAGTACTGAAATTACACAACGAAGGTATTACTGTTGCACCGCACATCATGATTCCGCTCACAGATACGCAAAAAGAAATGGCCTGGGTACGCCAGCTTGTCACGGACCAAATTGATAAAAGCATGACCAATCAATCATGGAACCTTGATTACACCGTTGGCACGATGATGGAAATGCCGCGGGCCTGTGTGACCGCCGACCAAGTAGCTGAATCATCAGATTTCTTTAGCTTTGGTACCAACGATTTAACGCAGCTGACCTTTGGCTATTCGCGAGACGATGTTGGTGCTTTCCTGCCAGAATATTTGGCTAAAGGCTTACTTCCCGCTGATCCATTCCAAACGGTTGACATTGACGGTGTTGGCGCACTTATGCAAATTGCCGTTGACCGTGGTCGTCAAACAAAACCGCAGCTACCAATCGGCGTTTGTGGTGAAGTTGGTGGTGATCCCGCTTCAATTAACTTCTTTGAAAAGATTGGCGTAACCTATGTTTCCTGTTCACCATTCCGTGTTCCTGTGGCACGCTTAGCTGCAGCACAAGCACATCTGCCTGCTTCTGAAGTACAATCGGCAGTAACTGCCTAAGTTTTTTATCGCTATACAAAAAGACGTGGGTCTGGGACATAACTAAATATGTCTACAGGCCCATTGTTGTTTTCTAATTTTCAATAGCAAAAACGCGGGACAGAAACTCATTCAATTCTACCAATACCACTGTCAAAATGACGTTTGAGCAACGTCACCTGCTGACCTATAATAAAGGTATTACATTATTTATAAGGAGCCCATCATGGACTTTACCAAACGTCAACAAACCATCATCAAAATCCTCAAACAAACAAGTCCGTTAACTGCAGAAGCCATTGCTGAACGATTACAGATGGGAATCCCCACCATTCGTACAGATCTACGCCTATTAACCGCAGTCGGGCAATTAACCTCACGTCCGAAAGTTGGTTATGCCTACGCCGAAACTGCGACTAACATCGATCATCAACACTTATATGAAGAAAGCATCACCGACATCTTACTGCCGCCCACTGAAATCCAACCTGACACACCCCTACAGCAAGCTGTGAATACGTTATTTATGGCAGACGTTGGCTCTTTATATGTCGTCGATAAAGATCACAATCTTCGCGGCCTCATTTCTCGTAAAGATTTGCTGCGTGCCAGTATCAATAACAATGATTTAGAGGCCACTCCTGCCAGTATGGTAATGACCCGCGTGCCAAACATTGTCACGGTCACACCCGACACTAGTATTTTGCATGTTGGCGACTTATTACTGCAACATCAAGTCGACTCTCTCCCCGTCGTGTCAGCCAGTGATAGTTGGCATGTCATTGGAAAAATTACCAAGAATCGCTTATTTCAACGTTTTATTGAATTAGGCCGGCTTTCATAGGCTTTTTAACTAAAAATCACCTTGAAGGTAATGACATCTAAAAAACGCTATGCTACACTATAAAAGTTGAAACTTTGCGGGTGTAGTTTAGTGGTAAAATCCAAGCTTCCCAAGCTTGTGTCGCGAGTCCGATTCTCGTCACCCGCTTAATATATGCGTCAATGAAAGGTCACAGTCATGTGGCCTTTTTTCTTTGCGCTTCCTCCGACAGAAAGGATCTTCATGACTTACCTACGTCGTCTCATCAATCCTTGTTTGGCTTAGTGCAATCATTTATCAATTGTATCTACAATCTCTTTCTAACTTTGCTGATTCATTAACCAGTCCGTGCGTTTTAGAAAATACATCATATTCGTTTGTACATTACCGTGTTTTATATACAGATCATAATCACATTCCACCATTTCTGACGGTGCAACGTAATCATCGTCAGATATCAGCAGTAACTTTCCGCAAAATTTAACGAGCAATAGCCAAACGTCTTTGATAACCGCTTTGTAAATGCTAGACAAAGTGGTTTAATTAACACCAATTACCAATTCTGTGGAGGTCTTATATGAAAATTCTTGTTACCGGTTTTGACGCCTTTGATGGTGCAACCATTAACCCGGCGGGCGAAGTCGTCAACCAATTACCTAACACGATTGCAGGTGTGACAGTCGTCAAACAAATCATTCCTACTATTTTCGCTGAATCTGGCACTGTCCTTCATGATGCAATCGTTCGTGAGCAACCAGATTTTTTGCTAAATGTTGGGCAAGCTGGCGGTCGTTTTGGCATCACGCCTGAACGCATTGCAATTAACTTAGACGATGCCAGCCGAGCAGATAATGCTGGACAACAACCACGTAACCAATCAATTCAAAGTGACGGTCCAGACGCCTACTTCACGCAACTACCCGTGACTGAAATCGTGGCATCCATCAAAGCCCTCGGTATTCCGTCCATGGTGTCAACCACTGCGGGCACGTTCGTCTGCAACCACGTGATGTATCAGGCACAATTCATGCGTGCAAATGAATTTCCGTTCATCAAAGCTGCTGGTTTCATTCACATTCCCTTTTTACCAGAACAGGTAACTGATCAATTAAGCCCCTCCATGGCTCTAACTGACGCAACTAAGGGAATTACCGCTGCCATTCAAACGATTGTCACTCATCACTACGACAACTAACCGATCTCAATGC
>NZ_JQCB01000013.1:14481-19156 GCF_001437435.1 Furfurilactobacillus siliginis | reverse complement strand
CTCCGACAAAACAGGATAACAGTGAGCTCACTGCGTTCGCAGGCGGAAAACTAGCTTACCTTGCCGTTGCGGGCTTTGCGAATTCTTCGCAGCCCTCCACTCCCGGCAGGCTAGTTTTCCGCTGTCACTGTTACCCTGTTTTGTCGGAGAGTGTCGCTCGCTTTGCGAGCGACACAACCGTTAGTGCCAAAGCAAAAGTCAGACGCAACACCAAATAGCCGCGCCAACAGTTCAACGTGTACGTAGACTGTTGGCGCGGCTATTTGATGTTGCAGTTAACTATTACTTGGAGTGAACGTTGGACGCTGTAAGTACCGTGGCGGCGAGTTTACTGTAGTGGTTACTGTACTTGTGTTTTGCCCGCAAAGCGGGCAAAGCACTCCTCCACCGTCAGGTTATTAGCAATGGAGATCAGATGTCGTGCCGAGAGCGTAGGCTGCGCAAGGATTGCGCGAAGCCAAAGCGGTAAGGCACTACATCTGGTCGACAGTGAGCGAAGCGAACTTGCTAATGACCTGGCGGTGGAGGACAAAGCCCCCCTCTATCGTGCTAAAGTCTCACGTTACGTAAAGAAATAGTACAAACACAGTCCAATGTAAATCAAAGCAGTCAAGCCTGTAACCACCAAACTAGTTGAAAACAGAATCCCAAAGAATACCAAAACAAGCGCTACCAGTGAGAAGTAAGAGGTCCATGGAAACCATTTTACATGATAAGTTGACTGATCAAACCCATTGCTACGACTCTTAATATGACCCACGCAAAGCAACAGCCAAATAACCAGAATCGTGTAACTAATTGATCCCACTAAATCGTTGAACAACGTGTTTCCAATAAAGTAGGTCAGTAAAACCCCCATAAATAACGACAATGAACAAGTCAGTACGGCCATATAAGGCACAAAGTGTTTGTTCAATTTGGTCAGTGATTGCGTAACTTTAGTCGTGCGCTTGTTACGTTGATTTTGTACATATAACAACCGCGAAGCCGAATAAATACCGGAATTAATTGATGAAATCAGCGCTAGAATAATGACAAAGTTAACGATATCGGCCGCATATGGAATCTTGATCAATTGGAAGACTGCCACGAATGGGCTTACCTTGTCCGTCAATTTATCCCACGGGAACAGCGTTACGATGATAAAGAATGGGACTAGGTAAAATGAAATAATGCGGAACATAATGCCGTGCACAGCCTTCGGAATCACCTTCTGTGGCTCCTTGACCTCACCCAATGTAATGCCAATCAATTCAGAACCCGCAAAGGAATAAATAACGATCAGCATGGCACTCAAGAAACCAAATGCACCGTGCGGTAAGAAGCCACCATGGGCAGTCAAATTTGCAAACGCGACATGTGGCGTTTGGACAACGTTTCTTGCAATCAAGAACACCCCGGCTGCAATGAAGAATACGATTACCGTAATTTTCATGATGGCCAACCAGTATTCCGTTTCGGCAAACCACCGGACAGATAACAAATTGATGCCTGAAATCACGACAGCAATAATTAAAACAATTAGCCAGGTTGGCACATGTGGGAACCATATCTGAATAAACGACGCAGCTGCAATCGCTTCTGCTGTCAGATCAACGAACCACATCGTAAAATATGCCCAATCGACCATGTAGGCTGCAAATGGTCCTAAGATTGGTTGTAGCAGACCTGAAAAACCAGTCGCTGACGGATTATTAGCGGCCATCTCCGCCATACCTTGCATGATGAATAGCAAAATCAAACCACCGACTAAATAGGCAAAGATGACCGCTGGTCCAGCAGTGTGTACAGCATCCGCACTCCCTTTAAATAAACCGGCGCCGATTGCCCCACCAAGTGCCAGCATTGTGATGTGCCGGCCTGTCAAGCTGCGCTGTAGTTGTACTTGTTTCTCCTCTGCCATAAAGACACCCCTTACTTAAATTACCGAAAAATAAAAACGCCCCTTGAAGCATCTCTGCTCCAAAGGACGTTTTCACGTGGTACCACCTTCGTTTAAAGTGACAAAACATCACTTTCTCTGTTCATGAACCGATTGTCCATGAAACCTGTTAACGAGTGGCACCCGGTTCACCTCGAAAAGTGAACACCCTGATGACACCTTTTACCAACTAGTCAAGATGCCGTTCCACCAACCCGGCACTCGCTGTTCATCACTAGTTGGTGACTTTTCATCACCAGTTCAGCATTTTTTAAATTAGAAACAGCTTAACGAATGGTGAGAAGTTTGTCAAATGGAATTTAAAAAAGACTCAGTAACAACGTTTCCGTTGCCCTGAGTCCCACAAACTTACTTTTTATCGTCATCTTCGTCAGTTTCTTCTTCTGGATCTGGTTCAGGTACTGGCGCAGCCTTAATCACCGTAATGTCGTCATTTTTTACAACGGCACGACGATTCATTTCACTGACAGTCATACTGTCACCATCGTTGTAATCATCGATTAAAACGAGTGCTGAGTTTTCGTAAACTTTTTCTAACTCGCCACCGAAATCGTGTTCAAACGGTCCAAACTTCTTGGCAGTAACAACGTCTCCAACATGTAATTCAGCCATCTACGATCACCTCATATCCCACCAACGTGCAACCGTTGGACGGGTTTCTTTATCACTCAGTTCTTATGCATACGAAATAGTATATTAGCAAAAATCACCACTAATTTCAACTATTCCCCTCGGTCTCGTTCGTTTGTTCATTATGGTCACGCATGTATTGCAGGTTGTGTA
This sequence comes from Furfurilactobacillus siliginis, assembly GCF_001437435.1. GTDB lineage: Bacteria > Bacillota > Bacilli > Lactobacillales > Lactobacillaceae > Furfurilactobacillus > Furfurilactobacillus siliginis. Next base: position 16,431 of record NZ_JQCB01000013.1, on the reverse strand, counting down.
ATTGACGAATAGCTCGCAAATATGACGGAATCAACACTAAACAAGAGCCTAGCCACGCTAACGGTTCAGCTGATACGGCCCCTGCATATCCCAGCGGACCAACTAAGAAGAACGCGGCAAATGAACGCATCACCAATTCAGCAATTCCAGCAAACGTCGGCATTGCCTGCTGACCAACCCCTTGCAGCGTATTACGAATGATAAATAACACGGCTAACAACACATACGTGCTCGCGATCACATTAAAGTATGTTTGCGACAAATGTAATACTTCTGGATCATGCCCACTAATAAACAAACCAACTAAAAAGCGACCAAAAACAATTTCCAAAGCACCAATCACAATGGCAAAGCTACTCGATAAGATCAATGTTTGCCGCACACCTTTGATAATGCGCTCGTAACGACCAGCACCCATATTTTGAGCCGCGAACGTGGCCATCGTTACTCCGAAAGACGCCATTGGCATCGTCGCAATCTGATCGATTTTACTAGCAGCCGTGGACGAAGCAACAGAAGCGGTTCCTAAACTGTTCAAGGCAGCTTGCATGACAATTGCGCCAATCGCAATAATCGACATTTGAAAACCCATCGGTAACCCAGTCGAAAAGTGTGTCCACAGTTGTCCTAAACCTGCACGCAAATCCTGACGATTAATTCGTAGCAGCGGTACGTGTCGCCAAATATATGTTAGACACAAAACCGTGGCGACCAGTTGCGAAATAACCGTCGCATAACCGGCGCCAGCAACGCCCATATGGAACACTAAAATAAAAATCAATTCCAAAATAACGTTAACGACGGTTCCAACAATCAAGAAGTACAACGGTGTCCGTGAGTCGCCTAACCCGCGAATCATGTTTGACAGTAAATTAAAGGCAACCGACGCAAATATCCCAGCAAAAATGATGGAGATAAACGTTTGGGCATCATCATAAATTGCCGCTGGTGTTTGCATCAATCGTAAAATTGGATGAACAAACGCGAGTGACAAAATCGTCAATGCAATCGTTACAAATAAACTGATCCAGATGCTCGCCGCAAAACTTTCACGCACCCCTTTAAGGTCACGCGCACCAAATCGCTGTGCCGTAATGATGGATAGCCCTGTCGTTAACCCCTGGGCAAAACCAATAATCAAAAAGCTGATCGAGCCGGTCGAGCCAACCGCTGCCAGTGCATTCACACCAAGTGTTTGACCAACAACGACCGTATCCGAAATGTTATATAATTGCTGGAATAAATTTCCAATTAAAAGTGGAATCGTAAACAAAAAAATAAGTTTAAGCGGATTCCCTTCTGTTAAGTCACGCACGGCTGACCCTCCCTTGTTTTTATAAATTTATTTATCACATTTAAGACAGTCTAACCATGCTAGAATAGGCGTAATCACATGTCAAGTAAGACAGTCATTTTAAGGGGAATAACCATGACTTTTTTAATTGCAAGTCGCTGGTGGCTCATCGCCGCATTTGTTCTATCCGCCGAAATTGGTCTCAGCCGAAAAACTGAAAAACGCGTCAAGTTATGGCTCATGATTGGTCGCTTAGTATATTTATTACTGATTGTAACGTTATCAGTCACTTTCAGAGCCGTCTTCGCTGCTTCAGTGCTGCAGGCGATCCTACTACTTATCCTAGCTGCCGCACTCATCACGGTCTCCGAACTCGCCTACGCTAGAAAACAAGAGACTAAAACCTCACACCCGTTATTAATTAGCATCCCCATTATCTTTGCACTTATGCTCATTGTCAGTTTTTTATAGGTCTGACGCAACCATTCTGTTTAAATAACACTTTTCAAGCGCTATTCGACAAACAGTGAAACCGGCTTTCATGCCAGTCTCAACCAAATAAGCGCAAAACACGGACAGGTCGTAGTGCTCACTTCGACCTGTCCGTGTTTTGCGCTTATTGTTGTTTTATAAGTTTCAATAGTTGAAACGTGCGC
>NZ_JQCB01000013.1:0-14241 GCF_001437435.1 Furfurilactobacillus siliginis | reverse complement strand
GTGCAGAGGACGAACCACCTACCGGATTGAAGACCAATCCGTACGGTCGTTCTAGGTCTTGCTCGCTACTTCCCGACTTTTGTCACACTCTCATTTATTAATTTAATAATGGACGACTATCCCTGATAGTCAGCAGCATCAGTTTTATAAGCAAGGTCTTTTTGTGCTTCCAATGCTTCCAAACGTTCTGCTAACGCGGCATGAATTTTATTGTAGGCATCGCTGCCTAACGTCATCCGCAATGGACCATGTCCAGCCTCAACGCGTTCAATAATTTGCTGGGCCATCTTATCTGGATCACCCGCAATCATCTTTATCAAATCGGCAACATCCACACCTGGAATATCGCCTTTGATCTGTCGAGTTATCTGATCAACTTGTGTCCCTTCATAAGCCTTTATGTCTTCGCCAAATGCACCATTACCGCCGACAAAGTTTGTTCGAATGCCACCCGGTTCAACAATTGTAGTCTGTATGTTGAATGAAGCCACCTCTTGTGCCATCGCTTCAAAAGCAGCTTCAACTGCCCATTTACTAGCACTATACATGCCCATTGCCTGGGTTGAGTACTGTCCGGCCATACTTGCAATCTGGACAATTTGTCCATGCCCTTGTTTCCGAAAATGTGGCAAGAAAGCACGTGCTGTGTTCAACGACCCAAATAAGTTAACAGCAAATACATCCTCCGTTTGCTTTGCACTGATTCCTTCCACAGTCCCATATAACCCATAGCCTGCATTATTGAGTAACACGTCAATTGTTCCTAGCTCCGCAAATGCCTGATCAACAACCAGTAAGACATCTTGTTCATCTTTAAGGTTCATCGTTGATTCCCACAGCTGGTCACCGTATTGTGCCTTTAAATCCGCCAAAGCACCTGCATGCCGCGTCGTTGCCGCCACGCGATCACCGTTTTCGAGTAACTTACGCATCACAGACGTTGCTAAGCCACCAGTGGCACCCGTAATAAACCATGTTTTCATCAAAATAGCCTCCAAATTTACAATCTTTATTCAAAAATGTGTGTCTAAAGCTTCAACGAGGCAGTCCGCAAATGTGACTTAACCACGTCGTTAACCACCAGCTAAAATTAAATTGACAGTTGTTTTAACAGATAGCACTATACCTTAACCACAAATGTAGTATAGCGATAGTGCTATACCTTGTCAACAGATTCAAATTTAGAATTTCTTAGGGTGGCGTCGGCTTAAAAATTAATTTAGTCACTATCCCTTTCGCAGATGTAATCATTTCCATCCAGACTTTATGGTTGTTATACTCAACCTAAAGCCAACCTGGAGGTGCCCCATGGGAATTTACGATTTTTCAGTTCAAGAAAATAATGGTCAAACAATCAACTTCAATGAATTACAAGGCAAACCTTTTTTAATCGTTAATACCGCTAGCAATTGTGGACTGGCCCCTCAATTTACCGGCTTAGAAGACTTGTATCAAAAGTATCAAGACCAAGGCTTTACGATTATCGGTTTCCCGTCCAATGACTTTAAACAAGAACTTGCCTCAAACGAAGCCGCCGCAGACTACTGTAAGGTTCATTACGGTGTCACCTTCCCCATGACTAAAATCGTTCACGTTAACGGCGCAGAGACAACGCCCGTGTTCAAGTATCTAAAATCGCAAAATGGTGGCCTAATCAAATGGAATTTCACAAAATTTTTAATTGATCAAAATGGTGACTTAATTAAACGCTTTGCACCAATTACAACTCCGGATAAAATCGAAAAGTATATTGTCGACGCACTGTAAGATCTTCGCTTTCAGGAATGAGCGTGGGACAAAAGTCTGCACAGCTACTTCCCGACTTTTGTCTCACGTTTCCGCTATTTAAGTTCGAAAGTCAAAAATGGTTCGAGACAAGATCACTTGTCTCGAACCATTTTTGTATTATGAACTTATATCATGAACTGTCTGCCACGTACTAATCTTACTGTTCTAATTCTGCGACAACTTTTTTGGCAACCACCATGTCGGTTGGATAATGTGTATCCACACCTTGAATCTTTTGATAAGGATCTTCACCCTTTGCAGCTAACACAACGATATCATTTGGTCGGCTAGCACTGATGGCCTGCTTAATTGCCTTTGGACGATCAATTTCGACATGCACCGTCACTTTATCATGGTCAATATGTTCATCGATTTTTGCAGCGATTGCAGCTGGATCTTCAAATCCCGGATCGTCTGATGTTAAATACGCAACGTCTGCTTCTTCACTAAGCGCTTTACCAAAGCCTTCACGACGCGAAATCCCTTTATCACCAGGACTACCAACCACCACAATGACACGGCTATCGTTATATTGCTTTCGCAAAAATGACAGCAGTGCTTTCACCGAAGCGTAATTATGCGCGTAATCAACAAACACGGTTCCATGTGTCGCTGTGGTTAACGATTCAAATCGACCAGGCACCGTTACGTCTGGTAATGTCGCTTGTGCATCAGTAACTGAAGCCCCTGCTAGGCCTGCCGCGATGATTGCTGCAACTGCGTTATTTTCGTTATAGTCACCAGGTAATGCTAATTGATACTCACCTGAAACATCTAGCCCGCTTGCTTCATTGAGACGCTTAACAGTGAACTTAGCGTCTTTTAAATTATCTTCTTGACTTGCAAATTCAAAGTCCACTGGCACATTAATAGTCGGCTTAACGCCTTTTCGTGCATACAGATAAATATCTTCTGGATCTGTCGTCGCTTTTGCTGCCATGTAGATATCTTCTAAGTAGTCAGTTTCTGCATTAATAATGCATTTACGCGAATTGACTAACAGCTGTAACTTACAGTGCAGATAATCAGCAAACGTTGGGTGTTCGTTTCGCCCAATGTGGTCTGGCGAAATATTCAAAAAGATACCAACATCATACGTAAGCCCGTAGACACGGTTCTTCTTATAGGCTTGTGAGGACACTTCCATCACCAGATGTGTCATGCCTGAATCAACCGCTTCTCGCATATCATGAAATAAATTTAATGATTCAGGAGTCGTTAAATCCGATTTGAATTCTTGCTCTGGCTTAGGTCCTAGAATTCGATCAATCGTTGAAAATAACGCCGTATGCTTGTTAGTTGTCTGTTGCAAAATGCCACGGCTAAAGTAAGCCGAAGTTGTTTTACCCTTAGTGCCTGTGAACGCAATGATAAAGAGTTCATCTTGTGGGTATCCGTAAAAAGCAGCCCCCAAAAGCGCCATTGCCTTTTGAATATCAGTCACGATATAACCAGGAATGGTTGCCGCAAGGTTTTCTTGTTCAGCAACATAACCAGTTGCGCCGGCCGTCACAGCACTAGCTAGATACTCCGGTTTAAAGTTCCCCTTACAAAAAAACAATGTATCCGCAGTCACAGCCCGTGAATCATAAGAAACATTCTGATAGGTGGCCTCTGTAACTGACTTAACAATAGTCTTTAATAAGTGATGTTCACGTAAAATCGTCGTTATTTGAAGCGCTGATAAATGTAATTTCATCATTCGTCCATGTACTTCCTTCGCAAATTTCTAGAACCTAAAGTATACACCCGCCGCTAATTGAACGGTGGAAGCTTAAAGAAATCGAAACGATTATTTGCTAATAGCAGTTATTTAAAATGAATATAATTGCTATTAGCATAAAGTGTTCTAAAAGGTTTCTTCTCGATCAGGGAACCAGTAGCTAGATTCAATCGTTTGAAGCAGTTTTATCAGCTGCTGCGTCTCTTCAATATCGTGAACCCGTAAAATACGGCCACCGTGAAGGTACATATAAGCTTCTGCAATCAAGGTAACTGATAAACGCGCCTCTTTTGCGAGGCCAAATAACTTATGACCAAACCCTTTTCTTGAAATCGCAATCATAATTGGTCGTTTAAACGGTAGAAACTGGTTGATATTACGCATCATCGTAAAGTCCTGATAGCCATCAGCGACCTTCGCATATCCAATTCCTTCGTCCAGCGCAATCCGTTCTACATCAATGCCAGCTGCCTGTAGTTGTGCCAGGTTGGTTTTGAAGAAGTTTTGCATGCTACTAGTGAGGTTCTGATATTCTTCTTGGCGACTTTCATGCATGGTTAATAGCCCTACCGTGCTTGGCCGCAAAAGTTTTAATTTCGTCTCATCGTCCGTAAAGGCGTTAACATCGTTGATAATATCGACGCCTTCATCTAACACTGCTTGCATGACTGGCAACTTGTATGTGTCGATGGCAATCGCGAGTTCTGGAAAATGCTGTTTGACTGCCTTAATGTAAGGCACTACGCGTTTAATTTCGGTACCAGCATCTATTTCAGTAAATCCTGGTCGCGTCGTTTGTCCACCAATCTCAATAACAGGCACACCTGCTTGAACAAATTTTTCTGCACGTTTTAAAACAGAATCTAAATCGTGATATTGACCACCATCATAGAAAGAATCTGGGCTGACATTCAAAATGCCATATAGTAACGGTTGTTGCGTAACATTGAAATCAAAACGCCCAGCGTGCCAATGCACATCATGTTGTTCACTAATCTTTCGTAATGTCTCCGTGACCTGACCGTTATTAAACTGACGATCGATTTGCTTAATCAACACCGGCAATGCATTCGTGCTGATTAACGTTTGGACATCTACCTCATCAATATGAATGACAGCATCCATATTCTCAAGTAAGGCCACCAAGTTACGCTGTTCTTTTTCTGTCAACTCAGTAAAGCGCAAAGCTAGTTGTTGCTGATGATCGGTCGCATCTTGCAACGCAGCAGTTGCTAAGTCAGTTGCTGTCTGACTTTTTATTTCAGATACTTTCATAAAAGTACGCCATCCTTTCTAAGCCTACGCAATAATGCAGTCACAGCCTGATTACGTGGTAAAAACGATAACCGTGCTACGTCTGGAAGCTGCGCCAATGTTAGTCCAACTTCTGGTAACCACATAATTCGATCAAAGCCCACACTGTAATGACCTAACGGCTGCTGTGCAACGGTAAAAGTCGTTTGCCCTGTTGCCACGCACGTCGTCTCATTTGGTAGCGCAGCTGTTAACGTGGTGGTCAATTTGGCGTGACGATTAGTTGTTTGCGTCGCTGCTAATAATTGTAGTATGTATTGATTCATTTCAGCGTCCGTTTTTGCATGCGCTTTAAGCTCACGCATTGTGGTTAAGCCAAAATGATCAGGAAGTGCTTGTACAAGTAGGCCACTATCATCTGCAATTACAATGGCGTTTGGAACCTGCTGTTGAATAAACAATGCCTTTTGTTCAGCATTATCCTTAAAATCACTAGTCCCTTCAGTTGGAAACTGCTGACGCTCGATAACTGTCCAGTATGGCAGCACGGTCACACCATGTGCAGCAAAGACCATTGCCAGCTCACGAAACTTCTGACGATTATTTGTTGCAATTAAAAGTTGTTGTTCAGGCATCTAGGCCGGCCTCCCACAATGCTCGCAGTAAATAAAAACTCCCGGTAACAATAATTGGCGTGTCACCGTTTGGTATTTGCTGCAACTGTTTTAAAACAGCTTGTGCTGTTGGTGCCACGATTGTTTGACTGGGGGCCATACCAGAAGCGTTCAACATGTCCGCCAACTGCTCAGCTGGCAACGCTCGCATATGTTGATCAGGTGTTGTCACAATCACTTGCTTAATTAATGGCATTAGTTGTTCCACCATATTGATAACATTTTTATCTGCTAAAAAGCCAAGAACCATTGTAAATTGTTTCTGTGGCCACCTAGCGTGCAACGTTGCACCCAAACTTTGGATACTATCCGGATTATGTGCGCCATCTAAAATCATTGCGGCGTGTGAACTTGTAGCAGACAACTGAGTAAAACGGCCAGGTAGTGCAACTGATTTCAAGCCTGTCCGTAATGCACTTTCTGAAATCTGCCACCCTTTTTGCCGCAAAAGTTCTAATACCGTTAGCACTGTGCCAAGATTTGTCAGTTGCTGTACACCGACTAATTTAAAAGTGACACCTGTTAGCCGCTGGCCGGCGAATTGGAAGGCTAGCTTATACCCGGTTGCTGTCACTTGTTCAACAATTATCCGGTTAGGGTCACTGTTAATGACCGGCACCTTCACTGTCTTCGCCACGGATTCAATGGTTCCTTTGGCTGCATCCATTTGCTCCGCTGCGATGACAACGGTCGTTCCTGACTTAATAATGCCCGCCTTATTCTGCGCAATTTCAGTAATTGTATGACCCAATATCCTGGTATGATCGAGTGCAATGTGTGTAAAGACACTTACATCTGGTACTGAGATAGCATTGGTTGCGTCCAACAAGCCGCCCAACCCGGCCTCAAAAATCATGACATCAACATGTTCGTTAGCAAACCATTGCACCGCGATTAAAAACTCCCATTCAAATACAGATAACTGATCAGCGTCCCCTAAAAGGGTAATGACGGTCGGCAATAACTGCTCATAGGTCGCCACAAATTGGTCTTCACTAATCATTTGACCATTAATTTGTAATTGCTCACGATCATCTAAAATTGGTGGACTCGAAAACGTTCCAACCAATTGTCCATTTGCTTGTAGCACCTGCCGGAGCATCGCAACCGTCGAGCCTTTCCCATTGGTACCGACAACATGAATCTTGGGCACTTGCTGTTCTGGTTCGCCTATCTTTGCCAGCACGTGTCGCAATAACGGTACGCGATTTGCATCCCCTGCAAGCATTGCTGATCCAAGTTGCTTGAGTAATGTCTTATAGGTTAACGTTGCCATTAGCCGTCCTCATCAAAAACTCTTGTCGTAACGCAGCATCATTCTTAAACGCACCGGTGTACGTAGCAGTATGCGTTACAGATCCTGTCTTATTAACGCCCCGCATTTCCATACACATATGCCGCGCGGTGACATTAACGGCGATTCCGGCCGGTTTTAAGATCTTCTCCAATTCGCTACTAATTGCTGTCGTAATATTTTCCTGAACAGTTGGTTTGTGACTTACAAAATCCACTAGCCGAGGGATCTTGCTCAAGCCAATGATTGTGCCATCAGTTGGAATATAACCTACACTCACATGACCAAAGAATGGCAGTAAATGATGTTCACACATCGAATAAAACGGTATCTGCGCCACAACAACCATATCCGCATTCGTTTCTTCATGGAATAATTTATAGTCTGTAAATTCCGTCTCACCAAGGGATGAAAAGATTTCTTGATATGCACGGGCGACACGACCCGGCGTTTCAACAAGTCCGGGCCGATCAGGATTTTCTCCAACCGCCGTCAAGATCTGGCGGACAGCCTTTTCAATTGTTTGTTGTTGCTCATCTGTCATATACAAAAAGCCTCCAATTAAACTAACTTTATAATCTTTGTTTGATCTGGCGTCACTGCCAACCAAGCCTGCACTTGCTGGCTAACGGATTCGGTATCAGTGGCTAACTCTGCAATAGGTGTTAGGACAAACCGACGATTCTTTGCTTCAGGATGCGGAATTGTCAGTGTTTCAGTTTGCATCTGCACATCGCCATAGAAAATGATGTCCAAATCCAACGTTCGTGGTCCCCAGTGAATAAAGCGATGTCGGTGTTGTTGTTGTTCAATCTGATGAATAAAGGTGAGTAAACTTTCTGCCGACCGTTTCGTATCTAGCCGTACCGCGGTGTTTAAGAAATTATCCTGCACGACCCCACCCACAGGCTCTGTTATGTAAAAGGAAGCTACCTGCAGCTCTTTTGTAGCTACATCAGCTCGCAATCTTGAAATTGCATATAACAAGTGCCGACGTCGATTGCCCACATTGGAACCCAAGCTCAAGTATGCAATCGTCATTTAGCATCACCACTAGCCACTTCAATTTCAACATTATCAAAGATCCCAGCAATCGGAACGGCATATTTGCGAACGCGCAGCTTAATCCCGGTGGTTTCTGGATACTTAGTTTGTAACATCTGTAAGACATTGTTGGCTAACGATTCAATTAAATTATACGGATGATTCAAAACAAAGTCTTCGATGTCGTTATAGACGTGTCCGTAATGAATCGTCGTGGTTAAATCATCATCATGCACCGCCGTCTCAATCGGATAGCTCAATTCAACATCCATCTCTAGCCGTTGCCCTAACTTTTTTTCTTCCGGATAGACCCCGTTATACGTGTGAAAACTCATGTTGTTAATGCGAATTTTACCCATGTTAACCACTTCCTCTTCCACAAAATATCTTGTTTAATCTTAGCACAGCCATTCAAAAAATGGGTGTGCGTCGTACGTAACCCTAGTAAAAACAAAGGACCTGTCGACAAAAGCAAAGTTTGTCACAGATCCTTTTTTTCAAATTCAGTTTGCGTTGTCGCTCACTCGCAGCAGTTGATGATCATCAATTTTAGCTAACCGATCTGCTAAATCGCGTACGTCGGCCCGTGCCTTAGCATAGTCGCTATCTTCATACTCTAGTAAACTCATGCATTCAGTTACGGTTGCGTAAATTTCGTCACGCTTTTCTTGCCCCATGGCCGTTAAAAAGATGTTCACTTGACGTTCATCTTTCTTAGACCGTTGTCGATGGACCCAGCCGTTTGTTTCCAGTCGTCGTAATAATGGTGTCAAAGTGCCGCTATCTAACGCCAACTGTTCACCTAGTTCACGAACATTTTGCCCATCTCGCTCCCATAAGGCACATAACGTAATGTACTGGGCATACGTTAAATGAAATGGACGTAGCGTTTTTGTATAAAAGTGATTAAATAATTTATTGGCGTGATAAACTGCGACACAGAGTTGATCATTTAGTAACCGCGCTTCACTAATATCTGCCATGATGTAACCCTCTTTTTATGACTAACAAAATAGTTATGATTGAATACAACTTAATTGTACGTAATGCTTTTTAGATTGCAAGTTAAACTACTTTGCTAAAAATGTTGCTCAGGATAACTATGCTACAATTGGGCTACTGAAATCAGGAGGTACCTTTACATGCAGCGTCGTATTCTAATTGCAATTATCAGTATCGCCGTCATCATCTTTGGCAGTGTTGTCTGGCTAACAGAACAAGCTCACCTAACTGGATTACCTTTGTTCGTGCTCTGTATTGGTGCCTTTATTTTAACGACCGTGTTGATCACCTTACTACAACTATGGCAGCTCAGTCACGCTACCAAGAAGCAGGAGCCTCATGACCATGAATGAAACACCAGATGCAACAACCCGACCGTTTTTTAACCGGCTAGTTGAAGCTATCATTTTCCTGCTGGTTGTTTCACTATTACCAGCAATTTTGAGCTTTAACCCACATGCAACTTTCAATAACGCCAGTGGCTATCTTCTGCTATTTTGCTACTGGGCAGCCTTCATCGTCACCATTATAATTGCAGCCAAACGCTTTCGTTACTGGTCTGGACAACGCCTGTTTCACGACTTCAAGTTTCGTGACTTAGGCATTGTCATCGGTGCTTATATCGCAATTTTGCTGGTTGAAAATTTGCTACTAGCATTGCAAAAAGCACTTTATCACCAACAATCAACTGCTAATAATGATGCGATTATCGCCTTAATGAAGCACAGTCCTGTCATGCTTGTCGGAATGGCCGTTTCTGCTGTTTTTCTGACACCCTTTTTAGAAGAACTGGTCTTTCGAGGACTCATTACCAACTTATTCTTTAAACCAGGACACCTTTGGCCAAAACTGTTGTTATCTGCACTCCTATTTTCAGGTGCGCATTTATCGACGAACCCCATCAGCTTTCTTGTCTATTTTTGCATGGGATTCATTTTGGCCGCTGTTTACCAACTAACGCAAAAGCAATTCAATTCGATTATGGTTCATTTTTTAATTAACGCATTATCAATGACACAGATAATTCTGCTTGTTTTGAAATAGAGTGGGACAAAAGTCGGGAAATCGTGAGCAAGACCTAGAACGGCCGTACGGATTGGTCTTCAATCCGTACGGCCGTTCGTCGTCTGCACAGCGGCTTGACTTTTGTCCCACGTTTTCGCTATTTAAGTTTGTAAATCAAAATAAGCGTTTGGAACAACAAAGGGGACCGAGACAAAAGTGATTTTGTCTCGGTCCCCTTTGTTGTTCGATATTAATCTTGATGATGCTTGTTATCAGGGTCGGTAAATTCACCGTCAAAGGCGTCATCGTGCCGATCACGGTGCGCCTGCGTATCGGCGGAGAACCGTTCACCATTCGCATCAGGCATCACTAACGCCGCAATGGCATAGGCGATGATGCCTGTTCCAACTGAGCTCAGAATCAAAATTGCACCAATCACGCGCGTAAGTGCCTTGTCCCAGTCAAAGTATTCAGCAATTCCGCCAAACACACCTGCTAAGACTTTATCATTGGATTTCATTAAGTGTTTCTTAATCATGTGACCTCCTAGATTAATTTGCTTGGACGGAGTTTCCGCCAGCAGTCGTTGTCAATCGTAATTGATCAGGTGCATCCGGATTGATCTGTAATGTACCATCACTATCGGAATGCTGATCGAACAAAGTACTCTCATCCTCGCCATGAAGTTGATACCCTTTATTCTTGTCGGCACCCCAAACTTTATTATCGCCACCATTATTCATTACATTTACAATACCGCTAAAGCCATCATTTTGCATTGTAAACGTATCGTCAGTCACCTTAAATGTACCTTGATTTAAAGTAACATTGCTCAAGCTAACGCTTTCAGCCGTGACCGATGGGTTCATCGCGGTTAAATCAGACATTTCAACGCGGCCATCATTGGCAGTTGCCTGCAAGTGACTCACTTGCCCCATTTTTTCTAAACTGATGTTATCCCCGGCGCTTACCGTTAAATCGCTAACGTTCACGTCGGTTAAACGTAGCGCCCCAGTTTCCGTGTGCATTTTAACTTGCTGTAGGTGCTTGTCTTTAGGCACCGTAATCACAATGGTTCGATTTGGGAGACCGTCTTTTGTGATACTCCCAAAGCCAAACAAACCACCCTCGTTATCGCCGAATGACCAACCAGTGACAGAATTGGTTGGGTGAGCTTGCTTAATAACAAGCATTTTACCGACCATTTTAACTGTAGGGACTGATTTTGATGTTGTGCGCATACTCACGCTATATTTATCACCTTGTTTAAGCCGCACTTGGCAGTCTTTAACATCAACTTGCAAGTCATCAAACGCAGCCATGTTATGCTTGACCGTCTTTGTATTAACGAGTTCTGGTCGACGGTGCTGATTAAACGTCACATCCTGAAAACCATGTCCATACCAGCCTGCAACTAAGGTAATTAGTCCCACAACTAAGACGACTAACCCAATTTTAAGCGTTCGTTTCATGTTATTTCTCCTCCCGCATTTGACGTCGTGCTCGTAATTTTCCGTATAAGTAGCGGATAAAATTAGCCGCCATTTGAATAAATAGCCGAATTACGTAAAAGCACAATGGAATAAGCACTAAGGCCGTACCTAAACTTGTAAGGCCAATCCCCAGATATGCCATCCCGACGTAAAAATGTGTGCCAATCATAAATGCGCCTGTGTACAACGCCATCGCAGTAACTGCCACCGCAGCACCAATCAACGCAATGGCAACGACAATGCCGCTACCAACTAGTGCAACCGTTACAACCAGGACACTAAACAAAACTGCTAGAACGACAATGGCAACAGGAATGGTCACTGGCGTCGACGCAATCGCTAAAATAATGACCCACATCATGTTGGCATTTGTTCGTGGGCTGCGTCGTTCACCCTTTTGTGCCGCTGTGTCGTTTTGTTTAATAGAATAATCTGCCAACACCTTACGTGCCAATTGCTTAGGTGTTCCTAACTTCTTAGTGATTGCTTCTCCAGTAGTCAAATCTGCATCAGCTGCGTACTCCCCGTAGAAATCAAGTACATCCGCACGCTCGTCCTCCGTTAAGCCATGTAAGCGTCGCTTTAATTCGCTCATATATGCCTCAGTTGTCATTTGCTCTCCCCCTTTGTTTCTGCTGGTGTCTTCGGTGCAAAGATACGATCCAAGCTATCTTTATATGCACCCCATTCATGTAAGATGACTGTGAGCCGCTTTTTACCAGTGTCTGTAATCTGATAGTAGCGTCTGTTGCGGCCCTGAAATGGCTGATCGTACGTCGTCAACCATGCTTCTTTTTTCAACCTGCGCAAAACTGGATACATGGTAGATTCAGAAACTGTGATTGATTTTTGAATCTCCTGGGTTAAGGCATAGCCATACCGATCTTCTTCCTTCAGTAACGCTAGGACCATGCCATCCAGTAGCTCAGTACTGACCTGAATGCTCATAAACACACCCTCCTATTTAGATTTAATTATCTCGATGGCTATATTATATATCGTATAATATCAAAGTCAACATAATACTGTTTTATTGTTATTTTATATTGTTTGTGCACAAGCTTTTTTATAGAAACGGAATGTTTTTTGTTGCAATGAAGGAAAAATATCGGTATTCTAAATACCGTTATCAATGCACTTGCCGAGCTTTTAAGACCTTTTTGCGGTAAGCTGTCACTAATAACAGAAATAACATTTTTTATGGAGGAACATTGCTATGATGGAATCATACAAAAAGTTTTGGCAAAACATCGCGAACTTTTCTGACACAAGTAACCGTCCAGATTACTGGTGGCCAACTATCATCAACTACATTCTTGGTGGTATCTTAAGCGGCATTTTTAGTGGTGTAACGAACAGCGATGGTAGTGCTGCACATACTTTCCTATTCGTAACCGTTAACTCTGTTACAAGCATCATCGTTGCCATTGTGTGGATTGCAACCTTGTCACTTAAGGTTCGTCGTTTACACGACACGGACCGTTCTGGCTGGTGGGTATTGATCGACTTAATCCCAATTATTGGGACAATTTGGTTCTTCATCTTGATGATCTTACCAACGCGTTCAAACCGTTGGAGCTAAAATTATACGATTGAGGCGAAGCTGATTCATTTCAGATCGTCTTTTTTATTACCATTTATTTACATCACAATCCTTTAAAAGCGCTTGCCGCAAATCAATAAATCGTGTAGAATGACATCTTGTCAGGTATGTTTTATCTGATTTGCCCCTGTGGCGGAATTGGCAGACGCGCAGCGTTCAGGTCGCTGTTCACCTTGGTGAGTACTGGTTCGAATCCAGCCAGGGGCATTTTTTTGGATGTTTTGTATACCTTTATATATCGAGCTAATCGTTGGTACATCAGCGATTAGCTCGATTTTTGTGCTCGTATATTTTTCATGAGGTGTCAAGAACATTCATGATGCTGTGCATATATCTACTTAATTTGAGACTACTGGCTTGAAGAACTCGGTTCGATTAAATGCTTCCCCACACTTTTTATCGCGCTCTGACCAAGAATCTAAGTACAAGGGCGATTAGATTCAAGGTAAAAGGAACTGCTTTCTTTTTAAATATTTATACCTTATCCTTATATAGAGAAGAGAATATAAAGGGGAACTACGGGATGAAACATTTTGTCGGATTAGGTAAACTACTGATGTTAACTGTTGCCTCGACTATGTTGTTTTTCAGTATCAGCACTGTAAAAGCAAATGCGGACAGTTGGTGGAAATATCCGTCTGGCTGGTATTTGTGGTCAGATTCAAGTAAGAGGTGGAAGACAGGTTGGGAATATGAGAATGGCAATTGGTACTATTTAGATCCTAATAGACAAGGCCAAATGACGACAGGTTCTACTATTATTCCGATTTACAATAATTTCTACAATTATTATTTTGATTCGGCTGGTCATATGAAAACTGGTTGGGCAAACGATAATGGCAGATGGCTTTATTTACATCCAGATGGGCGCTTTACGTATGGTTGGGTTTATGACAAAGGCATTTGGTATTTCGTCTACCCAGAAATGAAAACAGGCTGGCTTGGTAACTTGCAAACGGGCTGGCTTGGTAAAGCCTATCCTGGTTCAACGTCATGGTACTATTTAAATCCAAGTAATGGACATATGAGCATCGGTTGGCAAAAAATTAGTGGGTCTTGGTATTACTTTAACGGTTCAGGATTAACAGCCATTGGCTGGCAGTATATCAATGGACAGTGGTATTACTTTAATGATGATGCCACAATGAAAACTGGATGGCAGCAGTATGGTAATGACTCTTGGTATTACCTTGGCTCTTCAGGAGCAATGTTGCGCAATACTCTAGTTGACTATAGCTGGTTAGGGAACGATGGGCGTTCAACCCTGATTAAGTGATAAGAATAGTTGTAAGCAGCGAAAAAGATGGTTATACAAAAGAGTTTGGGATGCGCTCAGCCCTGTCAACTTGACAGGGCTGAGC
>NZ_JQCB01000012.1:39533-51141 GCF_001437435.1 Furfurilactobacillus siliginis | reverse complement strand
AGGAAGCTGATCTTTTTTGTCCGAACAGCGTTCGGATTAATTTTACAATCTACCAAAAAAAGGAATTTTTAATGACGAGACAAATGGCCATTTAGATAATATTGCTAATTTTGTTCGACCAGGTGTTGTTGTTCTAGCCTGGACAGATAATAAGGATGATCCGCAGTATGACATAAGTAAGGAGAACCTGGAAATTCTTGAATCAGCTACTGATGCCCGTGGGAGGAAAATTCAAGTAGTCAAGCTGAACTTACCTAAGCCAATTTTGATTACTGATGAGGAAGCCAGTGGAGTAGACAAGGTTCCTGGGACGTTACCACGTATGTCCGGAGATAGATTAGCTGCAAGTTATGTTAATTACTATACGGCTAACGGAGGAATTGTTTATCCAAGGTTTAATGATCCGGCAGATGCTAATGCGCAGCGTGTTCTGGAGGATCTTTATCCAGGCAGAAAAGTCATTGGCATTCCAGCACGTGAAATTTTGTTAGGTGGTGGGAATATTCATTGCTTCACGCAACAAGTTCCAGCTCGCTAAAGAGTCAGAAGTTAAATTTTTTGTGGTCGATGCTTAATACATCGGCTTTTTTGTTTTTTTAATGACTATGAGGGCGGCATAATGTGATTGGCGATTGTATTTCTAGATTAAACAATTTGTCTTTTCAATAGACACTAAATTTACTAACAAATAAGGCGTAAAATAACAGTAAATCCAGGAGGTATCCAACCATGCGTAGAAAAGATCGCGAAGTAACATCCCTTAGTGAAATAGACGACATTTTACAAAATGCTCATGTGATTCATCTCGGTATTCATGCTGGCGATTATCCATATGTTGTACCGACTAACTACGGCTATGAACTTGATTCGGCGGGACATTTGACGCTGTACATTCACGGCGCTCCCGCAGGTCGGAAGGTTGACTTGTTGGCAGAAGATGGGCGGGTTGGTTTTGAAATTGATGATGGTGGGTCATTGATGAAGTCTGAGACGAGCGATGCCAGTGAGAATTCCTGGTGGTATCACAGTGTGATTGGTACTGGCACGGCCGTTCAAATAACTGATCCAGCTGAAAAGGTAATTGGGCTCGAACGACTATTGATTCATGAAACGAATCACGTGTGGGATGCACCGGATGATCATGATTTGGCTTATGTGAATTTGTATCGCATTGAGGTTAAGGATTACTCAGCAAAGGCACACGCGCGCATGAGTCCAAAGAAGGATTAGCAGATGGACAAAAGCATATTTTATTTAACAATCAATGCGCGTCGTGGTGAGCGATTTACGGTTAATGACGGGGATGGCAAGAAGGTGGGGAGTTCGCCATCACGATTTTGGCCCAGTCTGTGGAATACCTTTTTAGGTTGGCTCATTGCGGTTCCCACTAGCGATGAATTGACAATAATGGATAATGTCTTGCTGGTGGAATCCAAGCTGCGGTTCATGGATACGAAATATCGCATCGTTGTGAATCATCAGCCGGTTGCGCTGCTCACGTCGAAAAACTTCCGTGGGAGCGATTTGATCAATGTCAAAAACAAACGGTATGCGTTGAAGAAAGGCCTTGGAGATACACATTTCACGGTGTTAGCTGATGCGCAAACGCCAGTAGTGACGATTCAAAAACAGTTAGGAACCGCTGATAAATATCAATTAACGATTTCAACTGATTTCGGTATCCTGACTGGAATCGGTCTGGCCATCGCGATTTTGGCGGGTCAAGGCAAATAGGTCGAAACAGATAAATGGTTTGTTTTAACCGAAACTTCTATAATGAAGCACATTAGAAGGGGAGGATATTCAAATGGCAAAATTAACAGAAGATATGAAGCAGTTGATTGCTGACGGCTTTCCATTCATCGCGACGGTGGATGAGGCTGGCAATCCCCAGATCGGTCCTAAGGGCACGCTACGTGTCTTAGATGATGAACATTTGATCTATAACGAAGAAACCGGTCGTCAGGCTTGGCATAACCTGCAGGCAAATCATAAAGTGGCGGTGGCGGTTCACCCATATCCTGGGATGAAAGGGATTCGTGTTGAAGGTAAGGCGACAATCTACACGGAGGGACAGGTTTTTGATGATGCGCATCAATTTGCAGTGGATAAGAAGCTGCCCGACCTGATTGGCGCCGTCGTCATCACCGTCGACCGTATCGTGAGTTTGGATGCTGGTCCAGATGCCGGCAAAGAACTGGCCAACGAACCGGTTAAGGATTAGTAGACGAAAACTAAAATTAAGGTAATAGAAAAGAAAGTGGGACAAAAGTCGGGGAGTAGCGAGCAAGACCTAAAACGCCTGTACAGATGGGCTCTCAATCCGGTGGGTGGTTGTCCTCTGCACAGCGACTTGACTTTTGGCGCACGTTTCCGCAATTGAAAATCAGAAAATAACAATGGGTCTGGGACATAATTAGTTATGTCTCAGACCATTTTTGCGTGCGCCGACCCATTTCCAGGTCAAATAGATGATGAGCGGTTGGGGAAAAGAAAATGATGATCTTTTGAGATCTGCTAGTTGTTTCGTTCGTATGCACGACACACTAAAATCAGAAAAAAGTAAAAATGTCGTTGCTTACTTTTAGTAAGTGTTATATATTGTACACAGTGCTAGTTCAACTAGCGAACAATTAAATGAAAATTTTGGAGGCTCTTTTGATGAAAGACACATTTTTAAACTTAATGAAGCAACGCCGCTCAATCTATGCTTTGGGTAAGGATGTACGGCCAACCGAAGACGAAATCACCAAGTTGGTGACTGAAGTTGTGAAGGAGTCACCATCTGCCTTTAACAGTCAGACCACTCGGATCGTGTTTGCCTATGGCGACGCACACGACCGCGTTTGGGACATCGTACTTGATGAATTGAAGAAGGTTGTACCAGAAGAAGCTTTTGCTAACAGTAAGCAGAAGATCGACAGCCAATTTAAAGCTGGCTTTGGGACGTTACTTTGGTTTACAGATATGTCTAAGGTTAAGGAATTAGAAGACGGCTTCCCATTGTACGCCGACAACTTCTACGACTGGTCTGAGCAACACGTTGGTAACAGTCAATTTGCAGTGTGGACTGAACTTGCCGAAAACCAAATCGGTGCATCTGTTCAACATTACAATCCACTGATTGATAACGCGATCAAAGATGCCTTTAAGATTCCTGACGAATGGCGGTTACGTAGCCAGATGCCATTTGGTTCTATTGAGGCCTTAGCCGGCGACAAGGACTACATGGCTGACGAAGATCGGTTCAAGGTTGTCAAATAACCACTTTGCATAAACACTTAAACAAAACTGGTTGCCAGAAATGGTGCCAGTTTTTTTTATAGGGTGAGGCGTTATTTAACATTTTTGCGAAAATTGGTATAGCTTTTATTATTTGTGAATGAGATATGTTTGCTGCTTAACTAATGCTGCTATTAAACTATTACATGTGATGCCGCCTCTGCAATAGTAAGCGGGGTTGACTAAATATCACGAATTTGGTATATCTATATTAAAGAAATGTTGCTATAATGGCCTCATAGAAATTAAGTTATGTATATATAAACGAAAAGAGGTCTAAAGATGACACGTGTGTTATTCATCGGTGCTGAAAATACACTGACACAATCTGTAATCAAGCAATTTCATATGCGTCATCCGGAGATCGACTTGCGTTTGTTAACGCGCCATCCACATCAGGTGCCAATAGGATTTCGCCGGCAATTTGAAGTGCTGGTTGGAGAACCAACTGATGTTTTGACGATGGCACAGGCGACTAATGATACGCAGCAGATTTATATCAGTGATGCCTTAAATGCCGCTCGTTGGCTTCGTGCGCTGGTATGGGTGACGCATCACTTCACTCGTAACATTCAACGCATCTTTGTGTCGACGTTGGCGATCAGTGCTGAAGTTGCGCGCGTTACGCAGATTCACGCGGACTACTTTGATACCTTTAACACGTTACGTAAAGATAACCTGAAGTTTAGCTATATTCACGAACTTCGGCCACAATGCTCAAATGGGCGGTTGATTGAGATCTTCAATACACACAGTGAGATTTCACGTCAGGTGGTCGGGAGCATGAAGTTGCCTGAATTTTTGAGCAATCAGGTTGCCGGGGAACTATTTGCCATGGGTTTGGCGAACTAGTTTAAGCATGATTATTTTAGAAAGCAACAAAGGCGTCTGTGGACATAATCGTTATGTCCACAGACGCCTTTTGGTTAGCAGATTTAATTAGTTAGTCGCCGATGCGCGCGAATTGAAGGCTCAATAAGCTTGCTGCCAAAGAACTTTCAAAGCGTGAGTTTTCGGAGCGAACGCTGACTGGCACGATCACTGTGCGATCGGTTACAGCTGGCTTATTTGACTTGAATAGGTGACGTAGTTTAGACGTAATGAGATTGCGGTGTTCTTCGGTTTCCATAGCATGAGCCCTCCACAAATAAAATTGATTACTAAATAAATAACATCTTTTAAACCGTGCGTCAATAGAATTCACGGATAAAGGTCAAAAAAAGTCAAACTTTTTAAAACTGTTATTTATTGACGTTTATTATCCATTTTCTCCGCTCAAATGTCGACTATTTTGTCTGCTGGTTGATGGGGATTTTAGACTGTTCAATTCGGGAATGAGCCCTATCGTGATTTGGTAAATAGGCCGGCAATTAATCGATGGGAATCGGGTAGAGAATGTGACCGGTCAGCCAACCAGAACCGATAAGGATTAGCCAAATGAGTAGACGTTTCATAAATAATCTCCTTTACTAAAAAAACGCACCGGTAAAATCCGATGCGTTCTGTGGGGTGCTAAACAGTAGGTGTCGCAGGTTCTTCGTCGAAGATTGGTGTTGAAACAGTTTCAACGTAGTGGGCGCTGACTGCTTTGACATGAACTGGATTGCCAAATTTATCAACGATCAATCCGGCCGCAATCACTTCTTGCATCGCTGCTTGAACAACTTCCTTAGTCAGATTTTGGCTAACAAAGCGTAACTTTAAATGGGTCGATTTACCGGCAGTGTTCTTGAACTTTAAATTGAGGTCTTTCATATGTGGTCTCCTTTGTCGTGTGGTGGAAGGTGTTAGTTAGCTTCGACGGCTTGTTTCACCGTGACAGCGGCACCCGTAACGGTGTCATCAGACAAGGTGGCAAGGGCGCGACCAAACTGCAGTACTTGTGCATCCGTTGCGCCATTGGCGACATTTGCAAAGTTACGCTTGCGAGGTAGCAGGTGTCCTTCACCAGAAAGTTCGAATTCAACGGTACTTTTGAGCCATGTTTCTGCCATGTGTGTTTCTCCTTTGGGTTCTGTAGTAGTAGTAAGCGCGGCGCCACGACTTACATTATTAGTAACGAAACGAAAGGAGAAAGTGTAAAAATAAAAGAGTGCAACTCAGCCCGGTTAGAACTCGAGCAATTGCAAGCAGGCGGGAAGGGCAAAGCCCTGTACGGTCGGCAGGCAATGCACAGAGTTCTGGGCTGAGTTGCACGTTTCGACTATATAAGTGGCAACGACTATCCGAGCAATTGCAGGAACGGCGGTAGTGGCTTTAGCCACGGACAGCGGTCAGGTGCTGCACAGGATTCAAGGTCTGCTTGCACGTTTCAACTATATAAAAGGCCAACGACGATCTCTACCAAAATCAAAAATCACTACAAGAAAAAATCGTCAGCAACCAGCCTGCACAGGCGTTGATCACTGACGATTTATTTTAACTAGTTTATTTTTCAATTGAACCTGTCACTAAATGCCACCCTGATGATTTTCCACCAGACTGAGCTAGCAAAACGGCACTTTTCTACTATAGAACCTAAATCCTTAGCGATCCGAATTCTTCACCGCGGCATCATATTGTTGCTGCAGTATCTGGATCACGCGTGGTTCCGATTTAGGACTCGTATAAGGCTTCATCGCCAGACGCCGAACCAACGGATCATTTTGCCCGTAATGGATGTCCAGCCGCTGATGGATGCTGTTTGGTTGCCTATAGTCATTTGTGTCGGCGTAATTAAATGAAGCGCCGTTGACTAACGCGTTCCGTTCTTCCAAGGTCAATGCCCGCACATAAGCAGGGACATCATTTACATTGGCGATTTGTGCCAACGGAATTGTAATAAAAGTTGGGACTGGGACCGAAGCCACGATGAATTCACTGTGAAAATTAACGAGTCGCTTAAAATTACCGGTCGGTAGAGTTGGCAACACACCG
Organism: Furfurilactobacillus siliginis; assembly: GCF_001437435.1. Taxonomy (GTDB): domain Bacteria; phylum Bacillota; class Bacilli; order Lactobacillales; family Lactobacillaceae; genus Furfurilactobacillus; species Furfurilactobacillus siliginis. The sequence continues at coordinate 44,943 of NZ_JQCB01000012.1, read as the reverse complement.
CGAGCGAGCGCTTCAGGCTGTTTGTTATGCATGCGTGATGAACTAGCAGCACTGGCAGCTTTGCCGTGCGCCAGTGCGTCACGGTCAAATGCTAACAAGGCGTCGAGGTCGTTTTGACCTGGCTGTTTGAAGTTATCGCGAACAAACGCCACGTTATGGGCGTCGATGTGATACCGCAGCTGGTGAACCATCCGGGTGGTGGCATCATCCAAGGCAAATCCATCAGGGAAGGCAACTTGAACGGTTTGCGCAAGTTGGCTCCAGAAAGAATCGTTAGGTGACAAAGTCTTTGCGAAGGGACGATCGATGGCTAAATCACCCGTTTGCTGTGTCAGGTGACCACCCAAGGCACTGAGTAACTGATCAAGTTTTGTTTGTGGTGCGCTGGTGCTAGCTTGAAATAACGTATTAAAGATGGGACTTCCAGCGATGTTGCAGGTGATGCGCCACTCGTTAAACTGGGTAGTGAGGTTTTGGTCATTAACTGAATTTGCAACAAGATGTGCAACGGCACTTAAGGCACCATCATCCCAGTGTTCGTGATCGCCTAATTTGACCAGAAGATCATACGTGTTCGTGACGTACTTATCCATATTAGCGTCGCCTAAACTGACTGGTGGTTGAATGAGTGAAATCAATGTTTGATGATTAGACATCTGCAGTGTTTGCCTCCTGTGTTTATTCGTAAGGTTACCACACTTTACGGATTGCCTGAACGCAAGTAGTTGACTTTTGTCGTAATCGCTATAAAATAGTAAGTAACTTAAATTTAGGAGGCATGGTGATGACACCAATTGAGAACTTAAGTAACGCTGAACTAGACGACATCATTAAACAGGATGGGAAGGTCATGTTATACTTCTCCGCTACCTGGTGCCCAGATTGTGCGTTCATCAAGCCAGTTTTGCCGCAGATCGAATCTAAGTACGACCAGTACCAATGGGTTCACGTTGATCGCGATGCAAACATCGACTTCGCACAAGAAATGGGTGTGATGGGTATTCCTAGTTTTGTTGCTTTTGAAAACGGCAGTGAAATTGGTCGGTTTGCTAACGCTGACCGGAAGACGCGTCAGGAAGTTGAAAGCTTCATCGACAAACTAGAAGCACAACCAGCTTAATTAGATAGTTTACTAGCGATGACCAGCGATGGTTGTCGCTATTTTTTTGCGTTCAAACGAGTGCGTCCTTGAAAAATACGTATGTCACTTTTGTCGGTATTCATTAAGAAAGAACGGTGCAGGTAAATACTTATTTTCAAGGATGGGTGCGCGTGAAGAAAAACACGACGACTGGAAACCGAGATGACGGGGCGCTGCGTTATGATCCGCTGAATTATGTCGCGAAATTTAAGGATGAGTTGATTGCATCGATTTTTAAGTACGCACAGCAAAATGCGGATGAGAAAGTTGCGATTTTTACGGCTGGAACACCCGGGTCGGGAAAGACGGAAGGCGTGACGAGTTCCTTTGGAGATGTTGCTGGAACATTTGCCAAGTTAGATCCAGATGATTTTAGAAGTTTCTTTCCAGGCTATGATGGTGAGAACGCAGCAGAATTTTAACCGGCAGTAAATAAGTTATTATCGCTTAGTTTTAAATATGCAGTTGGGCATAATTACTCATTTATTTACGATACAACGTTTGCGGCAATCAGTGCAGTTGATCGTTTAAAGATAGCATTACGGCATGATTATGCTGTGACCGTGATGTATCACTATCGACCAGCTGAGCAGGCGTGGCAAATTATAGAGGAAAGACGCCAGTTGACGGGACGTGTGGTACCGACCAGGGTGTTTATTGAATCGTTTGCAAAGGTTCATGCAAACATGGAATTGGTGTTAAACACAAAATGGGAGGAACTTCGAGTGTCTAAAGTAGGACTAGATGTTATCATGAAGCTCTGGAGCGCAGAAAACGAATTCAAATTCTTTTTTGGAGTTACTTCTGTCAAAAAAGAATTACCTAGAATTGTTGATCATATAAGATTGGAGAGAATTGTGTATGGAAAACAATAAAACTGAGGATCAAAAATTAATCAGCCAAATTTGGGCGAAGTACGATTATAGTGTCGTAAAGTTAATGACTACTGACAATCATGCTGATCTGGAGGCTTGGGGTGCCGCATCTAGTAGGGAAACGGACAGAAGACTGAAACTAGTGTCAGATGCCGCTGCTAGAATAAAAACGAAACAGGACGAAATGGCTAAGTAATTGATTGCTAACAATATCGATCGTAAGCTGCAGTTAGTCTCTGCAGAAGCAGCTAGGATTAAAAACAGATAGCATAAAGTTAACAGACTTAAACCGGTGCTTTAGAAATTGGTAAGCAAAATCAAACTGCGCGCAGATACTTTCCCGAATGCGAGGAAGTATCTGCGCGCAGTTTACGTTACTCATGAAAATCTATCAGCTATGTGGTCCATTGATTCACCGCATTTTGTGCTATTCTAAATCTAATAGGCAATTGGAGGAGGCACAACGATGTGGTTAACAATAAATGATGGTGTGCGGCTATCTTATACGGATGAGGGAGAGGGGCAACCGCTCATTATTATGACCGGATTCGGTGGTGCCAAAGAAATATGGGCAGCACAGATTCCGGCATTAGTTTCAGCGGGCTATCGGGTCATCAATGTAGATGCGAGAAATCAAGGGAGTTCTCAGCATACTGTGAAAGGGCTCCGGATTAGCCGTCATGGTATGGATTTGGCTGAGGTGATTGACCAACTTTCACTAACCAATGTTGTTTTGCTTGGTAATTCGATGGGGGCAGCAACGATTTTTGCTTACCTGTCATTATTTGGGGATGCCAACGTAGCTGCAGTGATTGATATTGATCAAAGTCCCCGGATGATTAACGATGCCGACTGGCAGTTTGGTTTTAAAGACGTTACGTGGAACGACTTTCCTGATTATTTCAGAATGCCATTAGGATCGTCAACGTATAAGCATATTGATGACGACACCTTTGCGCTTGTGTCAGCGGTAGGTAAGTCGCATCCATTTGACGCTAAGCTGAACGAACCATTTTTATTTGATCATGCAGCGGCGGACTGGCGTGATGTGATTCGTCAATTGACGGTGCCATTACTGATCATTGCTGGTCAAAAGTCGCCGTACTTCAATCCTGATTTTGCGGCGGTCACAGCTGCGATGGCACAAAAAGGGCAATCAGTAGTGATTCCAGACGCTGGACACATTGTCATGGCGGAGCAAAGTGACGCGACTACAAAGGCGTTATTGGCATTTTTGAAGACGGTTTAGTGACTGTGCAAAACAATTGTGTTTTAACGACTTCGTGATATACTGAACAAAAAGTATTAAACGGAGGCCATGATGAGCGAAAAAGTGACGTTAAACTATGCTGAACAAGTGTTGGCGGATGCACCGGATGGCGCCGATTACGAATGGACAACCGAGTACACTGGTCATAAAACGCTACCAATGCGCATCAAGCATATCGATAATTGTGGCTTTGAATTTCCGTTATCCCCAGCTGATTTTGCGGCCGGGAAACGGTGTTATATTCATTTACATTGTGGTTGGGTTAAATAATGTGACAACATTTTTATTTGCACACAAAAGCGCATATTCTAATTGCCATTCGGCAGTCAGAATATGCGCTTTTCGTTACTTGTTAAAATGCATCGTTTACGTCCATCAACGTGAAGGTCACGTTATCACTGGCATGCACGAGCTTTGACACAGGGCAACGTGATTCAGCTAGATCAAACCAAGCCTTAGCAGTTTCACGATCAACTTCATCTTCGGGGATGTACACATACACATCGACGAAAAATTGCAGGCCATGCACATCATGAGCCTGATCGACATCCACACGGACCTTAGTTTGATGCTCATAGCCATCACGTTTTTCGATGGCCTCCAGAGTAGCGTTCAAACATGTTGCCAAGGCCATGCCAAGCAACTGTTCCGGATTGGTGCCGAGATTATCTTTACTAGTCGCATTGATTTTAACGTCAATTTTACCTTCGCCTTCAGCAAACGTATGTCCGACCAAGCCGTCTTCGTTAACAACGCTGGTGTGGTATAACGTACGTGGGCGCTCTGATTTCTCCATGATGAAGCCTCCTAGATAAATTAATACCTCAAGTGTACTGGTTTACAACGAACGTGACAAAGATAGCGATTTATAAGTAACTAATATTTTTAAAAAGCTTAAAAATAGTAGCCTTATTTTACAATATACAAAATGCCGTTTATACTGGATGAAGATTAACAAAGGAGATTTACATGGCTGATCAACTAGATGATGTTTTAAAGCTGCATGCGTTGCATAATGGTGTGCTCGGAATCGAAGCTGAAATGGCGGTACGCAATCGAGCCGACTTAGGTAAAGCGTATACGCCAGGTGTTGCCACCATTTCCAAGATGCTGGCGAAAGATCCAGCGCTGCGTGAACGCTACACGTTGAGTGGCAAGCTTGTTGCCGTCGTGTCTGATGGATCGGCTGTGTTAGGTCTCGGTGATATTGGACCCGCTGGCGCATTGCCCGTCATCGAGGGAAAGTCATTGCTGTATAAAGACTTGGCAGGCGTTAATGCGTTGCCAATTTCGGTTGCCCAAGTTTCGACAGATGAATTTGTCAGCACAGTTAAAAACATTGCAGGTAGTTTTGCTGGTATTCATTTAGAGGATATTGCTGCACCGCGGTGTTTTGAAATTGAAGAACGTTTGAGCCAGGAATTGAATATTCCTGTGTATCACGACGATCAAGAAGGAACGGCGATTGTTGTAATGGCTGCATTACTGAATGCAGCCAAAGTGGTTGGTAAAGATTTCCAATCACTACATGTATTGATCAATGGTGCCGGCGCGTCTGGGATCGCAGCGGGACGCCTGCTGTTTGCAGCCGGTGTGAAGCACATTACCTTAGTCGATATCGATGGCGTGGTGACCGCTGATGACGAACGCTATAATTCGTATCAACGGCAGCTGGCTAAACAAATTGGTTTAGAAACAACAGCGAAAACGTTGCAAGAGGCAATCGTTGGTCAGGATGTCTTTGTGGGCTTGTCTGATGCAAACGTCTTAACCGGCGCAGATGTTAAACAAATGGCAGTAGACCCGATTATTTTAGCGTTGGCAAACCCTGTGCCTGAAATCGATCCAGCAGAGGCACAGGCCGCGGGGGCCGCGGTTATTGCCACTGGATCAAGTCAGTATCCGAACCAGGTGAATAATATTCTGGTGTTCCCTGGCTTATACAAAGGTCTCTTAGCCAGTGGACTCAAACATGTGACATTTGTACTGGAGGCGACGATTGCCAAAGCGCTAGCTGGATTGGTGTCCGAACCGACCAACGAGCATATTGTACCCGGTGTGTTTGATGATGGCGTGGTACAGACGGTTGCGAAAGCCGTGAGTGATTTTGCTAAATAAACGGCG
>NZ_JQCB01000012.1:30803-39318 GCF_001437435.1 Furfurilactobacillus siliginis | reverse complement strand
CAATCCGGTAGGTGGTTCGTAGTCTGCACAGCGACTTGACTTTTGTCCCACGTTTTCGCTATTTAAGTGCGTGCAGCAAAAAGCGAGTTTGGGACAAGATAACCTATGTCCCAGACTTTTTTATATGAGGCATTAATGATTTCTGGGTCAACGACAAAATATCGTGAGTAGCGTAAAATGAATTTGGAACTTAAGAGAGAAGAGGCGTTTTGAACATGGCAACGGATATTTTTGAACACGGAACGAAACAAGACATTGCGGCTGTTTTAGCGAATAAAGATGCACGCGTCATGAAGCAACGTCAACTAGCTGGTAAATACCCTAGTCAAACGATTGTTGCCTTGAAACTAAATGTACCCGGCCCGATTAAAAACAATGATGAATTATCGCGCTTATTTGATGCAGGCAATGCAGAATGGCGCCATCGTTTGGCTAGTCAACAGCTTGTCGTGGTTGACGAGGTAAAATGGGATAAGCCAACTGGACGTGAGGCATTTGATGTCGTTGACGCGAAGGCTGATCAAGTTAAACACGCAGCGGTGGCTTTCGAAGATGAGTTCGATCTCGGCCGTCTGTTTGATGTAGACGTACTGATGGTCAGCGACGGTAGTGTTATTTCCTTGTCACGAACAAATTTTGGTTTACCAGCTCGGCGTTGTTTGATCTGTGGACGACCAGCAAAGGATTGCGCGCGGTCTCGTCGGCATAGTGTGGCAGAGCTGCAACAAACTATTAGCACGATGTACGCTGATCATTTCGGCGAGGGGTTAATCTAATGGTGGATAACAATCTGCCATTGAGGCTAACTAAATTAGCGCAGCGTGCCTTGTTGTATGAAGTGTCAGTTAACCCTAAGCCGGGATTAGTGGATCCTGTCAGCGCAGGGGCGCATCCAGACATGGACGTGTTTATGTTCATTGATAGTGCAACCAGTTTGTTAGACTATTTTGAAAAATGTGCTCAAGCGGGGATTACGGCTGCCCAAACGGGGACGATTGGCCGCCAATTGTTTCAGGTGATCCGTCCGTTAGGAGTCGTTGCTGAACAGGAAATGTTTGCTGCAACCGGTGGTGTTAATACACATAAAGGGGCTGTCTTTTCGCTGGGTGTGATTGTTACGGCGACCGCTGTTCAAATGACTGTAGATAGCAAGTATTCAACTGAACGAGTTATTGCTATTACCAAACAAATGTTAAAAGGACTTGTTTCCGAGGATTTTGAGCGCATACAACAAAAAGATCCCGTTAGTTTGACTGCAGGAGAACGACAATTCTTGCAGTACGGTAAAACAGGGATTCGCGGTGAGGCAGAGGCCGGCTTTCCAACTGTCACTGAATTAGCTTTGCCAGCTTTACGAAAAAGTACGGGTTCAACAATGCAGCGGCTATTGGATACATTGATACACATTGCAGGTAATACGGATGACTCGAATTTAATCAAGCGCGCAGGTACGCCAACCATAACAGCGTGGATGCATGACCAAGCAGATTATTATTTTTCGCTTGGTGGTAGCAAGATCGCAGCAGGACGCGAATTTTTAAACGATTTAGATGTCACTTTCACGAAGCGTCATTTGAGTCTAGGTGGTTCAGCCGACTTATTAATCTTAACGATTTACTTTGGGTTATTAGAAGGCATTATCTAATTTAAAGTCAGAGACAACGATAAACGTTGCTTCTGGCTTTTTAGTTTGTAAGCGGATACAATTAACTTAATTAACTAAGGAGGCTACACAATGTCAAATCGTTTAGATGGTAAAGTTGCTATTGTTACAGGTGCTGCTGCAGGAATTGGGAAGGCAATTGCTGAAGGTTTCGCCCGCGAAGGTGCTAAGGTTGTTGTTACCGCAGATCATAATGTTGACGGTGGGACAGCTGTTGCTGACAGTCTTGGCGATGCCGGCTTATTCGTCCAACAAAACGTTGCTGAAGAAGCAGATTGGCAAAAAGTAATTGATGCCACGACTGACAAGTTTGGTCATGTGGATATCGTGGTCAATAATGCTGGGATTGGTGGGCATAACGGTTCTATTGAAGACTTTAGCTTAGAAGACTGGCAAAAAGTGATCGATGTTAACTTGACTGGGAATTTCCTTGGTGTCAAACATGGGATTAACGCAATGAAGGCCAATGGCGGAAAAGGGAGCATCATCAACGTGTCTTCAGTTGCTGGTCTCCGTGGTCTACCAATGGCCGCACCATATTCAGCCAGCAAGGGTGGTAGTCGCTTATTGACGAAGGCAGCTGCATTATCAGTTGCCAATGAAGGGTTAGCTATTCGTATCAACTCAGTTCACCCAGGCTGGGTCGACACAGCGATTATCCCCGAACAGGTTCGTGATGCTGTTACGAAGACGATTCCAATGGGGCACATGGGGCAGCCGGAAGACATCGCTAACATGTGCATTTTCCTTGCTTCGGATGAAGCAGCCTACGCAACTGGTGCTGAATTTGTCGTTGATGGTGGTCAGAACGCTTAATTGATTGAACGCCTATCTGAGAGATGTAAAGATAGCAGGATTACAGCCGAAATTTGCTTGGCTGTAATCCTTTTTTTGTATAACAAGATGCTGATAGGATAGTTATTGTAATTAACAAGCGTCGTTCAAACGAAAATTGTTTTTGCTACGACTAGCGTGAGAGATTTGATTGCGGTAAGCAATAGCGAAATGAAGGCAAAATAGACGTGTAAATCGGGCTTGCTGGGGGATTTTTGCAGCCTGAATCAGCGTTAATTTGATCCTTGAAATATGACAAACAGAATACAAATTTAATGGTCAATTTTCAAGGCAGAATTGGACAAATTATTGTGCACGTTTCAAATCAGTAAAATCCATTGGTAAATATAGAACGTGGTATATACAATCTAACATTAAAAAACAATAATAAAACGGGACTTTTGGGCAGTCCAACAGTGTGGAAAAATAATGAGTTAAATGTGTTCACACTTCTATAGAAAGGTGCTATAGTAACTCGTGAATTGAAGGAGCTTTTATTGCTTCCGCATAATCGGGGTCATTGACCCTTAGGTGAAATGGAGTGTTAAAGGTGAGTAACAAGACAGAGATTCTTGAAGAATACCGTGAGGCAACTACTGAACTGGCAGCCCTTCAGGATACCTCAGCCACAGACAAGCAAGGCATGCCTAATCGCATTGATTCTTTACGCGGTAAGTGTGACCAGCTTGATGCCATCCTTGAAGCGATGGACGCGGCCGAAGACTAACCCAAAAAATAAACGATGGTACCATCTAGTACTACCGTCAACAAAACCACCCATGTATCGACAGCTGTCGGCACATGGGTGGTTTTGCGTTTATTTGAAATTAGCACTGTTAGCGGCTTTTTTTAGCCAATAGGTTAGTTGCGTTTTATCCTGTAGCTCTGCCAGCCAAGTGTCAGGGATACTAGCGAAGCCATCACGAACGGCGACTAATCCGCCGGCGATGCTGGCAATTGTATCCGTGTCACCACCAAGCCGAATGGCGGTCGTGACGACGGCTTCATAGGTTGCACAATTGGCCAACAGCCACCAGCAGGTTAATAGTGTGTCCACGACGTAACCGCTTGTAGATAAGTTGGCAGCAGATTGTTGGTAAAAGGCGTCGGTCGTGAGTGCGGTGTAATAATGGCATTCATTTGTTAGGGCGGGATTCATGGCGACTGCGGCAAATGCATCGTGAGTAGCCTCCTGCAGCGTTGTAATGTCGAATGCAGCACTTGGATCCTGCAGACGTCCCAGAAGCGCGATGTAAATGAAGCAGGCGACTGTTGATCGTGGATGACCATGTGTTAGCTGAGCAAACTGACAGCTCAGTTTTAGGACTGCTGGCATTTGTAATGGTCGGTAACCAGCTGTTTGAACTGCTAACAGGCCAACCGGCAGCATCCGCATCAAGGCGCCATTACCATTGTTGGCCGCCGTTGTATTTGCAGCGGTCAGTGGATCATGTGTGCGATTAAATTTATCGATAGCGATTTCTGTGCCAGCGCCAATATCAAAGGTGATGTTGGTGGGCGTAAACGCAGTGTGGTTGAGCCAAGCTGAGAAATATTGCATTGTTTCAGTTAAAACATCATTAGTGGGCACCGCTAAGGCAGCAATTGTTGCCAAAGTGAGACTCGTATCATCAGACCAGGATCCAGCGGGAATGTTTTTTGATCTGGATAACATGTGGGTGATGGTCTGTCCCGCCGGGTGAAATTGAGTAGGCTGCCCTAAAGCATCAGCGACTGCAACACCATAGAGACCTGCCTTCAAAGCTGAAAGTTGGTTCATAATAACCTCCTTACGCTTGTGTAAACCAAAATGGATACTGATCGATGGTCAGATAAATGTCGAAAGAGCGGCTGCCCATCTCCTCGCCATCAACTTGACCGTGTTCTAAAGATGAAACGCTTAAATGGATCTTCTCTGCTTGGTAATGATGGACTTGCTTGAAGCCTAGATGGCGTCCAGCACCCATCATCATGAATAAAAAGATGAAGCGGGGAATTCGCATTTTTTCAACAATAATCACGGACAATTTGCCATCGGTCACGGATGCAATTGGCAAAATTCGCACGCCACCGCCAAAGTAGGGATGGTTACTTGTTGTTAGCAAGAACCCGTTATTAAAGACCTCACGCTGGTCATCAATTTGCAAGGTGACAGGAAAGGCATCTTGGTGAGTCAGTACACCAGCTAGTTGCGCCATGTAAGCCAGACTGCCGATGTGTAGGTGATTTAGAAGCCCTTTTTGTGAACTATGGTTAGCGGCGCTCACAACAGCGGCATCGAACCCAATTCCAACATTATTAACGAAATACCGGTGCTCATGCTTGATAGTTTCATCGTAATGACCGATATCAAGGATTGTCGGTTCGGTCGCTGAAATGATCTGTTGGAGGGCGATATCCGGGTTACGGCTAATGCCAGCCCCACGAGCAAAGTCATTTCCTGAGCCAGCTGGCAAATAGGCGATGGGGAGTGGATCTCCAGTAGTGCCAAGTTTTAAGCCGTTTAAAGTTTGATTTAACGTACCATCGCCACCAACCACTAATACGATGTTCGTATCAGTAGAATCTGGTTGGACCCGTTTAGCGTACAGTTCAGCTAATAAGGTTGCGTGACCTGGGTACCGCGTTTCAGCTAGTTGGTAGGTGATACCCGCCTGTTTCAACTTCGGGGAAGCAGCATCCCATATTTTGCTGGCCCGTCCGCGACCGGCATGACGATTTAAGATAACGTAGAAGTGGCGACTCATTTTGGCTTCCTCACAATGCGACAAATTTCATTACTATTATATAAACTGATGTTAAACGAACCCGCAATTTTTTTGGCTTGTTTAGGTTTTCTTAACGTTCTACGGTGTGTATCAATGAAAACCAGGTCAGCAGCGAGCGCCACAAACCCAGTAAAAAGCTAAAGCAAGGGGGGACAGTAACCGTCAAACGTGAACTGGATTAGCAAATAAACAGTGAACAGCGAGTTACTGCAATTTAGATGGCTAAAGATTTTATTGAGGCAGTTACTGGGCTTATGTCGTTGCCTTCGCGAAAAGCGCAGGCAACGCATTCCTTCAGAACCAAGTCATTAGCGATAGAGGGGCAACACCATGGCGAGAGCGAAAGCTGCGAAGAATCTTCGCAAAGCTGGAGCGGTAAGACATAATGTTACCCCGACGGCGAGTGAAACGAGCTCGCTAATGGCTTGGTTCTGAAGGACACAGCTGTACGCGCATAAAACAGCCCCGTAAGACAGCCACTAAGTAACAGTGGTTGTCTTACGGGGCCTTGTAGCGCTTAACTATTCAGCATCTGCTGCAACTTCTTTAGCTTTGTCAGCAGCAGGGCGTTTAGCAGGTGTGTTTGTGCTTGTCATAATCAATTCAGGCAAAATCAATGGGTGACGTTCCGTCTTCTCGTATAAGAAGTTTTGGAGGTCATCGATGATTGCTGTACGAATTGATGCTTCAGTAGCACGATTATCTTTCATTGCGCGGCGGATTGTCCGGAACACGCGCCGGCGGCCTTCGTTGATCATGTCACCGGATTCTCGCATGTAGACGAACCCGCGGCTTAACAGATCAGGACCAGCTTGAATTTCTTTATTCTTTAGGTCAATTGTGGCAACGACCACGACTAAGCCTTCTTCAGAAAGCATTTGCCGATCGTGCAGAACCACGTTACCGATATCACCGACACCATTACCGTCGACATAAACGTCACCGGCATTGAAGTGACCAGCTTTACGAGCAGAATCAGCTGTTAAAGCAAGCACGTCACCATTTTCCATAATGAAGGTGTTTTCTTCAGGGACATCACATAGTTGCGCCAGTTGCGTATGAATCTTTTGCATCCGGTATTCACCATGAATTGGCATGAAGTACTTAGGTTTGATCAAACGAAGCATCAATTCCTGGTCAACTTGACCACCATGCCCAGAAGTATGGATGTTGTTGACAGCACCATGGATAACTTCGGCACCGGCTTCTTCCAATTCGTTGATCACACGGTTAACACTCGTTGTATTCCCAGGAATTGGGTTACTGGAGAAGATAACCGTATCATTTGGTTGAATTGCGATTTGACGGTGAGTTCCGTTGGCAATCCGTGAAAGGGCGGCCATTGGTTCACCTTGCGAACCAGTACATAGAATCAATGTTTCCTCAGCAGGGAGGTTCTTCAATTCAGAAGCATCAACGAGCACATCGTCAGGAATGTTCAGGTAGCCTAGTTCACGACCATTTACGATGGCCGCTTCCATAGAGCGTCCGAACACGGCAATCTTACGATGGTGTTGAATGGCCGCTTCAGCAGCTTGCTCAACCCGTGAGATGTTTGAAGCGAAGGTGGCAAAGATAATCCGGCCATCGATTTTATCAAACAGCTTGTGGATGGATTCACTGACCCAACGTTCTGACTTAGTGAATTCAGGACGTTCTGCGTTGGTCGAGTCAGAAAGCAGACATAAGACACCTTCTTCACCAAGTTTTGCCATCCGTTGTAAGTTAGGTGCAGGGGTGTTAATTGGTGTTAAATCGAATTTAAAGTCACCGGTTTGAACAATTGTTCCAGATGGTGTCTTAACAGCCACACCCAAAGTGTCGGGAATACTATGGGTGGTGCGGAAGAATGACACGCTCGTTTTACGGAACTTCAATACAGTGTCTTCATTAATTTCGTGCAATTCGGTCGTTTGTAATAGGCCATGTTCTTCCAACTTGTTCTTGATCAATGCCATTGGCAAAGGACCAGCGTAAATTGGCACGTGAATTTGTTGCAATAGGAAGGGAATTCCACCAATGTGGTCTTCGTGTCCGTGGGTGATTACAAGCGCCTTAATTTTCGACTCGTTTTGCTTTAGGTAAGAATAATCAGGAATGACATAATCGATCCCTAATAACTCGTCTTCAGGGAACTTGATACCGGCATCAATGACGATAATTTCGTCTTGGAATTGAATACCATAAGTATTTTTCCCGATTTCACCGAGTCCACCAATCGCATAAACGGCTGTTTCGTTGTTTTTAATGTTAAGTTTTGCCATAAACTAGAACTCCGTTAACTTGTAGCTAGCACTCTGTTGTTCGTAGTCGAGGGCGTTACCTTCAAGTGGTTCAATGTATTCAACATTGTATTCTGTGTTGCTTTCAACAGCGGTCATAGCGGCTGCTTCGTTTTCAGCGTCTAAGTAAAGTGACTTTGTGTCCTCACGTTTAGGGCTGCGAACCTTTGTTTCTTGATAATAAACTTTGAAAATCATGTGTGTATCTCCATTTCTTGATTTGTATTCCAAACAGAACCGTCACTAAGGAGCAGGCGGTCGGTCTAGGATGATTAAGGTGTTTTTTCCCGAACAGCGGTTGTGAAATCACAACATTTGCTGTCAATTCTACCATAGCAAACCCGTGATGTACACAGAACGAACGTGTGCCAAGCGTTTTCGCACAGTTCGTTTCATCGCGAGCTTGAGTGGCGTATGCTAGACTTATGAGTAAAGTAAACGGAGGCGTTTAAAATGCTGCTGACTGTCATTACGATTGTGATTGGAATTGCCTTAGCGCTTATTATTTATCGTGTTGTGCAACGAATGATCGTGCGCCACGCTAGTACGATTGTGACGAGTGATGCGCAATCAACAACGGCTGAAGCGATGACCGCTGCATTAGAACAGATGGTGACAGAGCACACCTTGGTGGATGCACAACGCCATTACAGTGATGTTCAAACCGTGGCTGACGTTTGGGGCCGCGGCGTCATGGCATTTGAATTCACCATCGCAAGTGGCATGCTCGCAGCAGATGAATTACCAACATTGCGGCGCCCGCTAAACAACGCGTTGGGTGAATACGCAGGTGCGCATCATGTTAAACGTATTTCAACGGCGCATCCAACCTTTATTGTCACTGACCTGTGGTTGTTTGAAGGAAATATACACATCGACGTCGCTTATTTAATGAATGAATCGACGGTCGAGTACATTCAGGATCTGAAAAAATTGTCGGCATCGGAAAAAGAAGAGAGCGAGAAATA
>NZ_JQCB01000012.1:0-30239 GCF_001437435.1 Furfurilactobacillus siliginis | reverse complement strand
TCAACCCGGTAGGTGGTTGGTAGTCTGCACAGTAACTTGACTTATTTCTCGCGTTTGCGAGATACGAGTCGGGAAGTTACGAGCAAGACCAGCTTTATGCTGTGAGCTAAATGGATAAACACAATGAAGTGTGCCAAGACAAAAGCATTTTGTCTTAGCGCACTTTTTACTTTGTCAAAAAATGAGTTGTGATTTCACATCTGAACATAAGTGCGTTTTTATATTGGACATACGTTCATTAAGGTGCTATATTATCTTTTGTAAGCGGTAACACAAAACATTTTATATTTTGAAAGGATCAAAATAATGGACAAAAAAGGACGATTTGCAGGCTTCATTCCATTCAGGGGAAAGGAGCTAGATAGTGGATATATTGATAAGACACCCGTACTTCAGTTCGTTTTGGTTTCACTATTGTTTCCAATGTGGGGCGCAGCAGCCAGCTTAAACGACATTTTAATCACGCAATTTAAAACGATTTTCAATTTGAGTAACTTTGCCTCAGCATATGTTCAAAGTGCTTTCTTCCTCGGGTACTTTATCATGGCGATTCCAGCTTCTTATTTAATTAAGCGAACATCTTATAAGTTAACAATCATTGTTGGACTGATGTTGTACTTAACTGGTAGTGTGCTATTTTTCCCAGCATCAGCCGCCGCGACATACGGCTTCTTTCTGTTTGCACTCTTTGTGTTAGCGACAGGATTGAGTCTAATTGAAACGTCAGCGGACACGTATTCTGCGCTGTTAGGACCTGAAGATAAACGAACGCTACGACTAAATATCTCACAAACATTTTTACCAATCGGTTCTATTGCCGGTATTTTGCTAGGGAAGTACTTGATTTTTACAAACGGAGACAATTTAGCAGACCAGCTAAAGGGATTAACTGGTCAAGAAAAGATTGCCTTTGGTGAACGTGCTTTACAAAAAACGTTGCTGCCTTACCGTTATATGATTATGGCCTTGCTAGCAATGATCATCATCTTTCTAATTGTTCAATTTCCAAAGAGTAAAGCTAAGAAAGATGAAGTTGTACCAACAGAAAATCTTGGACAGACTGTTTTGAGTTTATTGAAGAATCGTGATTTTCGTTTTGGATTATTCACGCAATTTATGTACGTTGGGTTACAAGTTGCCGTTTGGTCATTTACGATTCGGCTTGCATTGACTTTGGATACAAGCATGAACGAACGAACCGCTTCCAACTTTGTTATCTATAGTTACATCGCATTCTTCTTGGGTCGGCTTTTGGCTGATTACTTGATGCGTTTCCTGCCACATTTGAAGGTTCTTTTCTGGTACGCCGTTGTTGGAATTTTTGCAATTGCATACATGCTGATTGATCGTAGCTTTACTGGTGTTTACGTTGCCATTCTAGTTTCAGGATTGATGGGACCATGTTTTGCAACAATCTATACAGAGACACTTGGGTTTATTAAAAATCCACAACAGACCGAAACTGCAGGTGCCATGATTGTCATGATGGTTATTGGTGGGGCATTCTGGCCATTAGCACAAGGTTGGTTGGCCGATGTGACCGGTTCAATGTCAATTTCATTTGCTGTTCATTTATTAACCTTTGGTGCAATCGCGATTTTTGCACGTCACTATTTAAAACATCCATTCACCAAATAGGCGAGCTGGCTGTGGATAGAGGAGCTAATTTAGTATGTTAGGACTACAGCTGTATAAAGATTCTTTTAATGAAGCAAAACGATTATTTTTTGAAAATGATAGCTTTAAAATTTATACCTTTAAGTATCAATCCGGTGTTTTAGGATTGCGTGTTGAAAATACACGGGGCTACTTCAATATTCTACCGTTTGAAGGGTTGATCATTTGGGATGCTGTGATTGATGGCATTGACTTAAAAATGAAGAACACGTTCAAACAACCCTATGCAGGGGACGAAATTGTTGACTCGTACGGACCATTTCAGTTTCATTCAGGGTTGCTGGCTAGTGGTAATCCAGGACCGGATGACGATCATAAAGCGCATGGTGAATTTCCGTTATCACAGATGGATCGTTCAGCAATTCAAGTCGCTGATGATAAGATCACGATTCGCAGTCAGGTAGAGTATGTAAAGGGATTTGGTGATCACTATTTGGCAACGCCTGCGCTGACCATTTTTAAAGATAGTGGGTTGTTTGATATTGAGATGACGGTAAAGAACCTTTCTCAGAACCAGGAAATGCCATTACAGTATTTAACCCACATCAATTATAAATTTGTCGAAGGTGCGAAAATAACGCAAAACATTCCAGACGAAGCCTTTCATTTGCGAACCAGTGTACCGGATCATATTCACCCAACCCAATCATGGCTGGACTTCACCAAGAACCTAGCGGATACCGGAAAGTTGATCAATGAATTAGATGATGTTGCGCATTTTGATCCAGAGATTGTTTATTTTGGTGATGAACTGGATAAATACACGCAGCAAGCGGTCTTTCATATGCAAATTGATAATCAGCATTCAGTCAAAGTTGCCTTTGACACGACTGAATTTCCTGATGTGACGAGATGGCTGATGAACAACCCAGATTTGCAGGTGGCTGCATTTGCTTTGCCAGCTACTAGCCGCACTGAAGGCCGCACAGCTGCACGTGAAGCAGGAACATTAATTATGCTTGCACCACAAGAAGAACGTCACTTTAAGGTTACAACCGGTTTGGAAGATTAAGAATAAAGCTTTTGGGAGGCTGAAATGGCTAAGTATATCTTGGGAATTGATATTGGTACATCAGGAACGAAAGCCATGCTGTTGACGACAGATGGGCAAGTGGTTGCGCAAAAAAAGGATAATTATTCATTTGTTACGCCGCATCCTGGGTGGGCAGAAGCGAATGCTGATGATTGGTTAAACGCTGTTACATCAGTGATTAGAACCTTGGCAGCCCATGTGGCTGACGAAGATATTGTCGCGATTGGTATCGACGGTTTATATGGCGGCTCTGGGATTCCAGTTGATAAAGATGGCGCCGCATTAGGACCAGCGTTGATTTGGATGGATCGTCGTGCACTAAAGGAAACAGAGCGTGTTAAACGCTTGGTTAGTGACGCTGAGTTAATGCAGACAACTGCTAACTTAGCCGATCCATATTATGGTTACACAAAGGTAATGTGGTTGAAGGAAAATAAACCAGATCTATATAAGCAAACTGTTCAGTTTTTACCACCAGAGTCATATGTAATTGAGCAATTGACCGGGAAAACGAGCATTAATTACTCTGCCGCAGGTAATTTAGCTGGCGTGTTTGATATTAATAAGGATGAATGGTCAACGGAACTTGCAACTAAATTAGGGTTAGACATCGATAAATTGCCAAGTGATTTTGTTGAAAGTACAGAAGTTGCTGGTGAAATTACGGAAGAATGGGCCAGTCGTTTGGGATTGAAGGCTGGCACGCCTATGTTCAATACTGGTGTTGACGTTGGTCCAGCAACAGTTGGAACCGGTATTTTGGAACCTGGTAAAGTGACCGTTGCGCTTGGAACATCAATGAATGCGGCCTTAGTAACAAAGCAGCCATTGCGCGATAACGGGTTAATCATTTGGCCTTATGCATACAAACCAAAGGACTATTACTATAACTTTGCCGGTGCTAATACTGCTGGCGCCATTGTTGCTTGGTTCGTTAAAGAGTTTGCCGATGAATTTGATGAAGACGATGGTCCAAAAGAATTAGATGATCGGAGTTCAAACTTACCGGTTGGAAGTAACGGTCTGTTAGTGTTGCCTTACTTTATGGGTGAGCGTAGTCCACTGTGGGATTCATATGTTCGCGGAACAATCTTAGGGGTCTCACTAAAAACAACTAAGTATGAATTATATAATGCCTTTCAAGAGGCGATTTCATACTCTGTTCGGCAAAGTATCGAACAATTTGGTACAGAAATCGGCGAGTCAATTACACTGGTTGGCGGGATCAGTCAATCAAAGAAAATGGTGCAAATGATTGCTGATGTCACTGGTAAAACGGTGCTAACGACTAAATCTGGTGGTGAAGCCAACCTCGGTAGTGCCATTTTAGCGGGGATTGGTATTAAAGCGATTGATCCAAGTGACGTTTCAAATTGGATTAAGATCGATGAACGAATTGCACCAGACATGACAAAACATGAACGATATAATGAGTATTTCACTATGTATAAGCAAGCGTATAATAGTGTTAAAGGGTTTTACCAAGATTTCTCGACTATTCAGCATGACTAAATAGTCTGAGGGGAGTGAGCAAAATCGTCAGCACTACACGACGCGAGCAAATGCTGCGAGTTGCACGTTTGTATTACATTGATGGTGTCGAACAAAATCGGATTGCCGAGCGAGAAGGAATTTCTCGTCCGACCGTTTCCCGGCTATTAACCATGGCTCGAGACAAGGGACTAGTCTCGATTACGGTCAATGATGATCTTCGTGACGCGCAACTATTGGCTGATCAACTAGAAGAGCAATATGTGGGTGTACAATTCACGGTCGTTTCAACTGCACAAAATCGGCACGATGAAAAAGTTGCCAAAATTTCTACCGCAACTGCAAACTATTTGAATCAGGTTGTAAAAAGCGGTGACATAATCGGTTTGGGATGGGGTAAAGAACTCTATGAAACTGCACAACATCTCAGTCAAAAGCGCGTGCGTGACGTTGAAGTGTTGTCATTGACCGGTGTTTTCACGTACCCCAAGTATCGGACCTATGTGGCCGAAACAGCTGGCTTGTTTGCTGATGCCTATCAAACGGCGCCACAAATGCTGCCACTCCCAATTGTTTTTGATGATGTAAAAAATAAGAAGGTTGTTGAAAAAGAACACTTACTGCAATACTTGCAAAAGCTGTCACGTGTTTCAAATGTTGCTATTTTTACGATTAACACGGTGGCTGAGAGTCCTTTTTTACAAGAGATGAATTATTTTACGGACGCTGAAAAAAAGCAGGTAACAGCAAAAGCCAAGGGCGATATTCTGTCTCACTTTATTGATGAAAATGGGGATGTTGTTGATGCTGATCTTGATGCAAGAACGGTATCGATTCCCTTGAGTAACCTTAAGTTTAAGGAACACGCCATTGCAATTGTTGATAAACCTGAAAAGGTGTCTGTCCTAGCGATTGCGTTAAAAGCTGGGTATGTTAATGAAGTATTTATTGATCAGCAGAGTGCGCAGGTTTTGCTGGATATATAATAAAGTGGCTAAAAAGAAGAGAGCGAGAAATAAGTCGGGAAAGTTACGAGCAAGACATAGAACGACCGTACGGGTTGGGCTTCAACCCGGTATCACTCGTAGTCTGCACAGCGATTTGGCTTTTGACCGACGTTTTCACTATTTAAGTTTGTAAATCAAAAGGAGCGTTTGGGACAATAACTTGTGTCCCAAACGCTCCTTTTATGTTTTCATGCCGATACGTGCTAAAAAGACAGCACGCACGCTTTTTTAGTTAGCCAATCAGCAACATACCATCTGACGTTGAGAAAGGTTCTTTCTTATTAATATGGTCGTAAAATAACACACCGTGCAAATGATCGATTTCATGTTGGCACACAATGGCTGGGTAATTCTTCAAGCGCACTTTGTGTTCGTTGCCATCGACATCTTGGTAGCGGAGGGTGATACGGTCGGCGCGAGGTACGTAGCCGGGACGATCAACGTCAACGGATAGGCAACCTTCACCTTCGGACAGGGCACCACGTTGAACAGAAGAACTAACGATCACTGGATTAATGATGACATCTTTGAATAACGGGTTGTCTTGTGCTTCCTGGGCAGCCTTTAAAATTGCATCGTGGTCGTTTGGATCTTCTGGTTCGACTGGTGAGGGTACCAAAACTGAAGCCATTTGTAATGAAACGCCAACTTGTGGGGCAGCCAAACCAACACCTGCACGTAAGCCGTATTCTTCAGCTAAGTCAGGATTCTGACTAACTTCCAGATATTCCATCATCTTTTTAGCAAGTTCTTTGTTTTCGTCACTCAATGGGAAAGTAACCTTTTCAGCATATTCTCTTAGTACGGGGTTTCCATCCCGCGTAATGTCATCCATTAATATCACGTTTATGTGTCCTCCTTGAATCAAATCACGTCTAAAGACTAGTGTATCATATCATTTCACGATATGGGATACGGAGTCGTTGGTGGCGAAATGAAACAAAATGCATAATCATTATCGTGAAAACGCAAACAAATAATAAAAATATCAATAAAATTTCAAGAATTTACACGTGTTTAAACCCATGCATGTGAAATTAGAAAAAACGATGAAAATGAATCTGTAAGTTACAAAAGCTGTCCCATAGCGAATCACGTCTGGACGTATGCTTTAATTTGAACTGCTATACAGTTATTCCAGGTTTTGTTCAGAAACTTTCACAAACTAGTGGGGCAAAATGGCACCTTTGTGAACGAATTAACAACGATAAAAACCCTTGCAAAGCGATTCTGCAAAGCGGTACAATTGTCGGTGAAAGATGAAAGCGCATACATTTGCTTACATGAGTTGTTAGACAGTGGGCGGATGGAAGCTGTCATCGGAAGAAAAGGAAAGGAATGTGTGCATTATGGCAAACAACGATTCATCTAAGCCAATTGTAGATTTCGCTGCGATCAAAGGTAATTTAGGTAGCGAATACAAAATGGTGCAAGTTCTAGACGGTTCTGCCAAAGTTGTTAATCAAGAGGTCTTCGATAGTTTCAGCGATGACCAATTGGTAGATTTCATGAAGAAGATGGTTTGGGAACGTGCATTGCACGAACAAACTATGAGCTTTTCACGTCAAGGTCGGTTGGGGTTCTACGCACCAACTGCCGGTGAAGAAGCTAGTGAAATGGGGAGTGTTTCAGCATTTGAACCACAAGACTTCCTATTCCCAGCTTACCGTGACTTACCACAATTGATTCAACATGGTGGCTCTGTCGAAAAGGGTTACCTCTGGTCACGTGGTCATGTTCAAGGAAACATCTACGACGAAAAGTATCGTGCATGGATGCCACAAATCATTATCGGTGCGCAATACGTTGAAGCTGCCGGTGCTGCCTTAGGAATTAAGAAGAACGGTGAAAAGAACGTTGCCTTTGTTTACACCGGTGATGGTGGGACTTCGCAAGGGGACACTTATGAAGGACTTAACTTCGCAGGTGCCTTCCAAGCACCATTGGTTGCCTTCGTTCAAAACAACGGCTTTGCCATTTCAGTTCCTCGTGAAAAGCAAACTGCTGCTAAGACATTGGCACAAAAGGCTGTTGCAGCCGGTATTCCATCAGTTCAAGTTGATGGGATGGACGTTTTGGCTGTTTACTCAGTTGCCAAAGCTGCTCGTGAATATGCTGCTGCTGGTAACGGTCCAGTCTTGATTGAAACCTTAACTTACCGTTTCGGTGCCCACAGTTCAGCTGGTGACGATCCTTCTCGTTACCGTACTAAGGAAGAAGAAAAACCTTGGCACGATCTTGATCCATTGATTCGGATGCGCAAAGTATTGGTTGATAAAGGCTTATGGTCTGACCAACAAGAATCTGAATACGTTGACCAATGCAAGGCAGACTTCAAGGCTGAATTGAAGAAGGCCGACAACGAACCTAAGCAAACTAATATTGAAGAATTAACAAATACGTTCGAAGTACCAACTCCGAACATCAAGGCACAAATTGCCGAATTTCAAGCAAAGGAGTCGAAGTAATCATGGCTACGAAAACTTATATTCAAGCGATTACTGACGGACTTGATCAGGTCTTAAGTGACGATGACAAGACGTTAATCTTCGGTGAAGATGTCGGTAAAAACGGTGGTGTTTTCCGTACCACTCAGGGGTTACAGGACAAGTACGGTGAAGACCGTGTGTTCGATACACCACTGGCTGAATCAGGAATTCTTGGTTTAGCAATGGGACTAGCTGCAACTGGCTGGCGCCCACTTCCAGAAATTCAGTTTATGGGTTTCACGTTTGAAGCCATCGACTCCATTGCTGGTCAAATGGCACGTACTCGGTTCCGCTTCGGTGGTACTAAGAACATGCCAATCACAATCCGGACACCATTTGGTGGTGGGACGCATACCGCTGAAATGCACTCCGATAACTTGGAAAACTTCTTCACAGGCGTTCCCGGACTTCGTGTTGTCACTGCTTCAAACCCATATGATGCCAAAGGATTGACCATTGCGGCCGTTGAAAACAATGACCCTGTTCTGATTATGGAAAACTTGAAGCTGTACCGTTCCATGAAGGCTGAAGTTCCTGACGACAAGTACACGGTTGCCTTAGACACTGCCAAAGTTGTCCGCGAAGGAACTGACATTACGGTTGTTGCTTACAGTGCTGAAGTTAATGAAGCATTGAAGGTTGCTGACAAGTTAGCTAAGGAAAACATTTCTGTTGAAGTGATCGACTTAGTTTCACTTTCACCAATCGACACGGAAACAATCTTCAAATCAATCGAGAAGACGCACCATGTTGTTGTGGTTCAAGAAGCACAACGGATGGCTGGGGTCGGCGCAACGGTTGTTTCTGACATCGCTGAAAACCGGATCATGTCACTTGATGCACCAATCGGTCGGGTTGCCGCACCAGACAGCGTTTACCCATTTGCATTAGCAGAAGATGACTGGATTCCAGATGCTGAAGATATTGAAGCTAAGGTTCGTGACATCTTAACTTACTAATTGCAGATGATTGTGGGGTAAGCCCACAAATTCGATGAAAGGAAGATATTCCATGTCCTACAAATTCAAATTACCAGAACTTGGTGAAGGAATGGCCGAAGGTGAAATTGCTGCCTGGGACGTTAAGGAAGGCGACAAGATTGAGGAAGATGCTACATTAGTTGAAATCCAAAATGATAAGTCCGTCTCCGAATTACCATCACCAGTTGCTGGAACCGTAAAAAAGATTTATATGCAAGCAGGTGAAACTGCAAAAATTGGGGATGTCTTAGTTGAAATCGATGATGGTTCAGCTGACACACCTGATGATGCTGCACCAGCCGCTGAAGCAGCGCCTGCACCAGAAGCACCAGCTGCTACGCCAGCTCCCGAAGCTGCACCAGCACCTGTTGCTGCCGCAGCGCCTGCTGCACCAGCCGCTAATGCCAATCCTGTTTTGAGCAATCCAAACAAGTTAGTATTAGCAATGCCATCAGTTCGTCAATACGCGCGTGACAATGGTGTTGACATTACTGTTGTTGCACCTAGTGGTAAACATGGCCAAGTCTTAAAGACTGACGTTGATGCTGCTAAGGGTGGCGCTGCCGCAGTAGCTGCCGGCGCACCTGCCGCAGCAGCAACTACTGCTGCTCCAGTTGCTGACAGTGCTGCTGCACCAATCAAACCATTTGTTTCTGCAACACCTGACCTTGAAACGCGTGAACCAATGTCAATGACGCGTAAGGCAATTGCTAAGGCAATGGTTACCTCAAAGCACACGGCACCACACGTAACATCATTTGATGACGTTGATGTAACTGCTTTGATGGCAAACCGTAAGAAGTACAAGCAGGCTGCCGCAGATCGTGACATCCACTTGACCTTCTTACCATACATTGCCAAAGCATTGGTCGCTGTTTTGAAGGACTTCCCAACACTGAACGCCTCAATTGACGACAGTACGCAGGAAATTGTTTACAAACACTACTACAACATTGGAATTGCAACTGACACTGATCACGGTCTCTACGTACCAAACGTTAAGAACGCTGATTCTAAAGGTATGTTCGCAATTGCCAAGGAAATTACTGAAAACACCACTAAGGCACAGGAAAACAAACTTTCCGCTGCCGAAATGAGCGGTGGTTCGATCACAATTAGTAACGTTGGTTCTATCGGTGGTGGCTGGTTTACACCAGTTATCAACTACCCTGAAGTCGCAATCTTGGGTGTTGGTAAAATTGCTAAAGAACCAATCGTCAACGAAGATGGTGAAATCGTCGTTGGTAACATGTTGAAGCTGTCCTTGAGTTACGACCACCGTTTGATCGATGGTGCAACTGCACAACGTGCTTTGAACGAATTGAAGCAATTGTTGCACGACCCAGACATGCTTTTAATGGAGGGATGATTGAATAATGGCTGATGTAGAACAAAAGGAAACCGTGATTATCGGTGCGGGCCCTGGTGGGTACGTTGCCGCCATTCGGGCCGCAGAATTAGGTCAACAAGTTACTGTTGTGGAACAATCAGAAACGCTGGGCGGTGTTTGTTTAAACGTCGGCTGTGTGCCTTCTAAGGCACTGATTCAAGCTGGTCACCGTTTACAAGAAGCCAAGGGTGCTGAACTTTACGGGATTACTAGCAGCGATGCTAAAATCGACTTTGCCAAGACTCAGGACTGGAAACAAAAACAAGTCGTTGATCGGATGACGAGTGGTGTTGCCATGTTACTGAAGAAGCACAAGGTTGAAGTAATCCGTGGGGAAGCAACTATGGACAGTGACACACAGTTACGTGTCATTGCACCAGGTCCTAAGCAATTCATGAGCCGTGACACAGGTCGGACTTTGGCCTTCAAAGACTTGATCATTGCATCAGGTTCACGTCCCGTTGAAATTCCTAACTTTAAGTTTGAAGGACGTGTCATTGATTCAACTGGTGGCTTAAACTTGCCACAAATTCCTAAGGAACTAGTTGTTATCGGTGGTGGTTACGTCGGAACTGAACTGGCTGGCGCATATGCTAACCTTGGCTCACACGTAACGATCCTTGAAGGCACACCATCCATTTTGCCTAACTTTGAAGCAGACATGGTGGCCGTTGTCTTGAAGAACTTGAAAGCTAAAAATGTCGATGTCATCACTAAAGCGATGGCAAAGAAGTCTGAACAAGATGACAGTTCTGTCACTGTTACCTACGAAGTTGACGGTGAAGCTAAGACAATCAAAGCTGACTACTGTATGGTCACCGTTGGTCGTAAGCCAAACACCGACAACCTTGGTTTGGAATTCACTGACATTAAGCTCGACAAGCGTGGCTTTGTTGAAGTTGACGACCAAGGTCGCACAGCTTCACCACACATCTTCGCTATCGGCGACATCGTGAACAACGGACCTGCTTTGGCCCACAAAGCCTTCTTCAATGGGAAGGTTGCTGCCGGCGCCATTGCTGGACATCACACAGCTAATGACTACGTGAGCGTTCCTGCCGTTTGTTTCGCTGATCCTGAGTTAGCCTCAGTTGGTTACACACAGGCTGAAGCTAAGGATGCTGGTTTGGAAGTTAAGGCTGCCAAATTCCCATTTGCTGGGAATGCACGGGCCGTTTCCATGGACGAAGCTGATGGATTTGTTCGCTTAGTTACGACCAAAGACGACAACACCATTGTTGGTGCTCAAGTTGTTGGTCCAGATGCAAGTGACTTAATTGCTGAATTGAGTTTGGCAGTTAACGCCCACATGAACGCTGAGGATGTTGCCTTAACGATTCATCCACATCCAACATTGAGCGAACCCATTGCAGAAGCAGCTGACATTGCGATTGGTTTCCCAACCCACATCTAAATGTGGTAATGCACACATCATTACAGTTAAGAAGAAGCCGGCAACGGCTTCTTCTTTTTTGTGCTTTTGATCGTTGTTACGTTAATTGATAAAAGCAAACATGATGAATGTATATGCCAATTTTGATTCAAACGGGTGGTTTGCTTGCTATTCAGCGAAGCTCATGTAAAATTATCTATAAATACTAACTAATGATTACGCGTGACCAATACTTACGGGCACCATTTTTTAGACAGAGGAGATGGGTTCATTAATGAGACCAAATGTTGTTCTTTATGGAACCAGCCGTTTCAATCAGACGTTATTAACGAATTTACTGACAAATGATTTACCCATGTCACTAGCCATCATGGATTCAGCAGCAGGGGACGAACAAATTTATGAACCTGCATTGGTTGCCGCTCGTGGTTGTGTCAATTTAAGTATTAGCATGGCGCAGATGACAGATTTGGTCACAGCCGATGCACTGATTATTGGCGACGTTGCGGTGCCTGATCCAGGGGCAGAAGAAGATGAAGTATTGGCTGCTAACATTCCACCAATGCGTGGACTCATTCGTGAGGCAATGGCCCAGGGCTTTTCTGGTAAAATTGTGGTGGCCAGCCAGTATGATGACATCTTGACGTACTTTGCTCAAAAATATTCTGGTATTGGCGTGAATAACTGTATCGGGATTGGAACGTTAGCACATACAACGTTATTGCGAAACACGTTGGCGCATACATTTAATGTGCCACAGACGAGCCTACAAGCCTACGTCATTGGTGTGGCAAGAGATCACTTGGTTGCCTGGAGTCGGTCAACGGTTGGACCAGCGCCAATTTTAGCGTTGATGGCAAACGAGGACGTCGATTTTGATGCCAGCCAACTGGGTGAAATTGAGCAGAGCTTAAATGCTGCGACGGTTTCAACCAACGACATTTTGCGGGCGAAGGCCGTTACGCGAGTATTACGAGCCTTGTTCTATGATCGTCCGATGGTTGGTGTCGTGACAAATCTGCTGGTTAGCGATGAAGAACGTGTTTTACCGCTTAGTACGCCAGTTCGTTTAAATGGTGCGGGTGTGTCTAAGCTAGTGGCTGTCACCTATACCGAGTTAGAACAACGGCAGTTAGATGAAATTACGGAACGTGAGCGCGAAATTATTGTTGCAATTGAAAATGGTGGATTAGAGGCGGACCAAGACGATGAAGACGAACCAGAACATTGATTTCCCTTTAGATGCAGATTGGACGACGACTGAAATCGTGACGGTCAGCAAGTTGTATGATCTAGTGTTAGCTGCAAATGAGACAACTGTCGACCGAGATCAGTTATTGACAGCCTACGCTGCATTTAAAAAGGTTGTGTCTAGTAAAGGTGAAGAACGTCAACTAGATCGGCAATTACAACAGCAAGCAGACGTCAGTATTTACAAGACGCTCAAGCAGGCCCAAGCCAGTACCAAGAAACGTTTTTCAATGGCAACGGGGAGGTAAGCAACCGTGGAACAAGTGGAATTTGATCATTGGGATGCGTTAGTCAGTCAGTGGATTGATGAAGCAAAAACAAATATCTGTCGGCATTTTCACGAACCATTAGAGGTTGAACAAAAATCAGGTCGTCGCGATTTAGTAACGCAAGTAGATAAGCAAAATGAGCAACGCTTCGTGGCACACATTCGTGAGGCAGATCCGACTGCTCGAATTTTGGGTGAAGAAGGACTTGGGGATGATGTACACGACACTGATGGTCGTCTGTGGATTATTGACCCGTTAGATGGCACCATGAATTTTGTGAAGCAGCACGCGGATTTTGCCATCATGCTGTCACTTTACATTGACGGTGTTGGTGAAGCTGCTTGGCTATGCGATGTGATCGGCAATAAGTTGTTCCATGGTGGTCGCACACTGGGCGTGAAAATTAATGATCAACCGTTACAAGCACCGGCTGATTTGCCATTAGAAGATGGCTTAGCTGGTTTATCTGGACCACTGGTCTCACATGATGTGGATCATATGCAAGCCATTGCGCAGGCGAGTCTGGGGATGCGCGTTTTAGGTAGCGCTGGGATTGCATTTACAAAAGTTTTATTGGGGCAGCAAGTTTGCTACATTTCCTATTTAAGACCGTGGGATTTTGCAACTGGTCGTGTTTTGGCCGAAGAACTAGGCCTCGTTGTTTCAACTATTGACGGTAAGGCGCCGGCTGTGCTATCATATGGCGTTGTATCAGTAGCTACGAAACAAGCGCAGCAAGCAATTGTTGCCATGCAAACCATGTGATGTCGAACTGTGACAGGCACTCTCGTCACAGTTTTTTTACGGCCTTACACGCTATTGACTAAATAAATGAGAACTAATCACGAAGGGAAGTTACACTTTGAAAACTAGAGACGATATTCGTAACATTGCCATCATTGCCCATGTCGATCACGGTAAGACGACATTGGTTAACGAAATGCTAAAACAGTCAGACACACTTGATTCCCATACGGAAATCGCTGACCGTGCAATGGACACGAACGCCATTGAACAGGAACGTGGGATCACGATCCTGTCAAAGAACACTGCCGTTAAGTACGGCGACAAGCAAATCAACATCTTGGACACACCTGGACACGCGGACTTCGGTGGTGAAGTTGAACGTGTTATGAAGATGGTTGATGGTGTTTTGCTGGTCGTTGATGCCTACGAAGGTACCATGCCACAAACGCGTTTCGTGCTTAAAAAGGCATTGGAACAACATTTGACACCAATCGTTGTAATCAACAAGGTTGACCGTGATGGTGCGCGTCCTGCTGAAGTTGTGGACGAAGTGCTTGATTTGTTTATCGAATTAGGTGCCGACGAAGACCAACTGGAATTCCCAGTTATCTACGCATCTGCAATGAACGGGACATCTTCTTACGATGCTGACTTAGCAACGCAAGAACACACGATGCAACCTGTTTTTGATACGATTTTGAAGACAATTCCAGCCCCAATTGACAACGAAGACGAACCTTTACAGTTCCAAGTTGCTTTATTGGACTACAACGATTTCGTTGGTCGTATCGGTATTGGCCGGATTTTCCGTGGAAAGATCAAGGTTGGGGACAGTGTTTCTGTTCTGAAGCTTGATGGATCTACACAAAACTTCCGTGTTACCACTTTATATGGGTTCTTAGGCCTACAACGGGTTGAAGTTAACGAAGCTAAAGCTGGTGACTTGATTGCCGTTTCTGGTATGGAAGAAATCAACGTTGGTGAAACAGTGACACCTACTGACCACCAAGAAGCTTTGCCTGTTCTGCGGATTGACGAACCAACCTTGCAGATGTTGTTCCGGACCAATGATTCACCATTGGCAGGACAAGAAGGTAAATTTGTAACGACTCGTCAACTTGAAAGTCGTTTGAAGCAAGAATTGCATACTGATGTTTCGTTACGTGTTGAAGACACCGACGAACCAGATGCTTGGATGGTTTCTGGTCGTGGTGAATTACATCTGTCAATCTTGATTGAAACTTTGCGTCGTGAAGGTTATGAATTACAAGCTTCTCGTCCAGAAGTTATCTATCGTGAAATTGACGGCACGATGGAAGAACCTTTTGAAGCAGTTCAAATTGACACACCTGAAGAATATGCCGGTTCAATTATTGACACCTTGTCACAACGTAAGGGTGAAATGAAGAACATGGAAAATGTTGGGAATGGCCAAACACGCCTTGAATTCTTAGCACCTTCACGTGGTTTGATTGGTTACTCAACTGAATTCTTATCAATGACGCGTGGTTACGGAATCATGAACCACACCTTTGAAAAGTACATGCCAGTTGTTAAGAACTGGAACCCTGGCCGTCATAACGGTACTTTGGTTTCAATCACACAAGGTAAGACAACGACTTACGCCATGATGGGTGTTGAAGATCGTGGTACGTTGTTCATCGATCCTGGTACCACTGTGTACGAAGGAATGATTGTTGGCCAAAACAGTCGTGAAAACGACATTTCGGTTAACGTTACCAAGGGTAAGAACATGACCAACGTTCGTTCTTCAAACAAGGATATGACTGCTTCTATCAAGACGCCAACACACTTGACGCTTGAAGAATCATTGGAATTCTTGAACGAAGATGAATATTGTGAAATCACCCCTGAAAACGTTCGGTTGCGGAAACGTATTCTGGAAACGAACGCACGTGAAAAGGCCGCAAAGCGTCGTAAGACTGGTTCACGTTAATTTAAAAATTCATTTTCAAAGAGTTGTCTGCGGACAGCTCTTTTTTTGTTGCGGTGAACGCATAGGGGCGTTCAAAAGTTAAATCTACATGCCAACTATGACTGACAGACGTGGTTAACGGCTTTTGTCATGCTGTCGTATGATATAATGTGTAAAGAATTTTTTGTGAGGACAATGGCGTGAAAAAGTTAAAGTTAGTTGATTACTATGTCTTAATTCCATACATCGTGCTGAGTTTCATTGGTATTGTCATGGTGTATTCTGCCAGTACCAACGTGGCGGCTAGTACCGGCACCACAGCGGCAGCTTATTTGATTAAGCAAAGTGCATATGTTGTGGTTGGATTAGTCTTAGCGTTTATTTTCTTTCGAATGCGCCTGAGTATTTTACGAAATTGGCGAGTGGTGACGTTTGCGACAGGTGGGATTCTCTTTCTAGTTTTGTTTGTCTTGGTCTTTGGTGCGCGAGTTAACGGTGCCAAAGGGTGGATCAATCTTGGTCCAGTCAATATTCAACCAGAAGAGTTTTTGAAACTCTATATTGTGCTGTTTTTGGCGCATTATATGGATTCACACCAATTTTCAATTGAAACGCATTATTGGCGAACGATGCGAGGTGCATTAGCGCTACTGGCAGTGCTTGTTGGGTGCATCTTGATTCAGCCAGATACAGGTGGTGCAGCAATTGATATTTGCATTATTCTAATAATGGCGCTGGCTAGTGGTAATAAGCATAATGTGCCAATGGAGATTCTGACTGGGTTATTTGTGGCCTATATTGGAATGCTCAGTATCTTGTCCCATGTTGATTTAACGCATTCCTTTTTTGGAAAATCTTATCAGATTCAGCGGTTTGTTGCCTTTGTTGATCCATTCGGGACGATTAAGACCGTGGGACGACAGCTGGTCAATTCGTACTACGCCATCAGTAACGGTGGCTTGTTCGGTGTTGGTCTTGGAAACAGTATTCAAAAAATGGGGTACCTACCAGAACCAAACACCGATTTTATTTTGGCTGTTACCAGTGAAGAACTAGGTGCAATTGCCGTTTTGGGGATTTTGCTTCTGATTGGTACACTCGCATTTCGTGCGATCCGTTTAGGAAACAGAGCGGAAACCGCCTATGAATCATTGATGTGTTACGGAATTGCAACGCTGCTGACGGTCCAAACACTCTTCAACGTTGGTGGGGTTGTCGGTGCGCTACCAATTACTGGTGTGACACTACCATTCATCAGTTATGGTGGTTCATCCATGTTAGTTTTATCCATGTGTATGGGTCTCTTATTAAATGTTTCAGCACGTGAAAAACGTGCCCGAACTGCATAATTAGCAGCTAGCTAAGCACGTATTGTGAAAGAAGGTTTTTTTGTGAGTGACGAAACAACAGCAAAAACGACGCCGACCAAGCAGCGACCACGCCGGCGCCGGCCGCAACGTAAAAATAACCAACCGTCGGAAAATGTACAAAAGCCCGTCGCTAAGGTGACTCAAACGACTAACGACGGTAATGAAAAAAAAGCAACAAACCAGCGGCATCGTCGGCCTCGTAGGCGTCCGAAGAAGACAACGACGCCTGAAGCACAAACGACAGCGAAGACGCCTGTTGCAGCCAAAACTGCAGTACAGGCAGCGTCTACGAAGCCAAAGGCTGTTACCAGTACAGTGAAAAAGCCCGCTGCGCCGCGTACACCAGTTGTAAAAAAAGATGTTACTAAGGCATTTGTCGATCATGAAACGCTGCCCTTAACGGTCGCACCCCGGCGAGCACTGCATGTTTATGTGCGAAATTTGCGTCAAGTACGGCAGTTAAGACGCTTCGGTGAAGTGGACTACGTTTCTAAAAAGCTACATTATGTTGTGATTTATATGAACGAAGAAGATGTTGCTACCAATCGCCAAGCACTGAATAAATTACCATTTGTGCGGCGTGTCGTTGATAGTGCTCGGCCAGATGTCGACCCTTATGTAGGGCATGGCGTTAACGCGAATTTTGTCACACATACGCAAGATGATGGTGCAGCAGATGCTGTATCAAAATCGACGGTGGAGGATGATGACTGATGCGGATCGTAGCAGGTGATTTTGGGGGACGACCACTAGGTGCTGTTCCAGGCACATTGACGCGTCCGACGACTGATAAAGTTAAGGAAGCCATGTTTAGCATGATTGGACCGTACTTTAATGGTGGCCAGGCGCTAGATCTATTTGCCGGATCTGGTGGTTTAGCGATTGAAGCTGTCTCTCGGGGAATTGAGCATGCTGTTTTAGTCGATCATCAATACGCAGCGATTAAAACAATTAAGGCTAATATCGCAGTGACAAAGGCACCAGAGCAGTTTCAAGTTATCAAAGGTGAGGCCGATGGTGTTTTGAAGCGGTTAGCGGCCGAACACATGCAGTTTACATTAATCCTGTTAGATCCACCGTATGCAAAGCAGAAGATCATGGCAAACCTCCAGTTTATGGCTGACAACGACATGTTATTGAATGGCGCAACCATTATTGCAGAAACGGATCAGGACGCACAGTTACCAGAGCAGTTTGGTAACTTTACACAGACTCATCATAAAGACTACGGCATTACCGATGTGATGGTGTACCAGTACAACAATCAGTAGGAGGACAGCACATGACAACGCGGATTGCAGTGTTTCCAGGTAGTTTTGATCCACTCACAAATGGTCATTTAGATATTATTGAGCGTGCCAGTGCAATGTTTGATCAAGTGATTGTGGCAGTGGCGACGAATACCGGGAAAAAGCCGTTGTTTACGTTAGATGAAAAATTAACCATGATTCAAGGAGTTGTTACGAAATTGCCCAACGTGACTGTGCAAGCAATATCTGGATTAACCGTTGATTTCATGCATCAGGTGCATGCTCAATTCATTATTCGCGGATTGCGTAATGCACAGGATTTTGAATTTGAACGTGATATCGCCAATATGAATCATACGTTGGCGACCGATGTTGAGTCTGTATTTCTGCTGGCTAGACCGGAAAATGCGCAGATTTCATCGAGTATTTTAAAGGAAATCGCCCATTTTGATGGCGATGTCGCACCTTTTGTACCATCGGAGATTTTGGCACAGTTACAAACTAAAATGGCTGAGAAAAACGAGTAAACGAGGCAACTTAATGAAGAAAAGGCGTTGGTGGGCCGGCGGGATTACGGCCATCGTAGTATTACTTGGATTGCGATTTTGGCCGTTAAATTCCTATATTGAAACGCCTGGAACCGCTGATAATTTGCGTGATTTCGTAACGATGCCAACGCGACCTGATAAACGGGGCGGTGACTTTATGATCACCTCTGTTTATCTGCAACGGGCGACGCCATTAACGTGGGCGCTTGCACACGCCGATCCGCATGCAAGTATTGATAGCGAGCAGGATGTCACTGGTGGTCAAAGTGGTGCAACTTATAACAAGGTTCAAAACTTCTATATGCAAAGTGCCATCAACGAAGCCATTGCTACGGCTTACCATACCGCTGGTGCAGCGTATACGAAGGAATATCTTGGCATCTATGTGTTAGACGTTGCGAATAAATCACATTTTCGTGGGCAAATTCACGTCGGTGACACAGTGACAAAAATTGACGGTAAGCACTACGACTCAGCGCTTGGTTATCAAAAGGCGTTGGCTAAACGAAAGCTGACAGACAAAGTTGCGGTCACGTATACCCATGATGGGGAAACCAAAACTGCGAAACAACAGCTCCTTCGTTTGCCAGATGGACGTTCAGGTATCGGAATCACGTTGACTAATAATGTGAAGGTTACGACCCAGATTCCAGTTAAGGTTGATCCAGGCGAAATTGGTGGTCCCTCAGGTGGCTTGATGTTCAGTCTGCAAATTTATCAACAACTGACTAATGAGAACTTACGTCATGGTCAAAAGATTGCTGGCACTGGGACTATTGATGCTGACGGTAACGTTGGCGAAATTGGTGGGATTGATAAAAAAGTTGTGGCCGCTAACAAAGCTGGTGCTAAAATTTTCTTTGCACCGTACGTGAAGCCTTCGAAAGAATTGCTCAAGTATGAAGAAAATCATATGACGAATTATCAACAGGCAAAAGCGTCGGCGAAGAAGTATGCGCCGAAGATGAAGGTCGTACCGGTTAGTTCGTTTAAGGATGCGGTCCACTATTTAAAAACGCATCACTAGAATTTTTTAAAATTAGCGCAAACCAAAATGAGCTGGCAGACAAAATTACTTTTGTCTGCCGGCTCATTTTGGTTTGCGCATTGAAACAGTTGTCACTTCTTTTCTGTCCCTTGTAAAAATTATCGCGGGTTGTTTGCGTATGTAAAGGTATAGAGGGAGGACTGAAAAATGGATTGGTGGGTTGAAATTAAGGCTGTGTGGGAACGATATCGTTGGTGGTTGTGTGGTGGTTTAGCAACGATTTTACTTGCTGCGGTTGCTGGCGGCTGGCTGTTCATGCATGTGCCAGATAGTAAGGGTACGACCGCGCAGACGATGCCGCAGTTTTCTGCGACGAGTGCTGCGTCAATGAGTAGTCGCACAACCTCAGCAATGGCGACGAATGTCAAACACGATACTAAAATCATGGTTGAGGTAAAGGGTGCGGTCAATCATGCAGGAGTGTATCAATTTGCTGGTGATGCGCGGGTATTAGCTGCCGTCAAACGGGCAGGTGGTTTGCGTGCAGACGCAGATGGACAACAATTAAACCAGGCGAAAAAGCTGACAGATCAAATGGTTGTTTATGTGCCGATGGTTGGTGAAAAGGTTCCTGATTCGATGACCACGGCGGGGCAAACTGAGACTAGTACTGTTGCGGGCAGTGAAAGCGGTGGGGCGGATGCTGGCGCGACAGTTAATCTTAATACCGCCACAAAGGAACAGCTAACAAAATTAACGGGTGTTGGTGACAAGAAGGCGCAAAAGATTATTGATTATCGAACGAGTCACGGCGGCTTTAAACAGGTGGATGAGTTAAAGCAGGTACCTGGTTTTGGGGATAAGACGGTGCAACAACTTGTCCCACATTTAAGCTTGTCTTAGCTGTGTAGAAAACATATGCTTTTATCAACGATGAAGTGGAGGATCAACATATGACAAAACGAGTGCCTTGGGATCAATATTTTATGATGCAAGCTGTCTTATTGGCTAGTCGTAGCACGTGTCAACGGCTATCTGTGGGGGCTGTTTTAGTGCGCGATAAGCGGGTGATCGCCGGTGGGTATAACGGATCTGTTGCCGGGGATGACCATTGTACTGAAGTGGGTGATTACTTGGTCGATGGTCATTGTTTACGGACGATTCACGCCGAGATGAATGCCGTTTTACAATGTGCGAAGTTTGGTATTGGTACAGATGGTGCTGAAATCTATGTAACAGATTTTCCATGTCTTCAATGTACAAAAATGCTACTGCAGGCTGGCATCACTAAAATTAATTATTTACGCAATTATCACAATGATCCATATGCCATGCATCTGGTGGAGCTAAAGCACATTAAAGTGACGCAAGTTGACGTGCCAGTAGATGCATTAACGGAATTTCGAATTGCTGATTTCTTGAATCCACAAGCCGATTCGACACAGTTGTGAACGGGCGCCTACCGCCTGTAATCTTTTGGGCACTCGGATGCGCCTTTATGAGCGGTTTGGTGATTGGTCAGCAATGGTGGTGTGCTGCAGGACTTATTTATTTGCTGATTCGCGTAAGCCGCCTTGGTGGTGTGATTGCGCCCATTAGCTTGCTGGTTGTGGTTTTCTTGAGCGGTAGCTGGTTTCTTTGGCAAAACAGTCAATTTGATCGGCTGAGTTGGCACGAAGTTCAGCCGCGAGCAGTGCAGTTGCGTGTTTATCCGGATGACATCCAGGTTTCTGGCAACCAGCTAATGGTTACTGGAACGACTAATGAGCGGCAACATATTCGTGCTTTTGGAAGGCTAAAAAGTGCCACCGAAGCGCGCCATATTAATGGCATTCGCCAGGTGACACGATGGTTGGTGCAAGGCACGAACACACTAATGTCAACAGCACGAAATAAGAATCAATTCGATCAACATAAACAGGCACGTTTATTAAAACGCCATGGGCAACTGGAAATGACACAGTGGCAGGTAATTCCTAGTAAAAGTCGTTGGTGGCAATTGCCGATTGACAGGATACATGAATTACGGAAGACGTTACTGTTACGTTTTGCGGCACTGCCGCCGACGTTGAGTGAGTATGCGACCAATTTATTGTTGGGCGCTAGTGACGCGACCTTTTATGAACATAATCCGGGTTTACAGCAACTTGGGTTGTTACATTTATTCAGTATTTCCGGTATGCATATCGTTTATCTAGTGGGGTTGTGTCGTTTTCTACTGGCAAGATGCGGATTGACTAGGGAGACCAGCTATGTGCTCTTAGCCTGTCTGCTGCCTGCTTATGCACTTATTGCTGGTGGCTCGGCAACGTTGGTGCGTGCTGTGCTGATTGGTGAATTAGGGTTGTTACAGCCGTTGATTAGCGGTGGTCGGCATCAATTGAGTGGACAAGACGCTTGGTCGTGGTCACTTATTGGTGGGCTTTTCTTGCAGCCAGGCGTCTTATTAAGTCTTGGTGGACAATTAAGTTATTTATTAGCATTTACGTTGTTAGTTGTAAGTGTAGAAACCGCGTGGTGGCAGACATGGCTGATGAACTTAGTGGGATTACCAGTCATTTTACATGCCGTTTATCAGATCCATTTATTGAGTACGCCCATTAATTTATTAATTATTCCGCTTTTTGGCTGGGTCATTTTCCCCCTCGTTATATTAGCGACGGTAACGAGTGCATGGCTGCCCGGCCTGACTAACATGGCAGATATGTTATTACATGGGTTCAGTCAATTGATTACCTGGTTTGGACAGCTGCCCGGCTTGATTACGGTTGGGAAACTCCCATTGGGATTAACGGTCATTTTGTTAATCGTGACGTTGCTTCTGATTGATGAGCGAAAACGACGACTGCATTGGTTCATGTTGCTGACACTTTGCTATGGCAGTGCATTTTTACTGCTACACTTTCCGTTAGATGGGGAAGTCTCATTCATTGATATTGGGCAAGGGGACAGTATTTTATTACGTGATCCGTTTAATCGACATGTCTCGCTTATCGATACCGGTGGACGCGTTGGCTTTGCCCGACCAGCTTGGACAAAGGGCACCGAACCTCCGGCACGCGTTGTGACCATTACGGTGAATTATTTACATAGTCGCGGTATAACGACGCTGGACGACGTTAACTGCAGCCATCAGGATGCCGATCACATTGGCGATGTGGGCAAACTTTTACAGCTAATGACGGTGAGGCGTTTAACTATTCCGGCGGGGATGCGACAATCGCGCGGCTTTCAAACGAAAATAGCACCATATCTGAAACAAACGCAGGTAATCGAATTGCAAGCTGGTCGACCAGTGCCAAATTTTCCGTTTACGATTTATCATCCATTTACACCTGGCCCTGGTGGTAACAGCGATTCAGTCGTTTTAGGTGCGGAGCGCAATGGTTGTAAATTTTTGTTTATGGGTGATTTGGATCAAGCTGGTGAACGGGCAATCATGCAACAATTTCCGAGTCTGACAGTGGATGTGTTAAAACTTGGGCATCATGGTAGTGATACCGCTAGTTCATCAGAATTCATCAAACAGGTGCACCCGCAGTTAAGTGTTATCTCCGCAGGGTTGGCCAACCATTACGGGCATCCTAAACAAAGCGTGTTGGATACGTTGCAAGAGCAGCACATACCGTCGTTAAACACCGCTGATGTTGGCATGATTAGCTATGAATACTATCCGTGGGGAAACAGTCATTGGCATACGATGCTGCCGATACGGACGCCACAAGCTGGTTCACCGAAACCAAGCAGGGAACCGCTGCCGTAAACTGGTATAATAAAACCTAGCAATTTAAGGTGGAGGAACACAGTCATGGATGTAACAACATTGATGCAACAGTTGAAGACGCAGCAGGTGCAACCACTTTATTTAATTATGGGCACAGAAAATTATCTATTAGAACAAGTTCGGCGTGCATTTAAGCAAGTGATTCCAGCTGAACAGGCTGCTATGAATGTCGGTAGCTATGACATGGAGCAGACACCAGTTGCCGTTGCGCTAGATGATGCCATGTCGATTCCGTTTTTTGGTGATCATCGGCTCGTCATTTTGGACAAACCGTTTTTTCTCACCGGTGAAACAAATAAAAATAAAGTTGATCATGATTTAGATGCATTATTGAATTATGTACAACACCCTGAGCCAACAACGATCTTTGTTATTTTGGCACCTTATGAAAAATTAGATGGACGCAAAAAGATCGCTAAGCTTCTGAAAAAGGATGCAGTGAACGTTTCGGTCGCACCACTAGCTGAACGAGATGCTCGTCAGTATGTTGAAAGTCAAGCACAGGCAGATGGTTATCAGTTTGCCGCAGGCGGTATGGATTTATTGGTTCGGCGCACGAACGCTGACTTATCCTTGATGATGGCAAACCTCGGTAAGCTGGAACTGTTTGCAGTCGCTGATAAAATTATTGGTCAAGATGCGATTAATGGTTTAGTGCCACAGTCGTTGGCAGACAATGTGTTTGATTTAGTGACCGCTGTTTTGAAACGCAATGTCAAACAAGCCGTCACGTTGTACCATGATTTATTAGTTTTAGGAGAAGAACCGTTGCGAATTAATGCTGTGCTGGTAAGTCAATTCCGCTTACTGTTGCAAGTGAAAATTCTGGCAACTCGTGGCCTTAGCCAAGGAACCTTAGCAGGCCAGTTACACGTCCATCCATACCGCGTGAAGCTTGCACTACAAAGTGTGCGCCAATTTTCACAACAAGATTTAAGCCGTGCCTTTTTAGGTTTAATCAATATTGAGGCGCAGTTGAAACAAACACAGCAGGACCCAGAATTACTGTTCAATTTGTTTATGTTGCAGTTTACGAATCAAGCGGCATAAAGAGAGCGGCACAGAAGTTGATAAGCCTGTACGATGATTCAATTTTTAGCAAACATTTTTATAATTCGAATTTGTAAACGCAAAAGGCCTCGCAGACAAAGTTTTTTTATCTGCGAGGCCTTTTAGATTACGTTGTATTAAAAAATAGCAAAAGAAAAACGTCATCGACAAGCGATGACGTTACAAAGATTTACTTAGCTAGGCGAGCTGCTAAACGTGACTTGTCACGTGAAGCCTTGTTTTTCTTGATCAAACCTTTTGAGTAGGCGTGGTCAATTGCAGCACTCGCGGAACGGTATAAGTCTTCGACGTTGTCGGCACCAGCAGTTACAGCTTTTTCAAACTTTTTAACTGCAGTCCGTTCTGCGCTCAATTGAGCGGTACGACGTGATTCGGCGATTTCGTTAGTCTTCACACGTGCAATGGCTGATTTTGTAACTGGCATAATTTTCACCTCCGGAGCGTTTGACCCACGTCAAACAAATTTCAACAGTCATCATTATACAAGAGGCATTGCCGCAATGCAATAAAGAAATGCGTCTAGCGTCAAGCAAATCTACTTGACTAGAAGCGAGCATGGGAATTTACTTGCAATCGCTGGTGGAAATGACTAAACTAATTGAAGTGCAAAAGCACGACCCTTACTTAGTGTGTCGCCACCACTTGGCGCGCACCCGGTATGTGGTGACAAAAATTGAAAGGTGGATACTATCCATGGCTATTACACAAGCAGAAAAGACTCAAATTATGGCAGACTACGCGCAGCACGAAGGCGACACTGGTTCTGCTGAAGTCCAAATCGCAGTTTTGACGGCGGACATCAACCAATTGAACGCGCATTTGCAAGTTCATACTCACGACTACCACTCACAACGTGGTTTGTTGAAGAAGATTGGTCACCGTCGTAACTTATTGCGTTACCTGCGTAACAAGGATATTGAACGTTACCGTACGTTGATCCAAAAGTTAGGTCTGCGTCGGTAATCGACGATCGACCGCAGTGTGTGGAAAGAGTTGTCTTAACTGGCAGCTCTTTTTTTGTTGCCCATTTTTTTGAGCTAGTGGTGTGAAGCGGGGCGAACGTTGGTTTTTAAAGCTGAATATGCTAAGCTAACACTAATTAATTGTCCTGAACAAAATTCGTGTCACGATTTAGTTTCGTGGAGTTGCCGCTTCGTTAGTGACATCCAACCGTTATGGCGATGTCAGGCTGTTTGCGTACGTCAGTAATGACCTATAGACAAACCGTTAGAAACACTTGAATCATTACGACACGTTTCATTATATGATGAGGTGAATTTTTTTGAGTAATCAAGTAAGAATTATTCCGTTTGGTGGCGTTCGCGAAAACGGAAAGAATATGTATGCACTAGAAGTGAATGAAGACATCTTCATTTTAGATTGTGGTTTAAAATACCCTGAAAACGAATTGTTAGGAATCGATGTTGTGATTCCTGATTGGGCTTATTTACGTGAACATGCCAGTCAGATCGTCGGTGTGTTCTTAACACATGGGCATGCTGACGCAATTGGGGCACTCCCATACTTTGTCAGTGAATTTGATGTGCCAGTTTTTGGGTCTGAATTAACGATTGAACTTGCAAAGTTGAATGTTGAAAGCGACCCCCAAGCAAAGAAATTCACGGATTTCCATGTGGTGGATGCCAATACAGAAATTGATTTTGGCGACGAAACTGTTTCATTCTTCAAAACGACTCACAGTATTCCTGAATCATTAGGTGTTTCTGTTAAGACACCCCTTGGGAACGTTGTTTACACAGGTGACTTTAAATTTGATCAAACGGCGGCAGCTTCTTACCAAACTGACCTGGCGCGTCTGGGTGAAATTGGTAAAAGTGGCGTCTTGGCACTTTTGAGTGATTCAGCAGGTGCTGAACAATATGGGACACCCGCAACTGAAAACCAGATTGGTAACTTTATTGCCGATCAATTTGCTGCGCATGAAGGGCGAATCGTGGTTGCCAGTGTTGCGTCGAACATTCTACGGTTGCAGCAGATTTTTAACGCTGCAGCGGCAACGGAACGTAAAGTCGTGTTGATGGGGCAAGATTTGGAAAAAATCGTGCGGACAGCAATGCGTTTGAACAAGTTAGAGGTACCTGATGAGGATTTGCTGGTATCGCCTAAAGATATGAAACAATTGTCACCTGAACAGACAGTCATCTTGGCCACTGGTCGGATGGGTGAACCAATTAAGGTGTTGCAACGTATGGCGACAGGCGAAGATAAGCTTGTCAAAATTACAGAAGGCGACTTGGTATTGATTACGACCACGCCTTCTCATGCGATGGAAACAACGGTTGCGAAGACGCGAAACCTGATCTTCCGGACAGGAGCTCATGTAGAAGCCATTGCAGACAGCTTACGTTCCTCAGGACACGGAGCACCTGCTGACTTGCAACTAATGATTAACTTTATGCACCCAGATTACTTGATTCCGATTCAAGGTGAATATCGGGTCATGAATCGTCATGCCAAGTTAGCTGAAGAAACAGGCATGGCTGCTGACCACATTTTCTTGACGCAACGTGGCGATTCTTTGATCTATGATGGGTCAACGCCGATGCATTTGGCTGACAGTATCGAAGTTGGTAACACCATGATTGATGGTATTGGTGTCGGTGATATCGGTAATATCGTGTTACGCGATCGGAAAATCTTGTCTGAAGATGGTATTTTCATTGCTGTCGTCACCATTGACCGTAAGAAAAAGCGGATTATTGCGCAGCCTAAGATTACGTCACGAGGGTTTGTGTACGTGAAGGCAAGTCGTGATTTAATGCATGAAGCTAGTGAGCTGGTGACTAAGGCCGTGCAAAACAACTTAGATAATAAAGAATTTGACTGGGGACATTTAAAGCAGGATGTTCGTGAGCAACTAGGTCGGTACTTATTCGATCAAACGAAACGCCACCCTGTGATTTTGCCTGTTATTATGGAAGTTAATCAGCATGCGCATCACGCCCGTGCTAAGAAGACGACCAAGGGTGATGCACCCACAACTGAACAGGAGTAAACACATGTCGCAAGACGCATTGAATGGTCGCCAACGTGAAATTGTCGCTCAGGCACAACAAGCCTTTAACAGCGAAGATTACGCGCAGGCGGCCTCTTTGTTAGAAACGGTTTATGGTGAAATTCAAACCGCGCAACTGAATCATTTATTGGTAGAAGCACTCTACATGCACGAGGAATATGCACGTGCGCGTAGCTTTGCTGACGAATTTTTAGATAGCTACTTAACGACGCCAACTGATTGCCGTTTTTTACTGACTTTATTATTACGCGTACATGAATTTATCTTGGCGCATGAAATTACGGCCAGTATTGACGATCCAAAGTTACAACAAGTTGTTCGCGATATGATAGCTGGTGCCGAAGCAGAAGCAAGGCAGTCGATGAAAACAACTTTAACGACAATTGAAAAGCAGTTTTATCACATGACTGATTATCCAGCAGCTGAACAGCAGCGTCGGTTCCAATCAGCAATGAAATTACCGCTTGCTGAATTTGAACGAGGGGCACAGTTTCTACTATTAGATCCATATTTGCACCCATTGTTTATGGTCAGTATTTTAGAAGTTCTACAGCGTGTCGAAATGTCGACCACGGTTTCGTTTAGGTGGTTAGATGAAGCGATCCATAAGATTGTTCCGAAAGAACTTGTTCCATTGACTAAATTGCCGACTTATCAGAAGGTGCAGGCGATCTTACGTCAACGGGTTGCCACTGAGGACCCTGTGGCATACACCTTGATCAGCCAGGAGCTGCAGTTGCAATTGACGTTAGCTTATCCATTTCTTGATCGGGTCGTGACTGATCCGGCTGCGTGGGTGACACGTTTGCTCGACGTTTATCGGGGCACAGCAAGTGATGTTGATCGCGACACACGGGAATGGCAAAAAAAGTTAGAGCAATTAACTGCCGAACTAATGGCT
This sequence comes from Furfurilactobacillus siliginis, assembly GCF_001437435.1. Lineage (GTDB taxonomy): Bacteria > Bacillota > Bacilli > Lactobacillales > Lactobacillaceae > Furfurilactobacillus > Furfurilactobacillus siliginis. The sequence goes on along the minus strand of NZ_JQCB01000012.1, from coordinate 1,627 downwards.
AATAATGACGAGCAATAATGTCTTATAAAGCATTAGATGTTAAAAAATATGGGTTATGTATTTACAAACAAACTGGCAGTATATATAATGTTTAAGGATTCTTGGGCTGAAAACAGGGAAAAGTCAGTCTTTTGACTTTGTTCTCAACCGAGGATGTAGTATACTATTTTATAAAGATTTGTCAGGGCGGACCTGGCATTCTTCTATCACACACTGGAGGTTTTCATTTTGGCTAAAGAACATTATGAAAGAACTAAGCCCCACGTTAACATTGGTACTATTGGCCACGTTGACCATGGGAAGACTACTTTAACTGCTGCTATTACTAAGGTATTAGCATCAAAGGGTTTGGCTAAGGAGCAAGATTACGCTTCTATCGATGCTGCCCCTGAAGAACGTGAACGTGGAATTACGATCAACACTGCCCACGTTGAATACGAAACGGAAAAGCGTCACTACGCACATATCGATGCGCCAGGACACGCGGATTACGTTAAGAACATGATCACTGGTGCCGCTCAAATGGACGGTGCTATCTTGGTTGTTGCGGCTACTGATGGCCCAATGCCACAAACTCGTGAACACATTTTGTTAGCTCGCCAAGTTGGTGTTAACTACATCGTTGTGTTCTTGAACAAGACTGACTTAGTTGACGATGACGAATTGGTTGACCTTGTTGAAATGGAAGTTCGGGAATTACTTTCCGAATACGATTTCCCTGGTGACGATGTTCCAGTTCTACGTGGTTCAGCTTTGAAGGCTCTTGAAGGCGACAAAGAACAAGAAGAAGTTATCATGCACTTGATGGACGTTGTTGATGAATACATCCCAACTCCAGACCGTGACATGGACAAACCTTTCTTGATGCCTGTTGAAGACGTATTTACGATCACTGGTCGTGGTACTGTTGCTTCAGGTCGTATCGACCGTGGGACTATCAAAGTCGGTGACGAAGTTGAAATCGTTGGTTTACATGAAGACGTATTGAAGACGACCGTTACTGGTTTGGAAATGTTCCGTAAGACGCTTGACTTAGGTGAAGCTGGGGATAACGTTGGTGCATTATTGCGTGGTGTTGACCGTGAACAAGTTGTTCGTGGACAAGTCCTTGCTGCACCTGGTTCTGTTCAGACTCACAAGAAGTTCAAGGGTGAAGTCTACATCATGACTAAAGACGAAGGTGGTCGTCATACACCATTCTTCTCAAACTACCGTCCACAATTCTACTTCCACACCACTGATATCACTGGTGTTATCGAATTGCCTGATGGCGTTGAAATGGTTATGCCTGGGGATAACGTAACGTTCACTGTTGAACTGATCGAACCAGCTGCCATTGAAAAGGGTACTAAGTTCACTGTTCGTGAAGGTGGACACACTGTTGGTGCCGGTGTTGTTTCAGAAATCGACGATTAATTTATTAGTTGTTGTCAGTTAGACGACATTCACGAAAGAGCTTGGCTTAGGCCAGGCTCTTTTTTGTATCCAACTTAAAATACCGGACAGTCTGAAGAGACGGGATCGATTAACACGTGTGCAAAAAGAGTATTAATTGCGTCATATGTGTCGATATGGTAGATTGCAAATTTAATCCGAATTTTTGGACAAATTTGTCAGCATAACCTGA
>NZ_JQCB01000011.1:28920-55733 GCF_001437435.1 Furfurilactobacillus siliginis | reverse complement strand
AGGAAGCTGATCTTTTTTGTCCGAACAGCGTTCGGATTAATTTTACAATCTACCTTAAGCGTAAAAACGCCTTTCAAGGCGTTTTTATTTTGCACAAAAAAGACGACCACAAAAGTGATCGCCCTGGAATGATTCCATGCGGATAAGCACAGAACTATTGTATTGTACCATAGTTTATTGAACATCGTCCGCAAACGCGAAATTTAGTCGCCTTTACCAATGATGTTACCATCGTCGTCGTATGAATTGCCGCTATTGTCATTATGAATATGTGTGCCATCAGGTAAATGATAATCGGCGTTTGGTGTACGCGCCATTTTATACCAGTAGTTCGGATCATTTTTATCTGGCATGCTTTGGCTACTACTGTCAGCGCTACTGTTGCTGGCGGCGGAAGCACTTGCAGCGCTGGCAGATGCCTGTGAGTCCTGGGCGGCTTTTGAGGATTGCGCTGCGGCGATAGAACTTTGTTGACTGGCCGCAAGTGCGGATTGTTGTTCATCAATCACAGATTGAGATGCTGCAGATTTGCTTTTAGAAAGCGACTTAGAATTCGCCTTGGCCAATGATTCTTTCTTTGACTGTGCTTTGGCTTGACGACTGCTTGCTGCGGCAGAGCGAGAACTTGCGCTGTCATTTGATGACTTGGTTGAATGACTGCCACAGGCCGTCAATAATAACGCGCTCAATAGGGTAACACTTAGCGTAACTGATTTTTTCATGTGATTCCTTTCATACTATACAAACGTGATAAAGCTGCCTAACGAAAACATACAACTCCAGCATACAAAGTTATAAGTTATCTGTACATAAAAAATACAAATCCTAATGGTCCTCCAAGAGATACGCTACTAATTGTTCATAAATAGCAGGGACGGCATTACGATATCTGAGATAAGTGCGTTGATTTTCTCTTCAGTTTCCACATCACTATTCATTAGATCGTGGTAGCGCAATAAATCAAATAATACTAGCTGAATCGCGACTGCGGGCGTTTGCATTAATTCATGTCGTCGCAGGGCATTTTCAATGACTGGTCGCATCATTTGTAGATGGGTCTGATCCAGCTTGGCATTTAAAGCCTGTAGTTGGTCTTGGTTCTGTTGTTGAAGTGAATTAGTGAATAGTAATCGGAAAAAACGAAAGGGGTCAGTCGTTGTTTGGCCAAGAAAACGATGAGCAAGGGTCAGTAAATCTGCATGTAGTGAACCTTCGTCTAATGGTGTTTCAATTGGCCCGGCCGTTTGCTGGCTAATTTCAAACATCACGGTCTGAAATAATAAATCAAATGGTGAATCCCAATAGCGATATAAGACGCTACGGCTCGTGTTAGCGATGGTTGCTACCTGTGAAAACGTAATTGCTGCGACGCCTTCTTGTCGTAACAAAGAATAAGTTGCGGCATAAATATCATGTTCAAGCTGATCGCCACGCCGGCGACCGGTATTTTTTTGTTCGGTCATGTTAATCTCCTTAAGTACAGATTCCCGAATGTGTACCGTAATTGTTCAGAAACTTCTCCAAACCATCTTGAAGTTGGTAAGTACGGATTGTATCCTATATGACGATTATAAGATACAAATTGACTTTTAAGGAGAAAAACATGAAAATTATTGTAATTGGTGGTTCACATGGTGGACGCGAGGCTGTTGATGGACTTTTAGAAACAAAAACGAATGATCTTAAGATTGATTGGTTCGACGCAGCGTCATTTGGTCCCATTATGGGATGGTCAGAGGACCAATTAATTAATCATAAAGCTGAGTTAGCCGCCAAAGATGTGACGATTTTTGATCAAACAAGGATTATTAGTCTTGATCCACAGAAGCATGAAGTGACTGCTCAAGATAGTACTGGTCAGCAATGGGTGGATCGCTATGACAAAATGGTCCTGAGCTTAGGTTCCCAACCAATCGTCGTGCCAGTAGATGGACATGACTTAGCAAACATCGTGACTGTGCAAGGGCGCGCAAACTTGATGCAGTTACGACATTTGGCAACCCAAGAGACACTTAAAAAAGTTGTGGTGATTGGCGCCGGATACATTGGTTTGAACGTGGCTGAAATATTTAGTCGCACGGGCAAGGATGTCACTGTGATCGATGCGAGCGACCGTCCGTTTAGTAATAATTTGGATACAGAATTTACAGATGTGCTGACTGATGCCATTAACGTGTCTGGGATTCATTTACAGATGAATGAACGATTGTCTGGTTTTGCTGGTGTTGAGGGCAATGTTCAAACAGTGCTCACAGACAAGGGTGAATACACTGCAGACCTAGTGGTTGAGGTGATTGGTAATCGTCCAAATACTGAGTTGGTAAAAGATGTGCTTGAAATTGACGCGCAGGGACTGATTACGGTTGATGCCTATCAGCAAACAAGCAATCCTGATATTTTCGCCGTAGGGGATGCGACTACAGTGTTGTATACACCAACAAACAAACGCCAGCGAGTTCCTTTAGCCAGTGCAACTGCGCATACTGCACGTCAGGTTGCGGCTAATCTGGTTGGTGAAGCTAATTCCATTCAAGGTGTACAAGGAACTTCAGCACTGCGTTGTGCTGGATACGATTTTGCGACGACGGGCTTAAATACCGTGATGGCCGCTAAAATGAACATGACGGTTAGTTCTGTTTATGTCACACAGAATAAGTTGATGGACGACGTGCCTGCTGAACGTAACCACCAAATTTGGTTCAAACTGTTCTATGATCAAGCATCAGGACGTGTCTTAGGTGCGCAAATCATGGCGCAAACTGATGTCACCGAAGTAATCAACACGATTTCTTTGGGCATTCAGTTAGGCGTCACGGTTCGGCAGTTGGCTGACGCAGATTTCTTCTTCCAACCAGAATTGAGTCGGCCACAGAGTATTGTGAACGTCGCAGCACAACGCGCATTACGAGATTAATAAAAATCGAGCGTGGGACAAAAGTCGAGCAGTCGTGAGCAGGACCTAGAAGTGCCGTACGGGTTGGTATAAAACCCTTTAGGTAGTTCAGAGTCTGCACAGTGACTTGGCTTTTGGCCCACTTTTTTTATTATCGCTGTAAAAATTTAGCCACCCGTTCACCCATTCGTTCAGGAGAATCTGGCATCCCCGCGGCCATCCAAGCAACCGCCATATTGACAACCGCACCGGATAGAAAATCGATGTAGTAAGGTGCACTGACGATAGCAGGTTTGCCAGGTACGAGACTATTTTTGATAAGCAGGGTAAACACCGTCGCAAAGGTATCCACCAATGTCGTATAGAAGCCGGCCTTTAATAGAAGTTGTTGGTTTTCGACGCCATTTTTGGCGAGCTGAAAGTATTTAGCCATTAGGGTGGCTAGATTTGGCCGTCCACTATTCGGCAGCGAACGCAGATATTGCAACATTTGTTGTGTTTGGAATTTCTTGATAATCGCATCAAATGTCCCAAACTCACGATAAAAATAGGTTCGTGAAACATGTGCTTTGCGACACAATGCTGTGATCGAAACATCTTCCATCGGCCTGGTAGCCAACATCGCCAGTAAGGCGTGATAGGTATCCGTCAGCTTTACTTGCTTCATTTCTTGTGGACTAATAGTTTACAAAAACGCTCCTTTTGTAACGCAAAGATTCATTCGTAGTATAGCACTTGCTAGACTGAATTCCATTCAGAAAGAAAGTGTGACTAAAATGACAAGAAAACAAGTAAGTATCGTCCTAACCATGGCGATTGGAATTTTCCTATGTATGTTGGATACGACAGTGATGAACATCGCGTTACCAGCGATTCAAAAAGGGCTTGATGTTAGCCTGGATCAACTGTCCTGGGCGTTGAATATCTATACGATTTTATTTGCGTGCTTAACGATTCCGCTGGGACGAATGGCCGACATCTTTGGCCGTTCAAAGCTATATGTGATTGGCCTTGTTTTATTTTTACTCGGCTCGCTCTTTTCAGGAATTGCGCAAAGTGTTGCCGTCCTAATTATTGGGCGTGGGATTCAGAGTATTGGCGCAGCAATTGTCTTTCCAGCTAGTATGACAATTGGAATTAGTCAGGTGAGCCTATCCAAACGAACCGTTGTGATTGGTATGCTAGGGGTAACGCAGGGACTCGCCTCTGCTTTGGGACCAACGATTGGTGGGGCAGTTACGCAGTATCTAGGTTGGCGGGGCATTTTCTTGATCAACGTGCCATTTGCTATTGTCGCAATTATCATGTGCATGAAATTACTTTCATTTGCGCCAACCAAACAGGAAGGTGTCAAAATCGATTTCGGTGGCATGGTCTTATCGATGATCACGTTGTTTAGCCTGATTTTAGCCTTAACCAAGGGGCAAAGCTGGGGCTGGCAAAATGGGCGCATCATCATACTCTTCATCATTAGTGCCGTGACCGTTGTTGCATTCGTGCTTGTTGAACAACGCGTTGCACAACCGATGATGCCGTTATCCTTGTTTAAGGACAAGCAGTTCACTGGTGCAGTGTTGACAATTATCCTTGCGCAAATTGCGTTGGTGGCGTTACTGGTTTTGATGCCTAGCTTCTTTACAAATGTGATGCATAAAGATGAGTTACAAGCGGCTTTGATGATTACGCCAACGTCGGTAATGATCTTTGTATTATCACCAATCAGCGGCACCATGATCACAAAGTTAGGACCACGGGTCGTAATCTTAGCAGGGAGTCTCTTGATGACTGCCGGGTACGTTGTCTTGAGTACGTTAAGCATTGATGTTTACTGGCACGTTTTCTTAGCTGCCGTGCTGATTGGAGCTGGCTTTGGGATTAACATCGGACCGATTACCGTATTGGCTGCTGGGAATTTTAAAGGCACGATGTTGACAGCTTCGCAAAGTGCCATTGGGGTCTTTCGTCAAATCGGCACATCGTTGGCAGTCGCAATCTTTGTTTCAGCCTTGTCCGCTAATCTTGTGACCGCTAAACATGACATGACGCAGCATGCGCGGACTGAATTAACTAGTTTAGCGGTACCAGCCAGTGTTAAACACACAGCACTGACGCAGGTCAAAGACCAAGGCAAGCATAAGTCTGAATCAGCGGCAACTGCGAAGAAAAACCAACAGAAATTGGTTCAACAGCAGTACGCATTGGCACTGACAAAGGCTCATGCAGCAAATGCACCACAACCCGTGAAGGACCAAATTTTACAACAGGTAACCAAGCAAGTTGTGGCACGCAGTAAGCAGATTACGGAAACCATGGCTGGATTTGCCCGTAACATGAAACGCTACAGCCATCGCGCCTTAGTCAAGGCATTTACACAGCCATATCAATGGGCACTGCCAGTTGTCGTATTGATGGGTGTGATGACGCTGATGTTTGATTCCAAACGTCATTATCTGGATAAACAAGCAGCGGCTTTGAAAGAATAATAAAAAACGGGAAGTGACTAGTCATGCTGGTCACTTCCCGTTTTTTAATTAATCAATAATCATCATCGTCGTTATCATCATTGGTGTCGACGCTGTTGTTGTCGTTATCACTTTGTGTGTCTGAGTCATCCTGTTGACTGTCACTGTCGTTATCATCAGTTTGGTCAGAGCTGTCATCATCATTACTTTGACTATCTGAATTCGAATCATCATCGTCATCACGGGAATGATCCTCAGCATATTTAGTATTTTTTTGCGCAGTCGCTAAATCCGCGCTTAAGTAATAGTGTGCGTCGGTCCAAGCTTCTGCACCACTGGCTGAAAAGAGAACCGGAACTTGTTTACCATTGACTGTTTCGTTAAGGACTGTGAAAAAGGAACCATCACCGGCACTTTGATACCAGCCCATAATATTGACCCAGCTAGCACCACGAATGTTGCATGTGGAAAACAGTGCCCAGTTATCCGCATGATCTTTCTGTTCAGGAGTCGTGGGCTGGGCGTTACCACTTAAGATTGCATTATCAGCAGAGGTACGATCTTGACTGGTGTGCATTGTGGACGTCGTATTATCAGCGGTCATTTGATTTGCTGTGAACGAGACGGTTTCGACTTTATTAGTGTAGGTGTCAAATGTATACCAGGTGTGCTGCATGTTTGCCGGGAAGAATGATTCGTTTGCGACAGCCGGTTTTGATGACGATTGCGCTGCTGGTTTTGTAGAAGTCTTCATGTGTGAGGTGCGTTTAGCAGAACTAGTTATACTTTGGTGTGAACTGGATGTTGAATTGGCAGTGGCTTTATTCCCACAAGCTGCGAGTAAGAATATGGTGGCCACTGTGTAGCCGAGTAGTAACCCTTTACGCATGATTGATATCTCCTGATTTTAATTATGTATTTATAAAAATAATTATATGCGTTTCTACCACTACATGCATGAAGATTTACGATGTATTTCTGAACAAACGGTAACAGCGCACCTTGAGACCGAATAGCGTATAATGAGAATATCCTAATAAAAGTGAGGAAGACTCATGCCTGAAATTGCACGTTTTTATGAAACATTCCAACCTGAACACTATGATTTATTCATTGATGTTGATCGAGGAACTAAAGTGATCAGCGGAACCACAACGATTAGTGGGGTTGCTCAATCAGCTAACATTTCTGTCCATCAAAAGGATTTAACGATTAAATCCGTACGTGTTGCTGGTGCAGATGTACCTTTCAATACTGACAACAGTGCTGATGCTGTGCGAATCGAATTGCCAGCCGCTGGCGAAACGAAGGTGACAATTAGCTACACGGCACCATTAACGGATTCAATGATGGGAATTTACCCATCTTATTATGAAGTGAATGGCGAAAAGAAACAGATTATCGGAACCCAGTTTGAAACAAACTTTGCGCGGCAGGCTTTTCCAAGTATCGACGAACCTGAAGCGAAGGCGACGTTTAGCATTGCCTTAAAGTTTGATGAACAACCTGGTGAAATTGCGTTAAGCAATATGCCTGAGATTAATGTTGAAGATGGTGTTCATTACTTCGATACAACGGTTAAGATGTCAACTTATCTAGTTGCCTTTGCCTTCGGTGATTTACAAGGTAAACAGACGACTACTAAGAGCGGTGTTCAAGTCGGTGTGTTCGCGACGAAGGCCCACCAACCGAAGGAACTCGACTTTGCGCTAGATATTGCCAAACGCTCGATTGAATTTTATGAAGACTTTTATCAAACACCATATCCATTACCACACTCATGGCAACTGGCACTACCTGATTTTTCAGCTGGTGCGATGGAAAACTGGGGCTTGGTTACGTACCGTGAAGCATACCTGGTACTGGACCCAGATAACACTGCTTTAGAGATGAAGCAATTAGTTGCAACCGTGATTGCGCATGAATTAGCACACCAATGGTTTGGTGATTTGGTCACCATGAAGTGGTGGGATGACCTTTGGTTGAATGAAAGTTTTGCCAACATGATGGAATATGTAGCTATCGACGCCTTGGAACCTGACTGGCACATTTGGGAAAACTTCCAAACGTCTGACGTGCCGGCAGCCTTGCAACGTGATGCCACAGATGGTGTTCAATCTGTCCACGTTCAGGTAACCAATCCAGCTGAAATTGACGCGTTGTTTGATGCCGCCATTGTTTATGCAAAAGGTGCACGGATGTTGGTCATGGTTCGTGCCTTGTTAGGTGATGATGCTTTACGAAGTGGCTTAAAACAATACTTTGCAGCACACAAGTATAGCAACGCAACCGGTGCCGATCTATGGGCTGCCTTGGGCGAAGCCTCAGGGATGGATGTTGGTGCCATCATGAATTCCTGGTTGGAACAACCTGGTTATCCAGTTGTGAAAGCCGCAGTTGTAGATGGCAAGTTGACGTTATCACAGCAACAGTTCTTTGTTGGTGATGGTGTTGAGAAAGGTCGTCGTTGGCAGATCCCGTTAAATGGCAATTACAGTGTGACGCCTAAGTTATTGACTGATGCGTCAGTCACACTTGGCGATTATGCACAACTGCGGGCAGACAATGGGCAACCGTTCCGTCTTAACGTTGGGAACAATTCGCACTTTATTGTTGCCTATGATAAAACCTTGCAAGATGACATCTTGGCACATACAGATGAGCTAGATGCAATTTCGCAATTACAATTCTTACAAGATTTACGTTTGTTGGCTAATAGTCGCACAGTGTCTTATGCGGCGCTTGTTCCATTGCTGCCAAAGTTTGCTAACAGTGATGCCACGGTGGTAAATGCAGCTTTGTACAATGTTGTTAGCAATTTGAAACGGTTTGTAACTGCCGATTCAACGGAAGAAACAAACTTGCGTCAGTTGTTTGGTCAATTAAGTGCCGAACAAGTTGCTCGTTTAGGATGGCAGCCAAAAGCTGGTGAATCTAATGATGATCAGTTGAGTCGTCCTTATGCGCTGAGCGAAGCACTTTACGCCAAGAATGCGGATATCATTGCTGAAGCACATCAGCTGTTTACCACCAACAAAGACAACTTAGCCGCATTACCAGCTGATGTTCGGTCACTGGTGCTGGGTAGCGAAGTTCGCAACTTCGGTAGTGCCGAATTGTTTGATCAATTGTTGCAGGCTTATGTTGCAACCTCAGATGCCAGTTTCAAGGCTGACTTACGCGGTGCGTTAACTAGCAGTCCAGACAAGTCATTGTTGGCTAAGCTGATTAAACAGTTTGAAAATGCAGATGTGATCAAGCCACAAGACTTGCGTGGTTGGTTCCGTGGGGTGCTTGCTAATGACGATGGCGAGCAGTTAGCTTGGGACTGGATTCGTAAAGATTGGCAGTGGTTGGATGATACGGTTGGTGGTGACATGGAATTTACCACGTACATCACCGTGATTGCCGGTATCTTCAAACATGCGGATCGTTTGGCAGAGTTCAAGGCCTTCTTTGAACCTAAGTTGAACACGCCTGGCTTGACGCGTGAAATCACCATGGATACGAAGGTGATTGAAAGTCGCGTCGCCTTAATTGAAGCGGAACAAGCTGCGGTGAATGCGGCGGTGGCTGCTGCTTTATAGGAGAGTGGTACAAAAGTCGGGAAGTCGTGAGCAAGACCTAGAACTACCGTACGGGTTGGGCTTCAACCCGGTAGGTTGTTCGTAGTCTGCACAGCGACTTGACTTTTGTTCCACGTTTTATCTATGTAAGTTTGTAAATTAAATCAAAAGGAGCTTTGAGGACAATAATTTATGTCCCCAAAGCTCCTTTTGATGCCCAGATTTTAATGATTTGTTCGCCGTTTTTCATTCAATGTGCGTAAATTTTCGGTATACTAGTTAGAGCACATTTACAGAAAAGGGGCATTCACATGTACAAAAACAGAGTTTACCTAGCAAGTCCATTCTTCTCAGACGAGCAAAAGTCGCGGATTGCGACCGTTGTTGAAGCACTGCGGAAGAATGACACCATCGATGCTGAAGGAATTTTTATTCCCCAAGAACATCAAGAAGAATCGTTGGAATTTGGTTCTTTTGAATGGCAAGATTCCGTGTTCGCCAGCGATATGCGCCAAGTTAAACGTGCCGATGTGGTCGTTGCAATCTTGGATTATAAGTATGAAGAGGGCAACCAAGAACCAGATGCCGGCACCATTTTTGAAATCGGTGCTGCATGGGCATGGAACATCCCAGTGATCATGGTGCAATTCCATCCAGAAAATGAATTGAACCTAATGCTGGTTCGTTCGCTAACTGCAATGTACACCGGCGATAAAATTAGTGATGGGTTACAAACGTACGATTTCAACAACCTACCGACTAAATATACAGATATGAAGATCTTTTAAGCCACGCTTTCACTAGTTAAGCGCGATAATCAAAAGACGCGTTTGGGACACTTTGCCCAAACGCGTCTTTTGATGTATGAACTCAATAGTGAAAGCGTGGAAAAAATTAACGACCGTGCCGTTGATCCCAAATCATTAACAACAAGACAATTAGCAATGTCGCGACAACGCCTAGTAGTGACTGTGGGCCAACTAAACGCGTTAACCACGTCGAAACAAAGGCGCCGATACCAAAGCTCGTTGCGACCCAAAAGCTGTCACGCAAGAGCACATGATTCGTTGCTTGATCGCCATGCCCAGTAAGCAAGTTGAGCAGTGCGGCGCCAACAGTTCGCAAATTACCGGTCGTCATGGTCGTGTTGTAGGGATGGTTATTCAGGACACGAAAGGTGTGTACTTGAAAAGCCGCAAATAACGACAGTCCACTGGTAATTCCGCGGCTTGGCAGGATCGGCAACATTAGATCGATTGCCAGAATACCGAGCAGCTCAGCGATAATACTAATTTCCTGCCAAATGAGGTGACCGGGACGACTGAAGCGTTGCTCAATGAGATTAGCTAGGCCGGCGCCAAGAACAAAGCAGAGAATCGGAATGAGGTAGGCAAGTGTTTTGGCAAAGTGTCCATCAGCCAGATTTAATCCAAGAAGAATAACGTTCCCAGATTGCAAACTGGCGAAGACCTCGCCGTGAAAGATATAGGTATAGGCATCTAGATAACCACCAACGCTGGCGAGTAAAACACCAGTAATCAGTGATTCATAGATGGGTCGTTTAGATGATGATTGCATGTTGCCACTTCCTTGTGAATTTAAATAGTCAATTTAGTATAAGCCGGCATCACAAAAATAGCTGGAATTAATGTTTATTAATTGCTCGTCATTCCCTTGTAAAGAAAACTTCATCAAAGTTATCACAAAAATTAGTCGACATTAGCGGTCAAACCCGGTATCCTAGTTGCATTATCTAAAATCGTCAGGAGAAACCTTATATCATGATTACAAATACCGAAGCCTTCCTTACTGAGTTAAAACAAATCTTACGTGGCTCATTTGATGATGACCAATATTTAGTTGAAGCAGTCGTTAACCGCCTTCAACAATCAGATACAACGCATTATGAAGTGTCGAAGTGGCGTGCCAACGATCATCAGGATCACGAGTTCACGTTCCAGCTAAACGACGACCATTCATACACGTACTTACACGCACGGTAATAACTGTGTTGTTTATAAAACGCCGCAAGTTCAGTCTACACAGACTGAACTTGCGGCGTTTTTGTTAAGATTATTTGATACATAAGCAATTATTCGTTTGCAGGTTCTTTATTTCAGCAAATGTTGCCGGCGATAATCGCCCCAACAATACAGCAGAAATAAGAAGAAACTTAGAAGGCTCAAGATAACACCAACTCGGAAACCAGGTGCACGGTAAACCAAGCGAATGCGATGCTGACCACGTGTTAATTTAATGGCACTCATATTACCAGCCACTTTTTCAACCGGGACATCGACATCATCAACATACATATGCCAACCGGCATCATGCGGGATACTCAGAAATAGCCATGGCTTACTTGGCTTAATGCGAATGGTGCCGTGGAGACGGTCAGGTCGCCAATCGTGAGCTAGTTTAAAGGTGGACTGGTGTAATTGTGCTAATGACGCATCAAATGCCCGCTGGTCTAATGTTTGTAGCCAATTTTGTGGTGTCTTGATTGGCTTTGGACTCGTTAGGGTCAAGGTGACAGGGGTGCCAGTCTTAAACCGACCGAGTGAAAGCATTGCTTGCGACTCAATGTTTAAACGGGTTGACTGCTTAGTGCCATTAACATGGATGTTTGCAGCGGCGACTTCAACATCAGGGAAGTAAGCGTAAAGTGTCCCATCAGCTTGTGCACGCAATGAATACGTATAGTGATATTGTTTGTCAGCCGATTGCCGGCGAACGACTTTATGCACTTTAACTGGTTTAAAGTAATTTTTGTGTGTGCCATTGATTGCTTGCCACAGCTCGTTTTGATTCTGGATGGCAGCATTTTTGGTTAGTTTTACATCCAGTAAACGGTCGCTCGCTGCAAATCCGAGTGGCAAGGCATGCTTATGGATGTTTAACGTATATTTTGCTGGCGTCATTTGAAGTTCATATTTGACTGCGAACAAGGCATTGGTTAAATGCGTGCTACCCTCAGAGCTGATGCGACGAGAATTCTTACTATAAAAACCAAGTTGTTTCAAAGTTTGGCGTGTGGATTCATTAAGCGTAGAACTGTACAGATCCAGACCGTGGCTATTGAAGAGCAACGGATCATTGTAGTTATTGTAGGATTCACCATAGGCCTCATTGATGAGTGAATTACGATTGTCGACGCGGTAAAAGGCGTTACTATCACGCCGAATCTTGCTGAAATAGCGTTGTTCAATTTGGTAGTTTTTTTCATATGCAGTCTGATTACCAAGGTGGGCAGGCTGCAAGCCGAAATATAGATTTGCACCCAATTCACTAACTGTCAAAAATGCGAGGCATGTGATGGCAACTGTTTTGATGTACGGTGTGCTGCTAAGCCACAAAAGCGCCCAACAGATGACTAAGCCAATTAAACTGAAAAGCCAAAAGCGAGGACTAACGTACAGACTGGTGAGTGTGTCATGTTTAAGCAGCAATGGTTGAAAGATCATAGCCGTCACATAACCGATTGATAATAGCCCGGATGTAATCGCCAAAGCCCAGTTTAACTGGCGGTGATCATTAACAATACCGGCTTGCCAAGATTCATAGCCACACAGTAAGGCGATAAAAGTGAAGAAGTAAGCGTCTCTAAAAGGAAAGCCATTTGGTGGTTGTAGCATGTGCCAAATCGTATTGAATCCAGTTAGAAACATGCCAAGTACAAGAAAACCAATTAAGCCAGCAGTGATCCGTTTGTGGCGACGATCAATTCGTGGGTTTAAAAAGAAGCTAATGAAGAGTAGGAAGCCAAAGCTCGCCATGTAGACACTGGGATCATGTTGCAGGCGATTTGTGTAATCTGACGCGTTCATGCCAAATTGGGTGAATGCTGCCGGTCCGAACTGCGCGGTCGGTAAAAAAGCGCGCCAGGATAGACTCTGTTTGCTCGTTTGCAGCATGCCAAGCAGCGTTGGTAGCAAAACGAAAAGGGTACTAAAGCCACTCAACGCAGACACACCAATAAAACGCCAGTTGAGCTGTTTGTTGGTGTGTATCCGCTCACGCCAAGTCTGATCAGGCGTTTGTTCAACGATTAAATAGATGAAGTAACAAACAACAAACAGGCAGGTCATGTAACCCAAATAGTAGTTACTAACAATTGTTGCCCATAATGCGAGGAAATAAAGCGTGGGATTTTTATGCGCAACTAATTGACGCACACCGATCATAACGAGTGGTAGTAAAATCAGCGCATCGAGCCACATGATGTCATAGAAGTACGTTGCGACAAACCCACTTAACGAAAAGATGGTTGAAAAGATCAGGTTGGACCAGCGTGTGTTGTGATAGACGCGGCGCAAAAAGTACGCGGTACTCAATCCGATGCTACCAATCTTAAGCAAGATGATGTACGTGACGGCTAGTGGGACTTCACTGGCTGGAAAGAAGAATAGTAAAAGATTAAAAGGACTCAATAAGTAGTAGGCAACTAACGGAAAGGCGTTGTCGCCAAGCGATAGACTAAATGAGTAAAAGGAAAACTGGCCGGTCGTGATGGCATGTCGAAATTGAGTCAGCCATGCAACATACTGGGTGCCCATATCACTAATTAGCAAATTTTGATGCCCAAATGGAGCAATTTGTAATGACCAAAAAGTGATGATAACAACAATGATGGGTAACGCAAAAGCCAGCAGATCATAGCCAAAGCGGCGGTGACCATACTGGTTTAGGTTTTTGGGGATTTGGGGAATGCTAGACATGATTATTTTTCGTCCTTCACGATGTAAATAGGGCGGTGCTTACTTTCGAGGTACAAACGACCAATGTACTTTCCTAAAATACCTAGACAGAAAAGTTGTAGTCCACCCATTAAAAGGACAATGGAAACCATGGACGGCCAACCAGTTGTATGATCACCAAAGACAAGCGCTCGAATAACGATAAAGATTAACGCAATCAAGGCTGCGAAAAACGAAATGAATCCTGTGAAGGACGCAATTGATAAGGGCGCATCAGAGAAGTCAATGATTCCTTCAAGCGAATAACTAAATAATTGGAAGAAGGACCACGATGTATCGCCGGCAACACGATCACGGTTTTCAAAATCAATGTAGGTTGTTTTAAAACCAACCCAACTAAAGATCCCTTTTGAAAAACGGTTTACTTCTGCCATGGATAAAATCGCGTTAACCACTTGGCGCGTCATCAAGCGATAATCACGGGCACCAGGAACAATGTGTGTTTGTGAAATCCGATTGATTAGGCGATAGAACATCTTACTGAAGAAGGAACGAATTGGTGGCTCACCATTACGATCGACACGTCGGGCACCGACAATGTCATAGCCTTCCTTAGTCACACCATCTAGCATTTGTGTGAGTAAAGCAGGTGGATCCTGCAAGTCAACGTCCATAACCGCTACCAGTTCACCAGTGGCATGTTGGAGACCGGCATACAAAGCGGATTCTTTCCCGAAGTTGCGTGAGAAGTCGATGTAATGAACGTGTTCTGGATCAGTACTTTGTAGTTTTCTCATTTCACCGATGCTGTCGTCAGTGGAGCCATCGTTTACGAACCAGTATTCAGGCTCATAGTCAGGATAGTTGTCAGCCATGTCAGCAAAAACCTCTTGAACGGCTGGATAAAATAAGGCAATGGTTGGTTCCTCGTTGTAACAAGGAACGATGATTGAAATAGTATGTTTAGTCACGGAAAAACTCCTTTACAAACAGGTTTCTTTAATGGTTTACATTATAAACGAAAGCGAGCGTAACAAAATGATGATTACCTAAGTTTAATGAAGAAAAGTGGCGAAAGGGTCATCATTTTGTCATTAAAGCTTCCACTATTATACTTTGTGTATGACAACTTTATTAGGTGCAATATACAAGCAATGTCGCATAATGATGATTATCCGTGTGAAAAGTAAGATTTGTTGCGCGTGTGGTGAATCGGATTAAAATAAATTTAGTTGGAAACGCTTTCTTGCTAATTGAACGGAGGCAGTGATTATGGCAGTTGAAGGATCTTTGTACCACACGACGGTTGTTAATGAAAACGGGTTGGTTGGACAAAGTTTTGTCGAAGGCAATGAAGGTCTGGCACTTGGTGTTAGCAGTTCTTTAGTTGACGCAGCTGGGACAAATCCAGAACAATTCATTGGCTTTGCATTGAGCACTTGTTTTAACGCAACGTTACGTTTAGTTGAAGGGCAACATCGCTTACCACAAGACACTGAAGTCAAAACGCAAGTCGACATCGTTAAAGATACGGTAGGCTATAAATTTGTGGTGGATGCGCAGGTGATGTTTCCCAATGCAAATCAAAAAGATGCACAACAGATTTTAGATGAAGCGTTGGATCAATGTCCGGTAGCCAAGTTGCTAAAAGACAATGACACAGTTAGTTTCCGAATCGTTAATTCGTTTTCAGATGACGATGCTAATCAGTTCGGTGAATAACTATTTTCCGTAAACGAGTGCGAGCGAAAAGCCGTGTTTGGAACAAGGCAACTTTTTACAAAGGTCGTTTTACTTTACATTTTGCGTGATGTGTTTAGACTAAGAACCTTCATCAATAGATGAACACAGCAAAATTGTAAGGGGGTATTCAGTAATGAAGACTTATGAAATGACACCCCACGGTACTTGGCGGTTAGAAGTAAACCAAACGGGGCAGTGGGTAACGTTGTTAGACAATGTGAGCTATGCTACCGCCAAAACAGCACTTGACCGCATTGCAACTACAAACCAAGCAGCTTATCGACTGCACTACTTAGGTGAGACCGTTAGCTCATCTAAATCGGCTTAGCTAAAAGCGGACGTTGTGAGTGACCGTTTCAATCACAGTTAACTTTATAAATACAAAAATCGGACCGCCAAGGAGTCATCTTACGTGATGTAAGCTGAAACTTTGGCGGTCCGATTTTGTTTTATGATCGTTAGTAAAACGTGCCTTGTGTTTTTGCTTAAATACTAATGAGTGCATGCATCTGTTTGGAGAACGGACACTGCTTGTAACCACCTGGTCAACAAGGTACGATAGAACACACATTGAAACACAACGGGAGAACTTTGAATGAAGGTAACATGGACGGCGAAAGAGCCGGCAGTTAGTGTGAAACAGTTTTTGTTTGCGCAAGGTGTGAGTCATAACTTGTGGGTACGTGAAGCAGCCAATCGCGAATTAACGTTAAATGGTCAGGTAACGACTCCTGACTGGCCAGTGGAACCTGGCGACATCGTTGGTTACAGCTTACCAAATGAACCAAGTGATCCACGTATCGCGGTCAGTCAGTTACCGATTGCTGTCAGTTACGCTGATTCGAATTGGTTGGTCATTAATAAGGAAGCCGGCGTCAGTTCAGTGCCAGGACCAACGAATCAAAAAACGACCTTACTTAACCGGATTAAAGGCTGGGAACAAGCGAATCATGCGACAGATTTAGTCCCACGGTTGGTATCACGCTTAGATCGCGATACCAGTGGTTTACTACTTGCGGCGCGGCATAAATTAGCACAAGCCATTATTACACCACAAGTTGAAAACCATCAGATCAAGAAAGAATATTTGGCTTTGATTGCAGGCATGCCTACAGAAAATCATGGCATTATTGATGCACCAATTGCTCGGGTAGCCGACCAAGCTACCCGGGTAATTAGTGATGATGGACAAATGGCACAAACAGAATACTGGGTCGAAGAAACGTACGGAACAGTGAGCTTAGTGCGGCTACAATTACACACTGGTCGCACCCATCAAATCCGTGTGCATTTAGCTGCTATTGGTCATCCGTTATTAGGTGATACGTTGTACGGCGGTGATACAAAATTGATTAGTAGACAGGCATTACATGCCAGTCACCTCGTGTTTACGGATCCGTTTACGCACGCAAAGCACGATTTCACAGCACAGCTACCTGACGACATGCAGGATGTTATAACACAATTAAGCGGTTCATCCGCGCAATAACAGCAATTTTAATGTGATTCTGGTATAATGATTTAGATATTTTTATGATAATAAATAACGAAAACGAGGCGTAACCGATGGTGTCCCAGTTCAAACCAACGTGGATGGTTTCCGCAATTTATAATGTATCCCCTCAGCAATTGAAACGTGCCGGGATTAAAGCAATCTTGACGGATTTAGATAACACGTTGATTGCTTGGAATAATCCTGATGGGACACCGGAGTTACGGCAGTGGATCCAGACAATGCATCAAAATGGTATCCGTATCGTGGTGGTGTCAAACAACAGCGCTAAACGAATTTCACGAGCTGTGTCACCACTTGGGCTGCAATTTGTCTCACGTTCGTTAAAACCTTTAACACGGGGCATTCGCCAAGCACAACACGATTTGGGACTTACTAAAGATGAAGTCGTCATGGTAGGTGATCAATTGATGACTGATATGTGGGCTGCAAATAATGCGCATGTCCGTAGTATCTTGGTCAAACCGTTAATTGAAACTGATAAATGGGACACACAAATCAATCGTTTCTTTGAAAAATTTGTGATGCGCCGCTTACATCAACAATACCCAGGCATGACCTGGCAGGAGGACTTAGGATGAGCGAAGCTGCTCAAGTAGAAGCAACAGAGGAAGATTTATTTTGTATTGGCTGTGGGGCAAAGATTCAAACGGATGACCCTAAAGGTGTCGGATATACGCCTCAATCGGCTCTGAAAAAAGGGTTAGAAAGTGGCGAATTATACTGCCAACGCTGTTTTAGACTGCGACATTATAACGAAATCCAACCGGTGTCACTGACTGATGACGATTTTCGTCGTTTACTGAGTCAGATTCGTGATGCTAATGCACTGATCGTCTATGTCGTTGATATTTTTGATTTCAACGGTAGCATGATTCCTGGATTACATCGTTTCGTCGGCGACAATCCCGTTTTATTGGTCGGTAATAAAGAAGATATCCTACCACGCTCACTGAAGCGGTCAAAGCTCACGGATTGGCTACGGCAACAAGCTAACTTAAACGGCTTGCGGCCATTGGCAACGACTTTGCTTAGTGCCAAAAAAGGTAGCGATGTCGATGACTTACTTGCCCTAATTGATAAGTATCGCGGCGACCGTGATGTTTACGTGGTTGGGGTAACAAACGTTGGGAAATCAACGCTGATCAACCGAATTTTGAAACAAAACACCGGCGTGGCGGACTTGATTACGACGTCTCGTTTCCCAGGAACAACGTTAGATAAGATCGAAATTCCACTTGGTGAGGACCATGTACTGGTTGATACACCAGGAATTATTCATCCAGAACAGATGGCACATTTCTTGAGCCCCGAAGCGTTGAAGTTTGTGGCACCACAAAAGGAAATCAAGCCACGTGGGTATCAATTACAAGATGGTCAAACCATTTTCCTAGGGGCAGTTGCCCGCTTCGATCTCGTTAAAACGGTCGGCGGTAATAAAACCGCGGGTGTGACAGCTTACTTTGAGAATAATTTGCCACTTCACCGGACAAAGTTGGAAAATGCTGAAAATTTCTATGAAAATCATGCGGGTGAGCTATTAACACCACCAACAAAAGAAGAATTAGCTGACCTACCAGCATTGGCACGGCACGAGTTTAAAACGGATACGAAGAGTGATGTTGTTATCGAAGGCTTAGGCTGGGTTACTGTGCCAGCTAATGCAACGGTGGTTGGTTGGGCACCTAAGGGTGTTAACGTGTTATTACGACGGGCAATGATTTAAGTTTGAGGAGAAAATTAAATGGATTTAAAGGGTAAACAAAAGCATTTCTTGCGTTCAGAAGCACATTCATTACGGCCATTGTTTTCAGTGGGTAAAAACGGTCTAACGCAATCCTGGCTGGAACAACTTGAAGGGGCCATGGAAAAGCGGGAATTGATTAAGGTCAATTTGTTGCAAACAGCAGGTGCAACAGTGAGCGAAGCAGCTGCATTTATTGAGCAAAACAAACGGATTACAGTTGTGCAGACAATCGGGCATACACTCGTATTGTTCATGCAAGCAACGGATCCTGAGGATCAAAAGTTATCTAAACGCGTTGCCGCATTGGCTTAGTGAAACGCTTTGATGGATTGGTGGCATAAATAATGATCACATCTACGGTAGCAAAACAAACAGTTGATCCAGCAGTGATGACAGAAACCGTCACTGAGATGCCGCGGCAACGTGTCGGCATTCTAGGGGGAACATTTAATCCGCCACATATGGGTCACTTAATTATGGGAGATCAGGTTGGTAAACAGCTAGGTCTAAACAAGGTGTTATTTATGCCTAATGCGCAGCCGCCGCATGTCGATCATAAAGATGCCATTGATCCAATGATGCGGGCACGCATGGTTCGTCGCGCGATTTTTGGCAATCCACTGTTTGACCTTGAAATGGCAGAAATTCAGCGCGGCGGCAAGAGCTATACGTATGACACGATTGTTGCGTTAAAGGAACGTCACCCAAACACCGAGTATTACTTTATTATTGGTGGGGATGAGGTTGCCTATTTATCCACTTGGCATCGCATTGATGAGTTGGCCAAACTGGTGACATTTGTCGGCGTTAATCGCAGTGGTTTTCAAAAGGCGACACCGTATCCGGTTATCTGGGTAGATGTGCCGACCATCGATATCAGTAGTTCATTGATTCGGGAGCGCGTTAAGCGTGGACAATCAATTCATTATTTGGTTCCAGAAACTGTTGAAGCATACATTAAGGAGCATCAGCTATATCATGAGTGAGTCAATGACCTATCAACAAAATATTTATCCAGGGTCGCGTGCTGAATTAATCGCTGCTATTTCATCTAAGCTAAAGGAAAAGCGTTTTGAACACGTGTTACGTGTAGAAGAAACGGCGATTACGTTGGCAGAAGAAAATGGTGTTGATTTAGAAAAGGCCAGTATTGCTGGCCTTGTTCATGACTATGCCAAGCAGCGTACGGATAAAGAATTCGTGGATATGATCAAGAAGCATCAGTTGGATCCTGATTTATTGAACTGGGGAAATGCGATTTGGCATGGTGTCGTGGGTGCTGAATTTATTCGCGATGAATTGCAGATTTATGATGAAGCAATTTTAAATGCAGTTCGTTTTCATACAACTGGT
Organism: Furfurilactobacillus siliginis; assembly: GCF_001437435.1. Classification (GTDB taxonomy): domain Bacteria; phylum Bacillota; class Bacilli; order Lactobacillales; family Lactobacillaceae; genus Furfurilactobacillus; species Furfurilactobacillus siliginis. Next base: position 35,759 of record NZ_JQCB01000011.1, on the reverse strand, counting down.
GCTGCAGAAATGTCACCATTGGCACAGGTCGTGTACATGGCCGATTACATTGAACCTGGACGAGATTTTCCTGGTGTTGACGAAGCACGGCAAATCACGCACAATGATTTGGCAGCAGGCGTTGTATACCAAACGAAACAAACGCTCAGTTACCTAGTTCAAAAAAATGCACCAGTGTATCCAGCAACCATTGCAACATATAATCACTGGGTTGCAAAAAAGCAAACGAAGTATAACTACTGATTCTGTTATTAATAGAAATGGAGAATGATCTTGGATAGTAAAGCAATGTTAGAAACAGCTGTTAAAGCTGGAGATTCAAAACGTGCTGAGGATATCGTTGCCTTAGACGTTGAACAAGTTAGTTTAGTCGCTGACTACTTTGTCATCATGAATGGTGGTTCAAAGCGTCAGGTGCAGGCCATTGCACAGGCTGTGTTGGATGAAGAAGCAGAAGCTGGCGTAGATGTTCGTCGCATTGAAGGAAAGACTGAAGGCACATGGGTCTTACTTGATTTTGGGGACATCTTAGTACACATTTTCCAAGAAGAACAACGGCACTACTACAACTTGGAAAAGTTATGGTCAGATGCACCGTTGGTTGATATCGACGCGTGGGTGAGTGAAAACGTATGATGTACGCACAATTTGCTGAGTTTTATGACGAACTCTTTGATCCAGCCATGTATGATTCATGGCTGGATTTTGTGCGTCAACAACAACCTGCAGACAAGACTGAGGTATTAGAACTGGCTTGTGGTACCGGACGCCTTGCTGTGAAGCTGATTCAAGCAGGCTACCAGGTGACAGGGTTAGACTTGGCACCAGAAATGCTGAGTTTAGCGGCGCAACGGGCAGCGACTGAAAAGGTGGAATTACCACTGATTGAAGGCAATATGCTAACGATTGGCGATTTGCCCCAGTACGATTTAGTGACTTGTTTCGATGATTCACTTTGTTATTTGCCAGATGAAAACCAGTTATTGGCAGCCTTTTTAGAAGCGCATGCACATGTTCGGCAAGGTGGACAGTATCTGTTTGATGTCATCACGCCTTATCAAACAGATGATGTGTACCCAGGCTATATGTACAATTTTCATGATGAAGATCGCGCGTTTATGTGGACGAGTTATGAAGGGGATGCGCCGCATCAAGTGGAACATGACCTGAATTTCTTCATGTGGAATGAGAAAATTAACGGATATGACCATCATTCTGAATTACATGTGGAACGGACTTATCCATTGGCAACTTATCAGAAACTATTGAACCAGGCTGGCTTTACAGACGTTAAGGTCACAGCCGATTTTGGCAAAAATCAGCCGGTTGCAAAAACGACTCGTTGGTTCTTTGCTTGCGCGTAGGGAGATGTGTGAATGCGAGCGGTTGGTGTCGTAACTGAATACAATCCATTTCATAACGGGCATGCTTATCACTTGCAACAAGCACGTGCTGTGACTGGTGCTGATGTTGTCGTTGCTGTGATGAGCGGTAATTTTGTGCAACGCGGAGAAGCCGCTATTTTCGACAAGTGGCAGCGCGCAAACGAAGCGTTACATAACGGTGCTGATGTCGTGATTGAGTTACCATTTCAATGGGCAGTTCAGCCGGCGCATATATTTGCCCAAGGCGCTTTAGAATTGCTGTCAGCAATGAAAATCGACACCATGGTCTTCGGTGCTGAACATCCAGAGACTGATTTTTCGGCGTTAGCGAAAGTTCCGATGGCTGATTCGACTGCTTTTAAGCAATTTGATCGAACCTTTGCGACGCAATTTAATGAAGTTTTTGAAGCCCAGACTGGCTTCAAACTGGATCAACCCAATGACATTTTAGGTTATGGGTATGCGCGAGCAAATGAACAATTAGCAGTGCCATTGAAGCTACGCGCCGTTGGCAGACGTGGGAGTGCGTATCATCAAACGACCTTATCTAAAGAAACATTTTCCAGTGCGACGGCCATTAGGCAGGCAGTGTTGACACAGGAAAGCGCAGTCCAAATTAGCGACATGGTTCCTGGGACAACATTAGCCGATGTTCAGGCAGGTAGGGCACAACCTGGGTGGTCGGACACGATGTGGGCTTTGTTACGACATACATTACTAATGACGCCGGTTGATGAGTTACAGCAAATTTACCAAATGTCTGAAGGGTTAGAGTATCGGTTGCAAGAAGCAGCAGAAAAATCGGCTACTTGGCAGGATTTCCTGACCGCAATTAAGACAAAGCGATATACCTATTCGCGATTACAACGCGTGTGTTTATATACGTTGTTACATGCGACCACCACAGATATGCGATCTAAAAGCGAGGCGTACCTTCGCTTACTCGGGTTCACTGAAATAGGGCAGCAATTTTTACATGAAACCAAAAAAGATTTCACCAGACCGTTGATTACACGGTTTGACCAACACTTAAAGACAGGACAACTTAATCTCGACTACCGTGCTGGCATGCTTTACGAAATGTTGACAGGCACACAACAAGATTTCCGCCGTGATCCAATCAGAATCGCGTCAGATCAGCAAAACTAGCTGTCAAGGATTTCACGTTGACATTCCGGAATGCCGCCGGTATAATTGATTTCGTTGCATTAGGAGGTTTATCGATGAAATGGTCGCTTAAAGAGTTAGAAAAGTATCGTAGCGAACCACTGCGGATCGACGAAACTTTGGATGTTAAGGATAAAGTACGTGAACGCTTTAGTGACCACGTACTAGATATTGATCCCGTTAAGGTTGTCGGCACCATTACGATTGATCGTGATGATGTACTGCTAGACGCCCATGTTACTGGAAGTGCCGTTGTGCCTTCTAGCCGGTCATTGCAGCCGGTGTCATTTCCATTTGACTTTGACATGAACGAGATTTACATTCCTGAGGCAAGTCACTTTGACCGCTATGAGGAAGACGAAACAGTCTTACTACTAGACGGACAAACCGTTGACTTAGATGATGGTGTTGTTGACAACATCATCGCTCAGATTCCAATGCAAATTCTAACTGACGCTGAACGTAGTGGGGCAGACATGCCCGCCGGTAATGGCTGGGAAGTCATTAGCGAAGATGACTACGTCGCAACGCAGGAAGAAAATCAACCCACTGATCCACGTCTCGCTAAGCTGAAGGGGCTGTTCCCTGATCAGGATTCAGACCAGTAACCAGGTTTAGCAGATTTTAAAAACACATGTGTGGATAAAATCAATCAAGGAGGTGCTCGTTCACATGGCTGTACCAGCACGGAAAACATCAAAAGAAAAGAAGTTGAAGCGTCGCGGACACATCAAATTAGCTACGCCAAACTTAGCTCCATGTCCTAACTGTGGGGAATTGCGGATGTCACATCGCGTATGCCCTAGCTGCGGATTCTACGATGGCAAGCAAGTCGTAAAGACTGCTACCAACGCGTAATTTTAATGAAAACACCGGAGAGGCCTAGGCTCTTCGGTGTTTTTTTGTGATTTCGTACATCAAACATGCAAGTTTCAGGTATACTATTTTTTTACACAATTTGTTTTAAGGGGAAATGGTTGATGCGCAGTGCGCTAATTGTAATGTTGCTTCTTGTCGGTATTTTATACGCGGGGTATTTAGGTAGAGACTTATGGCGCCATCGCCAGGAGTTAAAAAGCACAACGCCAGCTTCTGGATGGGTGGCCATTAGTGGTGTGTTCATTTTTCTTCTGTCTACGCTTGGCGTCTCAGACTTCGCTGTCAGTACAGCCATTTATTCGCCGACAAAATGGGTGACGATGAAGCAATTACCCGGTACGTTAAATGTACAAGGCGTGTTACCTTTTGTCATGATGGGCATTGGCTTTACGGGTGTCGTTAAGGTGGCACCAGTGACACTGATTTTATTAGTCGGCGCACAGGTAGTTGGGGCTATATTAAGCCCCCGCTTGGTGGTTAAATTGCCAGAGCGCACCATTAAATGGTGGATTGCCTGCGGGTTAGTTGTGGCTGGTGGTTTTATTTTAGCAAGTCGACTACATTTGATTGCCGGTAATGGAACGGCCACCGAGTTGACAGGTGGGAAACTACTGATTGGTTGTTTATTGCAGATGGTTTATGGTGCACTGAACAACATTGGTATTGGTTCCTATGCGTTAACGACTGCAACTGTCTATGCGTTGGGTTTAAATCCATTGGTTGCCTTTCCGGTTATGATGAGTGGCTCAGCCTTGTCTGTTGCGGCAGGCAGTAGCATGTTCATTCATTACGGTGATTACAATCGTAAAGTTGCGGCCGTGGCCACCAGCTTTGGATTGCTTGGTGTGCTACTTGGGCTAGTTGTGTTTGCACATTTTAACGTGGCCATTGTGACTTGGATTGTCATCGGCGTTTTATTTTACACGGCTGGAAATTTATTTTATGGATTAGTTCAACAACGGCGTGTGGAGAAGTGAAGCCGCGCAGATGGTGGCGAAAATGGCGACAAAATGATAAGATTAAAACGCTGTTAAGAAATTAAACCGTTCTGGTAAAAGAACGATAATAAAAAAATGTGGAGACTTAGTTAAATGGACAACACAGAACAATCAGGTGCTAAGAAATATAAGATTCTGATCATTGAAGACGAGAAGAATCTCGCCCGTTTTGTTGACCTTGAATTAAAACATGAAGGCTATGAGACGCACGTTGAGTACAACGGCCGTGCCGGCTTAGAAGCTGCCTTAGCAACTGAATTTGACGTTATTTTATTAGACTTAATGTTACCTGAATTAAATGGGTTAGAAGTATGTCGACGGGTGCGTGAAGTTAAGAGCACGCCAATCGTGATGATGACTGCCCGCGATTCCGTGATTGATCGTGTTTCGGGATTGGATCATGGAGCCGATGACTACATCGTTAAGCCATTTGCCATTGAAGAATTATTGGCACGGGTACGGGCCTTATTGCGTCGAATCGACATTGAAGGCGAACAAAAGAACTTCAAGCAAACCGTTGTGGAATACAAAGATCTACGAATTGAGAAGGAAAACCGGATCGTTCGTCGTGGCGATGAAATTATTAACCTAACGAAACGTGAATATGAATTATTGTTGACGTTAATGGAAAATGTCAATGTTGTGTTGGCTCGTGATGTCTTATTACAAAAGGTATGGGGTTACGAATCAGAAGTTGAAACGAATGTGGTGGATGTTTACATTCGGTACCTACGTAACAAAATTGACCGCCCTGGCGAGGACAGCTACATTCAAACAGTTCGCGGGACTGGGTACGTTATTCGTTCATGATCGATGAACAAGCACAATCAATCAAAAAACGACGGCGGTTATCGCTGAAGTGGAAGTGGGCACTCGGTACCGGTACGGGTGTCTTTGTTATTTTCACAGTCGTTTTAGGCCTCCTGTTCTCAAGCTTTACGTCGGTGTTACTTCGCCAGGAACGCCGTCGGACAGATGATGCAGTGAAGGTTGTCTCACAGCGTTTGAATCATGAACGCACAGATTTAACGAGTGACGATGTTGAACCAGTATTAAGACCACGAGAAAATCCATACCAACCACATGATCCTAGTAAGCCTGATGAAAATCATAATTTATATAATGATGAAATCATCCGGACCCTTGCCAGCGATAATTTGGCGGTGAGTGTGTATGACCGCAGTGGTGCAGAAATATTTGCATCACGTGTTGATCCAGAGCCATTTAAGGCCGTTAACAAGCGACAGTTGAAGCTTAACAAAATGGCAGGTGGACATGTTGTCTATGTGGAACGAGCACCGATTTATACTCGTGATGGTACACGGCTAGTTGGCTATGTTCAGGTCACTAACCGGCTGAATGCTTATTGGCGCACCTACCAGCGGACCGGCTCCATTTTGATTGTCCTGCTGCTGATTGGGCTGTTAGCGATTTCTGTGTTTGGTTACATGCTTGCCAGTTATTTCTTACGGCCAATTTCAGATATGACGGCGACCATTACAGGTGCACGCGATGATCCGCAATCTAGTTTACGGGTGCCAGAATCTCGGCGTAATGATGAGTTGGCAGATTTATCTGAGTTATTAAACAGCATGTTGGACCAGATGCAACGCTACATTGATCAGCAGCAGCAATTCGTGGGGGATGTTTCCCATGAACTACGGACGCCGGTTGCCATTATTCAAGGACACATGGAATTGTTGAACCGGTGGGGAAAAGACGACCCTGAAGTGCTTAATGAGTCGATTCAAGCTTCCTTAGCAGAGACGAAGCGAATGCAAAGCTTGGTTCAGGAAATGTTGGATCTGTCACGAGCTGAGCAAGTTGAAATTGACTTTCGGAATCAGGTGACTGACATTAAGGAAGTCGTCAACCAAGTATTCAGTAACTTTAAAATGATTCATCCAGATTTCACATTCTCCTTAGACGATGATTTGCGAAAGGCGACTTATGTATCGATGTTCCGTGATCATCTGGAGCAGGTACTGATTATTTTGATGGATAATGCGGTTAAATATTCACAAACCAGAAAAGAGATTCATTTGTCGCTGTCTGAGGATCGCCGTAACGCACAGGTATCGGTACAAGACTTTGGGGAAGGGATTTCTCCAGAGAACATCGATCGTGTGTTTAACCGGTTCTATCGGGTTGATAAAGCACGTTCCCGTGAAAAGGGCGGGAATGGACTCGGCTTATCCATCGCCAAACGGTTAGTGGAAGGTTATAACGGGAAAGTTTCCGTTGAATCTGTTATCGGGCATGGATCGATTTTCCAAATCTCATTGCACATTTTGACAACGGCTGAGCGTGAACACTTAGCCAAGTTACAAGCTGAGAAGCCAACGCCTCGGGCTGGCGAAGCACTAGCAGGTAGTAATTTACTGGAATAAAAAGTGAGCTATAAGGTAAA
>NZ_JQCB01000011.1:1860-28717 GCF_001437435.1 Furfurilactobacillus siliginis | reverse complement strand
GGAAGTCGTGAGCAAGACCTAGAACTGCCGTACGGGTTGGGTTTCAACCCGGTAGGTGGTTCGTAGTCTGCACAGCGACTTGACTTTTGTCCCACGTTTTCACTATTTAAGTTCATAAATCAAAAAAAGGGTTCGCGACAAAATTAATTTTTGTCGCGAACCCTTTTTGTAAGCTTTTTAGTCTTTATGATGTTGTTGTTTACCAGCATTACGTTTGTGGTTGTCATCAGTGGTTGGTGCAGCAGATGACGGTGTTGCAGGTTTTAAATCTTCAGGGGTAACTGTTGTGGCAGCAACTGGCTTTGGCGCTGGCCGGTTGGCTGCTTGTTCCTTCAATTCGGCAGCAACTTGCTTCCGAATCCGTGGCCGGTACCAGGCGATGATTAATGTCTGGATGCAGGCGAATAATCCGCCGACAAAGAAGTACAGACCCAATGCAGCGGGTGTTGAGAAGGTAACGAACAGAATCATTACTGGACTCATGATCATCATGGAGCGCATTTGCTTCTTTTGATCTTCTGGTAGGCCAAGCAGTGACAGGTAACCTTGCAACAGGTAGGCAGCAAATGAAAGGATGGCCAAAAGTAATTTTGGTTGGTCCAAACGAATGCCGTAGAAAGTTGCATTAACCAATTCTGGTGCGTAACGAATGGCCGCATACAACGCTGCGAAGATTGGTAGTTGAATAACTAATGGTAAACAACCAATCCCACCGGTCATTGAAATACCGTTATCGCGATACAACTGCATCATTTCTTGGCTGATGGTGTTTTTTTCTTCAGTCGTTTGCGCTGCTTTTTGTCGTGCTTGAATGTCTTGCATTTGTGGACGAATCATCGACATTTTTTCTTGTTGAACCGTTGCTTGTCTTGACTGACGTACCATCAATGGTAGCAGAACTAAACGAACGACAACCGTTAGTAGGATGATGGCCCAGCCGTAACTTCCACCAAGCATTTTTGCAGCCCATTCCATGAAGTGCACCATGGGTTGGCCAAGGTAGGTCCAAATGTAGCCAACGGGTTTACCGTGACTGTTGGTGCGGACACAACCACTTAAAAACAAGGCGAGGGTGCCGAGCGCCGTGAGCGCTGCGACACGATTAAATTTTTTCATGATGATCAAATGATCCTTTCACATTAGCTTAGTAACTTGCTAAGAATACTAGATAACGCCCTGAATTTCAATGCTTAGTCAGGAAATGTCAAACGTTTTCAAGCTTGGTTGTACTTGTGCCTCATGAATTTCGAGTTCGGTGACGTGTGACCAGCTATTGGGTGACTGGCGAACTTGTTTTATAAAAGTGGTAACAATTGTCGAATCACCTTGTGCAAAAATCGACACTGTTTTATCAGTATTGTTGTGCACAGTGCCCACTAAGTGTTGCCGCACGGCCAACTGGTAGACAGCATACCGAAAGCCGACACCTTGAACGCGCCCATGGGCGATTAAAGAGACCGCAGTTTGTGACATAAAATGGATTCCTCCAAACTCTAAAGATGATAAAACGGCGTTAATCACAGTAATGCTACCATGAATGTTAAGGGACTATGCTATAATTTGACGTCAGTGAGGTATTAAAATGGAAAAAATTGTTTCGCTTCAAAATAACCGGGTCAAGACCTGGAAAAAGTTAGCAACCAAAAAAGGCCGTGAACAGGCTGGCACTTATTTGCTAGATGGTTGGCATTTAGTTAAGGAGGCCGCTGCAGCTAATGTTGAATTAGTGACGGTCATGGGCACACACAGTGCGTGGCAAACCTACGCCAACGAGTTACCTGCTGGATTAAACGCCATTGAGATTAGTGATGACGTGGCTAAGGCCATTGGTGACACCGTGACACCACAGGGAATTTTTGCAGAAGTGGCGTTACCTAAAGCCAGTCAACAATTACCAGAGGTTGTGACAGGTGCATGGTTATTCTTAGACGCTGTGCAAGATCCTGGTAACATCGGGACGATTGTTCGTGCGGCGGATGCTGCCGGTTTTACTGGCGTGGTCTTTGGTCAAGGAACAGCGGACCAATTTGCGCCCAAGGTTGTGCGCGCCATGCAAGGTAGTCAATTTCATGTCCAACTTGTTACGGAAGATCTGTATGCGGCTTTGCGTTACTTCAAACGCTCAGGCTTGGAAGTTTACGGCACGCAATTGGATCCAACAGCGAAGAACTTCAGAGATGTTACACCAGCTGAAAGCTTTGGCCTGATTATGGGTAACGAAGGCAATGGCATGGCAAAAGGCCTCGGCGAATTAACAGCCGCTAACTTGTACATTCCTATCCTAGGCCAAGCTGAGTCTCTGAATGTGGCCGTGGCTGCAGGTGTACTCATGTTTCAGTTGAAACAAGGTAAGTAGTTTGTTGCATAAGTGAAATTTTCTGAGTGCTGGGACTATGAAAAAGTAAGCGAACCTGCTACAATACCTTTCAGATTCATTGATGACCTTAACGTCTTTAAATAAAGGAAGCATTGAATGAAATTAAATGAATGGCAAACAGATTCAGAGTACGTTGCGTTGGTGAGTGATTTATTAGCACGCCCAGAAGTACAGCACTTGGCTGACTTTACGCAGCATCATAACAACACCCGGCTGGATCACAGCCTAAGTGTTTCGTTTGATAGCTATAAGATTGCCAAGCGGCGTGGCTGGAATTATCAAGCTGTCGCCCGGGCAGGCTTACTCCACGATTTGTTTTACTATGATTGGCGGACCACAAAGTTTGATCTTGGTACGCATGCCTTTATTCACCCCCGGGTGTCGTTACGTAACGCCGAAAAGTTAACAGAGCTTTCAGATATGGAAAAAGATATTATCTTAAAGCATATGTTTGGTTTGACGATGGCGTTGCCAAAGTATAAGGAAAGTTTGCTGGTATCCATGGTGGATGACTACGAAGCAGTTCACGAATACTCTGGTCATGTGCACACCAAGTGGCATGCGTTTGTTCAACGAATGAAGACCGCTAATTCAACACTATAATGTTTACTTTATGTTAGAAAGGAGGCTGTTTTATGTCAGAAGCAGTTAGTTCTCTACCTGATTTCAAATTGTGTCCTAAGTTTGAAAACACCTTTACCATTTTAGGGAAAAAATGGAATGGCTTGATCATCGAAACGCTGCTTTCACAGGGAGCAGTTCGGTTTAAGGATCTAGCCACGGCGATCGATAAGTGTTCTGACCGGATGTTGGTTGAACGCTTAAAGGAACTGGAAGAAGCCGACATTGTCAGTCGGACGACGCATGCTGACTCAGCCTTGATTGAATATCAATTAACGGACAAGGGCCGCGACATGCAAGACATGATGGATACGATTCATGCCTGGTCCGATAAATGGACTGCCTTAGAAGAATGCTAGTTTAGTTTGACGTGTGCACACTGGTGGCATAAGATAGTGTGGACAGTAAATGCGAAGACAAAAAAGAGTAGTGTCGCCGTTAATACAGGAAGCAGGGGCTTGATTGAGAACCTTGCCAGGCAACATGAATTCACTTTTAGAGCAGAGACTTGGGCGCTAGGGCAACCTAGCAAAAAAGTTTCCGGATTCCGCCGTTATCGGACTTGAGTGGTGATTAGGCGACTAGTCACAATGAGGGTGGTACCGCGGAATTCCGTCCCTTTTCTAACAGTTTGTTAGAAAAGGGATTTTTTTGTGTCGTAAAACAATCAGGAGGAAGACAGATGAGTTTAAAAGATCGGCTGCAGGAATTACATGATCACGGCTTGGCTGACATCAAAGACAGTGAAAGCTTAGAGCGAATCAACGAAATTCGTGTGCAATTATTAGGGAAAAAGGGACCGATCACGGAGGCCTTACGTGGTTTACGTGATTTGTCTGCTGAAGAACGTCCACAGGTTGGTAGTTTTGCGAACCAGATTCGTGATGACCTGACCGCTGCGATTGAAGCACGAAAGGCTGCATTAGAACAAGCTGCCTTGAATGCGCAATTAGATGCTGAAAAAGTGGATGTGACCTTACCAGGCACCCCTGTCAATCAAGGACAGCCACACGTGATTCAGCGGATTATCGACCAGTTGGAAGACATGTTTTTAGGAATGGGTTACCAAGTCGTTGATGGTCCTGAAGTCGAAGATGACCATCATAACTTTGAAATGATGAACCTACCTAAGAATCATCCAGCTCGTGATATGCAAGATACGTTCTACATTACGCCAGAAATTCTGATGCGGACGCATACCAGTCCTAACCAAGCACGTGCCATGGAAGCACATGACTTTAGTAAGGGACCATTGAAGATGATCAGCCCCGGTCGTGTTTATCGGCGTGATACTGATGATGCAACGCACAGTCACCAGTTCCACCAGGTTGAAGGATTAGTTATCGATAAGCATGTGACGATGGCCGATTTAAAGGGCACACTTGAAATGGTCGCTGCTAATTTATTTGGTGACGAATTCGACGTTCGTTTGCGTCCTAGTTACTTCCCATTCACAGAACCATCTGTTGAAGCGGACATTACATGTTTCAACTGTATGGGTAAAGGGTGTTCTGTCTGCAAAAACACCGGCTGGATCGAAGTGCTCGGTGCTGGGATGGTACATCCAAACGTCTTGACGATGGCCGGCGTTGATCCTGCCGAATACGGCGGTTTTGCCTTTGGGCTTGGACCAGACCGGTTTGCCATGCTGAAATACGGCGTGGATGACATCCGGAACTTCTATTTAAATGACACACGTTTCTTAACACAATTCTACAAACGGGGGTAAACGACAGCGATGAAAGTATCAACAGATTGGTTAAAGGAATACCTCACCCTGGATGTGGACCCACAAGCATTGGGTGAAAAGATTGAGCGGACAGCGGTCGAAGTGGACCGTGTTTATAAGATGAGTGATGGGATGAGTAAGCTTGTGGTTGGTGAAACGTTAAGCGTTGAACCACATCCAGATTCAGATCATTTACATGTGTGTCAGGTCAACGTCGGTGAAGAAGAACCATTACAGATTGTCTGTGGTGCGCCTAACGTTGCGACGGGGCAAAAGGTGATTGTGGCCTTGCCAGGTGCTTGGATCGGTGGACACAACAAGATTAAAAAAGGGAAGATGCGCGGCATCGTTTCTAATGGGATGCTATGTGCTTTAGAAGAAATCGGCTTCGATGCCAAGATTGCACCTGGTGATTATGAAGATGGTATTTACATTTTGCCAGCTGACAGTAAGCCTGGTGAATCTGTTTTCCCAATCTTAGGGATGGACGATGACATCATCGAAACTGATTTGACACCTAACCGAGGCGACATGAATTCCATGAATGGAACAGCCTGGGAAATTGGTGCTATTTACGGTCAGACACCAAAGATGCCTGAATTTACGTTAACTGAAGCTGGTAATCGCCAAGTAACCGACTTGGTGACTGTCTCTGCTGATGCAGCGTTAGCACCAACCTACAAGATGCGCGTGGTTAGTGGTGTTAAAGTACAAGCTAGTCCATTGTGGCTGCAGAAGCGGTTGTGGGAAGCTGGGATGCGTCCGATTAATAATATTGTCGACGTTACTAACTACATCATGTTGACTTATGGTCAGCCATTACATGCATTTGATTACGATAAACTGGCAGGTAAAAATGTTCAGGTTCGGTTGGCAACTGCTGGCGAAAAAATAACGACCTTGGATGGCACTGAACGTGAATTACGTGCCGATGATATGGTGATTGCCGATGACAAACATGCCATTGCCTTAGCTGGTACGATGGGTGGTTTAGATACCGAAATCGATGAGCACACCACCACTATTGCCATTGAAAGTGCAATTTTTGAACCAATTCATATCCGTAAAACGGCGCGGTTCTTCAATCTTCATTCAGAAGCCTCAATGCGCTTTGAACGCGGAATCAATAAAGACGATAACCAAAATGCGTTGGATCATGCGGCTGCCTTAATGGCTGAACTGGGTAATGGAGCTGTCGAACACGGTACTGTAGTTGGTAGTGACACGCAGGTTGCACCAGCAGAAGTCAAAGTTACCTTGACGCGGATCAACCATGTACTGGGGACTAGCTTAACGGCAGCTGAAGTGCAGACGATTTTTGATCATTTAAACTTCCCAACTGTTAACGATGGTGAAACATTTACCGTGACGGTTCCTGCACGTCGCTGGGATATTCACATTGAAGCTGACTTGTTTGAAGAAGTTGCGCGTTTATTTGGATATGACAACATTCCATCAACGCTACCTTATGGCACGATGACACCTGGATCACTGACCGAAAAGCAACGTGTTATTCGTGATGCACGCCATTTATTGGAAGGTGCTGGTTTGAATCAAGCCATTAGTTATGCCTTGACGACAACTGAAAAAGCCAGTCAGTTTATGTTGCGCGACAGCGAACCAACATTGCTTGATTTCCCAATGAGTACGGATCACACCACGACCCGCATGAATTTAATCAGTGGTTTGTTGGATGATGTTGCCTATAACGTGGCTCGTAAGCAAGCTAATGTGGCCTTGTATGAACAAGGCCGGGTCTTCTATCGTGACGGTGATGAAATTCGTCCAGTTGAAGTGGAACACATTGCCGGCGTTTTGACTGGCTCTGTTCAAGATAAAACTTGGAACACACCTGCTAAGCCAGTTGATTTCTTTGCTATCAAAGGAATCGTCAACTTGTTCCTACATGATATGGGACTGAGCGAAACGATCCGCTATGAAGCAACCAGTGAGCGTCAAGAAATGCACCCTGGCCGGACCGCTGATATTTATGTCGGTGACCAGTTAGTCGGGTTTGTTGGACAAGTTCATCCGGCGATTGCTGCAGATTATAAGGTACCTGAAACATATGTATTTGAATTGAACCTGCAGGCGTTGATCGACGCACCTCATGATGAGCAACAGTACGAACCAATTTCAAAGTTCCCAGCTGTAACGCGGGATATTGCGATTTTAGTCGATGACACAGTGACAGATGCCGATATTCTAGCAGCAATTCATAAACGAGGTGGGGCGCACTTAGCTTCTGTCACCTTGTTCGATGTTTATGAAGGGACGCACTTGCCAGCTGGTAAGAAATCAATGGCCTACACGTTGACATATCAAGATGCCACGGCAACGTTGGTGGAAGATGATGTGGCGAAGGCCTTTGCGAAAGTTGAAAAAGAACTGCAAACAACTTTCAATGCAGAAATTCGTTAAGCTTATTTTCTTCCTCCAGTGAATTTAATAATGATGTTGAAAACGTCGGTAGCTTTGCCCTGTGCTGTAAAGGACAAAGCTACCGACGTTTTTTTGAAATGACGCGAAAAATGTTGAGGGGTCTGTGCGGCAATGTGACTTTGGTGGATCAGAAGGGTCCTAAAAAGACGCTACTTATTTATTTTTAGTGATTCTTATAGTTTCGTGATGAGACACTGACCTAGTGGGGATGCTCCACTGAAAAAAGGCACTTTAATGTGTCAAAACCATGTCATTACTTACTGAAAGATGGTGTTGGGACGCCTTTTTCGCTACAATGTAAAAGATGATTTTTGAAGGGAGATTCAAAATATGCAGCGCAGTACGCGTCGCCGCCAACGCTCACATACTGGCCGGAATTGGATGATCGGCATTTTTGTCGCCATCGTGGTCGTTATTATCGGAGTTGTTGTAGGGCGTAACTTAAGTTATAAAAACAGTTTAAAAGCTGTCGATCCAGATAGTCATAAAAAAGTTCAGATTGAAGTTCAACAAGGGGCAACCGCTGACCAAGTTGCTGGAGAATTACAAAAGGCTGGCGCCATTAAAGACGCTGGTAACTTCACTAAGTACATTTCAGACAACAACTTAGCTGATTTTAAAGCCGGTTACTTTGTGGTTGGCAAGAATATGACTGCTAAGCAAGTGGCCACGAAATTGAACGGCGTTGGTTCTGATACACCGTTGCTGACGACTTCTAAGAATGCATTGCTGATTCGTGAAGGTGAATCGATTGATCAAATCGGAACCTCATTGGCAAAGCACTCCAAGTATACTAAGGCTGAATTCTTGGCTTTGATGAAAGATACAAGCTTTGTATCACAATTAGCCAAGCAATATCCTGAACTATTGAATTCAAGTATGTCATCCACAGGTGTTCGTTATCATTTGGAAGGCTACTTGTTCCCGGCTGTTTATGACACGAAGAAACCTAAGTCTTTGAAGGCCTTGGTTGAACAAATGGTCGTTGCAACCAATCAGCGTGTACAGCCATATTTAGCACAATTCCAAGAAGAAAACTTGACGGTTCAACAGGCGATGACATTGGCTTCATTGGCACAAAAAGAAGCGAATACACCTGCTGATATGGCCAAGGTTGCCGGTGTGTTCTTTAACCGTGACAAGGCAAATATGCCAATGCAATCGGATGTTTCAGTTCAGTATGCATTGCAGCAGCATAAGCCAAACCTGTCACTTGATGACCTAAAGGTTGACTCTCCTTATAACTTGTATGCAAACACGGGTTACGGTCCTGGACCATTTAATAATCCTGGTTTAGCAGCCATCAAGGCGGTTGCACAACCAACTGATGAATCTGAAGGTTACCTCTACTTTGTGGCTAACATGAAGACAGGAAAAATTCACTATTCCAAGACGTTGGATGAACAAAATGCATACACCGCTAAGTACCAAGACGATAACAGTAAGCAAAAGTAACGTCTTAACTTTAAAACCTTGAGGAGACTAGTGCGCAATGACAGAACAAAAGAAACGTCCAATTGTAATTGGTGTCACCGGTGGTTCCGGAAGTGGTAAAACAACGGTTAGTCAAGCCATTTACAACCAGTTGCAAGGACATTCGTTGCTGATTTTACAGCAGGATTCTTATTACAATGATCAAGCTGAAATGACGATGGCAGAACGTCAGGCGGTCAACTACGATCATCCATTAGCGTTTGACTATGATTTGTTGATCGAGCAATTGACTGATTTAATTAACTACAAGGCCATTGATAAACCTGTTTATGACTATAAGGCCTCAACTCGTAGTCAGGAAACAGAACGTCAAGAACCTCGTGATGTCATCATCTTAGAAGGGATTCTGATTCTAGACGATCCTCGCTTGCGTGATTTAATGGACATCAAAGTGTATGTTGATACGGATGATGACATTCGGATCATTCGCCGAATCGTGCGCGACATCAATGAACGTGGACGGACACTAGATAGTGTCATTGAGCAATATTTAGCGACTGCAAAGCCAATGTATCATCAGTTTGTGGAACCAACGAAGCGTTATGCTGACTTGATTGTTCCCGAAGGTGGCGAAAATAGTGTGGCAATTGACTTATTGTCCACTAAGGTCCGCGATATTCTTGCTAAAGATGGCAAGGATGACTTGTTTAAACAAGGACATCAAGGTAACTAAAGTATCTGAAAAGGCGTTTGGGCACAATGAAATTTGTGGCCGAACGCCTTTTTGTTTGCGGAAGTCGTTTACAAGGTTAGTGGTCAATGGTAATCTTGTGACTGTTGAAATTAGTAAAAGGAGTTACATTAAAATGGCTGAAGAAAAAACTTACCCCATGACTGCAGAGGGGCAAACAAAATTAGAAGAAGAATTAGAAACCTTAAAAATGGTTACGCGTCCGCAAATTATTGAACGAATTAAAATTGCGCGGAGCTTTGGCGATTTATCAGAAAACTCAGAATATGAGTCTGCAAAGGATGAACAATCAAACATCGAAAACCGTATTTCACTGGTTGAAACGATGTTGCACAATGCGGAAATTATCGATAGCAATGCCGTTGCTGCTGATGAAGTTTCGTTAGGGAAGTCCGTTACGTTTAAAGAACTACCAGATGAAGAACCAGAAACTTATACCATCGTGGGTGCTGCTGAAGCCGATCCGCTGACTGGTAAGATTTCAAATGATTCACCAATTGCCCAAAGCCTGATTGGACACAAGGTCGGCGATGAAGTTGACATTAAGATTCCTGCCGGCAGCATGAAAGTTGCTGTCGTTTCAGTGGACGCCGCTGAATAGTCAAACGTTAAGTGCAGGTTTTCGAAATTTGAATTTGTAAACTAAAATAGTCGGAGAGTGGGACATAAGTCATTTTGTCCCACTCTCCGACTTTTGATTTGTTTAAAAAGTGGTGCCATGATTGTTGTCGTTTAGGAAGTAAGGTACACTAAATTGGTGATTAACCTGTAAAGAACAGGAACTGAAAGGATCAGTAAAAATGCCCGTTATTAATGAACAAGATTCTGCGTCAATGGATCGTTATGTCGACTTTGTCAGAAATGCACCTTATACATCAGTTACGCAAGACCCCGGTTGGGGTGCCATCAAGAATAACTGGGAGCCGTTGCATGTGACGGTTGAAAGAGATGGAGAAATTGTCGCCGCAATGTCGATTTTGATGATTGCAAATGAAGACGGTAAAAAACTTGCTTATTGTTCAAAAGGCCCTGTTTGTGATCCGACTGACGTTGATTTGATTGATGCACTGGTTGCTGAAGCAGAACCTGCTTTACGTGAAAACAACGTGTATGTTTTACGAATGGATCCAGAAACGATTTATTCAGAGGACTTATCACAAAAATTCACGGATCACGGTTATCAAGTCCGTAATCGTAACGTTGGGATGCACGATACGATTCAGCCACGTTTTAACATGGTGATGGACCTGGCTGGTAAGTCATTAGATGACGTATTGATGACGTTTAGACCCAATACGCGGCATGACGTCCGGCATTCAATTAAGCCTGAATTAACCGTTGATGCTGGTAATGATATGGATGAAATGGATCGTTTCTACGCGTTGTATGAAGAAATGAGTCATCGACAAGGAATTACGTATCGGCCTCGCGATTACTTCGACCGGATGGTCAGTGCCTTTGCTGGTACTGACATTTTACGGATCTTCATTGCCAAGTCCGAAACACAAGACTTGGCAGGTGCGTTGGCTTTCAAGTATGGGGATAAGTTGTGGTACATGTACGGTGGAAGTATTAACGCTGAACCAAAACTATTAGCACCATACCGATTGCAATGGGAAATGATCAACGAAGCTGTCGGTGCTAAGAAAGACCGTTATGACTTAGGCGGTGTCTTTGCATTAGACAAGAGTGACGGCTTATGGCTGTTTAAACATGGCTATGTACGTGATGCCACCGAATACCTTGGTGAAATTGACAAGGTTTATGACGCTGAGGCGTATGCTAAATTCACGCAACAATAATCCTTGTGAACCGCGTCACAGTAGGAATTAACGCAGGTAAATCGTTTGCTTTCCTAGATGAATGTGCTAAAGTTGCTTTATGAAAACGAATTCATAAGCCGGAGGCACAATGATGAAAATTACGGTTACAGATAAGGCCAGTCAGTGGTTTCGTGACGAAGTTGGTGTGGAAGCAGGCGGCGGTGTTAAGTTTTATGGCAAGGTGTATGGTAATTCACCGGTGCACGATGGCTTTTCATTAGCAATGGTGCCTGATAAAGAGCCAGATCGTCCTGTTGGTCAGGTAGAAAAAGATGGCGTCGATTACTTTGTGAACTATGGTGATGCATGGTTTTTCGCTGGCTATGATTTGATTATAGATTTTAATGAAGAATTGGATGAACCACGTTACGAATACGTTAACCAAGAAACTGGCGCCATCGCCGGCGGCAAGGATGATGTAGACGGCACTAGTGGTGCATCCCAGCACGCATAGTTTACGCGTACTAAAATTTTAAATACAGACAAAGAAAACGCCGGCAATTCAGCTTATGTTATGTAAGCTGAATTGCCGGCGTTTTCTGTTTCTAAAATCTTACTTAGCGCTGATGACGTTGCCAAAAGGCGATTATGGCGGTTAAGACGATTGAACCAAGTGAGATGATAATGCCGAGCCATAATTTCGGCGTGTGATAGCTGAATGACACTCGATGGGCGCCTGGTTTTAGCGACACAGCGATAAATTCATCGGCCACTGTGTGCAGCCTAGCCGGTTGACCGTCCACCATGGCTTGCCAGCCGGGTTGTGCAGGAATTGTGGTCATCAACACAGGCTGCTGTCTAGTCGCTGTTATATGGCCAGTGAGGTGGGTCTGACCATAATCTGTGATATTAAGTGGGTGTTGCTGTAGTTTTTGAATACCGCTGTTAAATGTAGCTTGTGGCATTTTATACAACGTGACATTTTGTAGCCATAAAGCTGATTTCTTTAATTTAAAGGTAATCGTTTGTGGCTGATCTTTTTGTTGATTGGTGAGGTTTACCAAAACTGTATTTCTAAATGTCGGATACTGTGTCAACGGTTGGCCATTCAATAAGATCGTGACATTGTCTTTTTGCATATTGGCCCCTAATGACAGGTAATAAGCGTCGTCCGTGGGTGGGGTGAAACGAAGGCTCATCGATGCAGGTTTGTTTTTACGTTGACGCGTTAACGTGGAACCGGTGATATTGGTGATCTGATTCGTGTTGTTCATGGTCACACCAGAGAAATTGACAGCAGAGAATAAACGTTGACCTGCTGGTTGACCTAATAGACCATTCCACAATTGATTTTGATTACTCATTGGGTCGCGGATTAATTCCTTAACGGCTAGAGTTGAGGAAGCTGCCATGAAGCCCATCCCCAATGCATTATCGTTATGGTGCGTCGTCGTTTGCGGGAGCACCTTGGCCGCTGGGTAATTTGTCAAATCCGGTTTGCGCGTCAGTACCGGTAAGTATTTTGCCTGCGACTTATGACCAACTGTCGCAATGTTGTTGACGTTCCAAAAGTATTTCATATTCAAAAACGCGTCCATGAATTGTGTACCGTTGGCATAGGTGATAAAACCGTCGCCATCAGGATTGCCTGTCAGATCATAGAAGCCGGTGGTTTTACGTTCCAGGGTTGATCCAAAATGAGAAGCACCAAAGTAATCACCTTGTAGTGGATCGCCTTTGGTTCGTTGAAAGGTCGTGCCGATCCGATAGAAACCGTGATCATGTTGTTTCGTTTCGTTGCTAGCGCGTTTTAAAACATTGGTGTAGATTTGAAAATCGGCCTGCGGAACGTAACTAATCTTATTGAGTGACAAAACTGCATTGGTTCCTAAGTCTGCGATGGTAAGTAGCAGCAGTAGTGGTAATCGCCAAGCGTCTAACTGCCGAATTGGTGCACATAACAATAAGGCACCTAACATAAAGCCAACCCCAGTTAAGAGCTGTCCGAGGGTTAGGAAATTAACGCTGTGCATTGTGAAACCAAGATAGATGGCAATGCCAGCAGTGATGGCCGTGGTAACGCCAATTGTCCAAAAGGAAAGGGTATCTGATTGCCAGCCAATCGCAGCCAGCCAAATAAACCAGAAACATAAAACAAATGAGAATCGATAGGGATACCAAATTGGAAATTGTCCAGCGTGCCACAGTAAATTTAATGGGGTAAAGCAAACAGAAAGTAGCAAGAATAATGTGATCAGTGTTGCCGCAGTTTTAACGGGCCATTTGATGGTGCGGTTCATGAAAAACGCGACGACAAGTAATAAAACAAGAGTGCCAATAAAAATATTTGGTTGCCCCTTTGGCATTTGTGCAAAGTTAAAGCTACCGGGGAACAGTTTGCCAAGCATTTTTGCCGGCATGTAATCAAAGCGCCAGTTGATTTTGGTTAGTGTATAGGTGGCTTTACTGAGTTGCAAAGCGGTATAGGTAGGCACAAGGATGACCGCGGCGACACCGGCAGCTAGGATTGATCCCATGCCGATATGAAAGCCCGCCCAGGCAATTTGCTTAGCTGACTGCCAGTGCCAAGCCAAGCTGAAACAGGTGTACAAAACGATGAAGAGACATACCATGTAACCCATGTAGTAGTTGATGATTAACGTGGCGCTTAGCCAACTAACATAAGGTAACCAACGCTTTTCTTGAATCAATAATTCAAGGCCATAAATAACCAAGGGCAGCGTGATTAAAACATCTAGCCACATGAGATTCAACTGGTTAGCAATCACCCAGCCGTTTAACGCGTAAGCAGTTGCTAAGATGGGGAGGCGCCAGCCGTTTTGTAAATGTAACCGACGAAGCACCCAAGCAAAACTGAGTCCTGCACAGCCATATTTGAGTACTGTGATGATTAAGACAGCGACACTTAAACTACCTTTGCCAAAGGGAAGCAGTAATAAGTTGAACGGGCTCATTAAGTAGTACGCCCATAGGCTTGTCGTTTCACCGCCGAGGCCCTTGCCAAAACTATAGAAGAAACTACCTGGATGATGCAGCACGGTGTCTCTAAAGAACGCAAAAAAATCGATGTATTGTTGTCCCATGTCGACGGTCAGTAATGAACTGTTGCCAAAGGGCGCCATGTGCCGGCTTGCAAAGTAACCAGTCATGAACACAACAGGAATAAGAAAGCTAATAATGAGTGGCCAGTGACGTTGCCAAAGTTTTTTTATCATGTAGCGTGAATAAATCCTTTCTCTCAAAAAAGCGTAAAGTTTGGACTCGTGCCTTTAGCTTTTGCGCGACTTCATTTACAATGATAGTCGATACTTTTCGTCCGGCAAAGACCTTTACAACTTTTAAATGGTTATTTAAGGTAACTTTTGGACGAATTGAAACAGACGATAGTAAGCGTAGATAAGGTGGTTACAAGCCAGTGTTTAATAAGTTCATTTCGCGTCGACGGGCGCAGGGTCAACATGATGACCAAACAACCAGGATTCCGATACGGTTGAATGTTTTGTTAGTCATTACATTCATATTGCTGGCAGCCTTGGCGGCTCAAATGGCCTACTTGCAGATTAAAAACGGCGCGACATTTAAAGCAGAAGTGAATCGAACAGATAATACGATTGAGACTAACAATGTGCAGCGAGGCATGATCTATGATGCAAGCGGTAAAGTGTTGGTTGGTAACGAGTCTCATCAAGCAATCAGTTACACGAAGGGGATTAACGTTACATCTGCTAGTATGTTCAAAGTTGCTAACAAGCTTAGCCAGTATTTAACGGTTCCAACTGATGCGTTAACGGATCGGCAAACGGCTATTTATTACTTAGCAAATGAAAAGCATGCGGCGGTAATCACAGCAAAAATTCCTAAGGCACAGGCGTTGAGTGCGACTGCATTACAAGATGCAACTCAAGATTACGTTGTTAAACACATGCCAAGCTTAACGGATCAAGAAAAACAGGCCGCGGCCATTTTTACAAAGATGAATGGGGCCTATGCATTATCAACGACCTACATTAAAGAACGTGACGTGACGCCAACGGAAGTTTCTGAAATTGGTGAACACATGGCTGATATGCCTGGTGTGAAGACGGCCACCAGTTGGTCACGGTCATACCCAACGGGGAATTCTGTTAAGAGTTTTGTCGGCACGGTTACTAGCGAGAAGCAAGGCCTGCCAGCAGATGAAGTGAACTCCTTACTTTCACAAGGTTACTCACGCAATGATTCAGTGGGTTCCAGTTATATCGAAAAAGCGTATGAACCAATTCTGCGTGGGACTAAATCACGGACGTCTGTGGAAGTCAGCAGTGGTAATAAGATTACCAAGCAAGTGGAAGAATACGCAGGTAAAAAAGGCTCTAACTTGGTTTTGACGGTTAATTCTAAATTCCAAGATGCTGTTCAAGAAGTTATTGATAAGCAGCTTCCTGGTGGTACCTGTCAAGGTGCTTATGCAGTGGTTATGAATCCTAGTACGGGTGCTGTTTTAGCATTGGCTGGAGATTCGCGGAACCCGAACTCCGGTAAAGTGACTACCGATGCGCTGGGTGCCATTAATCAACCAATCGTTATGGGGTCGGTTGTTAAGCCAGCAATGTTAACCGGTGGGTTCCAAAGCGGTAAATTGACACCTGACAACAACACCTTAGTTGACCAACCAATCGTCTTGACTGGGACTTCTAAGATTACGACTGATTGGAACCAAAATAGTGCCATTCCAATGAACGCGGCCATGGCCTTGGAAACATCTTCTAACTCCTATGCTGTGCAAGTCGCATTGAAGATGGCTGATTTCAAATACAGTCCTGGTGCGTCCATCAATGGGCTGCCGGACAACATGTTCCAAATGTTACGGAACAACTTTAGCCAGTATGGCTTAGGTGTAAAAACAGGGATCGATTTGCCAGGGGAATCAGCTGGTCTAAAAGGACTCTCCAGCCGTGCGCACATTGGCTCGGCACTACCGGAGGCCTTTGGTAACTATGATGCTTACACGACGTTGCAGCTTGGTCAGTACGTTTCTACGTTAGCTAACGGTGGTTACCGGATGAAGCCATATCTCGTGCAACAAGTGCGTGGTACGGGTAAAAATGGTGGCTTAGGTGCAGTTGAGTATCAAGCAACACCACAGGCTTTGAATTATGTGGATGCTAGTCCAGAAGCAAAGGCCATTGTTAAGCAAGGTATGTGGCAAGTGGTTAATGGTTCTTCCGCCCATAGAACTGGTGCTGATGTTTTACAGAAACTGAAGCCGGGGATTGTGGCAAAAACAGGAACTGCCGAAACATTTGTTAACGGACAACAGACTGTTACCTCAAGTATCATTTCATACGCACCCAGTGATCATCCACAGATTGCAGTGGCAGTAGCGGTTCCAGGGCTGCCACAGACGGATGCATCATACCTGGTCAACCAGACGATTGCTTCCGAAATCTACAAGCTTTATTGGAAAGATATTGCTGATTCTGACGGAATCAAGTAGGTGATTCACAGAAAGTACTGGTCAGTTGGCCAAAATAATGATAGAATTGTTCGAGTTGAGGCGACTTCGCCAATTTACAAGTAGAGTGGAGGGTTAAAGATGCGCGTACACATTACCTTAGAATGCACCGAATGCGGTCGGCAAACTTACTTGTCATCAAAGAATCGGCGCAACAATCCTGATCGGGTTGAATTGAACAAGTACTGCCCTCACGATCGCAAAGTTACTTTGCACCGTGAAACCAAGTAATGACTGATTAGTGTCTGGATAATCCAGGCGCTTTTTTGTTTTCAGGAGGAAATTAGTCATGCAAACAAAAAGCAATATTCGCAAACAAGTTCTGCAAGGCTTGCAGAACTTACCTAAAACAGAAAAACAAGACCAAAGCCAGTACTTAATCGATGCCTTAGTGGCCAGCAGTTGGTGGCAAAAGGCGAGGACGATTGGCTTAACGATGAGTACCGAAATTGAATTGGATACGAAGCCCTTGATTGCACAAGCACTAGCGGCTGGGAAGACGGTGACGGTTCCACGAACGTTGCCTCAGCGTCAGATGGCTTTTGTCGCACTAGGTGCAGGCGTTAGTTTTGAAACCACTAAATTTGGAGTGGCTGAGCCAGTAGGTGGAACCGTCATTCCCGCAAGTAAACACGATTTAATAATCGTGCCCGGCGTTGCCTTTGCTGATAATGGTGCGCGAGTTGGTTTTGGCGCTGGCTACTATGATCGTTATTTGAATGACTATGCTGGTACTACGGTGAGCCTAGCACTTCGGCCACAACGTTTTAGCGAACCGGATTGGGTCGTTGACACATTTGATGTGAAGATTCAGCACATTATTTCGTTACAGGAGGACTAACATGCAAGGCTTACGCAAATGGTTACGTGAGACGCCGGTGACTAGTGGCCTGATTATCATTAATGTGGCAGTTTTTGTTTGGATGCTAATTGCATTTGGACTGACTGGAACAAGCATGTCTAGCACCTTTTCTGCGCAAGCGCTGTTTTCGGCTGGTGCCCGTTATACACCAGCAATTGTAGACGGTCAGTGGTGGCGATTAGTGGCGCCGATGTTCATTCACATGAGCTTTTTTCACATTGGGATGAACATGGTGGTGCTCTATTTCTTAGGTAATCAGATTGAGGCATTATTTGGTCACATCAGAACGCTGCTGATTTATTTGGTGAGTGGTGTGACGGGGAACATTTGGAGTGCTGTCTTTTTGCCGAAACAATTATCGGCTGGTGCCAGTACCGCAATTTTTGGCTTGTTTGGTGCGTTTATCATGTTAGGATTGGTATATCGCACCAATCCGTATGTGCGGCAGATGGCCCGGCAGTTTATTATTCTAGTTGTTTTAAACCTCGTGTTGGATGTGTTTGCCGCGGGTATTGACCTTTGGGGACATGTCGGCGGACTGCTTGGCGGTTTTGCAATTGCACTACTATTGGGAATGCCAAAGCAACGGGGCAGCTTTGCCTGGTATTGGCGGGCACTTGGTGGTCTTTGCCTACTAGGAACCGTGAGCTTATTAGGATTAATTTATTGATGGAGGCTACGTCATGGATCCGTTAAATCCACAGTTATTAAGAACCTTGTATGATGTGCAACAAATATTGAAGCGCTTTGGTATCTATGTTTACGTGGGCAAACGTATCTGGGACATTGAAGTTATGGCTTTAGAATTAGATCATTTGCATGAGATGGAAGCCATCGATAAGCAAACGTGGCTCCATGCAAAAGTTGTCCTAAATCATGAGCATCGAATTGAAGAAGAAAAGGCAGAAAACACGTCTGAAGGGTAGGCAGTTTACCGTCGAATGTGTACAATATGACTATTGTTATAAATAGATGGAGGAATTTGCCGTGTTAGTAGCGATGTCGCTTGCAGAAATTATTTTTGATGTACTTGGGGTTGGAGTCGTATTGGCCTGGATTGGCTGGCGCATTTCAATTGTTGTTCGTCGTAATCAGGTTGCGACCATGCTAGACCAAGATGCATTTCAAGAAGGCATGCGTAAAGCCCAGATTGTGGACGTGCGTGAAAAGAAAGAATTTGATGCAGGTCACATTTTAGGTGCGCGGAATATTCCCTATTCAACGTTCAGTCAACGCTACAACGAAATTCGCGAAGACTTACCGGTTTATATGTATGATGAAGGTAAAACGTTAAGCACACGGGCAGTATTGCGGTTAGCTAAGAACGGCTACAAGCAATTGTTCATCTTGTCTGATGGCTACGGTCGTTGGGAAGGCAAGACGAAGCGGAGTAAATACTAGGTCTTAGACAGATATTGACGAACCAGCAGTCAGAAATCAGTCTCAATATTGTTCGATTAGATAAGGCGGGTTTTGCCGAACTAATGGTGCGATGTCGTAGCTGGTTTGTGGTTGCTGGTTTTTATTTTATAAGGACGAGTTAAATCAATTACTGCTGTGGTGAGGTATAAGTCCAAGCGGTAGGGTCGTCTGCACGGCGACTTGATGTTTAGATAGTTGTTTCAGCCCAAAAAAGACTGACGCAAAATTACTTTGCGCCAGTCTGATGATGGATTTAGAATTAGTTGATATGAGCGGAACGAGATTTACGAACAGCTTTACGACGATTGTCATCAAAGCGTTGTTCCTCTTCTTCGATTGGTGAAACAACTGTTTTATGGAATGAAACCAGCCCTGCCAAAACAGCACCAACTGTTGTTAACGTCCCAATTAAAAAGCCCTTAGTAAATTTTTTCATAACCAAACCTCCGCAATTTTATTTACACGTTTATTATGTCTGTTTTTAACGCCAGCGTCCAGTGAAAGGGATATCTTAAAGTGAAGACTGCAATAATTGCTCACCGTGGATTAACATCATCTGCACCAGCTAATACGATGGCTGCGTTTGCTGCCGCGATGGCTGTTGGCGTTGATGGTATTGAAACTGATGTACAACAATCAGCTGACGGGCAATTAGTGTTAATGCATGATGAGCGCGTGGACAAGCTGACAACGGGACGTGGTTTGTTAAAGCAGTATTCATTAGCTGATTTGAGGCGGCTGAGTTTTGTTGGTTATCCAGGTTGTCAGATCCCGACACTATCAGAATTGCTGACTTTTTTAACGGTCCGGCATTTTACCGGATTACTTAATTTAGAACTGAAAACGCAACACGTGCGGTATCCACACATTGAAGCACATTTAGCGGCTTTGATTAATGGTCAAAAGTGGCCTTTTAAAATTGTGGTTTCTAGTTTTTCGGCAACCGCTTTACGACGGTTTAAAAAATTGGCACCGACAATCGACACTGCATTACTATTTCGCTGTCAGTCATTGCAAGGTCGCTGGCTAGTTCATCAAGGTATTATTAACGCGTATCATCCAAAATGGTGGTGGTCAAAGCGCCGTCACCATCAGGGAAACGTTGATTGGCGTGTGTGGACAGTAAATACAAAAGTGCGCTTAGAACGCTGTTTTGAGCAGGAGGTTGCTGCCGTAATTACCGATCAAACAGTCTTAGCACAACAAATTCGATCGCAGATTCAAGGAGAAACACGGATATGAGTGAAAAAAAACAAGTGCTGCTAATCGTGGGTCCAACCGCAGTCGGCAAAACAAGTCTGTCATTGGAATTGGCACATCAATTTCACGGTGAAATTATTTCTGGTGATTCTATGCAAGTCTACCGTGGATTAGATATTGGTACCGCAAAAGTAACAGCGGCGGAACGCGGCGATGTGCCACATTTCTTGATTGATGAACGTGCTGTTACAGATGGATTTACAGTGGCTGATTTTGTTGATCGCGCTGCCCAACTAATCAACGAAATTACTGAGCGTGGTCATTTGCCAATCATTGTGGGTGGTACGGGATTTTATCTACAGGCCTTGTTACAAGGGATGCATTTAGGCACGCCGGCTGATCAAGTTGTAAGAGATCGCTGGGAAGCACTGGCAAAGCAACATGGTAATGAGTGGTTATGGTCGCAACTTAAAAGTCGTGATGAAGAGGCCGCCAGTCATATTCCTGCAGGTAACGTGCGGCGCGTGATTCGTGCGCTGGAGGTATTTGACGCCACTGGGCATTCGATTGAAACGCAGACGGATGTGCCTGACCGTTATGATGCACTGGTTATTGGTCTTAACACCGATCGGACCGTATTGTATGACCGTATCAACCAACGCGTTGACCAGATGATGGCCAGCGGGTTACTTGATGAAGTGCGCTGGTTATACAATCAGGGAGGTGACCACCTGCAGGCCGGTCGCGGTATTGGGTATAAAGAATTATTCGGTGTCATTACCAGTAACGAGTCCGAGCCAGATGCAGTAGCAAAGTTAAAACAAAATTCACGTCACTACGCGAAACGACAATTAACCTGGTTTCGGCACCAAATGCCGGTAACCTGGTTTGATTTAGTTCAAGCACCAGCGACTAAAACGAATATTGATCAATTAGTTGAGCGTTGGTGGAAGTGTACAAAGTAAAGATGATGTTAGTTGGTTATAATTAATTAGATATGTAATGCGATGAGTTTGGGACATAAGTGGTTATGTTCCCAGGCTTTTTTAGTTTGCGACACTTTTAACTTACATGTAAGAACTTCTGACATGAATCGTTGACACGAATTGGTATAGGTGAGATGATGCACTCATGAAATACAGGTTGTTAGGGAGGAAGCCGTGTCAGAAAAACAATTACGCCGTTCGCTAGCTGTTTTGCCGATGAGTACGGTGATTGCCTTGACGGACTTGACTGCTCGTCAGATTCGCTACTATGAAACACAAGAACTGGTCCACCCAAAACGAAACGATGGTAATCGTCGTCGGTATTCGTTGAATGATGTGGATCGCCTGTTAGAAATCAAGGATGGCCTAGCCAGTGGCATGGACTTTGCGACGATGCGCAAGTTAACTGCTAAGAAAGAAGCAGTAGCCGAGAAAAAGAAAGTCTCAGATACGCATGCGCGTCGAGTATTGGAAGCTGAAATGCAACAACTAGCTGGGATGCGTCCAGCACACCCCAGTTTACGGCAACACTTGTAAGATAACTTTAGGAATGAAAGGAAATCATAGTCATGGCAAAGAAGACATACACGCAAGACGAAATTCGGAGTTTAGTAAAATCAGAACACGTTGAGTTTTTACGATTAATGTTTACGGATCTGATGGGTTCAATTAAAAATGTTGAGGTCCCAACAAGTCAATTAGACAAGCTTCTAGATAATAAGCTGATGTTCGATGGTTCGTCGATCGATGGCTTTGTCCGTATTGAAGAAAGTGACATGTATCTGATTCCTGACCTATCCACCTGGATGGTGTTCCCTTGGGGAAGTGAACATGGCCGTGTTGCCCGCTTGATTTGTGAAGTCTACACAGCAGATGGCAAACCATTTACTGGAGACCCACGGAATAATTTGATTCGCTTGATGGGTGAAATGAAAGAGGCTGGCTTTACTTCCTTTAATATCGGACCTGAACCAGAATTCTTCCTGTTTAAGATGGACGAAAATGGTGATCCAACT
The DNA here is from genome assembly GCF_001437435.1 of Furfurilactobacillus siliginis. Taxonomy (GTDB): domain Bacteria; phylum Bacillota; class Bacilli; order Lactobacillales; family Lactobacillaceae; genus Furfurilactobacillus; species Furfurilactobacillus siliginis. Next base: position 6,599 of record NZ_JQCB01000011.1, on the reverse strand, counting down.
TTGAAATTAAATGATAAGGGTAGTTATTTTGATTTGGCACCGATGGATCTTGGCGAAAATTGTCGTCGTGATATCGTTCTTGAAATGGAAAAGATGGGCTTTGAAGTTGAGGCTGCCCATCATGAAGTTGCACCAGGCCAACATGAAATCGACTTTAAGTATGCGGATGCCTTAGAAGCAGCGGATAACATTCAAACGTTCAAGCTGGTTGTGAAGACGATTGCACGTCAATACGGTCTGTTTGCAACGTTCATGCCAAAGCCGCTCGAAGGAATCAATGGTTCGGGGATGCATTTGAACATGTCCCTTTCAACGGCTGAGGGCAATGCCTTTTATGATCCGAAAGGTGAATTAGAGTTAAGCGAAACAGCTTATCATTTCTTGGGTGGCTTACTGTCCCATGCCCGCTCATTTACGGCAATCGTGAACCCATTGGTCAATTCGTATAAGCGCTTAGTTCCTGGATTTGAGGCGCCAGTTTACGTTGCTTGGTCAGGATCGAACCGGTCACCATTGGTACGGGTACCAAATGCACGCGGTAATTCGACACGACTGGAGATTCGCTCCGTGGACCCTGCTGCAAACCCATATCTTGCGATTGCAGCGGTACTAGAAGCTGGTTTAGATGGTATTCGTAACAAAATTACACCTGAAGATTCCGTTGATCGTAACATTTACGTGATGGATGAAGGCGAACGTGAAGAAAACCACATCAGCAATCTACCAGATAATTTGCATAACGCAACAAAGGCGTTGCAAGCGGACCCTGTGATGAAAGCAGCGTTAGGTGATCATTTATATCAAAGTTTTGTGGAAGCAAAACGTTTGGAATGGGCATCATACCGTCAGTCCGTAACAAAATGGGAACGAGATCAATACCTGGAACAATATTAGAACAGAGCGAGAGCCGACCCTGGGCTGAATTCGAGCAATTGCAGGGACGGCGGTAGTGGGCGTTCTTGGCCCACGAACGGCGGTCAGGCAATGCACAGAATTCAAGGGTTGGCGAACGCGTTTTTACTATATATCATCAAAAGCAGCACTCAACAGATGCAGACAAACGCATCTAGTGAGCGCTGCTTTTTTGATTTGGAGAAAAACTCAAACTTTATATCTGTCAGACTCTTATCATTTTTTTAAGAATTACCCTCGACTGTCCATGCAGATTGTTGATGTAAGGGCTTTAGTGTACGATGGAATTATTAAAACAAATAAGGGGTAAAACGGTATGGACAAGTCACAAACAGATGCAACAAAGCAGCGCACTGTACAGCCGGAATTATCAGGTAAGCTGAAACAAAAGATGCGTTACTTGGATGAAATTACGAGTGCGATTAATAAATTTGATGATCGGCGAGTTTATGAACTCGTGGATCCACAAGAATATGCAACGTTGGTACGGGGAAATAAGCAGACTGAATCAACGCATTTAGCAGATTTAGTACAGGATGTACACCCTGATTTAAGCCATTATTTGAGCACGGAATTGATCAAATATTTACGGGCGACTTATTCATTCTTTTTCTTTGAAGAAACAAAACTTGGCGATTTCGATATTTTCTTTGGGAATTGGTGGGACCGGCGTTTGTTTGGTCGCTTGGATGTCCTAAACGCAAAGCTTGTTTTTGACGGGGAAGAATATGACAAGCTGACGCAATCCTTTGCTTTAGAAGCAGAAGGTAAAAACTATAATTCCGATCGCATTAAAGAAATTGCCCATCAAAGCCAGGAACTACAAAGCTTGGTGGAAAATCAAGATGAACGCGATCAGGAAAAAGAAACCTTACGTGGGCAACTTAAAGAGGTTGGCGAATCACGGAATCTATTTAATGGTGGTCATGCTAAATCTGAACGGCAGACGATTTTGGACCAACTGACCAAATTGGCCGACGAGGATGATAAGGCGAATAACGCTTACAAGGGGATGAAGGCTAACGAAGATGAATCGTTGGTTCTCTCCAAGGAAGACACTATTTTGAGTTATGAAAAGCAAGCCATTCGTAAGGTTTTTGGCAGTTTTGAGAACTTTAAAACGCACAATGAAAACTTGTATGTGGATTACCTCAACAGCTTAATCAGCAAGGGTATTGAAGACGGTACACTTAGCCCTGATGAAGCACGTCCAGCTAAAAGTAAGACGACCGATGAGGATGATAAAAAAGACGAGGTGATCGAAGATGACAAGTGAAAACAACCACTCTGAAGCAACGTCCGCAATGAGCCAAGCAAGTGAATCAAACAGTCAGGCTAGTGTAAGCGCAAGCGATGTTCAAAAACAGGTAGCTGCAGAAAGTACAAGCGCAGCGCCACAAGAAAAGCCGTTAACGCCGAGCGAACGTTTCCGTATTTATAACGACAATATTAAAGACGGTTTGCGTAACGGCATTCAATTCACCAAACACTTAGATCAGTTGACTGAAACAAATGATACTGATGACTTGTTGGCTGCAGCAACGAAGTTATTTGACTTCACCATGAACACAGACTTTGTTAATTTCCCACATCAATACAGTGCTGCTGATTATTACCTGTTGTTCATGGGGCGCTTACTAGAGCTTCATGCACAAAGTGGTGTTGTTTTGCAAAGCGCTAGCGATCACGAGGAGTTAAGCATGCACTTTGCTGCATTGGGTGCACAGCCTACCTTTAAATTTGTACTGGTTGGTGGGACCAATGGTGGGGCATTCTTTACAGACAAATCATCTGGTCTGCACTTGTTCTACTTGAACTTGGAACATAAGCAATTACGTTTTAACAGCAAAGCGTTCACTGATTTATTTGCTGTTTCATTGATAAGTGAAACGGTAGCTGACCGTATGAAGGCAATCAATAGCTTGATTACATTTGGAAAGGATCTTGAAAAAGATTATCATTTCTCCGTTGATTATAATCTGTTGGCAGTCGAAAATAATGTACGCTACCCAACACGGCATGCGATTCTGCCTGCTGGCACTGTTGATAAGCTATTCGTGGCGTCTGCTGATAGTAATTACATGTTGCAAAATGCACCAGAAGGACACGGTGCCATCATTGAGTTGGATGACGGTTTAACGTTTGGTGTCGCGCAAACTGGTACTGAAACGGCGCCTCAATGGGTCTTAACAACTGAAGATAGTGACGGTAAGATTTCCTTGATGCAAGTGCTGTTACAGTACGATTTCATTCGCGAATGGTACTTGGCTAATCGCAGTGATCTTGAAATTCAATCCGATCCATTAATCTTCGCCTAAAGGAGTTCGTGATGCTTGATTTAGCTATGTTATTACGTGAATCAATCGATTTTGATCAGCAAGTGCACACTGCAAAAGGTTTGCGGTGGAGTCGGGAACAAAGCTTGTGGAATGCTTACATGGCTTTAGATGTTGAGCTTGCTGAAGTTGCGAACACAAGTGAATGGTTCAAAGTGTGGAAGGAACATCGCGGTAAGCATAATCCCGGACAAACGCCGCACGAGACGCTTTTGGAGGAATATGTTGATGCATTAGATTTCTTCTTGCTGATTTTCCATAAACAGCAGTGGACACATCTAACGGTTTTGACACCTGAAGAACTCGATCAGCTAAAGCAGGGTCCAGCCCTAGATCTGACCAAAACATACCTTGGTATTAAGAGTATGGTCCTCAGCAGTTTGAAAGAACATCGGCAAGGCGACTTTGGTCATGCTTGGCATCTGTTCTTAACGCTGGGGTTGCGCGGCTTTGACTTTACCCAAGATGAGATTCAAAATGCCTATCAGGCAAAACGTGAAGTGAATTTGCATCGGCAGGAAAATGATTACTAAATAGTGATGACAGCAAAATGAAAGACCCAAGGACAAAATCACTTTTGTCTTGGGTCTTTCATTTTATTAGTTATTGATCTAAAGTCGGCGAGCAGTCTGCCAGCTGGTCGTTTGTGGTTGACCAGCAAACTCTGGTTCAGTGTGGAAGAAGTTTGTGAATGTGACTCGATCCTGACCATCTGTTTGAACGAGTGCAATCATCTTTTTAACGGAACTCGTCATGTAGTGTGGGGTATAGATCATACCTTCAGATAACCAGTTCTTAATTAAACCGACATAAGCTGAAACGACAAAGGCAATCTGAATGTTGACTGGCACGCTAATATCCATGAAGACGGGATTGAGCAGATTATGAAATTCTTCCAGCAGGTGTGTCAGCCGTTCGTTCAATTGATGCTCAAATAATCCGTTTTCTTGTGTGTTCAGCAGAACGGAGAACATTTGGGCTTCACTTTCAATGTAGCTAAAGGCTGTGTTGAGCGACAGGATATCAACATCTTTACCATCTAGAAAACTGTATTCTGCAGGTAACATTGTGGTGCCATCAATGATAACAGCATCAAAAAAGTCATCGAGAATCTCTGTCATGGCACGCGAAATAAAATCACGTTTGTCTTTATAGTGTAAATAGAATGTGCCTCGAGTAATGTGCGCAGTTTCAGTGATCTTTTGAACACTGATATTTTCGATTTTATATTGTTGCATCAGACTGATGAGGGCAGTCTTCAGACTTGACCGCGTTTTGATCACACGAGGGTCTAAATGTTTGGTCATGTTAGTCCCTCCAAGCTGTATGGATTTATTAGACAGCTTAATGATAATCGTTTACGAAACCCATTATATAAGAAATGAAAGCGCTTCGTCAACCGAACAGATAAGGTTTATTGTACGAATTTGTAACCGCATACATAAGCAGTTAAAAAGAGAGTGGGATAAAAGTCGGGAAGTCGTGAGCAAT
>NZ_JQCB01000011.1:0-1640 GCF_001437435.1 Furfurilactobacillus siliginis | reverse complement strand
CAATCCGGTAGGTGGTTCGTCCTCTGCACAGCGACTTGACTTTTGTCCCACGTTTTCACCATTTAAGTTCGAAAATCAAAAAATGAGTTTGGGACAAGATGACTTATGTCCCAAACGCTAGCAATTAGTTGATGAAATTGGTGTTTTTTGCTTTCCAATCAGTTAGTTTAATTCCGACCCAAAAGCTGTAGATACCAATGGTGATGATCGATAGTAATAACCATTTAATCCAATTCCCAAAGAGACCAATGGCGGTTCCTGAAAACCGCATGCGATGACCATCGATAACGGTGTGGTTGATTTTCCAACCGTAAACCATGGTTAGAGCCCACGGGTAGCAGATGCCGAGAGTGAGGGCTGTAACAACAATCCCCAAGATTGTCCAGCCAATGTAGGCAAGCAAGCCACCGTCAAAAAAAGAAGTGCGTCCGTATTTTTGTTCCATAAGAATGTGAATCCTTTCAGTTTTTCTGTGCAGTTTGAATTGTTTTTGTGAGCGTGGTTAATTGTTTCTGGAGTGCTTCGTTTTCGCGGTGCAGTTTTGCAAATTCGGCAAGTACTTCTTGATCGGTCAACGTATCTTTGTCGGCCGTTTTGTTCGTAAAGTATGCGGTGAGGGTACTCGTCAGCATGCCAACGAAACCGACGCCAACGAGCATTAGAATAACGGCTAGTACTTTTCCGAGTGCTGTGTGCGGTGCAATGTCGCCATAGCCGACGGTTGTAGCCGTCGTGATTGCCCACCAAAACGCGTTGCCCAAAGAAATGCCTTCAACCGTTGAGTAAATGGCCGAAATCGTAATCAGAATGGTGATACTTGCATAAAGTAAATACATGAAACCATTCGTTCGTAGAAATCCTTTGAGCTTTTCTTGAAGCTTTCCAATGATACCAGCCATACGAAAAATCCGTAAAAGCCGTAAGATGCGGAAAATTCGTGCAAATCTAAACAAGTTGAAGAGGTTGACCGGCATAATTGCAAGTAAGTCCATTACATGCGTTCGTACATAAGCGCGTTTAGAGTGTGCTGAGAAGAGACCAACGGCATAATCTAGTACAAAGATTAACCAAATGATGCCGTCTATTATTGAAAAGGGCATCCTGGTTAAGTCAATGATGTCGGTTAAATCTAGTAATGTTAAGCTGACTGAAATGATTGCCAGGACAATAATAAGCAGTTGGTATATTTTTTGAAGAACGGATAATTTTTTTGACATAAGTCTCATTTTCTATGTTGATTGCGGGTGTTGGTCAGCGAAAGAGTGATGTGATAATCGTAATTAATTGTGTGAGCAAGGCCATACCAAAAAAATAGTCGGCAACCCACCAACCACCTAGAAAAATCACGAAGAAGCCAATCCAAAATTCACGGTTGTTGCGGCGATGCTGCTGTTGAACGCTCATACGTTGCAAGTAAGCATCCCGCCATTTTGGGTCGTTTTGACGTTTACGTAAGAATTCATCTGTATGATAAGCCATATGCAGTACTCCTAATCTTTTGATAAGTGTATTTTACATGGCGGTTTAGCGCGGAACAACACTGCATATTTATTAGGTGGAAAGGAAACAATAAAAAAGGACTGCATTTGGTAGATTGTAAAATTAATCCGAACGCTGTTCGGACAAAAAAGATCAGCTTC
>NZ_JQCB01000010.1 GCF_001437435.1 Furfurilactobacillus siliginis | reverse complement strand
AAGGAAGCTGATCTTTTTTGTCCGAACAGCGTTCGGATTAATTTTACAATCTACCAATACCAGAAAAAAGTTAATTAGGAAAGCACTTACATTTGATTTACGTAAATTTTTTTCAGACCGGTACGAGTGAATTGGTAACGGATTCATAAAAGAAAGGTCGCAGAATGAAAAAGAGAGTGAAACAAAGGTCAGGAAGCAGCGAGTAAGACCTAGAATAGGGACTTGATTTTTGCCGCACGGTTTCGCCAATAAAACTTAGAAAACAACAAAGGGTCTGTGAACATAATACAAGGTTAGTTATCGAAGCACATTGATAATAAAAAACCTCGTCCAGACTGGTAATGTCCGGACGAGGATTTGTTAATCTTAATGAAAATTAGGTTGAATGCGCTAGTCTTCTTTAATTGCGTGCTTCTTTTGGAAGTCAGCAATGTTTGCGTATTCTGTTTGGAGCTGACGGCTCAAACGGATGTAGATTGGTACCAATTCCCGGTAAGCATCGAAGTTTTCTGGGTTTGGTTGGTAAGTGTTCGTTTCACCAACGAAACGTTTAACTTCGCTTAAGTCATCGATCAAGCCAAGTGACTTCATCCCAATCACTGCTGCCCCAAGACATGAGGATTCAAATGATTCTGGAATCGTAACAGGTTGTTCGAAGACATCTGAAAGCATTTGGCGCCATAGTTCTGAGCGGGCAAAGCCACCAGTAGCCATGATTGACTTAGGTTCGCCAACAACTTCTTCCAACGCCAAAAGCACGGTGTACAAGTTGTAAACGATTCCTTCAAGCACGGCACGAATCATGTGCGCACGGGTGTGCATTTGCGTCAGACCGAAGAATGATCCACGCGCATCAGCATCCCAGATTGGTGCACGTTCGCCACCTAAGAATGGATGGAAAAGCAAACCATCTGAACCGGCTGGAATGCGTTTTGCAATGTCAGTCAGCAAGTCGTAAGAGTCTTCATGCAATAAAGCAGCAGTACTCTTTTCGGCATCAAACAGATTGTCACGTGCCCAACGGAAGACGACACCACCGTTGTTCACCGGTCCACCAACAACCCATAGGTCTTTGGTCAAGGCGTAACAGAAGACACGACCCTTAGGATCGATGACAGGGTGATCCGTTACGACACGTACGGCACCAGAAGTACCGATGGTCACAGCAACAACACCTTTTTCGATGGCGTTAACCCCTAAGTTTGACAGGGCACCATCAAATGCACCTTGGATAAATGGTACATCAGTTGGGTAACCGATAACCTTGGCATATTCATCACGCATGCCAGTTGATTGGGCGTAACCATCAACGATCTTAGGCAATTGGTCTTTGGTAACGCCAGTCAATGCTAACGCGTCTTGGTCCCAATCAAGGTCAAAGATGTTAAAGATTCCTGTCCCACTGGCAACAGAGATATCCATCTGCCACACGTCCATCAGACGGTAGAAGATGTATTCCTTGATACCACAGTAGTAGGCAGCGTTGTTATAAACGTCTGCTTGTTCATTTTTCAACCATAGTAACTTACAGAGTAAGGACATTGGGTGAATTGGGGTTCCTGTGTGCTCGTACAAAGTTTTACCGGTGCCATCAGCTTTTAACTGATCAGCATACTTTGTAGCCCGCGTGTCCGCCCAGGTAATCACCCGAGTAAGTGGCTTGTGGTTTTTATCCAGCGCAATCAAGCTCTGGTTGGCACTGGAGAAGGAAACACCATGTAACTTGCCGTTCTTTAAATCAGCTTTGCGTAAAATTTCTTGCAGACCGTTCACAACGGCTTCCAAAATTTCATCTGGGTCCTCTTCAGCCATCCCAGTGGCATCGCGATATAACGAGTACAGCTTGTTCGTGTAAGCCAATACGTTACCGTCTAAGTCATACAAAACGGCTTTTGTACTGGTCGTCCCGATATCCATTCCGACCATATAGTCCATAGTAGGTAAACTCCTTTGTAAACGATTTTAGTTAAATCTACGCATGCAAGTATAGGCGAAAACGGCGGGCTTCACAACCGTAAGACTTACGAAATTTATTAAAGTTAATGCATTCTGAAAACGGTTGCGTCATAATGTGATTAGAAAAAAATTTACATAAAATAATAAATTAATTTTCATTTACGGGAAGGATGGGATTACCATCGCACGCACAAGCGTTAGTACGATCAAAGCAAACTACCAGCATTTAACCGGCGCGGATAAAAAAATTGCCGACTTTATTTTAGCTAATCCGGCACCGGCTAGTGAAATGACGATTCAAGATTTAGCCGAAAATGTCAAAGTTTCGACTGCCACGGTGAGTCGATTTGTTAAACGAATTGGCTGGCATTCTTTTCGTGAATTTAGTTTAGGATTTGGTGGCATTGCCAATCAAACAGACGATTTCTTTAGTGAAATCGAAGAAGGCGACGCCCCTGCAGTAGTCGTTGATAAAGTTTTCCAAGGCGCCGATAATGCACTAGATGCAACGCGGGCTTTATTGAAGGAAAAAGATTTGTCAGCTGCCATTACATTATTGACCAAAGCACGTACACTAAGTTTCTTTGGCTTTGGTGGTTCGTCTGTGGCAGCATTAGACGGTTATCATAAATTTCTGCGGACAACGACGCATCCACAATTTCATCCAGACGTGGACATCCAGTTGATGCAGGCTGTTAAAATGGATGAGCAGGATGTTGCCATCTTAGTTTCCCACTCCGGTCGAAACCACGATACATTAATGATTGCTGATCAATTACGTGCCAACCATGTGCCAATGATCGCAATTACAAGTTATCCAGCCTCACCATTGGCTAAAAAGAGTACGTTGGTTTTCCAATCTGTCGCTGAAGAAGTTAACTACCGTAGTGAGTCAATGAGTTCACTCATTGCACAGTTAACGATTATTGATAGTTTGTTTACGTTGGTCGGTGCTCAAGGTGCGAAGACCAAGACTGGTGAAGGGCTTTTACAAGACGTTCGACACGCTATGGAAACGAGTCGCGAATAACGCGTTGTTCCCCGCAGCCAACGTGCTACAATAATGGGTAAATTTAGTGTTGCGACGGGGATGGTGAGATAGTGACGACCAGACAAGAATTTCGACAACGCGCTAAAAAGCAACACATACCGGTGTGGCAATGGCTGGTGGCTGTTCTACTTGTGTTCGCACTGGCCGGTGGTGGCTACGGTATTTATCACTGGTGGCATTTGCGTCATCAAACGATGATGGCACGCTATCCTGTGACTGGTGCCGCAATCGATCAAAGTGCTGGTTTTATTGATTTTCAAGCGTTATCGAAAACCGGTTTGAAATTTGTTTATTTAAAGACCACGGTGGGAAATCGATTTGTCGATGATGACTTTAGCGGCAACTATTCCCGAAGTTCAGGAAGTCCACTAAAGGTTGGAGTTTATCTAACTTATAGCCCGCAAAGTAGCGTTAATAGTCAGCTGCGGTACTTTGAACATCAGATTGGTCAAGATACTGGTACACTGCCGATTATGATTGCCGTCACGGATGCAGGCGCTAACTTTGACTCTCCACAGGCAGTCAAACGAACAGTTAATCGATTATCGGTCATGCTACAAACGTTGCGACAAGACTATGCGCAGCCAGTTGGTGTGTGGGTATCAACAAAAGGGTATCACACCTTGCAAAAGCAATTGCCTAACGCTGGGTTAACTCTGGAAGATGCATCGCTGAAACCGCGTCATCAAAATGATGTGCAGTTTATTATGTATGATGCAGACGGTAATATTGAAGTTGCTGGAACGAAGCAATCGATGAGTTTAATGGTATATAATGGGTCCAAGCAAAAATTCTCAGAATACGATAACTAGTGAACGCAGGTGAGCGAAATGGCATTTTTTAAAAGTAAGGAAGACGATCAACCAAAGGTCGCACAACATATGAGCATCGATCAGGTACAAATGATGATTTTAGATGCAGTCACGCAACAATTTGGTGACTCGCGGGCAGTGTTACCAGATTTTTCAGTTGTGTCAGGTTGGGCAACCGCGGATTTCATTGCCTTTCGCAGTTTTGACGTACAGGTACGTGTGGGGATGACGCCAGAAGATGATCGGGATATTAACCGTTTGAAAGTGTTAGTCGCGATCGGACCACGCTTCGTTGCCTTAACAGATTTATTGGCGACGGATGTGCGCGATAAGTATCAGTGGACATGTACAGAAGCTAATTTGGCTGCCGACATGTCATTATTAGAACAGTATTTGAGCTGGCGGTTGACACCAGAACAACGTGCTAAGTTTGAGAACTAAAGCGACTAAGTGTAAAAAGCGAGTGGGACAAAAGTCGGGAAGTCGTGAGCAAGACCTAGAACGGGTCGTACGGATTGGTCTTCAATCCGACAGGTTGTTCTTAGTCTGCGTAACGACTTGACTTTTGTCCCACTCGTTTGCACCATTTAAGTTTGTAAATCAAAATAAGGCGTTTGGGACAAGATGACTTATGTCCCAAACGTCTTTTTGGTGATGGCAATTTAATAGATTGTAATTAGCAATAACTGATTATTCAGCAACGGATTGTGGACCGGATGGTTTGGTCGTATGAACGCTCACCAATGTGTACGTTGCATTGTCAGCTTCGTCATATAGTGACACTGGTTGCTGTTCATTGGCTTGAATGCGTAAATGATAGCCGAAATTATCGAGATAGACGAGTTCTTCGGCAGAGATACTTTCGACAGTGGCTTGTTCAGCACGACCATCAACGTGCAAGGTCAAATCAGGATTGATTTGGATGCGGTGGATACGATGATCATTATGATCGGAATATTTCCAGGTGCCAGAATATAACATTGGTAACGATGACTGTGTATCAGGTTGCTTTTTGGCAGACCTGGTAAACGCACTGGTGAGTCCTGCCGCTAAAGAAACGCCAAATAAAATTACATTCCGCTTAAAAGACACTGGAAAATCCTCGCTTTCTTCTCGTATGCCGCTACGTTTTATAAATATAAATATAGCACGATTAAAAGTGTTTTCCTTATTGAAACCATTGCCGTAATGCAATTAACACATTCTTGCAACGGGGATGACGCGAATACTGCATCTTGTTCATAAAATTGGTAAACTATAGGTATTAACAACGTAATGTTTTTTAATTACGTTGGTGATGATCAAGCGGCAAAAATTCTTTTTCGACGGAGGTTTCATAGGATGTTAAAACTAGGAATCATTGGAACGAACTGGATAACGCAACAATTTGTTGAAGCGGCAGCTGCATCACAGAAGTACGAACTGACGAGTGTCTATTCACGTCACGAAGATACAGGGAAGACATTCGCTGAAAAGAACGGTGGGCAAGTGTATACGAGCCTAGAAACTTTCTTTAAAGCAGGGGACTTTGACGTTGTCTACATTGCTTCACCGAATAGCTTGCATGCGGCGCAAACAATCCAAGCGTTGGATGCTGGTAAAGAAGTGATTGTGGAGAAGCCGTTGGTTTCAAACCCAACTGAATATGCGCAGGTTAAAGACGCGTTGGCAGCTCACCCGGAACTGCATGTATTTGAAGCTGCGCGGCACATTCATGAGCCTAATTTCCGAGCAATCCGGAAACAACTATCAGAAATGTCAGTTATTAATGGTGCGACATTGACCTACATGAAATATTCATCACGTTTTGATAATTATTTGGCTGGTGAAAATCCTAATGTCTTTACCACTACGTTTAGCGGTGGGGCATTACAGGATCTTGGTGTATACGTTGTCTATGATGCAGTGGCTTGGTTTGGGAAGCCTAACCGAGTTCACTATTACACCACACCATTGCGCACCGGTGCGGATGGTAAAGGTATTGCGGTTCTCGGCTACGATGACTTCGACGTCACTTTGAACATTGGTAAGAACACGAATTCGTATCTACCCTCTGAAATCTATGGCTTGAAGGATACGATTGTCATGGATAATGCGGCGGAACTAAAGTCCGTTATCTATCATGCCAGTGATGGTTCGACAAAGCGTCTGTCCACTGAACCAGCAGCTAATCCAATGCTTGCTGAGGTAGATGACTTTGCAACAGTTTTAAATGATCCGAAAAATCCTGATAATATGCGTCACTATCAAACCTGGCTGCATTTAAGTGAAATCGTGAATGGTGTATTATATGACCTACGGCGCAAGGCGAGTTTGGTCTTCCCCGCTGATAAATAAGTAGAAATGAGTAACTAATGGACAAACGATTTGAACAGCATTTTAAAGAACTTGGGTATGATCAAGCGACAGCCATTCAGACAGGGGTCGAACAACCTTTAATTGATGGTGAAAACGTGATTGGCTTAGCACCAACTGGATCAGGTAAGACAGTTGCTTTTACGCTGCCTTTACTGGAACAACTTTTACCAGGCGATGGTACCCAATTGTTGGTGTTAGCACCAAGTCAGGAATTAGCGCAACAGACGACTGCTGTCATGCGTGACTGGGCGGCTTTACTAGACATGAAGGTCGCTGCATTGACCGGTGGTGCTAACGTCAAACGGCAGATTGAAAAGTTAAAACAGAATCCTGAAATCGTCGTTGGTACGCCAGGTCGTGTTTTAAACTTGGTTAGTGATAAACGGTTGAAACTACATTTAGTCACTAGTGTTGTGATTGATGAAGCAGATGAATTGCTTGCCGGTGAAACGCGGACAGATGTGGAAGATATTATTCGTGAGGCACCACGCGATACGCAGCTTAGTTTCTTCTCAGCTACGAAGTCGAACGCGCTAACTGAAGTGACTGAAGAATTTGGCATCGACGTTAAAACAATTGACGTTCGTGCCGAAGATAACACACAAGGGCCGGTGCGCCATGGACTGATGGAATTGCCTGCTAATCAGCGTCCTGCTATGTTGCGTCGCTTTTCACGGATTCCAGGTTTTCAAGCCTTGGTGTTCTTTAACCAACTTGGTGAACTGGAACGGGCGGCAGCTGCGATGCGTCATGAACATGTACAAGCTGTTTCCCTCGCTGGTAAACAGCGGCAGGTCCAACGTGCCGATGCAATGCGCGACTTTCGTAATGGCAAGGTGACTTACCTATTGACGACTGATGTTGCAGCCCGTGGATTAGATATTCCCAACCTACCGGCAGTCATTAACTTTGATTTGCCAAGTTCACAAATCACATACACACATCGGGTTGGTCGTACTGGTCGGATGGGTGCCAGTGGATTGGTGATTAACTTTGGGAATGATCATGACCTGCGTAATATAAAACAAACGTTGCGTGGTAGTGACTATGTGTTGAAGCCACTGTACTTTGCACATAACGCCTTTGTTGATGAACGGCCAGCGCGGGCACCACGGGTAACTGATAAAATGCCTGTAGCCAAGTCCACGCGTGATCAAAAGACGGATAAGTCTAGGACAAGTCGAGTCGCCACTAGTAAGACGGATTTAGATACAGAAGTTGCACCAGTAGCACGCGTCTCAACGAAATCAACGCGGCCAGTTAAGCCACAACGTTCGGCAGGCAAGGCTCAGTTAAACGAGCCAGCTAAAAAATCACATTCTCATAAGAAGCATTCCAAAAATAAGGGGATGCGTCATAAGAATACACTGCGAAATGGAAAGGATTCATAATTATGCCACTTGTTAAATTTGATGTTATCGAAGGTCGTTCAAAATCCGAATTACGAGCTTTATTAGATGCTGAACATAAAATATTAGTACAGGATTTCGGAGTTCCGTTACGTGACCGGTACCAAATCGTGACGCAACACACTGCTGACGAAATGATCATTGAAGATACTGGCTTTGGTATCGAGCGGACTGATCAGTTTGTTATGATTCAAGTGACGATGCGTGCAGGGCGTACTGAAGAACAAAAGCGAACTTTCTACCAGGATCTAGTTGCCGAACTTGAAGCAACTACTAAAATTCAAAAGAATGATGTGATGGTTGTTATTAGCGAGAACGGTAGCCCAGATTGGAGCTTCGGTAATGGAGCGGCACAATTTTTGAACTAGTGTATACTAATTAACGGCGGTGACGACTGCTGTTTTTGACCCTATAGTTTAACTGGATAAAACTGCCGCCTCCTAAGCGGCTGCTCCCAGTTCGAGTCTGGGTGGGGTCATACAAAATGTGATGGGACGGCTTATTGTGGATAACAATACTGAATTAATTGATTACTTGGTTGATGCAATTGAGCGCAATGGAAAAGCAAAAAAGGTTCGTAAGAATGATAAAGCACGTAGTATTAGCTACATTGCTAATATGGGCGAACCAACCTTTGCTAAGCGGCGTCTGATCAGTATTATGCTGAAGATGATGCAAGCTGGGCTAATCGAGTTTGTCCGTTCAGAACCACGAATTGAATGGAATGAGACAGATTTTCCTGTGTTATTAGTTAAGTCAGATAAGGTGAAACAAAAGATGGCTGAGCTAATAATGGGCCAGTGAGACAAGAGGGGTCAGTAGCAAGCAATAATGCGGGCTGTCATGCGGGGTTGATTTTAACTTGGTAGTTCATAATCCGACCCCGCAACTGGACTTTTCAACTATTTAAATTCAGTAATCAAAAATATGGTGTTTGGGACATAATTCATCTTGTCCCAAACGCCATATTTTTTTATTTATGAACTTAAATAGTGAAAACATAGTACAAAAGTCAAGTCGTTGTGCAGAGGACGAACCACCTACCGGGTTTTAAACCAATTCGTACGGCCGTTCTAGGTCTTGCTCGCTACTTTCCGACTTTTGTCCCACTCTCGTACTTAATCTTGAAAGGCCCAATGATTGATTGGCCCCAACTTATGCCCAACGGCGATTTCATTTGCAATGGCCGCATTAACGTAGGCTTTTGCCAGCGTGATGGCGTCTTTGACACTGGCGCCTTTGCCAAGTTCTGCAGTAATGCAGGCTGACAAAGAATCACCAGTTCCATTAACGTGATCAGTTTGGATGTAAGGTGCACTTAACCAGAAGTGGTCACCGTTTTCAAGCAAAACAAAGTCACGAACGACGCTCTGGGTTGTATCTGCGTGTTTTCCCTTAACAATGACGTTTTTGGCGCCCATCTTCTGCAACTGGTGAGCAGCAGAGATGACGTCAGCATCAGTTTTTAACGTACGGTCTGTTAGCTTTTCAGCTTCATAAAAGTTAGGCGTAATCACTGTTGCTAAGGGGAGTAACCGTTCCCTGAGAGTTTCAAAAGCCTCGGCTTCTAATAATAGTGCACCATGCTTGGTCACAATGACAGGATCTACGACTAATGGTCCAAAGTTGACGCGCTGATAATTTGCAACCACGTTATTGATTAGCGATGCGTCAGCTAACATACCGGTTTTGGACGCACGAATGTCAAAGTCATCGGCCAGTGAAGTGAACTGTTGGTCAATGAAGTCTGTTGGCATGGCGGTAGCTGCTTGGATACCGTATGAATTACCAGCTACACAGGCGGTTACGATGGACATGCCATGAACGTGACGGGTGAAAAAAGTGCTCAGGTCAGCTTGCAAGCCAGCGCTGCCATCTGAGTCTGATCCGGCGATGGTGACGACTTGGGGAAATTCGTTTGCCATAAACAACACCTCGTTCCTAATTATTGCTGTAAGCGTATCACAAAGTCGCTTTAGAACGGGATTTTTCGTTTTATAAACGGTGTAATAGTCCCAAATAAAAAGTACTGAGGCTAGTATCAAACTTAACCTCAGTACTTTTGAATGATTGCTAAAGGCAGTTAGTGAGCTGCAAAGACGTTTTCTAGCATGGTAAATGAAATAAATGACACACCTGCTAAAGTCAGTCCGGCAATAATACCAACGACCAATCCAGTAACCACTTGGCCTGCGATCAAGCCGTATAGCAAGCCCACAAGAATGATGATGGGTAATACGCTGCCTGAAATCCAAACAATAAGTGAATCGTCGCGTTGCATGATGTAGCCTCCTTAAGGAATTAATATGGGTGACTATTCTTACTATCTATGTTGTATCATATTGGCAACGAAAGCATGTGATTCTAAGAGAAAACGGTTTCATTTCTTAGAATCACATCAAGGGAGGAGTTGGATAATATGTTAGACCAAGACTTTTTCACGAATCGCCCAACGGAAAGGATTGCTGCAGATCTATTGGGTCATGAGTTATTATATCAAGGCGAAAACGGCACGGTTGGCGGTCTTATCGTTGAAACCGAAGCGTATTTAGGCGACTTAGACACGGCAGCCCATGCCTTTGGACATCGCAAAAGTTCGGCTAACGCAGCGTTGTTTAGTGAACCAGGCACCCTGTACTTTTATACGATGCGCGGATTGATCCTAATGAATTTAATTTGTCAGCCAGCCGGAACACCACAAGGTGTCTTGCTGCGTGCCATTCAACCGACACAAGGCGAGGCTAAAATGCGGGAATTACGTCCTCAGCCAGGGGAAGAAGTGACAAACGGACCGGCCAAACTGACACAGGCGTTGGGTGTGACTAACTTGCAGTGGAATAATGTTAGTTTAGCTGAGTCACCATTTTCCATAACTGATCAACGGCGACTGATTCCACAGGAAATCGGAACAGCACCACGCGTTGGTGTCAGCGCGGGTGCGTGGCAGGATCGTGAGCTACGCTTCTATGTTGCAGGAAATGCATATGTCTCTGGGATGCGCAAACGATATATGAACTGGGCAACACAAGGGTGGTTACAAGCATAGTATTTGGTGACCATTGAAATTGCATAATTGCTGTCTTTCGGTAATAATTAATTATTACTGAAGGCATGGAGCGAGGGCAGCAGTATGAAACGTTTTTTTAAAATCTTTTTCCATCATTTTAATGATGCAGAAGTCGGTAATTCTGCCGTGATCTTAGCCTGGTATTCGTTGCTGTCGATTTTTCCAGCGGTGATTGTTGTTGGTAATTTATTACCACTGTTAGGCATTGATGCGCGCACGATTTTGACATATTTACAAACGGCTGTACCAGAGGATATCTACAAGACGCTTGCGCCAGCAATTTTATCGTTCTTACAGCGCGGAAATGGTGGTTTGCTATCCATTGGGGCGGTGGTGGCACTCTGGTCGACCAGTCAGGTAGCAGCTGCGTTTCAACGAACTGTCAATCAATCGTATGGTGTCGGCAAAAATCAAAGCGCGATTACCAACCGCCTGTTTTCGTTTTTGTGGATGATTCTGGTCATCATGATCATGGCTGCGATTATTGTGTTCTTTACGTTGGGACAAGTCGTTGTTAAGCAATTGACGCCCATTTTGCACCTTGGGCAAAACGTGTTTGATGTGGTGAGTTCGCTGAAATGGCCGGTGACATTTGTCATGTTATTTTTGCTATTATTACTACTTTATTATTTCTTGCCTAATGCGCGACTCAAGTGGCGGTATGTATGGGTAGGTGCGTTGAGTGCAACAGTCGCTTGGTTATTGTTATCACAATTATTTTCGTTGTACGTCGATTACTTTGCGCGCTCAGTGACAACCTACAAGACGGTTGGATCAGTGATTGTCATCATGATGTGGTTAGACTTTTCCGGTATTGTGATTTTGACTGGTGCTGTTTTAAATGCATCCGTTCAAGAATACTTTGGTGGTGCAATCACAGAAACCCGGCAGTCTTTTCACTGGCTAACAAGTGTTTGGAAACGAAAACAGAAACCGCAGCACTAAAATAAGCGTACTGGCATTTTTGCCGGTACGCTTATTTAACTGCTTTGAAAATATACCATCGTGAAAAGAAATAGTTAGCGATATTCGTAATACATTGATCGATTAACTTCACGATAATGTCGTTACCCTTGAATAAAGTAATCCCAATGAACAAAATCACAATGTCCATGACCAATGTTAGCGCCCGAAAGAAGTAAAAGGACCACATTTCTCTGGCGAGGCTGCGAAATGTTTCCGCGTGCGTTGCAAATACCCATAGCTTGTTGGTGAAGAAGGCAAAAGTCGTTGCCAGTGTCCACCCAATTGCGTTGGCGATTTGATAGTTCATTGGTGTCCATACGTCTAGAACCGTGAAGACCGACAAGTTGATGAGGAA
Source organism: Furfurilactobacillus siliginis (assembly GCF_001437435.1). Classification (GTDB taxonomy): domain Bacteria; phylum Bacillota; class Bacilli; order Lactobacillales; family Lactobacillaceae; genus Furfurilactobacillus; species Furfurilactobacillus siliginis. The sequence goes on along the minus strand of NZ_JQCB01000010.1, from coordinate 44,111 downwards.
GGCACACGTACCCCAGACGGCGTATTCAATTAGGGATTGGTGGGTTTTGATCCACTGAACCATGTCATATCGTCCTTTCATAATGGATATAAATATAGCATGTTTTCGAATCTGCGTTAACTGATTTTACATGTAAAGGGGCTCTGTAACATGGGAGAGTAAGGATGTTACGTAGTTGTAAAGGAATCGTTAAGCTTAGTCATAATGTGCTTGTATTAGTGTTATACCAGCGTTTTAAAGAGTTATGGACGTTTTTGGGACCCTGGTGTTATTAAATGATTTGCTGTAATGTACAAAACATGAAATTACACGAATTTTAATATGGATAGGAGCAACTTGTGATCGAAAACGCGAAAAAAATTGTTAATACTAAAAATACCTTTAAGAGCCTCAGTACTGTTGGCTTATTAACGTTATCAACGGTGTTATCATTAACGTTTCTCAGTGGGCATCCAGTAAATGTACATGCGGATGTTGCAACTAATCAAAATAATCAAACTAAACAAACGAGTAATCAACAGAGTTTAGTCAGTGCAACTAGCCATGCGATGTCAAGCAATGTGCATAGTACTGCTTCAAGTGCTGTTAGCAGTGTATCTAAAGCCAGCTCTGTGGCCAGTAGCAAACCTGCTAGTCAGACACCAGTTGCGAAGCCACAAGCAAGCCAAGCAGTCAGTTCCGTTGCTAGTCAGGCAAAAGCACCAGTTAAATCTGCAGCACCTGTACAAGCTACGAAGTCAGTAGCCCAAAGTGCAGCACCAAAAGTTGCAGCAACCGCCGCTGTTAAGCCCGTTGCAAAACCAGTAGAAGTTAATGGTTGGCAAAAGCAAGGCAACACTTGGCAGTATTTTACTAAGGGTGCAACTTCCAAGGGCTGGCAAAACATTAACAAGACTTGGTACTATTTTGACAATCAAGGTAAAATGACAACTGGTTGGTCAAAGCAAGCTAATACCTGGTACTACCTCCAAAATTGGGGTGGCATGGCCCAAAAATGGCAGTGGGTTAACAATAATTGGTACTATTTCCAAAATTCAGGAACGATGACGACTGGATGGTCATGGTCAAACAACAACTGGTATTATCTAAACAACGGTGGCGACATGCATCGTGGCTGGTTGTGGGATGGTCATAACTGGTACATTAATGAACGTACCAATGGTGAAACGTTGTATAACTGGCAATCTGTTAATGGTCAGTGGTACTTGATGGATCATAGTGGTCGGATGCAAACTGGTTGGGAACAGATGAATGGCCAGTGGTATCACATGGCAACCGGCGGTAATCTACAAACCGGTTGGCAAGTGATCAACAACAATTGGTACTATTTAACCAACAACGGTATGAAAACCGGCTGGAACTGGGTTAATGGCGCATGGTACAACTTTGCTGGCTGGGGTGGCATGAACACTGGCTGGTATAATGATGGCCATAACTGGTACCTTTTAAGTGACGCTGGCTGGATGTATACAAACCGCGTAACAGTTGGTAATAAGTTGTATTACTTCAACGGTGCCGGTCAGTGGCAAAATCATCCAGTTGATTGGAACAACAACTATGGTTACTATGCTGGCCAATGTACTGCATACGCTGCTAAAATGTTAGCAGCAGAGGGCGTTTCCCCTTATGGATTTGGAAATGCGGCACAATGGATCGACCATGCTTCACAAGTGACATACAATGATCCTAAAATCGGTATGATTGCATGGACGAATGCAGGTGGCTATGGTCACGTTGCATACGTAGATAATGTCTCTGGTTCTTGGGTACATGTTTCCGAAGCTAACTTTAATGGACAGGCTTACAGTTCACGTTGGGTTCGAATTAACGATGGTAGTTTTAGAGCTTACTTAACATTTTAAATATAAAAAAGATGACCTCAGCGACGCAAAATCGCTGAGGTCATCTTTTTTAGCACTTTAAAGGGCAGTCGCTTTTGCAATTATGTCATTTGCAAACTGATCGAGATGCTTGATATCGTCTTTATCCGGAGCTAGGTTGATTTTGATTTTGTCAGCACCACGAATTGCACCAGTACTTGCTAAACGTTCATCAAAACGATCTACGGCGACACCATAGTCATCCCCATAAAAAACATCACCAGAACCGGCAACACCGAATACTTTGCCAGTTAAGTCCAGTTCACTGAGGTCATCAAAATAGTCTAAACCTTCTTCTGGGAGGGCACCTTCATCGTATGTATAAGGAACGATGATAGTGATGTCACTTTTCAAAAGGTCAGCTGGGTCTGCTTGAGAAATTTCAACTTCCTGAACGGTTAGATCGGCATCCTCTAAAGCTTCTGTGATAATGTCAGCCACATCTTCATTGTTACCGGTAATGGTTGCAAAAACAACGGTTGCGAGCATCTGTTAGTCCTCCTGTAAAAGTTCTTGAATTTTTTGATAGTTATCTTGTGTGTCCATTTCATACATGGCACTGCTTTTTACCTCTCGCGTGCCAATGGAGAGCTCATCTAGCATTGCAACTGGAATATCATCCCAGTAAAAACGTTTTTCTTGCAGTTGCTGCAGCGTAGCATATTGCGGAAAGGCGTTTTTAATGATGGTGGCGGTAGATTTATTCCAGAAAGAAATACCTGACATGGAGGGTATTTCTTGGTCAGTGACCAGCATTTTGGTGACGCGACCGTCTTGATTTGTTTGAGGACACCATTCAGTTCCGTGGATGGTTCTCAGGACAGTCAAATAGGTACTTTCTGTCGGAACATCGGTAAACACATTGTCGCGCATGACCGTGTCAGCGTCGATAACAAAACTATCACCGAAAAAAGGTAATGCCAGTTGAAATGAGTAGCGATTATTGTAGTCTGCATAATGATCGTTGTAGTGGAGCACAATGTGCATGTCAGAAAAACGCTCTTGGAGATAGTTAAACTGATTTGCTAAGTAACCGGTTACGATGTGAACTTCAGTTATGTTAGCTGCTTGTAACATTGTGATCGTTCGCTCCAAATTAGGAACTCCGTTAATTGGTAGCAACGCTTTGTGGTGATGTTTTGTTAATTCTTTAAAACGACTACCAAGTCCGGCAGCCATGATGATGGCGTTCATAGATTCGCTCCTAGTATTAAGATCGTAAATGAATTATTTTTTTCAAAATTAGTTGTTGTGAGTCTGCAGTTAAAACGGATCCTGCAATGATTATAAAGGCAAAAAGTAATGCGGTAAAGGACAGGGCGTTACCGAAAAAAAGTCCGATAAAGATTGCCCACGCAGAGTAGCTAATGTTTAAACCCATGGCCTCCACGGCACCCAGTGTATTAATGGAGCGGTAGTAGAAACGATAGGACAGGGTACCTGCCAGTGCTGTGAGAAATAAGATGAAGCAGACCGGTGCTGTGAGAATCGAGAATGTCATTGAAAATCCACTTGGTATGAGTGGAACGATGATAATGGCGAAAACAACTGCGGAGATAAGTTGCCGGATTTGTAACGCCGTATCGGATGATAAGTCATTTTTCATACCATACGCAGAAATGACTGATTCGGATCCCCAGCCAATTACACACATTGCGGCAAAGAGAAATCCGATGGGGTTGACGCTGCTTTGCGTGCTTGCTGAAATACCGGCTAGCATTGTGCCGCTAATTGCTAATGTTAGCCCAAGAATCGTAGAAAACGTTGGTCGTTGTCGAAATATAATGAAGTTTAATAAGGCACCAAAGGCCGGATACATGGCCGAAATAATAGCTGTGTATCCTGGTCCAATAAAATGAATCGATAACGTATAACTGGTCATGCCAATGGGACCACCAAATATCGCTGCAAAAGCAACCCAACGGCCACTAGACTGATGAACTAGTGAATTCCAAAGCGACTTTAGATAAGATTGACCAGCTTGTTTGGCACCTATTAAAAGAAGCACGAGTGCTGAAAATGTATCATGCAAAAAGGTAGCTAGCAGTGGTGCTGTTCCTGTAAAACCCTTAAGTGGTGATTGCAGTAAAATGAATCCGATGAGGACTGTATCTAGGCCCCATAAAATACCGCCAGTGAGACCGCCTAGACGTTGCTCTAAGTACTGCTTACGACTAATCATGTCCGAGAATCCTCTCCAGTTCTTTTGCGGCACGATCGAAGCGTTTTTGACCGTAGTCACTGAAATCGACACCACTAGCAGTTTTGACAATTGCCCAAGTACTCCAGAGGATGTCCTGCAATGCTTTATAGATTTGGACCTTTTGCTGTAGTTTGATCGTATCAGAGCCATCATATTGGTGAAGGAAGTCAAGTTCTTCTTCTGAGTTAAAGTCGCTTTCATTCAGTAAAGCAGCTAAGTCCCAGGCTGGATCATTAAGTCCTGAGTACTCCCAGTCAATCAAATAAAGCTGATTATTATTACCTTTGATGAAGTTTTCTGGGACTAAGTCGTTATGGCAAGGTCGTTGCTCGATACCGAGTTGATCAAGTCTGGTTAATGCCTTAAGAACCTGTAGTCTCACTATGTCATAGTGTTTAAAGAAAGGCTGTTTTAAATCGATCACGGCTTGCTCGTAGCGGTGCCATTCGTCTGTGAATGAAAAGGTATTTGAAAAGGTCATTGATGAGGTATGAACTCGTTTTAAAAGCTGCGCGGCTTGACGATAATTTGTGGATAGACGCATTGAACGTGGCGATAGGGTCAGTGCTCCGGAAATTGTCTTAGTGATTTTTATACCTGAATCGTCCATGTACACAGTTGGTACATTGAAGTTTAACTCACTTGCTTGCTTTGCGTTTGGCTGTTCTGTTTTCCGGTTGATAAGTTTGCCAGTTCCCTTACCGGGGATGCGAATGAAGCATTCCTCCCACGTTCCGTCACTTTCTAACTGGACTTGTGCCGAATAGTTTGTATTGGTCATACCACCAGCGTAAGCAACATTTTTGACCGCCGTTATTGGCAGCTTTAGAACGTCTACGATGGTTTGCTGAGCGAGTTTAATCTGTTCATTTTGCTCATTGACCTTAATTTTAGGAAACGTTGTGTCACGTGCTTCGGTTAAGTCCTGCAAATTATCAATGTCTTTCCAACTAAGATTGTCACTTAGCAGACACTTTACAGAAATTGAATGGGCCAATCGTGTTATCAAGTATTCATAATTCAGCCACTGATTCTGATTGTTTAGGAAAGCCGCAAGCATTAACTTAAAAAAACCGTAGGAAAGTTTACTGAGACCAATCATTTCGGCAGAAAGTTCATTCATCTGACGAATGTCTTTTGAGATGCGGAGTAGCTGATTATTTTCATCGAAATCAACGAAAGCTTCGTCTCCAGAACCACTTAATGGTGCAGCTAAAATGACATTTGGTTGCCGTTCCTGCAACAGTAAGCTAAGCATTGCGTCATCGTATAGTAGATCACCTTCAATTAATAAAAATGAGTCAGAGATATATTTTGAAGCTGCCGCCAGAGAGGCCATGGTCCCAGTTGAGTCATAGTTATCGTTGATAACGAGTTGTACATCTGGGTTATTTTCCACTAGTTTTTTAATTGAATTTTGTTTAAACCCAGCAACGATGATTGTTTTCGTAATGCCGTGGCTGGCGAGTTGGTCAATGGTTCGTTGAAGCAATGGTTGATGATCAAATTCTTCCAATGCAACAGGATGATTGAAATCTTGAGTAGTACCGGCAGCTAAAATAACGGCCGTCGTGGGTTGCTTTTCTGATAGATCAGACCAAGTAGGTAAAGTACTATTGATTAACGACAAGGTGAACTGCTGACCTTGGGCACTGACCTGATAGTGTGGTGCTTGGCTATTCCCACTACGAATCACGAAATGTTTTTTCTCTAACTCAGCGAGAATGGCTTGCACTTTAGTTAATGAAAATTTTGTGCTTTTGGCCAATTGACGTTGAGAAAATGTGGCGGTGGCTTCCACTGCCTGTATATGTAATAGGACTTTTAAGATATCTGTTTTCTTTTGCATATTATGATTGCCTCCAGTTAGGTGTTCTGATTTCAGAACACCTAATACTATCACACGCTGTAAATAAATGTTAAAAGATTCCTATTTACTTAATAGACTAAAACATAAAATGATGCCCAAAGAATTCACTTTTCTGGTATGCTCTAATAGATATAAATCAGGTTTTATGAAACCTGTGGTAAAGAGGCCAAGATGAAAACGATTCGTAATTTGTTTTACAATGCGGCATATCAATTGCTGATTACGTTGATTCCGTTATTGACCCAACCTTATATATCTCGTGTTTTATTACCAACGGGTAACGGGATCTATACATACACCTGGTCAATCATTCAATACTTTGTGCTGATTGGCGATCTTGGGATTACCGTGTATGGAAATCGTGAAATTGCTTATCATCGCGATGATAAAGAGCAACGTTCACGGATATTTTGGGAAATAGAAATTCTTCAGTTATGTACGACCAGTATCGCGGTTGTTGGATTTTTGGTGTTTTTGCACTTTGACCGGCAATATTATGTTTTTCAGTTGCTGCAAATTATTTGGTTAATCGCACAAGGACTTGATATCTCATGGTACTTTATGGGGTTAGAGGACTTTAAAAAAACAGTTTTAAGAAACACCTTAGTGAAAATGATTTCTGTTGCATTAATATTTGTGCTGGTTAAAACACCTGACGATTTGGGCAAGTATATTTGTATTCAGGGCGGTGCACAATTGATTGGTGGATTATCCTTATGGCCATATCTAAGAGGTAGTATCGTTAAGGTATCATTGACGCTTAAGGGGATTCTAACGCATTTATATCCATCGTTCGTATTGTTTATTCCAAGCATTGCGATTCAAGTGTACGCGGTTGTTAATCGAACAATGTTGAAACAGTTCGATTCAACTATCTCGGCTGGGTACTTTAACTTTTCTGATTCATTAGTTAAAACGATCTTGTCAATTGTTACGGCGACCGGAACGGTTATGTTGCCTCATATTGCAAACAAGTTTGCGCAGGGTGACATCCGTGGTGTGAACAATAGTCTGTATCGAAATATGAATTTTGTAACTGCCTTATCAGTTCCACTGATGTTTGGTTTGGCAGCCTTAAGCGATAAATTTGCACCTTGGTTTTTTGGCTCACAGTACAGTGAGGTTGGGGAGCTAATGTTCTTTGAAGCGCCTATTATTTTATTTATTGCCTGGAGTACTGTCATTGGACGTCAATTCTTGATGCCAACTAAGCAGATTAGAAGTTATACAATTTCGGTTACGTTAGGCGCAATCGCAAACATCATAATCAACGTACCACTGATTATGTCGATAGGTGCACGCGGAGCCGCAATTGCGACGGTTGTTTCAGAGGGTTTAGTAACCGCCTATCAAGTGTATGCCGTACGTGGACAACTGCAATGGCGACGCATGTTTGCTGGCGCCTGGAAGTATTTATTGTGCGGTGGTGCAATGTTTGTCGTCGTCTTCTTTATTAACACAAAAGTTAAGATGTCCTTTCTAAGTTTGGGTTTCGAAGTGATTATTGGTATTATTGTGTATACAGTTGGACTGTTATTAACACGGGCGTATATTATTGAAGAAGTTCGAGGCCTAATTCGCAGTCGTTTGCATTAACCTGTTGTACTTAAGAAAGCTAAGAAAAGTTCTGTTGTATTTCAGCAGAGCATGATTAAAGGGGATTGTTTCTAATCGAAAATGAAATACCTGTTCAAGGTATCGTTTACCGAATCAGTAAACGGAGTATTGACGTGATTCTATCGTTAGTAGCCTTGGTACTATTAAGTCCAGTGTTTTTGGTTGTATGGTTAACATATAAGGTTAGCTCATCTAATCGAGGACCTGTAATCTACCGCCAACAGCGTGTTGGTAAAAATAATCATGATTTTTATATTTTGAAATTTAGATCGATGGTTGTCGGAGCCGATGAAAAATTAAAAGCCGATCCAAAACTTTATCAACAATATCTTGATAATAATTACAAACTACCGCCTGATCTTGATCCAAGAATTACGCAGTTTGGAAAATGGTTGCGGAGATCATCTGTTGATGAATTGCCACAGTTCGTTAACATCTTGCGCGGGGACATGTCTCTGATTGGACCGCGTCCTGTTGTTCGTGATGAACTATCCGAGTACGGCAATCGAGTAAATAAATTGCTATCTGTTACACCTGGAGCTATGGGATTGTGGCAGGCTAGCGGGCGTAGCAATATTGGCTACCCAGAGCGCTGCGAAATGGAATTGTATTACGTGGATCACGCGTCTTTTTGGTTTGATGTCAAAATATTCTTCCGGAATATTTTTCACATTGCAACGTCAGATGGCGCCTATTAATTATTTGATAAATGGAGTAGTTAGATGAATACAAAGATTGTTGTGGCCACACATAAGAATTATGTAATGCCAGCAGACAGTGACCTTTATCTTCCTGTATTTGTAGGTAAAGCGTTGCATCCAGATGTGAACGATACATTTCAAGGTGATAATACAGGCGATAATATTTCAGTCAAAAACAGTAGTTACAATGAGTTGACTGCACTGTATTGGGCGTGGAAGAATATTTCGGCTGATGCAGTCGGGCTTGTGCACTATCGTCGGTATTTGAGTGTTGGTCATAAAGCGGATATAGCAACTTTCTTGAATAAGGAGCAAACGGACTCCTTGTTGAGTCAGGCGGACATTATCTTGCCTAAAAAGCGTAATTATTATATCGAATCGAATTATTCACATTACATTCACGCACATCACAGAGCACCAATTGATACAACTAGAGAGATCATTGCCGAAGATTATCCAAAGTATTTAGCATCTTTTGACGATGTTATGAAACGACGCAGTGCACATATGTTCAACATGTTTGTGATGAAGTCAAAGTGGTTGGACCTGTACTGCACGTGGTTGTTTGATATCTTAGGGAAATTAGAGACCCGTATAGATGTGTCTGAGTACGACACATATGAAGCGAGAGTGTATGGCTTTATTAGTGAACGGTTGTTAGATGTTTGGTTGGAAACATTAAAACCTTCATTTGTCGAGGTGAACTATGTGCATATGGAAAGTGAACATTGGCTGAAAAAAGGGTCAACTTTCCTTGAACGTAAATTACATCCGCAAATTCGAAATTAGGTACAAACAATGAAACTAGTAATCTTAACTCCATATATGAATGGTTTTGGCGGCACAGAAAAAGTGGTCGCCAATTTTTGTGATGCATTTAAACTCGTTTCGCCAACAGATGTCACTTTAAAGGTGATTGATTTAGGTGGAACAACAGATACCGCTTGGACATTAAATCGGCCCATAACGGTCGTTGGCTTAGGAAAACATCGATTCACCAGAAATATTCAATACGCGTTGACCCTTTATTCAAGAATCAGCAAAATCTTGAGGCAAGAAACGCCTGATTTTCTAATTAGTACGAATCCTCTGATGTGGAGTTTTGCAAAACGAATCTGTGAGAAAACGAGTCTACAGACTAAGGTTATTGCGTGGTACCATTACTCGCTTTCGAGAAAGCCAGTTCGTAGCCAAATGTTAAGGGCGGCGGACTTTTATTGGGCAATTAGTAGTGGTATTCGTGATGAGTTGATTGCTGCAGGTATTGAAAAAGCTAAAATTCAGTTGGTTTTTAATCCCGTAGTACCGCAATCTGAGATGATTAGTCGTTCAAAAAATCATAATCGTTTGGTTTACATGGGACGGACGATTTTAGATGGACAAAAAAATCTGCGCGAATTATTACTCGCCTTGGCTAATGTGAAATATGACTGGCAGCTAGATGTTTATGGTGACGGTGAAGATCGGGACAAGGCGCCAGAATTGGCGCAACAGTTAGGGATTGCAGAACGCGTCAAGTGGCATGGATTTGTTCCAGATTCTTGGCAGCAGATTACCGAAGCAGATGCTTTGATTTTGACTTCGACATATGAAGGCTTTCCGATGGTTCTTGTTGAGGCGTTATCGTATGGCGTCTATGTTATTTCTTCAGACGTGCAGACTGGTCCTCAAGATATTATCGATTCTGGCAACGGTCAGTTATATGATCTTGGTAAAATCGAACAATTACAACAAGCAATAGAACGCGTATTGCGTGATGATAATATGCCACGACAACAGGCTTTGGTTGAGTCGGTTGAAAAGTATTATTTGAACAATTACATGACTAATGTTTTAGCGTTATTGAAAGGGTAAAATTAAAATGACAAAATATGATTATTTGATTGTTGGAACAGGTTTATTTGGTGCTACGTTTGCTTATGAAGCTGCTAAGCGAGGCAAACGTGTTAAAGTAATCGAAAAACGGGATCACATTGCCGGCAATATTTATACAAAGGAACAAGATGGCATTCAGGTTCATCAATATGGAGCCCACATTTTTCATACTTCTGATAAGGATATCTGGGATTACATTCAACAGTTCGCTGAATTTAATCGATACACCAATTCACCGGTTGCTAACTATAAAGGTGAACTTTATAACTTACCGTTTAATATGAATACCTTCAATAAACTATGGGGTGTTACAACACCGGCGGAAGCTAAGGCGACAATTGATGCGCAAAAGAAGGCAGCAAACATTGGTGATCACACACCTAAAAACCTTGAAGAACAAGCCATTTCATTAATTGGAACTGATATTTATACTAAACTCATCAAAGGCTACACAGAGAAGCAGTGGGGACAAAAAGCGACTGACTTGCCGGCTTTTATCATTCGCCGCTTGCCTGTTCGATACACATTTGACAACAATTACTTCAACGACACCTATCAAGGTATTCCAATCGGCGGGTACACGCAGATTGTCGAGAAAATGTTGGATAATGATTTGATTGATGTGGAAACAGGTGTGGATTTCTTTGATAACAAAGCGCAATACATTAAAGACTATCCTCGAATTATCTTTACTGGTATGATCGATCAGTTCTTTGATTACCAACTTGGCGAACTTCAATATCGATCATTACGTTTTGAAACAAGTGAGGTAGATGTTGATAACTATCAAGGTAATGCGGTTATTAACTATACTGATGCGGAAACACCATATACACGTGTGATCGAACATAAGCATTTTGAATTTGGTAAAGGTCAGAAAGATAAAACAATCGTGACACGTGAGTATCCTGCAACATGGAAGCGCGGTGACGAACCGTACTATCCAATTAATAACAAACAGAACAATGATTTATATACGCAGTATCGCAAGTTAGCCGAAAGCGAGCCCACAGTTTTATTTGGTGGTCGATTAGGAATGTACCGTTATTATGATATGCATCAAGTGATTCACGCAGCTTTAACGGCGGTGGATACAGAATTTAAATAAACATCAATTAGGATTAAGCAAAGGCCGTACTTCCACGTAAAATGGAGTGCGGCTTTTGTTTTGCTAAGTTTGATAAACCAAAAACGGTAGTACACAAATTTTGGTATACTTAGACGGAGTTTACTAGAAATTACAAAGGAGAGGGGAGGCTAACTAATGAGCAATTTACGTGAAGGCGAGTATGTTGCTATCAAGAGTTATAAACATGATGGGTCATTACATCGTACTTGGCGGGATACGATGTTACTTAAAAATACTGAAAATGAGTTTATCGGTGTTAATGATCACACGTTGGTTACGGAGGATGACGGGCGTCGCTGGGTGACCCGGGAGCCTGCAATCGTCTATTTTCATAAACACTATTGGTTTAATATCATCGCCATGATTCGTGATAATGGGGTTTCTTATTACTGTAATTTGGCATCGCCGTACACATTAGACAATGAAGCACTAAAGTATATTGATTACGATCTAGATGTAAAAGTTTTTCCAAACGGAGAACGAAAACTTTTAGATGTTGATGAGTATGATGCACATGGAAAAAATTGGCACTATTCAGCAGAACTTGATCAAATACTGAAGACTAATGTCAAGGTATTGATCGATTGGATTGAAAACGGAAAGGGTCCTTTTTCCGAAGCGTACATTGACCTTTGGTATCGTCGATATCAGCAACTGTCGCAGGTGTCACAACATTGATTGGACTAGAATGAGGTGAGCTTATTTTTACAAAGCTGAAAGATATGAATGCTTTATATTGGGTACTGGTAGCATTGGCGACTGTATCTTTTATTTGGATTTGTACAAAATTAGACTTTTTATTTAAGCCTTTGGGAATGTTTGTTTCAGCGGTTTTTGTGCCGCTGATAATTGCTGGGTTTATGTTTTATATGTTGAATCCAGTCGTCGAGTTATTGATGAAAATTCGAATAAAAAAATGGCGAGTGAGTCGTAGTATTGCGGCTCTGATTGTCATTGTTACGTTAATAGCATTAGTTGTTTTAGGAATTTTCTCGTTGGTTCCCTTGCTAACTAATCAGATTGGTCAGTTGATCCAAAATGCACCACATATCGCTGCACAATCACAAAAACAAATCTCGGGTTTTATAGATCATAGTCATTTCATGCATAATGCAGATGTTCAGGCTTACGTTAAGACTTTGGAGTCTTCGTTTGCAGGATGGGCTCAAGGATTTATTAAGTCAGTGACAACTAGCTTGGGAACCGTTGTGGGGACTATCACGAATGTCACAATAACGGCCATTACTGTTCCAGTTGTATTGTTTTATATGCTTAGCGATAGCAATAAATTTTTGCCGGCAATTAAACGATTTTTCCCAGCTAAAAGAGAACAGCAAGTGACGGATTTGCTGAGAAAAATGGGCAATACGATTTCGCAGTATATCAGTGGACAAGTTATCGAGTGCTTGTTTGTCGGTGTTTTTACGACGTTAGGCTACTTTTTGATTGGCATGCCGGTGGGATTGCTTTTAGGAATTATTGCTGGTCTGTGTAATATTATTCCCTATGTTGGTCCATATATTGGGATTACACCAGCGATTATTGTTGGCTTGATCTTAGCGCCTTCAAAATTGCTGTGGGTAATCGTTGTTGTTATCGTCGTTCAACAGATTGACGGCAACATCATTTATCCAAATATCATTGGCAAATCATTAAAAATCCATCCGTTAACAATTATCATCTTGCTGCTTGCAGCAGGTCATCTTGCAGGGATTCCCGGCATGATTTTATGTATTCCGTTCTACGCAGTATTACGTACGGTGGTTATTTATGTGTGGAATATTCTGCAATTGGATCGTGAAAAAGAGATGAATAACATAAAAGACTAGGAACTGTAATTTAATTGAAAAAGGTATCTGTTAGTATAACCTTTAAGGTATCTTAAAACTTGTAACTGGTTTCTAGAAAGGCTATACGATTTTGACAACAAAAAAGACACATTTTAAATTATATAAAAAAGGTAAGCAGTGGTTAGTTGCTGGATTGACACTAGGGGCAATCGCTGTTGGAACAGTAAATGCTGAGGCCAATGTAGCTAGTGACACAACTTCTGGAAGTGAAGCCTCATCAGTAGCCTCACTAGATTTAACTTCTCAAGCCTCAAGCTCACAAGGGTCTGCGGCATTGTCCACTGTGTCTCATAAATCAACAGCGTCTACTAGTCAGGCAGCTACAAGTGCTTCTGAAATAGCTAACTCAGATAGTAGTCGGGCTGATGCTCAAACGACAAGTAATCAGCCTAAGTCTACGGCAGCGTCTGTTAGTTCCAATAAGACAGTTGTGAACACTGATTTGTCAGCGGCTACTTCTGTAAATACTGATGCAGCTGCTAGTCAATCAACAGCTAATGAAGTCGCCTCAACTAATATTGTTGAGGTAGATGAATCGGCAAATGAACAACAGATGTCTGAGGCTAAGAGTGCGGCTACTGAACGCTATGAAACAACTGGACAGCCTCAAGAGATTGTTAGAGTTGCGGCTGCAGCTTACTCTTACCAAGATGCCTTTTTAGATGCCATCAAAGATGGTGCTATCCAAGGATGGCAAAAATACGGTGTGTTGCCATCTTTAACAGCTGCGCAAGCTATTTTAGAATCTGGATGGGGTCAATCATCACTTTCATCGGTATATCATAATCTTTTTGGTATTAAAGGAAGCTACAATGGAAATTCCGTTTTAATGCCAACCTACGAAGATTATGGGTATGGATTAGTTTTGATTAATGACTATTTTAGAGTTTATCCAGATGCAGCTGCTAGTGTCTTGGATCATGCATTATTTTTAAATGCTAATTCTAGATACCATAATTTGTTATGGCAAAAAGATGCATGGACTGCCGTTTCTTTGATTCGGCAAGATGGTTATGCAACAGCGATGAACTATTCTACCTCGCTGTTTAATATCATTAACGCATATAATTTAACTTCTTGGGACAAATTGGCGTTCAATACGAGTAAGTGGAATTACACTAGTAACGGCTGGCAATATGTCGCTCCTAACGGCAGCCTTTCAAAGGGCTGGTTTCAAGACACAACCAAGCAATGGTACTATGCTAATAACGCTGGTACTATGCAAAGTTGGTGGCTTAATCAAGATAACAAATGGTACTTTCTTGGGACAGATGGCGCACGAAAAACTGGCTGGGTTAATCCTGGGAATAAATGGTATTACCTAGACAATAACGGCGTGATGCAGCAGAATTGGGTGTTCACCGGCAACCAGTGGTATTATTTGAATCCATCTAACGGTGGTGCTAGACAAACAGGCTGGCTTGCAAATGGTGGTCACTGGTATTATTTAAATACTGCTAATGGAACCATGGCTAAAAACTGGTTCTTTACTGGTAATGAGTGGTACTACGCCAATGCAAGTGGTGCTATGCAAACGGGCTGGCAAACAATTAATGGTGCTCGGTATCATCTGACCAATTCGGGAACGCTGAGTCGCTGGTGGTTCCAGGACGGTGGCAAATGGTACTTTAGTAAGGATAACGGTGTTGTTCAAACTGGTTGGCAGTTCGTTAATAAGGCATGGTACTATCTTGGCTCAAATGGGCAGATGGCAACTAACTGGATGGATCAAGGTGGGAAGAAATACTATCTTGATCCAAAGACTGGGGCAATGGCGTCTTGGTGGAAATACATGAACGGGCACTGGTACTTCTTTAACCGAAGTGGGGTAATGGAGACTGGTTGGTACCTTGTGAATGGGTCGTGGTATTATGCTGATAAGAACGGGTATATGCAGACGAATTGGCTTAATTTAGATGGAAAGCGCTACTACCTTAATCCTAAGACCGGGGTCATGGCATCTTGGTGGCAGTATATGAATGGACACTGGTATTTCTTTAATACGAACGGTTCCATGCAAGTTGGTTGGGTGACCATCAACGGTAAGAACTATCACTTTACGGCTAGTGGTGTAATGGATCGAATGTAGCGTTTAAGTTAGCGTACAATTCTGATCTTAGAGTCTGCATCAATAAACGAATAAGGTAATTTGTCCACGGTTTCACTGTTTAAGTTCGTAACTCAAAAAAGTGTCTGGGACTGCGATTGGCCTTGTCAAATTGACAGGGCTGATCACAGTCTCGGACACTTTTTTAATTATGAATGGAAAAGGTTAAAGAAAATATGTGATTTGCTTTGTATCGTGGCATAAATGAAATGGATACCTTTTAAGTGATTCATTGGATGATAGACAATCAACTTTGGAAGTTTGACATTGATTCGAACAGCATATGCTTCTTAAATAGTTCTTACGAGTGCAATTGGCATTCACCAGGTTGAAAGTGTGAAGATAGTAATTGTGTCGGAAAAAATAGATATTAGGCCATTTTAAAATGAAATGCATGTAGCATACCGATGACCATTCGATTTATTGGTGCTTGGTTCAATAGCGTAATTTATGTGGCGGCCGATTATGATAACTGATATCAGTATTTGAAATATGAGTATTGTTTTATTTTTTTACAATGATTTGCTTAATATGTTGTTCAACGTCAATTTCTTGTGTATCCTTCATAGGTAGCTGTAGATAATTGAGAGATGAGGTTCGGTAATGAAGAACGTGGGAGCCGTGTTGGTTACATACAACCGATTGGCTTTATTAAAAGAAAGTGTTGCGGCAATTTTAAGCCAAACGCACCCGGTTAATGAATTAATAATAGTTAATAATAATAGTACAGACGGGACTGCTGATTTTTTAGAAAGTCTACAAGCCAGTCAAAATAATATCACGATTGTATCCACAACAGAAAATATTGGTGGGGCTGGTGGCTTTAGCCTCGGAATGAACAGCGCTATACAGAATCGCACTAACGATTTTTTATGGGTTATGGATGATGACACAATTCCTAAGGCCGATGCTTTAGAAAAATTAATTAATCCTTTTGCTGATCAAATCGTTGGCGACGGATTCACCTGTAGTAATGTCCGTTGGACTGATGGCGGAGCAGCTGTGATGAATATTCCGTACATAGTAGGGCAGTGGAATAATTTGGCTGATAAAGGATTAGTGGCAGTGAAGGCTGCGTCATTCGTTTCTTTGTTAGTTCCAATCAAAACGGTAAAAAAATTAGGTTTACCAATTAAAGAATTCTTTGTCTGGGGCGATGACTATGAATTTACGGTTCGAATCTCAGAAAAATATGATTGTTATTGTGTCACCGATAGCATCGTTATTCATAAGATGACCGCTAATCATGGTGTAGATATAGTTTCGGATAGTGAAGGACGGATCCCTAGGTATTATTATAGTTATCGTAATTCTATTTATACTGAATCGCATCATGGTGGGTTTCATGGATTGTTCACGCAACTTTTACGTGATGTATATGCGATTTATAAAGTTATCAGACATAGTCCAAATAAGCGAATGAAACGGATAAACATAATTTTGAAGGGCATGTTTGCAGGATTTGTGTTTAGACCACATATTACATTCCCTGATCAAAAAGGAAATTCATAATGAGTCAGAATCAATTATCACTAGTTGAAATTCATGATCGCGAACTAAAAATGCTCGCTTATTTGAATGCAATTTGCCAGGAAAACGACTTGGAATATTTCTTATGTGGTGGGACGTTAATTGGTGCGGTTCGACACAAAGGTTTTATTCCATGGGATGATGATGTCGATATTTACATGAAGCGTGAAGCTTATAATAAGCTTCTGAAGATATTGGAGCAAGATGGTGAATATGATTTGTTTAGCTTATATTCGCATCACGACTATTATTATTCTTATGCAAAACTGGTTGATCCGCACACACAAGTAATAGAATCAAATAAGTATGATATTGCCGATTACGGTTTGTTTATTGATATCTTTCCACTGGACTGTTTACCAGAGGGTTCTTTGAAGGCTAAATTGTTTTTGATTCATGAAAGTATTTCACGAAAATTATTAATGACGGCCATTCAAAAATATAGCTTGCATAAAAATCCAGTGAAACGGGTTGTTGTTAAGTTAACACACATGATTGGGGCTCGGCGCTTTGCCGAGCAATTAGATAAGTTGGCACAAAGGTATAATGGGCGTTCTAATGCATCAGCATATGCAGATGCAAGCGGTGCACTGTTTACACAATACAAGCTGGAAAGCTCATGGTTCGCTGGAAAAACGCAATTGCCTTTTGAAGAGCATATGCTATCAGTTCCAACTAAATATGATGAGTACTTAAAATATTCCTACGGCAATTATTTACAGATGCCCGCGGTGGATCAACGAGAAGATCATCATTTAGACGTAAAGATTCGATAAGGATGAGGAGAAAGATTAATGAAGACTGATTATTCAATTGGGGAATTATGGAAAATATTTTGTAAGAATATTTTAATTGTCTTGCTGGTTGGGATTGTTGCTGGCGGAGCAACTTTTGCGATATTAAAGCATCAACAAAAGACAACATATACAGCTCATCGATCAATAGTGATTGCACACGATAAGAATGCAAAAGATTCAGATTCACTCACACGTGCAGATGTTTTAAAAATGAATACGTATGCACAAATCATTGATGACCCAATCACGACAAATCGTGTATACAAAAGTATGCGCGGTACAAAAGGATTTACTGAGGATAAGAATCAGCTTAATGGACAAATTAGCACTACTACCAATGCGGACTCTGCAGTGTTGACGATTGCAGCTACCAATGATTCTCGTAACATTGCAATTAAGCTAGCAAATGTGACTGCTAAAACGGTTCAGAAATCATTACCTAAATACATCAAACATGGTGGCTCTGTGGAACTGCTGGCACCTGCTGAAGATCATACAGTCGATACTGTCACGACGCCAAACGTTCATAAATTAACTATTTATGGTTTGGCTGCTGGTCTAGTTTTGGGTGCTATCGTGGTGTTTGGAATTGACTTATTTAAAAATCAACGACGTTAAGATAGGAATTTAAAATCATGTCAGGTATTCTAATACCCATTTCATTATTTACAAGGGTGTTTTCGTACGGATTACCAGGAACTGTGGCAGAGCTTCCATTCGTTGCTTTATTAATCCTTGTCTTATTTGAAGCGAGCCAGCGAACGGACTCATTGAGTGCGCCACATATTTCTAGAGGGGTTGTCCTGTATACATTACTTGTGTTATTTGCACAATTTATTGTCATTGCAAGATCTTATGCGAAGTATACAGATTCTATTCAGGGAATTGGGATTGTAACCTCTTTCGTGGATATTATTGGTCTTGTTGCTACGTTTGTTTTAGCGTATTACGCGGTATCCTTAACAATTAACTCAACTGCGTCAATCCTCACGTTTGTGCGGTCAACGTTAATTACGTTAGCAATTTTTGAGTTAGTTGTGTTAATTCCACAGATTATTGCTAGCATGACGCCGCTTTTGCATGGCTGGGTTGATTTCCTAGCGATGATGTTTGAGAAAAGATGGCATGGGCGCAACTTCTATGTGAACGGTAGTTATGCAACCACCATGGGTAGAATAAATGGATTTGAAGCAGAGGCGGGCTATTTGGCAGGCCAGATTGGTCTTGTATTTATTCCACTGTTAGTGGCCGGGATTGGGAATCATTTTGTTTTCTTTTCTAATACAAAATATAATGAAAAAAAGCAGAGATATTTATTGATTGGCCTATTTTTAGTAACGCTTTTAGTATTATTTTTTGCAAAGACAACAACTGGATTTTTAGTGATCGGGCTTTCCATAATGGCCTTATTTTGGAAATCCAATCAGCATGAACGTAAATTTTTGATGAAAGTCGCTGGTGTTGCGCTGGTTCTAGCTTTTATAGCATATTTGCTAGTTTCACCAGTTCGTCATTTGCTAAACGATTATCTGTTTAAGAAGTCAGGAACCGATAATCGTTTGGGCGGTACCATTGCACTCTTTATTACATTTTTTCAGCATCCATTATTGGGTGTCGGAAATGGGTGGACCGGACCGTATTTAGTTGAGAATGCGCCAGAATGGTCAAAAAGCAACTGGGAGTTTATCTATGTTTATGCTACCGGTGGTTATCCTATTTTAAGTATCTGGGGAGGGTGGCTAGCCCAATTTGGTTTGCTGCTAGTCGTTGCACCAGTTGTTTATATTTATAAGCAGCTGATTACAACGCTAAAATTTAAAAAGCTCCTTTTGAACACAAATAATCCTACTGATAGCAGCAAACTATATTTGTTACTGTCAGATGCATTTGAAATCTATCTTGCAATGTTTGCTTTCTTAGCATTTTTCATTTTTTCTTGGTCTGAATACTATATTTTGATTTCTTTTTTCTTTTATGTTGTTGGATTGAAGATATTAAAAAAATCTATAGAAACTGTAAAAACTGCCTAAGTAGCAGTTTTTTTGAGTATCCAATTGTCGGTACAGTGAAATTACACAAACTTATTACGTATTCTCGGAGGTCAAGTAGTTGAAAACTTGGATTAATAAAAGGGTAACTCAGTTTGAAAATAGCAGAAGCATGGGAGCTATAGCAGCACTCGTTATTCCGGCGTGCATATTTTTAGTGTTACTGATTAGTTTGGGAATTGAACCATTTGGAGATAAGACAATCGCATATATTGATGCTAATAATCAATATATGAGTTTCTTTGGCTATTTGAAACAAAACCTAACGAATCCAACAGGCTTTTTATACAGTTTTCAGGCCGCCATTGGGAATAACTTTTTCGGTGTTCTTACATACTATTTGCTGAACCCTATTAATGTGTTGATAATTTTCTTTCCACTTTCAAAAATGCCATTATTTTTGTTGGTTTTAGCTTGGCTCAAAATCAGTTTAGCGTCTCTATCAATGTATTATTTTTTACGGGTTCATTTTCGTTTGAATTTATTTAAGACGCATTTACAGAATCATTTGCGAATGATTGATGTCCTTGTTGGAACAACGTACTCATTTATGGCCTTTGCTGTCGTATATATGTCGAACGTGATGTGGTTAGATGTTTTGATTCTTTTACCATTAATGGTTCTTGGACTTGAAAAGATATTTAATGGTAATAAGCCATATTTGTTTGGGGCGGTATTGACGTATGGATTGATTACAAACTATTACACATCTTATATCAGTTGCTTTTTCCTTGCGTTTTATTTTTTGTTTTTGATTCTTTTATCAGTTCAACAGCACGTTGAATTGCAGGAACTTATCAAACACACAATTAGTACAATTATTTCCGGTGCTTTGGGAATAGGACTGGCAGCTGTTGTTTTGCTGCCGAGTTTTGAATCAACTGTGGGTGTTGCTAAGGCTCCAGTTGAGTATAATCTGAACTTTATCACTAACTGGGTCGACTTAGGTCGTGAAGTTCTTGGAGGCATTCCAGGAACTGAACCGCATGTCGGACCGTTAATTTTTACAGGTAGTCTGATGCTAATTATGATAGTGTCATTCTTTTTAAATGATAACGTTGACCTTAAAGAAAAATTGAGTTGGGGTGCAATGCTTCTCCTCATACTTGGCTTAAGTAATATCGATGCGTCATACTTCGCTTGGCATGTATTCACGGCACCGAATGGATTTCCTCACCGTGAGTCCTATACAATAGGATTTTTCATTACCTTACTAGCTGCTACTTCTCTGCACAAGGGCTTCAGCGTATCTAGAAGATCATTGTTAAAGGGGCTCATGCTTTTTGGAGCGGCCTTGTTGGTTCTTTCAAAGGTAGAGCCTTTTATAACAAGCTGGGTAATCATATATAACGTAGCCATTGTTGTTGCGTTATGCTTTAGCTTACACAAGTGGAGTGGAAATGGTTCATCTGTTGCATTATTAGCTGTGATACTGTTATCTTTTGGTGATGTAGCCTATGGCGCTCGGAATAGTTGGAAAACTAATAGTTCTACCCTCAGTTCCCAATCGTTTGCTAGATATACAACTTCAATGGCTAAAGCCGTGAAATTTGTTCAGCAAGATGACAAAAGTTTTTATCGAGTTGGTGTATCGACCGAACAGTCAACTAACCAAGGAATGCTTTTCAATTATCGTGGCGTGGGTGGTTATACATCAACGCAGGGAACCAATTTAGTTAATTTTTGGTCGTCACTAGGCTACTTTCAGAATTATCAAACGCGATGGGTAAATTACAATAATGGATCCACATTGGCTATTGATAATCTCTTTGGTATTAAATACAGAATTGAAAATAATAATGCTAAGTTACGGAAGGACTTTAATGCGGCAACGTCTGATTTAGGATATGATAATTTCCCATCATTGGAGAGTAAAGGGCATAAAGTGGGAGATGTAGATGGTCTAACAATTTATAAAACAACAAAGTCAATGCCGTTAGCCGTCAGTGTGCGAGATGAAGCTTTAGCACCAACCAAAGCACTGCATCAGACCAAGAATCCTTTCGAGGTACAAAATAGGTTATGGATGAAACTAACCGGGTTGAACAAGGCGCTCTTAAATATACCTGATGAGATAACGCAAAGTGAAAGTACCGGTAGACGGGAAATTAGTTATGTAATTACGCCAAAGCAAACTGGTGGCTTATACTTAAACTTACCTGAAAAGAAGGGTGACATCGTTCACCAACCGTTGCAAATGTACGTTAATGGGCATTTTGTATCTGACTACAGAACGGAAGGTGAAAATGGCATCGTTGCGTTAGGTCATCAAAAGACTAATCAGACAGTGAAGGTAACTGTCAGAGCAGTCGATGGCGCAAAGATCGTTGGTTTAAATACCAGTCCTAATGCATATACGCAGAATGAAAAGGTTATGCTTGAAGGACAAGCTAGACTTAATCCCCAGAAAAAGATTAATGTACACCTGATTAATAGTCGTCGAATTCGAGTTAATGTCCCCAGTGCAGCAAAACATCTTATGCTAACCATTCCCTATGACAAAGGTTGGCACGCGGTTGATCAAGCAAATAGACCATTAAAGATTAAAAAAGCAGTTGGCTCAATGTTGGGAATTGAAACAGAAGCATCTTCTAAAAAGACTACGCTCAGTTATACGCCAACAGGATTGATTTCTGGTATTATCATTTCCAGTTCTTCTTTAGTTGCTACAATTGCTGTAGCGCTTTGGTACGAATTAAAAAGTAGCAAGAGAAAGTGAGCATCAGAAAAATTTGGTTAGAGATGAAATATCGAAGAATTTGTGTTTTATTAGATAAAGAACATTATTTTGTTGTAAACAAGAAAGTGAGCCTTAATGACTGAATTAGAAACAGCGGTTAATAAACGTCGAACCTTCGCAATCATTTCACATCCCGATGCTGGGAAGACAACCATTACCGAACAGATGCTGTTGTTCGGTGGGGTGGTGCGCGAAGCAGGGACTGTTAAGGGCCGTAAAACAGGTAAGTTTGCGACTTCTGACTGGATGGAAATTGAAAAAAAACGTGGTATATCAGTGACGAGTTCTGTCATGCAGTTTGATTACGAAGGCAAACGAATCAATATTTTGGATACCCCAGGGCATGAAGATTTTTCAGAAGATACGTATCGGACGCTGATGGCCGTTGATTCAGCGGTCATGGTAATTGATTCAGCTAAAGGAATCGAACCACAAACTAAAAAGCTGTTCCAAATTTGTAAAATGCGGGGAATTCCGATCTTTACTTTCCTAAACAAACTGGATCGTGATGGTCGTGAACCCCTTGATTTGCTAGCAGAAATTGAGGATGTCTTAGGAATTGAAACGTATCCAATGAACTGGCCCATTGGAATGGGAAAAGGCCTAAAAGGGCTTTATGATATCTACAACAAACGAGTTGCACTATACAAACCACAGGGCAATCACGCTTATTTGGATTTGGATGAAAACGGTGATATCGCTAGTGACGAACCATTACATCAAGATTCACAATGGCAGGATACCCTGGATGAAGTTGAATTAGTCCAGTCTGCTGGAAATGAGTTGAGCGAAGATAAGATTATGTCTGGAGACTTAACGCCAGTATTCTTTGGATCAGCGTTAGCGAACTTTGGTGTCGAGACATTTTTACAATCTTACATGCAATTTGCACCTGCGCCGACGCCACATAAGACTCGTGATGAGTCGGTTATCAAGCCCACGGATGATGTTTTTTCGGGATTTGTCTTTAAAATTCAAGCCAACATGAATCCTAATCATCGTGATCGTATTGCGTTTGTACGAATTTGTTCGGGTGAGTTTAAGCGGGGAATGGATGTTACCCTTGAGCGTGATCAAAAATCGATGCGTTTAAGTAACTCGACTCAATTCATGGCTGAAGAACGTGAAAACGTTGAAACGGCGGTTGCTGGTGACATTATCGGGTTATATGATACCGGTAATTTTCAAATTGGTGATACCATTTATACTGGTAAAAATGATTTTCAATTTGAAAAACTACCGCAATTTACACCTGAGTTGTTTGTTCACGTAACAGCCAAGAATGTGATGAAGCAGAAGTCTTTCCACAAAGGAATCCAGCAGCTGGTCCAAGAAGGTGCTATTCAAATGTTCCGGTCTTATAGTTCAAATGACTATATTTTGGGAGCAGTTGGTCAGTTGCAGTTTGAAGTTTTCCAATTTCGGATGCAGAATGAATATAATTCTGATGTCCTGATGGAAACAATGGGTAACAAGATTGCACGATGGATTGATCCAGAACAGTTGGATGAAAGAATGGCTTCCAGTCGAAACTTACTGGTTAAGGATCGTGAAGACCAGCCACTATTCTTGTTTGAAAACCAATTTGCCGAGAATTGGTTCCAACAGAAATATCCAGACGTTAAATTGACAAGTAGGTTATAAAAATAACGGATCAGCTGATAAAGGCTGATCCGTTATTTTTACATTTTTTCAAGTCGTGCAATTCGTTCATCCATCGGGGGATGCGTATCAAATAGATTCGCAAAAGTTCGCTTGCTTTTAAAAGGATCCGAAATATAAAGTGATGCACTACTTGGATCCGCGGCTTTCATCGGTTCACCACCCGAAATTTTCTGCAATGCAGAAATCAACCCTTGAGGATTACGAGTTAGTTCAACGCTTCCAGCATCAGCGAGGTATTCACGATTACGTGATAGTGCCATCTGCGCAATGGAGGCAGCGAGGGGACCGAGAATTACCAAAACGATTGAAAGGACCAACATGATGATTTGACCATAGCCGCCGTTATCGTCATCATCACGACTGCGGCGCCCGCCACCCCACCAGAATGAATTCATCCCGATATTGACGAGGAGGCTAATGGCGGCCGATAAAGCCAACGCAATTGTTTGGAGGCGGATGTCATAGTTACGTACGTGGCTCATTTCATGCCCAATGACACCTTCTAATTCTTCACGGTTGAGCATTTGCAGAATGCCTGAGGTAGCGGCGACAGCAGCATGCTGTGGGTCATTACCAGTGGCAAAGGCGTTAGGACTGGCATCGTCAATGATAAATACACGCGGCATTGGCACCTGTGCAACTAATGCCATGTCCTCAACTACGTGCCATAATTCCGGTGCTTGATCGGCAGTTGTGATTTCGTGGCCATTATTCATACTCATAACAACATTGGTCGAATTACCAATCATGATGGCGCTGTAGACCACGCTTATGACTAATGCCATAAGCAAGCCCATCATGCTACTATTGAAAAATACGTAACCGATTGCTGCACCAATGGCGAGCACCAACAGGGTAAAACCAATCAGAACATAAACGGTTCGTCGTTTGTTTTGTCGAATTTGTTCGAATAGCAACGGAAAGTCTCCTTTAACTACTTATCGAATGAAACCTTTGGCGCAGCTTTTTCTTCTTCCGGGACCTGTAGGAAATCGGCTGCTTGGAAATGATGAATGCCTGCGACCAGATTAGTGGGGAAAGTTTGAATTTTCGTGTTCAAACTAGCGGCACTTGAGTTGTACAGTTGCCGTGAATAGGCAATCTTGTTTTCAGTATTGCTTAGTTCTTCCATTAACTTGGTATATTCGTCGTTGGCTTTTAAATCTGGGTAGGCTTCAGCTACGGCAAAGATACTTTTTAGCGAGTTAGATAACTGGTCTGACAGTTCCATAGTTTGTTGATGATCGCCAGCAGGGGCGTTAACTAACTGGTTTCGTAACCCAATTACCTTTTCTAAGGTGCCTTGTTCATAGTTACTGTAACCTTTAACAGTTTCAACCAAGTTTGGAATTAAGTCATTTCGACGTTTTAGTTGAACATCAATTTGGCTCCAGGATTCCTGCGTGTACATGCGAGCACGAACCAAACCGTTGTAGATACCGATATACGCTAAAACTAAAATAACGAGTACTGCAATAATAATAACTGTCACAATCATAATTGTCGTCTCCATTCTGTGTGTTAATGTGATTACCACTAGTTTAACAAACTTTTTCTCAATGCAGATAACATTGAAGCTTATTTAAGAGCTTTACAGAGAATTCGTAAATTTTCAATAGATGGCTAATATACGATATTGGTTTTAGCACATGTTTCCATGATCTATATCTATAAACAGCAGAAGGGCCCGAGACAAAAATCACTTTTGTCTCGGGCCCTTCTGCTGTGAACCTGTTTATTCGACAGGTTGCTATGGTAATACATGCTTAATGTATGGAATCTTGTGTAATAAGAAAACCACTAAACCGCTAATAACGTAGACTAGGATTGGAAAAATAAGAATGTGAATTGTAGCGCTGTTGACCTTTAGAAGTTTATCTAATAGTGCAATGACATAAGGGTGGATTAAATAGATACCAAATGTTAAGCCTGAAAAGAATTTCAGACGTAATTCATATTTCGAAAAGTTATTGTTATTTTCTTTTAGAAGGAGAAAGAGAGCCGCCATAATAATAACGGCTGGCAGATTAGAGATATCGTAATAAGGTTTCACTATATAACCGTAGTGATAGGTACTAATGATAGTCGCCGTCAACTCGTATACCAGTGATAGAATCGAAAGAATGTAAATTCGTTTTTTCCATTTTGCAGAAACACCTACATGAACGATGTACCATCCGATTAGAAAATATTCTAAGTAATTACCGATGGCAGGAAATAAATTAACATAATCTAAAGTGGGGGAATTTATAGCACGCATAAACGGTAAGTAAACCGCATTAACAGCAGTTGACAGCGCTAAAAGATATAGAATTTGTGTATGTTTGAGATGGTTTAGAAGAACAGATAAAAATGGCACGCATAAATAAAAAGCAATAATATTGTAGAAAAACCAATAGGGTCCAAGGATAGTATCAGTTACAAGACGATAAAGGAAATCAATGATTGACCAATTAATGGTTGGTGTTTTTAAAACAAGAAAAACATATGCAATAACACTCCAGCACAAAAATGGGATAACTACTTTCGTTAGGCGCTTTTTAAAAAAAGTAGTAGTTGAATAACGTTCCCGATAGTTTAAAACATTAGCGCCCGATTGCATAAAAAACATTGGTACACCAAAGGAAAAAATAATTTGAATAATAATTGTAAGCGTCGCTGAGGGTGATGGGTTTGTAAAACTAAAATTTCCTGCGGCACTGTGTAATGTCACAACTGCGAAAGAAGAAATTATTGCAGAGAAATCCATAAATGATAATCTTTTTGACTGTGCCATGAAGGCCCTCCGTAAAGTTATGTGTTGATACCTATATGTGTGTATGAAATATACAAGCTTATACATTTTAGCACGTAATTTGCTTTAAAAAAGTATAGATGAATTTTATCCGAGCTTAGGAGACTGTTAATTCTTAAGATTGCTTAACCTAAAGCGGCGTCATTTTTGCTTTCATGACATGTTTCATGTATGATACCTACATACAGAAATGGAGGAATTTTTATCATAACCATACGAGAAGCACAAAAAGATGACGCCGGCCAGATAGCCCCTCTCATCAACATCATTTTCAAGGAAATGGAACTCGAGGAATTAGAAGACGTTCCTGACCCTGCCGTCCTGAAGGCCATCACCGCAGCATACCAGAGCAAAGCATATCTCTCTGGTGCAGCAACAACGGTGGTGGCCGAGGCCAACGGTCAAGTAGTAGGGGTTGCTTTCGGGTACCCCGATGAAAATGAGCAAGTTGTGGATCAAGTGTTAGAGGATGCTACCAGTTTTAGTGATGTGTTCGCGGAAGATCCTTTTGGATCAGATTATGAGGCATTCAAAAACGAATGGTACCTCGATTCCATTGTTGTGGACCCTGATTATCAGGGAATGGGGATTGGCGGTAAGTTACTAGAAGCAATTCCTGATTTAGCTGCTGAAGATGACAAAGACGTCGTTGGATTAAATGTTGATTTTGAAAACCCAGGTGCCAAAGCTTTATACGATCGTCATGGCTTTAAGACGGTTGGCTTAAAAAAGATTGGTGACCATTGGTATAATCACATGCAGCGTGCAATTAATGTGCTAGATAAAATTGAAGCCTAATTAGTAACAGGCAGACAGCCAATCGGTTGTCTGCCTGTTTTTTGCAGCAACAAAGGGTCTAGGATATAACTAGCTATCTCCTAGACCCTTTGTTGTTTTTTTAGTTTCAATAGCGGAAACGTGAGATAAAAGTCAAGTCGCTGTGCAGAGGATGAACAACCTAGATTGAAGACCAATCCGTACAGCCGTTCTAGGTCTTGCTCACGACTTCCCGACTTTTGTCCCACTACACTCACAATAAAAATTAGTTAGTTGGAATATCAATCGGACCGGATAACTTAACGTACATTGAGTTAATAAACCCAAGTCCTTGTAGTTGGAACCAAACAACACCAGAAGGGTCGCTCATTTCACCGTTGATGACAACGACGCTGCTGTTAGGAATGGAGCCAGCAGGGCGACCGTATGGTTCAGCATAGTAGGAGACCGACTGACCATCGACGAAATCAATCTTACCGCGTGCGGTAATTGGTTGAATGTCCCAGTTATGCTCGGGGACAACATCCTGATGAGAGGTAGGCTTTACTGGTTTTGATGTCAGGTTGAATGAGTTTGGCTTATACATAACCCATTGATTGGTGCCCATGTTATACCAAAATTCACCGTTATTAGTGGCGACTCGAGAAAAGACCCGCCAAACGGAACCGATTGGCATTTCTAAAGCCTGAAGCTCGCCGTCTGGACGATCGTAAGTTGGCAAGTCCTCTTGAATTGTTGCATACATTTGGACAGTTTCAACTTCGGCCCAGTCAGCCTCACGGAAGTATAGACGTGCTTCTTGTTGTTGATCGGTAAAGGTACCATTTAAAGATCCTGTATGATGCAACAAACGATAATTCTCAAATTCTGGCACTTTGACTTCATAGCGATTTCCAATTGTGCCACGAAGCACTTTGGGATCTGCCAGCGTCTTGCCAGAATCAACGTCTGTATAATAAACCCAAACGGGTACACCCTCTGTTAATTGTTCACTCATAATTTAAAACCCCATTGAAATTAGTTAATACGTTAAGTATAGCGCATTCATTAACTATTTGGGTGGCGGAATCAAAGGACTTTGCGATTCCTTTATTAATATTTTTTTAAGGCACGTAAAAAGAAGCCGTCAAACGTAATTTTGCAATTACGTTTGACGGCTTCTTTAGGTGGAACTACTTCTGATTTGTTTTTGCTGATTCAACTGAGGCTGACTTTGTGGCATCATCTGCTTGAACGATGATTTCGTCATTTTCGATTTTTGCCATTAAGTTATGCACTTCAGGGTGATCCAAGAAGAAGTCGGCGATGCGATCTTCCAGCTGTTCTTGAATAACACGACGTAGGGGACGGGCACCCATGGTTGGGTTGTAGCCTAAATCGACCAACTTATCTTCGACAGGTTTCGTAACGCGAATGTGCAAGTTACGGTTAGCTAATTGGCTGTTTACATCTGTCAGCATCAATTCAACGATTTGACCAAGGTTTGCCTTGCTTAAGGCGTTGAATTCAACGATGTCATCGAAGCGGTTTAAGAATTCAGGCTTAAAGTAATTGCCCAGTTTTGCCATTAGACTAGCATGTTCGTCTTTGGCAGCGCCAAATCCGACGCTGTTCTCACCTGAATCGCCAGAACCGGCATTAGAGGTCATGATAATGATTGTGTCCTTGAAGGAGACAGTCCGTCCTTGAGAATCGGTCAAACGACCATCATCAAGAATTTGCAAGAACATGTGCATAACGTCTGGGTGCGCCTTTTCGACTTCATCCAATAAGATGAGTGAGTAAGGGTGACGACGGACTTGTTCAGTTAGCTGTCCAGCTTCTTCATAACCAACGTAACCAGGTGCAGATCCGATTAATTTAGAAACACTGTACTGTTCCATGTATTCACTCATATCAAAGCGAATCATGGCATCTTTAGAGCCAAATAATTCTTGAGCTAATTGTTTAGCAGTTTCAGTTTTACCGACTCCAGTAGGGCCGACAAACAAGAATGAGCCAATTGGCCGTCCAGTTTGGTTTAATCCGATTCGGTTACGACGGATGGCACGAGCCACTTTGTCGACTGCCTGATTTTGACCAATAACATGTGTTTCCAAACGCTTGTCTAAGTCTTTCAATTGTGACTTTTCTTGTGCTTGCAAATCACTTACTGGAATATCAGTCTTGGTTTCAATGATACGCTCAATATCTTTTTGCGTAACAGTTGCTGCATCGTCAGGCTGTGGATTGTCCTCAGCATCCTTCTTGGCGCGTTCAAGTTGGTTAACTTGATCACGGTAGTAGGCTGCTTTTTCATAATCTTCCTTATCCAACGCAGACTGTTTGTGCGCTTCGGCTGTATGAATCTTGTCTTGGTAAGAAGTAGGGTCAACGTTACGTAGCGTTAAGTTCTTCTTTGAGCCAGATTCATCGATCAAATCGATGGCCTTATCAGGTAAGAAACGATCCTGAATGTAACGAGCTGACAGTTTCGCAGCCGCTTCGATTGCGCCATCTGTGTAGTGAACGTGGTGATAATCTTCATAACGTTTTTGAATCCCTTTTAGGATGGATACGGTGTCTTCAATCGAAGGCTCTTCAACCTGAATTGGTTGGAACCGCCGTGCAAGCGCAGCGTCTTTTTCGATATCACGATATTCCTTTTGGGTCGTTGCACCGACCAGCTGGAATTCACCGCGAGCTAATGCGGGCTTCAAAACGTTTCCGGCATCCATGCCACCTTCGGCGTTTCCGGCACCAACAACTTCGTGAATTTCATCGATGAATAAGATGATATCCTCATTCTTCGAAACTTCACTCATTAATTGTTGCATGCGTTGTTCAAATTGACCACGAATCCCGGTGCCTTGAACAAGCGATACAACATCCAAACGGATTATCTGCTTGTTTAGTAGTTTCTCCGGAACATTACCGTTAACAATTGCTTGGGCGAGTCCTTCAACAACCGCCGTCTTACCAACCCCAGCTTCACCAATTAAGACTGGGTTGTTCTTCGTCCGCCGATTTAAGATTTCAATCACACGGTCAATTTCTGTATCACGTCCGATAACAGGGTCAACTTTGCCAGCCTTAGCTTGGTCAGTTAAGTTCAACCCATATTGATCTAGCAGGGGATGCTTGGAGTTTTTATTGTTGCCGCCACCATTGTTATTACCACCGCGACCGGCCTGTGTTTGTGGACCTTCTTGTGCTTGTTGAAAGTTACTTGCGTTTCCGTTACCGCTTTGCATTGCAGCAAACAGGTCGTCTAAGTTACCAAAACCAAATGGATCTTGTGCCATGTTTGTGCCTCCGTTTCCGTTCGTTAAATTATTACTTGCTTGTTGTAGAAGTTGATAACAATCCTGACAAAGGTTAACCTGCATTTGTTGTCCATTCAGTGTTAGCCCAAGGTGAATTGTGGCTTCGTTTTTCTGACAGTTCTGACAAAGCATGTTATCGCTCCTTGTGTTGAGTAGTTGTCGTTGGCATGAACCATACGATAGAAAGGGTCGTTGTTTTGTTTGACCAACGTTGACCTTTAACCAGTATTATACACGCACGTTTTATCTGTGCAAGGGATTTGCCCTGATTTTTAGCAGAAGATGTTTTAGAGTGCTAACTGGACAAATGTGGCAAGTGGATTATAAAAAAGGAAAAGTTTAACGGTGATTGTTTTGTTCTGCGTGGGAGTGCGGTAGTGTAAATGTACATTAATTGCTCATTGAGTGAAATTGAGGATATTCTAAATGACAGCACTAAAGAAACTTTGGCAACAGTATCAATCAGTTATCGCATATTTGTTTTTCGGTGGGTTAACCACAGTTATCAATATTGGTGTGTTCTTTCTATTAACCATTCCGCTACACGTTAACTATCAGGTTAGTAATGTGATTGCATGGTTTTTATCAGTTCTAGTCGCGTATCTGACAAATAAAGTGTGGGTGTTTGGTTCGAAGTATTCGACTGTCGGTGCTTTTTTTCGGGAAATGGGTTCTTTCTTCTTCTTCCGCATTCTGACGTTGGCGATTGATGCATTGATTTTGTATGTTGGGATTTCATTACTGCGTGGAAATGTCTTAATCGTCAAAATTATTGATCAATTAGTGGTTGTTGTTGTAAATTACTTTTTCAGTAAGTGGTTTGTTTTTCGTAACGAAAAGCAAATGAGTGACGCAGCGACCAGTTTGGATCACAAAGACTAATTTGCACCAGAATGATTTTTTAGCGATAATAAAGAAATTAAATCATGAACTAAAGGAGCACGATCATCATGAAGTTTTCATTTAAACGACAAGCACGCGGAAAACTTTATGGTGGTTACGTGCTTTTTTTTGTGCTCTTTTGCCTGGTTACCTATGGTGTTTATTTGGCATTCGGCTACTCATTGATTTCGACGCATGATGTATTGCATCAACATGTGCCGATTATGATTGAATATCGGCAGCTGCTGATTGATTGGCTACATCATTTAAGTGCCGGACCGACACAGTGGTCGTGGCACATTGGTCTGGGTGCCGATAGTTTTCAAACGTTTTCTTACTATATAATTGGTGATCCATTCGCTTATCTCAGTCTGGCCTTTAATAAAGCCCATTTGATTACGGGCTTTCAACTGATTGGCATACTTCGCATGTTTTGCGCGGGACTGAGCTTTACCTACTTTGCGAGCCACTATTCGTTGAAACGTTGGACGATTTGGGCTGGCGCATTGGTGTATTTGAGCAGCGGCTTTGCGATCTATGCCAGCTTGTTTCAACCATTTTTTATCAATGCACTGATCTTGTTGCCACTGTTAATTACGAGTATTGAGGCTGTGTTACAAGGCAAATCAGCAATTGGTTTCGGCATTGTGGTTTACCTTTCAGTGGTCGCTAATTTCTATTTAGCCTTTATGCTAGCCTGTGGTGGCGTCGTGTATTTGATATTACGATGGTCGCTACTACCAAAGCCATTTGGCAAAATACGCTGGTTGAATTTTGGCAGGCTCGTTGTGAGTGGTGGTCTCGGCTTACTTAGTACGTTATGGATTACGCTACCAGAGATTAAGGCACTACAAGCATCACCACGGTTTGATGTCCCGTTTGCCAGCGGTGAACACGTTTATTCATTACAGTATTACTTGAGTTTACCCAGTGCTTTGCTTGGCAATGTTAATGTCGATCCTTTTTGGCTGAATACGTTGTCGGTAAATGTACTATTGTTAGTGATTGTATGGACAGTTTTACATCATCGTCAGTTTAACTTAGCAACACGGACGATGCTTCTTGCCGCGTTGTTAAGTTTATTACCACTATTTGCGGCGACTTTGAATGGGTTTACGTCACCATCGAATCGCTGGCTTTTTTTACTGAGTTTACCGCTAGCTATCATGTCAGCTGCCTTTTTCCAACAGGTAGCTGACATGTCCCTTAGCGATTGGTTGCCAATTTTTAAATGGTCAGCAGTCGTTTTAGTCGGTGTCATCATCAGTGCGCTGGTTATGGCAGATAATGCGGCAACCTTATTGCCGCAGTTGGGCTTTTTCTGTTTATACGCCGCCATTTTTACGGCTGGAACACTGCAGCCACAACTGTTACGCCCGCGTGTCTTGTTAAGCGTGGTTTTGTTAAACATCTTTATTGCCTTTAACTTTGAGAATGCGGCCTACGATATTCACCAGTTTCTACCACAGACGTCGGCAAAAGAACTGATTAAGCAGCCGTACGGTAGTGGCCCACAAGCGCTTCGTAACCAAAAAACGTATGCGGAACAAAATGGACAACCACTGCGAGTGACAGCGCCAACGTTTGCCCGTACCAGTAACCTCAGTGATTTTACGGTTTCTGGCGGTGGTATATTACCTAATAACTTCCTATTAAATGACCCAAATACAAGTTCCTTTTATTCGATTCAAAATGGAGCAGCCATTCAATTTAGTCGGGCATTGTTAAATAATCAGCGCCAGTTGAATTTACCAGTTCAACAATTCGATGATCGTGCACGGGTACTTAACTTCCTTGGTGTGCGTGATGTCTATGGGAATGCACCATTACCGGCCACGGCTAATGTGCCCCATAACTATGCACCTGCATTTGGCCCCACAGAAACGTTAAATCAACGCTTCTATGGACCTAATGGAGATGTGCAAGCATTCCAAACGAAGGACAACTTTCCGTTACTTTATTTCCAAAATAAAGTTATTAGTAATAAAACCTATCATGAAATGACGGCAACGCAACGGGAAGTAAACTTAGCAAATGTGACCGCCATTAAGAATCCGAAGGGGCTGCAGGCGACAGCACTAATCCCTGACGACACGGTTATCCCGTATCAGTTGTTTGATGAAAATCAGCAAAAGGTGACAACTAGTGCCATTGCCAATACGAATAAACAGGCAACATACACGTTGTATATTCCACAAGCCAAGCAGTATCGAAACATGGAAGTACGTGCTTTGATTACAAATGTGCATTACGGTGAACCTAGCTTGCATGATCGGCTGCAGATTGATCAACTGAATTCTCCAGGAATTAACGGTCAGCTGTCATCGGCCAGCAATCAGACGTCACAGCATGGTGTCTGGGATGCACTTAAACGTGACGTCAGCAGTGGCTCACCCAGTCAAGCTTGGCGAATTAGTTTAACTAACGGATCTGTCACTAATTCATTGAGTCAGATGCCTGAAACTAACTTGAGTGAGTATGAGCGTACGACTGCTGGTGTGTTGAACCTTGGCTGGGTTGATCAAATGCCAAATGGTTTAACACTTCAGCTAGGACAAGTGGGGCAGTATTCATTTGATTTACAATTGGTGGGTCTACCGATGACGGCACAATATGATAAGCAGGTTCAGCGAATACAAGATAATGGCTTGCGTCAGTTAGGCTTAGGGCATAACGAAATCACCGGCTACGTAACGATAAAACAGGCAGGGGTCTTAGCTTCCTCTGTGCCGTACAGTCAGGGTTGGCATGCGACAGTGAACGGTAAGCAAGTACCAATTATCAAAACGAACCAAGCGTTTGTCGGGCTCAAACTAATGCACACTGGACGGCAGCAAATTAAGTTAACGTACCAAACACCAGGATTACACACAGGGCTGCTCGTGAGTTTTTGGACGGTGCTTGCAAGTTTTCTGGTTGTTGGTATAACAGTGATAATGAAACGGCGAAAGGATTAAACCAATGAATGAAGATTACGGACAAAAATTACAGGATATGCATGATGGTAAGCTGGCGGAACTGACAGTGAAGCCGGATCAATTTATGGCGTTTCAACAGGCATTGATTAAAGTAACCTATCGTCAACGGATCGTCGGTATGGCTGACCGCGGTGGTGTGATCACGTATCACTATGAACAAGATTAGAATGATTTTGAGCTAATTTATTAAAGGTGAAGGGTGCCTGTGGACGTAAGTAATTATGTCTGCAGGTACTTTTTGTTTCCGGTAGTTGAATAGCGGCGTGTGAAGCAAAGGTTAACTAGCTGTGACGGCAAACGCTAGGCGTTCGTTACATGTATTCTGTATTTGTTGTTTTTTTTAGAAAACGATTTCAAAAAAATCTTGGATTGGTGAAGGTAACACAATCCTTGGTCTAGACCACATCTGCGGTGGATTAACCTTGGTACCGCTTTCGGAAACTTACTAATTTCATTTGCAGATGGTTGTATTTTGTAAAAAACATATGCTACTATGATACGGAAGGTGATTCAAAAATCGCCGTTTTTACGGCAAAGAAATCCCTTACAAATTTTTGTACAATAAGGAGATCATTCATTATGGAATCAAAAGACTTTCACATTATCGCAGACACAGGTTTACACGCACGTCCAGCAACGTTGCTTGTCCAAACCGCATCCAAGTTTTCTTCAGAAATCAACTTGGCTTATGATGGCAAGTCCGTTAACTTGAAATCCATCATGGGTGTTATGTCATTGGGTGTTGGTAAAGATGCAGATGTAACTATTTCTGCTGACGGTGCCGATGAAAAAGACGCTATTGCAGCTATCAATGACACCATGACAAAAGAAGGTTTGTCTGACTAATGACTCAGAAGCTAAGTGGGATCGCCGCAAGTAATGGGGTTGCCATTGCTTCGGCCTATATGTTAGTTGATCCGGATTTAACGTTTGAAAAGAAGACAGTGACTGATACAGATGCTGAAAAGCAACGTTTACACGCTGCTCTTGATGCATCAGTAGCAGAATTACAACAGATCAAAGCAGTTGCTGAAAAGAACTTAGGCGCAGATGAAGCCGAAGTCTTTGAAGCACATATCACTATTTTGGAAGATCCAGAAATGGTCGGCCAAATGGAAAGCAAGATCGAGTCTGATAAAGTTAATGCAGAAGAAGCACTGAAGGAAGTTACCGATGGATTCATCGCAATCTTTGAGGGCATGACCGACAATGTTTATATGCAAGAACGGGCCGCTGACGTACGTGACGTTACGAAACGGGTAATGAGTCACTTGCTAGGTAAGAATTTACCTAATCCTGCTTTGATTAATTCTGAAGTGGTTATCGTGGCGCATGATTTAACGCCAAGTGACACAGCGCAATTAGATCGCAAATATGTAAAAGGGTTTATCACTGATTTAGGTGGTCGGACATCACATTCTGCCATCATGAGTCGGACCCTTGAAATTCCAGCCGTTGTTGGCGCTGAGACAGCTACTACAAGTATCAAGCAAGGCGACAAGGTGATTGTCGACGGACTTGATGGTATTGGGGTGGTTGACCCATCTGATGATGACGTCGCAAGTTACACCAAAAAGGGTGCGGACTTTGCCGCGCAAAAGGCTGAATGGGACAAGTTAAGGGATGAACCATCTGTTTCTAAAGATGGCAAGTCATTTACCATTGCCGCTAATATTGGAACCCCAGATGACGTTGCTGCTGTAAATGATGACGGTGGCGAAGCGGTTGGGTTATTCCGTTCTGAATTCTTGTACATGGACAGCTCAGTACTGCCTGATGAAGAAACTCAATTCAAGGCTTACAAAAAAGCCGTTGAAGATATGCATGGTAAGCAGGTTGTTGTGCGGACCATGGATATCGGTGGTGACAAGCATCTTGATTACATGCCATTACCTGAAGAAATGAATCCCTTCTTGGGCTACCGGGCCATCCGGATTAGTTTGAAACAGCCTGATTTATTCCGTCCCCAATTGCGTGCGTTACTACGTGCTTCAGCATTTGGTAATATCGCCATTATGTTCCCAATGATTGGGACTGTTGACGAATTCAAACGCGCACGGGCTGTCTATGATGAAGAACGGCAGAACTTAATTAACGATGGTGTTAAAGTTGCCGATCACATCGACGTCGGAATGATGATGGAAGTTCCTGCCGCTGTATTGATTGCTGATAAATTGGCGAAGTATGCTGACTTCTTTAGTATCGGTACCAACGACTTAATCCAGTATACGTTTGCTGCTGATCGAGGTAACGAACATGTTTCCTACTTATACCAACCATATAACCCATCATTATTACGCTTGATCAAACGCGTTATTGATGCTGCTCATGCAGAAGGTAAGTGGGCTGGTATGTGTGGTGAAATGGCTGGTGATCAGGTTGCTGTACCATTATTGATGGGGATGGGGCTCGACGAATACTCAATGAGTGCAACGTCGATGCTACAGACGCGTTCATTAATGAAGCGATTGGATACCAAGTCAACGGCAAAATTGGTTGAACAAGCTTTGGATGTTGAAACTAACGAAGAAGTTGCTGACTTAGTTAAGACTTACATGGATCAACTGAACGACTAATTTTTGTAAAATGACGACTTAAGAGGATCAACAGACGATGTGATGTCGTCTGTTGATCCTCTTTATTTGGAAAAATTGATGTCTATTTGGCCTATGCGCAGATTGTTAATTTTTTATTGTATTCAGGAGAAGTTCTTACAGAGATTGGCTTGCAGACGCATACTGGGTTAAAATGTTACCATTGTGACATTGACATGATTTGCACAACTTGCAAGCAGTCCGTATAATGAACCTTGATTATTTGTGAACACTCGGCAGAAGGGGGCGCCAGCGTGAATATTGGCATATTTACTGATACATATTTTCCGCAGGTAAGTGGTGTAGCCACTTCGATCAAAACCCTTCGGGACCAGTTAGAACAAAACGGGCATTCAGTTTATATCTTTACGTCAACGGATCCTAAGGTTGATAAAGATGTGTATGAACGGAATATTTTTCGATTCCCATCGGTGCCGTTTGTATCATTCACTGATCGTCGTATTGCAGTGCGCGGTGTCTTTCATGCGTTGCAAATTGCGAAGGATCTTCATTTAGACATTATTCATACACAAACAGAGTTTTCAATGGGCTTGATGGGAAAGTTTATTGCCCATTCACTTAAAATTCCTGTCGTACATACCTACCACACGATGTATGAAGATTATCTACATTATGTGGCGAACGGTAAACTGCTGCGGCCAAAGCAAGTTCGGTCGATGACGCGTGCATATCTACATGGTGTGGAAGGTGTCGTTGCACCATCAGATCGTGTATTGGATACATTGACTGAGTATGGCATTAAGACACCGATTCGAGTTATCCCGACAGGTGTTAATTTACCGCAGTTTGAGCAATCGCAAGCAGGGCATTTGCGCCAGGAACTGGGCTTTGCCGATGACACGCCAGTCATGTTGTCATTATCACGGTTAGCATTCGAAAAAAACATTCATGAAGTTATTATGGCATTGCCAGATATCTTGAGTCAGCAACCAACTGCACAATTAGTTATCGTTGGTGACGGACCTGCACGAGCCGATTTGGAGCGTCAGGTCACGACAATGAAATTAACGGATCACGTGACTTTCACTGGAGAAGTGGTCAACGAGCGTGTTGGGCAGTATTATCAAATGGCAGATGTGTTTGTGTCGGCCAGTGATTCTGAATCACAAGGATTGACGTACATTGAAGCAATCGCGGCGCATTTACCAATTGTGGTTATGAGTAGTCCTTACGCGGATGAGTTATTAAGCTCACCAGCCGTGGGTCAAACATTCCACAAGCAAGGCGAATTTGTCAGTGCAGTTGCGAATTATCTAGCGGGGAATGTTGACGTGACGGATGAAACGACGCGCCAACGGATTCTTTACGAAATTTCTGCAGATGCATTTGGTAAACGGATTATTCAATTTTATGCAGATGCACAGCTACTTTATCAGGATGATAGTGAAAAATCAGCCAAGTTGAGCGATTAAACCACGTAAAACACGCATGTCCGGCTGTCGGGGATGCGTGTTTTCATGTTTACCATTAAATGTAAGGGGACATTATGTTACGAATTAATATGTTTTCTGCGGCGACCTCTGTACCTGGACAAGGGGTGGGCAGTGCATACATGGAACTAACGAAATTATTGCAGGATCATTTGACCGATGAGTTCGATGTGCGCATTAATAAATGGTCAAGGGCGGACATTTCACATTATCACACGGTTAACTTTTCTTACTTCTTATCAACATTCTTTCCAGGTCGCGGTACAAAAGTGGGGTATGTTCACTTTCTACCGGAAACGTTGGAGGGAAGTTTGCGTTTGCCACCAATTGCCCGTCAAGTCTTTAATCGGTACCTGATTGCTTTTTACAAGCGAATGGATCACTTAGTAGTGGTCAACCCGACATTTATTGCGAAACTCGAGGCTTATGGGATTGCTCGCGGTAAGATAAGCTACATTCCTAATTTTGTTTCAGAAAAGGAATTTCATGAGGTTACGCGTGATCAGCGCGATGTATTGCGGAAGCAGCACCATTATGAGCTGCAACGCTTTACAGTTCTGGGGATTGGACAGATTCAAGAACGTAAAGGGGTGCCTGACTTCATTAAACTGGCCAAGGCTAATCCTGAAATCCAATTTATTTGGGCTGGTGGATTTTCCTTTGGACGGATGACAGATGGCTACGATGAATTGAAAAAAGTCGTGGACAATCCACCTGCAAACCTTTCATTCCCTGGCATCGTTCCTCGTGAACAGCTGGTTGATTACTATAATATGGCGGATTTATTCCTACTGCCGTCTTATAATGAGTTGTTTCCGATGTCTGTTTTGGAAGCATTCAGTTGTGGTACACCAGTGTTGTTACGTGACTTAGATTTATATCATGCAATCATTGACGGTTACTACGAAGGTGCCGAAGATGTTGATGATATGCAGCATAAGTTATTAGCTTTACAACAAAATCCGGCAGGTATGAAGTATCTGCATGATCAGTCCTTATTGGCCGCTGATAAATACTCAGCGGAGCATCTTGCTCAGATATGGCGCCATTTCTACCATCAACAGGCCAGAAAGGGGTAGCTATGTCCCGACGAAATCGAATTGTATTAGTGATTATGGTACTGATTGGGATGGGGATTTTTGCCTACTCCTTGAGAAATGTTGCATTAACCCAACTGTTACATGATTTAGTGCATATTAATGTGTGGTGGCTATTAGTTGCCATTGGTTGTATGGTCGGCTATCTACTGATTGAAGCACGGATTGTGCAAGTGTTCGTGAATGACCGGTTATCTGGATTCACTTTTAAAGACGCGCTACGAATTCCACTAATAGAACAACTATTTAACGGAATAACGCCATTTTCTAGTGGTGGACAACCGGCACAACTTGTCGCAATGATTCAAACAGGTGTCGATGGGGGCCGTGCCAGTTCCGTATTGTTAATGAAGTTTGTGGTGTATCAAGCCATGATTGTGATCAACTTTTTGATTGCCTTGGCGATTGGGTTCCAGTTCCTAGCAGCAAAGTTACATTACTTTGCGCTGTTTGTGGTCTTCGGTTTTTTGATTCACTTAGTTGTGATTGTCGGTCTATTAATGATCATGTTCTGGCACTCCTTCACTAAGCGCTTGGTCAATTTATGTTTAAAGCCAGCGCGGTGGTTTGTAAAGCCGGAACGTTATGAAAACTGGCGGATTACGCTAGATGAAAAAATCGATTCTTTCTATCATGAAAGTGTGCGGATTAAATCGCAGTGGCGGCTAATGCTACACGTTACTTTACTGACACTAGGACAGTTGGCAATTTACTATTTGATTCCATATTTCATTATGCTGTCCCTTGGATATCACCATGTGAACGTTTTGATGGTGACGGCGTTGCACATCTTGATTGTGATGGTTATTTCACTGTTTCCCATTCCTGGTGGGGCGGGTGGCGCCGAGTTTAGTTTTGAGGCGTTGTTTGCTAGCTATGTGACAACACGATCAAAGCTAGTGTTGGCGATGATTTTATGGCGGGTAATCACGTATTATCTAGGATTATTTGCTGGTATGTGGGCAATTGCTTTGAAACCGGATAAGGTAAGCGAAGAGCCTCGTGAGAATCATCGAATTTTGCACAGATTAAGGAATAAATCATGAGTAAAGAAACAGAAACACAGCTTGAAACGATTTTAAGACGGCTGCGAGCGATGCAGGTAGACGATCGCCAGACTGTTCAGACGCGTTACTTTGAACAATTTGGCGTCGCTGTTTGCAAAGTGACGTTCGATCATGGAACTGGTGATTGGACGGTGCAAGATGCACGTACAGAACCTGCTTTTAGTTACGACAACATTGATATGGTCGCAGTGGCCGTGTATGATGCACTGAGTGAATTTACCGCTGTTTTTTAAAGAAGAGAGCGGAATATAAATCGGGAAGCCGCGAGCAAGACCTAAAACGACCGTACGGGTTGGTTTGTAACCCGGTAGGTGGTTTGTAGTCTGTACAGTGGCTTGATTTATGTTTCGCGTTTGCGGATTCTAATCGGGAAGCCATGCGCAAGACCTAAAACGACCGTATGGGGTTGACCTATGATTTGTCGTATAAATCTGTAAAACACAATAGGGTTCGAGGCAAAAGTTATGTTTGCCTCGAACCCATTTTTATTTACTTATGAATTACAAGGACAACTAAGAATTTATGAAGAACCAGCATGAGTGTTTGAAATTGCGCATGGCTTGTTTATAATATTGACTTGTTGAGCACACGGTTAAAATAGTTTTAAAGACTGCGTGGCTGATTCAATAGATGATGACATCTTTAGGTGCTGATGAGCCCTAAAGAGTGGAGGAAAAACACATGGCGAATTTCTTCAAGGGCCTTTATGCCAAACTAAACACGACATTAGGCTTCT
Source organism: Furfurilactobacillus siliginis (assembly GCF_001437435.1). Taxonomy (GTDB): domain Bacteria; phylum Bacillota; class Bacilli; order Lactobacillales; family Lactobacillaceae; genus Furfurilactobacillus; species Furfurilactobacillus siliginis. Next base: position 2,418 of record NZ_JQCB01000010.1, on the reverse strand, counting down.
TTGTATTGGTGACCGCGTTATTTTGGTTGAAAACCTACATTGCATACCGAACAAAGTTTACGTTGGGCGTTGAAACACCAATTCAACAATTTATTCTAGCGTTAAACCCATTACCGACAGCACTTTTACTCTTCGGAATTGCGTTGTATTTCCGCGGGAAATTAGCTTACTGGTTGATGCTGATTATTGATGCCTTACAGAGTATTTGGTTATTCGCTAATATTTTGTACTATCGGGAATTCTCTGACTTCCTATCTGTGGGTATCGTTAAGGGATCAGGTTCAGTTGATAATAATTTAGGTAAGTCGTTAGCCGGTATTTTGCACGGGACTGACTTACTAGTGTTTTTAGATATCCTTGTTTTGATTATCTTATTGTTAGTCAAAGTCATTAAGGTTGATAAGCGTCCCATTAAAAAGCGTTTTGCTGCGACGATGACGATTTTCTCAGTTGCACTGATGATGGTCGACTATGGAATGTCTGTAAAAGATCGTTCTGGTTTACTGACGAGAACGTTTGATAATAACTATATTGTTAAATACTTAGGATTAAACGAGTATGCTGCTTTTAATGCTTACCAAACGCATCAACAGGCAAGTGGTCGTAGCCATGCGTCTAAGGCAGATCTAAAGTCCGTCCAACAGTATCTGAAGGAAAACCCGGCTGGGGAGAACTTCCAGTATTTTGGTAAGGAGCAAGGAAAGAACGTTTTTGTTTTCCATTTGGAGAGTTTCCAGCAATTCTTAGTTGACTATAAATGGAAGGGGCAAGAAGTTACCCCTAACATTAATGCGTTCTATCATGATCAAAATACCATTGGTTTTGATAACTTCTTCCATCAGGTTGCGCAAGGGAAGACTTCAGATGCCGAAACCATGTTAGAAAATTCGCTTTACGGTTTACCAACAGGTTCAGCTATGATTAGTTACGGAACTGGGAATACTTTCCAGGCAGCACCGGCGATTATGGCGCAACACGGATACACCACTGCGGCCATGCATGGGGATGTACCAAGTTTTTGGAACCGTGGAAATACGTATAAGTCATGGGGCTATGAGAACTTCTTCAGTAAGTCGTTTTATCCTAATGCCGATAAACCAAGTTACAATGTCGGGTATGGGCTAAAGGATAAGATCTTCCTACGCGATTCTGTGAACTATTTACAGAAGTTGCCACAGCCGTTTTATGCCAAAGTGATCACGGTCACTAACCATTATCCATACTTACTAGGTAAGAAGGATGCAGATTTCCCACAAACCAACACGGGTGACAATACCGTGGATGGTTATGTTGTCACCGCACATTACCTTGATCAAGCTTTTGGTCAGTTTATTAACTACCTTAAGAAGACGAATCTGTATGACAACTCAATGATTGTTGTCTATGGAGATCACTATGGTATTTCAAATAACCATCGTCCTGCGATTGCTAAGTTACTAGGTAAGAAGAAAGTGACCAATTATGATCTAGCAATGTTCCAAAAGGTACCGTTTATGATTCATGCCCCTGGTGTACAAGGGGGAATTAACCATACTTACGGTGGTGAAATTGATGCCTTACCAACCATGATGGATCTACTTGGTATTCGGACGACAGGTAATTACATGATGTTAGGTCAAGACCTGTTATCGACTCAACGGAACCAAATTGTGCCGTTTAGAGATGGTAACTTTGTCACACCACAATTCACGAAGGTCGGTGGACAAGTCTATGACACAGCTACAGGTAAGCTAATGAATCTATCGGCTAACCAGAAGGAACGGGTTGGGGATGATCAAGACCACGTAAACAAGGTCTTGAGTCTTTCCGACAAGATTATGACCAAGGACTTACTACGTTTCTATACGCCAACTGGGTTTAAAAAGGTCGACGTTGGTGACTATGACTACTCAGTGAAAGCAACGAAGGCACGTTTGAAGCGTGAACAAGAGGAAAATCCAACGAGTGTTCAGAGTAAAAACAATGGTAAATCTACTGTTAAAGACTTCCAGACAGATGCACCAGAACTAGCTAAAGAGAAGTAATCAAAAAGATTCCACATTTTGTGGAATCTTTTTTTGTTCGTGATTTCTAAAATCGAGTAGTGGAATTGTCGGGGGTTTTAACGACACGACGATGCGTTGAAGAAGCAGTGTCGGTGTTTTTCCGAACTATTAGTGAACGAACCGTGTGTTTTATTTGAGAATCCCAGTTTTGCATCACCAGTTACAAGTCATAGTTGGTATATTTTAGCTTGACCGGCTTATAGTGCTTTGCTAAGATAACTTATGTTGTCAGGGAGTGCTTGAGCAACAAGCGTTGCAGTAAATATTTCCTGATAATTATCCTTGACCAAGAAATGGTCAAATGATATAGTATAAAAGTTGTCTTGAGGCAACGAAGTAGATCTTTGAAAACTGAACAATGTTAAGACGAAAC
>NZ_JQCB01000001.1:271163-294649 GCF_001437435.1 Furfurilactobacillus siliginis | reverse complement strand
ATCAGGTTATGCTGACAAATTTGTCCAAAAATTCGGATTAAATTTGCAATCTACCACCTTAGTGCACGAAAATTCGCTAACTTAGGCTTTTGTTCACTAAACGAACTATTGCTGCTGACTAGCAAGAACTTGTAAACGATGGCCAGCAATCCATAACAGAATACTTGCAATCCAGGATGCAAAGACAAAACTTAGAATTGCCTGCCCGTAAAACAGACCGCCATTAATCAGCCAGCGATCAGTCAGTTGACGTGCCTTCGTAAACTGCCACACACCAACAATTGCTGGTAATAGCGTCAACATATAAAATGCAAAGTTTGCACCAGCATTCATTACAGTCCATGCTAAAAAGACACCAACAAAAATATTGATCATCCCCGCCCACCGAAGTAGCGTGTAAACTGCGCTTACTGCTTGATCGTGCCATTGTTGATTCATGTAGAAACCGTCCTTTGCCTGTAAGTTAATGCTGCTAATTATGGCACACTTTACAGGTCGAAACTACCTTAGAACAGCTTATTGTTGTGCTGCGCGATGATCTGCTAATGCCTTTTTACCCAGTTCTGTTAAACCGGTAACTGCAAATTCTGTTGCTTCGATGTAACCAGCATCAATTAATGGTTGTGGATTGCCACCAATCGCATTGTCACAATAGTCCACAAAATGATGGACAGATGTGCCTGGCTCCACACGGCCATCTGCAATTGCACTTAAAATATCAAAATCAGTACCTGTTAATTCCATATTTCTTATCCTCCAATTTAAATTTAGTTTTGTAGCGCTATTATACCAACAATTAGATTGCGAAGCCGCTATTTATGCTTGTTAGTGGCTTGTTATCCAATCACTTTGTCGCAACCTTTTCATAAATCCATTTTAAGGTTATTTTTAGGTAGCCTGCTTATGATAGTAATCATCAAGGAAGCACCTACCCCTCACTTCCTTGACGTAATGTATCTCCCCCAGATATGTTAAGACTCTCTCTAGAATGATAATTACCCAAGGATCCCCCCGATCCTTGGGTAATTTTTTGTTTAGTTACCGAAAAGTGCCTACTTGTTGTTTAGATACGTGCCGCTTATCCTAACAGTGACACACTCATGGAGGATAACTATTATGGAACTAAATTTAACCGATAAAGTTGCTTTAATTACTGGCTCAACCAAAGGCATCGGCAAAGCCATTGCCATTGAAATGGCTAAGGAAGGCGCAACCGTTATTATCAACGGGCGTAGCCAAGCTAGCGTAAGCCAAGCAATGACTGATATTGTAGCGACCGTACCAACTGCAAAGTTGAAAGCCGCGCCATTTGACTTAACGACCGCCGATGGTCGAACAGCGCTTGAAACTGCCTTTCCAACCCTCGATATTCTTATCAACAATATGGGTATTTTCGAAGCAATGGATTACTTCGATATTGATGATGACACCTGGGAACGGTATTTCAGAACGAATGTCCTCAGTGGCAATGCACTTGCGAAGTTCTACTTACCTGGCTTACTCAAACAAAACTTCGGGCGCATCATTTTCATTGCCAGTGAGGCTGCCATCCAACCTTCACCAGAAATGCCTCAATATTCTATGACAAAAGCAATGGAATTAAACTTAGCTAAGAGCATGGCTAATTTAACAAAAGCTACTGGGGTCACTGTCAACACCGTGATGCCAGGATCAACGTTAACTGAAGGCGTTGTTGATTTCATCAATGATCTTTATCCTGATCCAAACATGGATTTTGCTTCCAAAGAACGTGAATATATGGCTAAAAACCGTCCAACATCAACATTAGGACGCCTCATTCGTCCAGAGGAAATCGGTAAGTTAGTGGCCTTTGTCGCTAGCCCAGCCGTTGGTGCTTTTAGTGGTAACGCAATTCGCATGGACGGTGGCATTGTACCAACCATGTTCTAGTCGTGCACTCAGTCGTGCGGTACAATGAGTCTACTAACTGTTAATGAAAGTAGGCTGACCTATTGTTATACATTCTTGCCCAATTATTAGTTGTCGGCTATGTCGCCGCCTGTTTAATTACCACCGTTCGTGCATATGCAGATGAAGCTGTCTCCACTCAGTTGGCAATGTGGTGGTCCGCAGTAACTGTTTGCATGTCTTTGACAATTGCCAGTTGGGCATTCATGGTCGTTGGCATGATTGGTTCCTTAGAACTTGCTTACCAAACCGACCGATCCAAAGGCAGCATTCGCTGGTGGCCGCTTATTGGTCGCTTCGTTTATGTCGCGATTGCGATTGCACTTTATCTGGTCGCCGGCCAACCTAAATAAATTCAAACAAAAGACGCGTCCAGCATTTTCTTGCTGAGACGCGTCTTTGTTTCACGTGGAACAACTATTTTTTTGTTACATCAGTTCCAAAGTACTTAACAGATAGCTGTTTGAGCGACCCATCAGCACGCATTTTAGACAGCGCTTTGTTCATTTGCTTACGTAATGCTGGCGACTGTTTGCTTAACAACGCTGCAACCTCTGCAGGTTCAACATCTTTATTCGCAATCTTTTGTGCCTTTAGACCAGCGGCACTATTAGTTTTCTTGTAGTCGCGCCAAGCTGATTCAGAGTTAACCGTGCCATCAGCCCGACCATCTTTGATCATATCAAGCGTCGTATCGAAGTTACTGTTAGGAATAACTGTTGCATCAAATTTCTTGGCAACTTGCTGGTTATCCGTACCCGTTCCTTCAACAAATTTCTTCCCTTTGATATCTTTTACTGATTTAATCTTGGTATCTTTCTTTTGCGTCACTAAAACATAGTGAGAATAAATATAAGGCGTCGTGAAAGCATATGCCTTCCGTCGTTCAGGTGTTGGCGTAACGTTGTTAATAACGACATCAAACCGCTTGCTACCAACACCTGCAATCAACCCATCCCATTTAGTTGGGACAATGTTAACCTTCACATTCATTTCCTTACCCAGTTTACGAGCTAAATCAACTTCAAAGCCGGTCAATTTACCATCTTTTCGATATGAGTAAGGTGGAAAGACACCTTCTAAGCCAACTGTTAAAGTTCCTTTTTTAACCAATTCATCTTGATAACTAGCACTCTTAGCGGAGGCCGTTTGATGGCTTCCTAAGCCGAACGTAACTAAACCCGCAGTTGCAACTGCAATTAAAGCATACACAAATTTCTTATTCATTATGAAACTTCCCTTCTATTTCTAAATCGTAAATGACATCGAATCGATAAACCGTTTGATGCGTGGATTTTCTGAAGCGAAGAAACCTGCAGCGGAACCGTCGTATTGTACATCGCCATTTTCAATAAACAAAATCTTATTCGCAACACGCTTCGCAAAACTCATATTATGTGTCACGATTACCATCGACTGTTGTTGTTCATGAATGGTTAATAAGACTTTCAACACTTCAAGTTCTAGCTCAGGATCTAACGCACTGGTCGGTTCGTCTAATAAAATATAATGTGGATGCATCGCCAAACTGCGCGCGATGGCCACTCGTTGTGCTTGCCCACCTGATAACTGTGAAGGATACGCATCTGCCTTATCCGCCAAACCCACATGTTTCAGTAACGTACTAGCCTCCGCCATTGCATCAGCTTTCGGCTTCTTCAATACGTGGACAGGTCCCTCAATCAGATTTTTTAACACCGTCATATGTGGAAAAAGATTAAATCCTTGAAACACCATCTCAGTTTTCTGGCGCACCGCAAATGTCGTCTGTGAACTGATTGGTTCAGCAAAATTCACCTGCAAGTCATCAATTTGGTACTGTCCTTCTTCAGGGTGTTCAAGTAAGTTTAAGCTGCGAAGCAACGTTGATTTTCCTGAACCACTTGGTCCCAAGATAACTGTAGTTTCCTGCTCAGGAAAGGTTGTACAAATATCATTCAAAACAACATTATCGCCAAATCGTTTCGTTAAATGTGTGAGTTCGATCATGAAATCATCCCTCCTTCAACGCTTGTATAAGCAGAAAACTTCCGCTCTAACCAACTTTGCAGCCAACTTAGCACAGTACAGAAAACTGCATACAACAAGGCGACTAAGGTATACATCAATAATGGCTGATAATTAGTGGCCGCAATTTGTTGACTCACTTCAAACATTTCGACAATTGTAATGGATACGGCTAGCGATGTATCTTTAACAAGGCCAATAAAGCTATTGCTGAGTGGCGGTAACGCGGTCCGCAAGGCTTGCGGGATAATAATCCGCCGTAAGACCATACCCCGCCGCATACCAATCGCATAGGCCGCTTCCCATTGTCCTTGTGGTACTGACAGCAATGAGGCGCGAACTGTTTCAGCACAGTAGGCACCAGTATTTAACGAAAAGGTGATAATTCCTGCCATGAACGGATCTAACTTGATTCCCTCTGGAAAGACCCCCGGAATAATTAAATGTGGTAGTCCAAAGTAAACAATAAATAATTGCACTAACAACGGTGTACTTCTAAATAACCACACATAGGCACTAGCCAACCACCGCAATAAGTTAAACGCGCCACGCTTCGTACTGATTCTTGTTAAGGCAACTGCTAAAGCAATCACCATGCCAATGACAAACGAAATAATGGCCATCGGGAGTGTGAATTTCAGCCCCGCAACTAATAGCTGCGGAATCGCATCCGTGATAATCTTCCACATACAACTGTCCTTTCTGACAAATAAGGTCAAACAAAAAAGCGCGCCCCTCCCTGCCGTTAACGGTCCAAGGGCGAAGCGGCTTTGCTGCCACTTAGAAAGCCATTATTAGATAACTTTCTCTTTGGTTGTAGCTCACACAGCATCATGTAAACTAATTTCACTTATTTTTTGTCAGTTGTTTAAAGATAGATTAGCGTTAATCAATTTAATTGTCAATTAATAACCGCATCTAATGCCAAGCAATCCCCATTAATAATGCGTTGTCTTATGATATTGCCAGCGACGAATGACAATTACCATCACCCACGTCACTACGACAGCAACAGCGGCAAACCCAAACATGAATTTGTAGGAAGTAGCATCAATCAAGATGCCGCCTAGCAAGGGCCCTAGCGCACGTCCAGCGGAGGCTGCAGCATTCACCGATCCTTGATACTTTCCTTTCATATCCAATGGTGTCAACTGGTTAACCAGCGCCGGTATGGCAGGAAAAGCCGTTGCTTCACCTAATGTCAAAACAGCCATGGCTAACACAAAGCCGGCGTACTGCTTAACAAACAGTAAAATCACAAAAGAAAACGCCACGGCCAAGATACCTGGGATAATCTGATAGTACGGATTGCGAATTCGTTCTCCTAAGAAGTTAACCCCTAGTTGAAATACCAGGATCAAACCAGCATTAACCGTCCATAAGAAACTATACTTCGTCAGCGGAATGCCTTGATCCGTCATGTACACCGCCATATTTGAAACCCATTGCTCATACATAATCCAAATCACAATTAAGGCAATAAAAAAGGTCCAGATAACGATTCGATTTGGTCGCGGTAATTTCCGGTTGATCGTTTCATGTTTGCTATGGGTGGCATGTTCAGTAACTGCTGGCACATTGAATTGTGTTAATGCAATGAAGAAATAACCAATGTACATGGCCGCCGTGATAATGAATAAATACTGAACTCCGTGTTGGTACACAAATCCAACCATCATCGTGCCAAAAACTACACCTAGGTTTTGCATGAAGTAAATCATGTTAAACACATAGCGCCCATCATGACTCTTAATCGTTGTTCCCAGTGAATTGATTACAGTGATCAACAAGCCACTCCCAAAGCCCATAAATACAAGGCCAATTGGAAAGGCCGGCCATCCATGCCAAAAAATCAGAAATACTGTGGCCGTCAATTCAAAAAGCGTTGCAATCAACGTTAGTTTATAAGCATTGACCCGATCAAATAACCAACCACCTAAATATGCACCAACAATGCTGGCAGCAGAATTAAGTAGTAGTACCAACCCAACCACGGTCAATGATTCATGTAAGGCATCGTGGATGTAGATAGTTGTTAATGGCCAAATGAAACTTTGACCCATATTATTAAGCAGCCCAGCCGCTAATAGCCAAGGTAACTTGATTTCCTTACCTGTATTTTCCTGTCGCATAGTTCCTCCCCTCAATATTTCCCTGGAAATATGTTATCCATCTGATAAAGGGTCCGGGACATAACTAATTATGTCCACAGACCCATTGTTGTTTTCTAAGTTTCAATAGTGCCAAAAATCAAGTCGCTGTGCAGACTACGAAAAACCTACCGGATTGAAGACCACTCTGTACGATCGTTCTAGGTCATGCTCGTTACTTCCTGACTTTTGTCGCTCTCTTTCCTGTACTCGTTAAACTAACGCTACTGTCCTGGAGCCGTATATGCGATATTTGAAAACTTGTTATAGGACTTAACAAATAGTAGTTTTACAGTTCCTCGCGCACCAGAACGGTTTTTCTCAATAATGACTTCAACTTCCCCAACATTTTGATCCTCATCTTCACGTGGATCACTGTTACTATCCTCGTCATCATTATCTCGTTGATAATAATCATCACGATACAGGAACGCGACGATATCAGCATCTTGTTCAATTGATCCTGATTCACGAATATCTGACAAAACAGGGCGTTTGTCCTGCCGCTGTTCCAAGCCACGCGATAATTGCGACAACGCAATTACTGGTACGCTTAGTTCCTTAGCAAGTTTCTTTAACTGACGCGAAATATCAGACACTTCTTGTTGTCGGTTTTCTTTATTACCACCTTCAATTAACTGAAGATAATCGATAATAATGATTCCTAAATCATGCTCTTTAGCCAAACGTCGGCACTTAGCACTGATTTCAGCCATTCGATTCCCCGGTGTATCATCAATAAATACACTTGTCTTGGATAAAGCACCCATAGCAACCACCAAGTTTTGCCATTCTTCATCCGTTAATTGACCGGTCCGCAAATGATTGGCATCGATACTACCTTCAGCACAAAGCATCCGGTTGACCAATGACTCAGCACCCATTTCCAAACTAAACAAGGCAACTGTCTTATTCGTCTTGGTCGCAACATTTTCAGCAATGTTCAACACGAAGGCCGTTTTCCCGACCCCAGGACGGGCTGCTAGAATAACGAGTTCATCGTCGTGTAACCCAGTCGTCATCTTATCTAGTTCATGGAACCCGGTTGCTAAGCCTGTGATTTCATCACCGTGCTTTGACAACTCATTCACGGTATTCATCGCCTGGTTCAACACATCAGCAATCGGCTTAAAACCACCACTATTCCGATCATCGGCAACCTTCATAATTTCTGTTTCCGCGTTTTCTAGCAACGTGGTCACATCGTCATCTTCATTATATGAATGGGTCACGATATCAGTAGCCGTTTTGATCAAATGCCGTAAGAGTGCCTTTTCCTGCACAATCTTGGCGTAATAACCAACGTTGGCAGCAGTTGGAACCGCTTGTGCCAACTCAGCGATGTAAGTAACCCCGCCGACATCCTCAATTTGACCATTAGCGGTCAATGCATCATTGACCGTGACAGCATCAACGACGGTTCCATTATTATTTAAGTCGACCATTGCCTGGAAAATGATTTGATGTGCCCGCCGATAAAAGTCAGCTGGCTGCAAATATTCCAGTGCTTCTGGCAAGGCATCATTACTTAAGAAGACTGCCCCTAATACTGCCTGTTCAGCCTCTACATTTTGTGGTGGTGTCTGCTCTCGAAAATCTACGTTATCCATGTGTTCTCCGTTAATTAATCATTATTACGACAAGACCGCACCATTTCCCGGGAAATAGTGCGGCAAAATATGAGCTATTATTGTTCAACCACATGGACACGAATTTTTGCCGTTACCTGACTGTGTAGCTTAACCGGTACATTGGTGTAGCCTAATGCCCGAATTGGATCTGGTAACTCAATCTTGTGTTTATCCAACTTCAAATCAAACTGCTGTGCTAATGCTTGTGCAATCTGCTTTGAAGGAATTGAACCAAATAGTCGACTATCTGCCCCAGCCTTCGCCTTAATTTCAACAACTGTTTCATCAGCTTCAAGACGAGCCTTTAATGCTTGTGCCTCTGCTAATTCAGTTGCTTCTTCACGTGCTTCTGCTCGTTGTTGCCCTTGCAGCTGACTTAACGCTGACGCAGTGGCCGCTTTGGCTTTACCGGTCTTAATCAAGAAGTTCTGGGCATAGCCATCTGGAACATCTTTAACTTCGCCACGCTTACCGCGGCCGCGAACATCCTGTGTAAAAATAACCTTCATGAGTATTACTCCTTTATCTCCTGCGCGGTTTCTTCAGCCTGGTGATTGATCAGATTCAACAACTCTTGGCGAACTTCACTAACGCGCTTATTTTCAATCTGGGTAGCGGCATTTTGTAAATGACCGCCACCACCCATTTGTTCCATCATTAATTGAACGTTGATTTCTCCAGTTGACCGAGCCGAGATTCCGACGCGTCCGTCTGCACGTTCCGTAATCACATAAGAAGCCATGATGCCAGCCATATTAAGCAGCGAATCAGCCGCCTGCGCCGCTGTCACTGAATCATAGCTTTGTCCGTCTTCCCCAGCAATTAACGCGACATGCTGATCAACTAATTCAACAAGACTGATTAAGTGATTCCGTTGCATATAGCTATCTGGATTTTCTTTATTGAACTGCGCGATCAGCTCTGAATCAGCGCCTGCTGAACGAAGGTAACTGGCTGCGTCAAACGTTCTCGTACCCGTGTGATTCGTAAACCGCTTCGTATCGATTTCAATCCCTGATAACATCGCAGTCGCTTCAATCTTGTTAATCGCATTTGCTTCCTGTGGCTGATACTCTAACATTTCCGTAATCAACTCACAAGTGGAACTCGCATATGGTTCAATATAGACCAGAATCGGATTCTCAGGGAATTCTTCCCCGCGGCGATGGTGGTCAATAATTACAGTGCGATTTTGAAGCTGCTCATAGACACTCTGAGCCATCGAAAGCGATGGTTTAGAATGATCCACCATAACTAATAAACTTTGCTCTGTGGCACGATTAGCGGCATCTGCCGGTGTAATGATGGCATCTTTAATCTCAGCGTAGTTATCTAATTCCTTAAGCAATTGATGAATATCTGAATGCGTTTGTTGGTCTTCATCCAGAATAATCCAACATTTCTTGCCATTCATCTGAGCAATCCGGCGAATTCCTAAGGTTGCTCCCAGCGAATCCATATCCGGCGTTTGGTGCCCAGCGACAAATATCTGGTCTGACTGGCTAAATAATTCCTGCAAAGCTTGCGAAATCATTCGCGCACGCACACGTGTCCGTTTTTCCATTGGGTTCGTCTTCCCGCCATAAAAACGGGCTTCCTCATCCTCAGCCTTAACAACGACTTGGTCACCACCACGTCCAAGCGCCAAGTCCAAATTACTCTGGGCCAGGCTAGCTAAACGATTCAAGTCCTTTAGTCCATAAGCAATTCCCATGGACAACGTTAATGGATAGTTTTGTTTTGAAGTCGTTTCGCGAATAGTGTCTAATACTTTAAACTTATCATCTTCCAAGCGCTCTAAATCTTGTAAATGGCCAACAATCAAGTAATGGTCAGAATTTAACCGCCGTAGGTACATATTGAACTGTTTCGTCCAATCTGTCAGTGTGCTGGTGACATAATTTCTAAGCGTTGAAATATCAGAATCACTCATACTTTGAGTAACTTCATCATAATTATCTAGCGAAATGTTACCTAGTACTAATTGTTCATTGTGATAATCACGTTCAATTTGTGCGTAGTGACTCACATCCATCAAGTACACAACGTTTAGTTCTGCTTGTACCAACACATAAAATTGTTTGTCATTCCAAGTAATCGTGCCATATGACTCATCTTGTGTGTGTTCTGTAATCGCATCTGCTAGCGGTTGATCTACTTCAGCCACCGTTTTACCAAGAATCTCTGTTTCACCAAAATACTTTTGCAAGTATGGATTAATCCACGCAACTCGTTGCTGCTCATTAAAGATCAAAATTCCCATTGGCATCTCAATCAAGGCTTCTTGTTCACCGCGCTTGATGCGATAAGATAGATCCGCGATAAATTCCTGTGTATCAATACTAATTTCTTGTAATGTATTAAAAATCACGATGAGGACGATTACCGCCGCCACCAATACAATCAAACCAAAAATCCAGTTAACGAGAAATGCGGTAATCACACCTAACAAGCCTAGCCCTAGACCATATACAGCAATCCAACGCAACCGACTATTCTGCATGAAAACAGGCAACCGTAACCGTGCCCATAACTGCTTCATCATGACTGCTCCTTTCGATGAAATCCTGCTAACAGTTTATCACATCTACCGGTGCAAGGCACCACGCGCCAAAAGCAGACGCTTCATCATCACAACCCTAAAAATTGTCACAAAAAAACACAGCCCCAAGGGACTGTGTTTAAAAATTGATTAGTCTTCTGCAACGAAGGGAAGTAATCCCATGATCCGTGAACGCTTGATTGCCACCGTCAAACGACGTTGGTTCTTAGCGGACGTACCAGTCACACGACGAGGTAAAATCTTGCCTCGTTCTGAAATGAAGCGTTGCAACAATTCAGTGTCTTTGTAATCGATGTATTCGATGTGGTTTGCAGCGATGAAGTCTACCTTACGGCGACGACGGTTACCACCACGACGACGTTGATCTGCCATTGTATAATCCTCCTAATTTCTACAGACTAGAATGGAAGGTCGTCATCCGAAATGTCGATGCTCTCGCCATTATCGGCAAAAGGATCAGCTGGTTGGTTACTCTGGTTGTTGTTATTAGCAGCTGGTGCATTGTTCGTTGCACCACCATTATTACCACCAAACGGATTGGCGCTTCCAGATTGAGGAGCATTGTTGTTGAAGCCGCCGTTGTTACCACCGCCATTAGTAGAACGTTGCTCCGTTTGAGAACGTGATTCTAATAAGGCGAAGTTTTCAACGACCACTTCAGTGACATACACGCGCTGACCCTGTTGGTTCTCGTAGTTCCGTGTTTGCACACGGCCTTCGATACCAACTAGTGAACCTTTATGCGTGAAATTAGCAAAGTTTTCTGCTGATTTACGCCAGATTACACAGTTAATGAAGTCTGCCTCGCGTTCCCCTGACTGGTTAGTGAACTGACGGTCCACAGCCAATGTAAAGGTTGCAACAGCAGCGCCTGATTGTGTGTAACGAACTTCAGGATCACGGGTTAAGCGTCCGGTTAGAACTGCGCGATTAATCATGTGAAGTGCTCCTCTCTAAAAATTGATTTTAAAACTATTCAGCGTCACGTTTTACGATCATGTGACGTAAGATGCCATCGCTGATCTTAGCTAAACGATCAAATTCGTTTAAAGCTTCAGCCTGGTCAGTGGTTAGGTTAACAACGTGGTAAGTACCTTCGTTGAAGCCTCCAATTTCGTACGCAAAGCGACGAGTTGACCAGTCTTTTGAATCAGCAATTTGTGCACCGTTGTCCGTTAAAATCTTGTCAAAACGTTCTACTAAGGCTTGCTTAGCTTCGTTATCCAAGTCAGGACGAACAATGTAAGTAATTTCGTACTTAGTTGCTAACATCGACTGTATACCTCCTTATGGTCTTTGACCCACTGTCTTGCAGCAGGTAAGAAGTCATTCGCTAAAATGGCGAACGCTCACAAGCTAAAAGTATAGCATGGACATTCCTAAATAACAATGACACGACGGAACCTTCCCGTTTCCTGCTGTTCGTTCACACACCTATTACATACGAAAACAGCACACGTTTGCTCGTGTGCTGTTTCAATTTATTTAAATTTAACAGCCGTACCATATGCGGCCACGGTTTCCATATCCTGACTGATTGAATCAGAATCAAACCGCATCATGACCACTGCATCTGCACCCATTGCTGCTGCATTCTCTCGTAATCGTGAAATTGCGATATCGCGCGCTTCACTTAGTAGCTCTGTGTACGCCTTAATTTCACCACCGACGATATTTTTCAAACCGGCGCCAATATTTTTAACAACGTTTTTTGATTGCGTCGTTAAGCCAAACACTTCGCCGATTACTTCATACTCTTGACCAGGAATGTGTTCAGTCGTTACAACCAATAACCCATTTTGCTCACTCATGTAAGTCACCCCGTTAAGTTTATTAAGAACGCTTTCATTATGCGTAATTTTGTCTGTGAAATCAATTGCTGACGCTCATCCGTTTGAAAAGTAATCGCAAACTAAAAAAACAAACGCGTCAATAATTCTTTCGAATTGTCGACGCGCTTGTTTTTTTAATCATTACTCGTTATTCATCGTCAGTCGATGAATCATCTTGATCTGCTTGCGCACGGTTCAATAATTCATTGACCTGTACGTCAGCATCCCCAGCTGGTTCATCGCTAGCAACCGATGTGTCACCTTCAGTCGGTTCATCCTCTGGTGCTTCTGGTTCAACCTTCGCCATGGTGGCAACTGTTGACTCTTCATCGATCCGAATCAAGTGCACCCCTAAAGTTGCCCGACCCGTCTCAGAAACAGAATTGATGTTGAAACGAATCATGACCCCTTTATTAGTAACCAGCATAATATCTTCTGTGCCAGTAACCGTGGTCAACCCTGCTAACGGACCATTTTTCTCGGTCACATTAACAGTCTTGATTCCTTTACCACCGCGCCCTTTGATTGGGTATTCGCTGGCCTTGGTTTGTTTACCGTAACCCTTTTCGCTGATGACCAAGACGTGGCTGTCAGGTGTCAATACATCAGCACCGACAACGTAATCATCGTCACGTAAACGAATTCCACGAACTCCGGCAGCAGAACGACCCATTTCCCGAACAGCGTCTTCAGCAAAGGAGACAGCATAACCGCCATGCGTTCCGATAATCATATTTTGATGGCCATCGGTGATGGAAACATTCATCAACTCATCTTCTTCGCGCAAGTTGATTGCTTTCAGACCATTACGACGAATATTTGCAAAATCCGTCACAGGGGTCCGCTTAACAACCCCTTTAACCGTCGTAAAGAATAAGAAATTATCACTTTCGCTCGGATCACCCTTAACGTTGATAACAGCTTGAATCCGTTCGCCTGCATCAACACCAAGCAAGTTAATAACTGGAATTCCTTTAGCAGTACGACCATATTCAGGAATTTCATACCCCTTCATGGCATAAACCTTACCGGTATTCGTAAATAACATCAGCCGGTCATGCGTTGAAGTTGAGATCAAATGCTCGATGAAGTCATCATCATGCACGTTCATGCCTTGAATCCCACGACCACCACGATGTTGCGCTTTGAACTCAGTGGTTGGGAGACGCTTGATGTACCCGTTATGGGTCAATGTCACGATGACATCTTCTTCTTCGATCAGATCTTCATCTTCAATGCTGGTTACGTCACCAACCTGAAGTTCAGTCCGCCGTGCATCACCAAATTTATTCTGAATTTCTAATAATTCTTGGTAGATGATCTCGTTGATACGGCTTTCATGACCAAGAATGTCTTTGTAATCAGTAATGTCAGCCATCAAGCCGTTGTATTCGTCTTCAATCTTGCCGCGTTCCAAACCAGTCAAACGTACGAGCCGCATGTCCAAAATGGCTTGCGCCTGCTTGTCAGACAAGGAGTAATTGTTCATCAACTGTGATTTAGCAACATCAGCTGTTTGTGAATTACGAATAATCGAAATGATCGCATCAATATGATCCAAGGCAATTCGCAAACCTTCAAGAATGTGGGCCCGCGCTTCAGCACGTTTTAATTCAAACTGTGTCCGACGACGAATGACCTTTTCTTGATGCTTCAAGTAGTCGACCAAGATTTGTTTCAGGCTCAATACCTTTGGTGTGCCATCTTCAATCGCCAACATGTTGAAACTAAAGGACGTCTGCAACATGGTCATCTTGTACAAATTGTTCAAGATAACTGATGCCGACATGTCCCGACGAACGTCAATCACAACACGTAAACCTTCACGGTCAGATTCATCGTTGATATCAGTGATACCTTCGATTCGTTTGTCACGCGCAAGTTCTGCAATGTGTTCAATCAATCGTGCCTTGTTAACCATGTATGGTAATTCGGTTACGATGATCCGTTCACGCCCATTTTTCGCTGTTTCAATGTCTACTTTTGACCGCACAGTGATGGAACCCTTACCGGTCTCATAGGCTTTCCGAATACCGGCTTTACCCATGACAATCGCACCAGTTGGGAAATCAGGCCCTGGAATAGCCTCCATCAAATCAGCAGTCGTTGCATCAGGATTGTCCATCAAGATGTGAATCCCACTGATAACCTCAGACAAGTTATGTGGTGGAATACTGGTGGCCATCCCCACGGCAATCCCAGAAGCACCGTTCACTAATAAATTAGGGAAACGGGCAGGTAAAACAGCAGGTTCGCGTTCAGTACCATCATAGTTATCTTGAAAATCAATCGTATCTTTATTGATATCACGCAGCATTTCCAACGTGATCTTACTCATCCGAACTTCGGTATACCGCATGGCAGCGGCACCATCACCATCAATGGAACCAAAGTTACCATGACCATCAACCAACATGTACCGATAGCTAAAATCCTGTGCCATCCGGACCATTGATTCATACACCGCACTGTCACCATGGGGGTGATACTTACCTAAAACGTCCCCAACGATTCTGGCTGACTTTTTATAAGCCTTATCAGGCGTGTTACCTAACTCGTGCATATCGTATAAAATCCGGCGATGAACCGGTTTCATCCCATCACGTACGTCAGGTAGCGCCCGGGCGACAATAACAGACATTGCGTAATCCAAGAAGGATGTCCGCATTGTTTGCGACAAATTGACGTCAGTTATGCGACTTGGTAAATCTTCGCTCATTTCGCTACTCCTTTGTCTTCATATTCAGCCTACAGACATTACTCATTAAGCATCAAGGTTTTCAACAAACTTCGCATTTTCTTCAATGAATTGCCGCCGAGGCTCAACTTTGTCACCCATCAACATCGTAAAGACCTTATCGGCCTCTATAGCGTCTTGTGGGTCAACCCGCAGTAAACGGCGTTTTTCTGGATCCATAGTGGTTTCAGATAACTGTTCTGCATCCATTTCACCAAGCCCTTTGTACCGTTGAATCATTGGTTTCGGTGAAGGTGGTAACTGCCCTAAAACAGTGTTTAGTTCTTCATCTGAATCAATGTATTGCATCATCTTTCCTTGCGCAACACGGTACAGCGGTGGCTGCGCGATGTACACGTAGCCAGCATCGATCATTGGCCGCATGAAGCGATAGAACAATGTCAGTAGCAACGTCCGAATATGGGCGCCATCGACATCGGCATCAGTCATGATGATTAGTTTGTGGTAGTTGGCCTTTGAAATATCAAAGTCTTCCCCAAAACCTGTTCCTAAGGCGGTAAATAGTGACCGAATTTCTTCGTTAGCTAACACACGATCCAAACTGGCCTTTTCAACATTCAAAATTTTCCCACGAATTGGCAAAATTGCTTGTGTTAAACGTGACCGACCTTGCTTAGCAGAACCACCGGCTGAATCCCCTTCGACGATAAACAATTCTGAAATAGCAGGATCTTTTGACGTGTTGTCTGCCAATTTACCAGGCAGATTAGAAATCTCTAGTCCTGACTTCTTCCGTGTTACTTCACGCGCACGCTTTGCGGCAACCCGTGCTTTTGAAGCCAAAATTCCTTTATCAACGATCTTACGAGCAGTATCGGGATTTTCCATCATAAACCGGCTGAATGTGTCACTAAACAAGTGATCCGTTGCAGTCCGGGCATCTGAGTTCCCCAATTTAGTCTTTGTTTGCCCTTCAAATTGTGGATCTGGATGTTTGATGGAGACAACAGCTGTCAAACCTTCACGAACATCATCCCCAGACAACGCATCATCGTTATCCTTCAACTGGCCACTCTTATGTGAATAGTCATTGATAACCCGAGTCAAGGCAGACTTAAACCCTGTTTCGTGAGTTCCACCTTCATAGGTGTGAATGTTGTTGGTAAACGTCAATAAATTACTGTGGAAGTCATCTGTATATTGCAGACTAACTTCAACCACAATGCCGTTTTGCGTACCTTCAACATAGACTGGATCATTGAACAATACGTCTTTTCCATCATCCAAGAACTTAACGTATTCCTTGATACCACCTTCATAGTGGAATACTTCCGTCTTTGGATCATCAACTCGATTATCCGTAATCGTGATCTTCAAACCCTTGTTTAAGAAGGCTAGTTCGCGAATCCGAGTCGTCAGTGTCTTAATGTCATACACAGTCGTTTCACGGAAGATATCAGCATCTGGCTTAAAATGAACAATCGTTCCATGCGCATGTGGATCTGTGTCGCCAATAATCTTCATGGATGTCTTCACATGACCGGTTTCAAAGTCCATGTAATAGACTTTACCGTTCCGTAAAACACGCGCATCGAGTGAAGATGACAAGGCGTTAACAACTGATGCACCAACCCCATGCAAACCACCGGAAACCTTGTATCCGCCACCGCCGAACTTACCCCCGGCATGCAGAATCGTGAAGACAGTCTCTAAGGCTGGCTTACCGGTCTTCTTTTGGATATCAACGGGAATTCCCCGACCATTATCAGTAACCGTAATCGAGTTATCCTTTTCGACAACTACGTTAATTTCATCGGCAAACCCTGCCAGGGCTTCATCAATCCCATTATCAACAATTTCCCATACCAAATGATGGAGACCTTGTGATGTCGTGGTTCCAATGTACATCCCAGGACGTTTACGAACCGCTTCAAGTCCTTCTAGAACCTGAATTTGGTCGGCATTATAGTTGCCAACTTCAGCTTCACGTTCCGTTGCATCATCTGACGCAACCTTTGATGCTTGGTCCGCTTCAGCCTGTTCTGCGCGTTCACGTTCAACCCGTGTTTGTTTTTGTTCATCTTGTTCAGCCAAACTAATTCCTCCTTGAAACTGCATCCTGCACAGTCATCATTCCGCTGCGTCCGACTCATTTGCTGACGATTCAGGGGCCAGCTTCCCACTTGTAATATCAAATACCGTCGGATCATTAATGAGCTTACGTGCAATCCCGCTCAATGATGTCGTCGTTAGAAATGTCTGTACCTTGTCTTGAATGGACCGTAAAAGGTGCGTCTGACGAGCGTCATCGAGCTCACTCAATACGTCATCTAGCAGCAACACTGGATATTCGCCGGTAATGGCTTTCATCAAGTCAATTTCAGCTAATTTAACAGACAGCGCCGTCGTTCGTTGCTGACCTTGAGAGCCAAATGTCTGTACATTTTTGCCATTAACTAAAAAATGAAGGTCATCACGATGTGGTCCAATCAACGTGGTTCCCTGCTCAATTTCCTTATGTTGTTGGCGTTCAAACTGTTCTTGGTACGATTGGTATATCTCGTCTACCGTTGTTTCAGCAGTCGCTTTAACTTGATTAACATATGAGAAAGCGAGCTCTTCGCGCTCCTGTGATATCACCTGATGAACATCTTTAGCCCATTGCTCTAGCTGCGCCAAGAAATTAATCCGCGCTGCTACTAACTCTGCACCAAAGGCTGCCAACTGATCACTTAAAACACCTAGGTATACCAAATCCTTCGCTTGTTTACGTTGGAGCTGGCGTAAATAATTATTTCGCTGCCTCAGGATCGTTCGGTACTGACCGGCGTTATACAGGTATTTAGGACTCATTTGTCCAAATTCCTGATCGATAAAATGGCGTCGTACGGAAGGCGATCCCTTAACTAACTCTAAGTCTTCCGGCGCAAATAAAATCACGTTCAAATTCCCAATGTATGCAGACAGACGTGCCTGCTCCAAGTGATTGACCCGTGCTTTTTTGCCCTTCTTGCTGAAGGTTAATTCTAGCGGTGTCGTTGTGTTTTGCTTATGCACACGCCCCGAAATAAGTGCTGCATCTGCCTGCCAATTAATCAGATCACGATCATTCGCGGTCCGATGTGAACGCGTTAACGCCAACACGTAAATGGCCTCCAGCAAATTGGTCTTCCCCTGTGCATTTTCACCTAACAGTACGTTGACGCCTTGATTAAACGTCACATCCAACGCATCGTAATTACGAAAATTCTTCAGGTGTAAACTTTCCAAGTACATTAAGCGTCCTTATCTGAACTGTCTTCCGCTTGTTTTTCGCGTATAAAAAATAGCCCACTATCTGGTACATCCACTGAATCACCAGGGTAAAGTTTGCGCCCACGTCGGTCATCAGGTTCGCCATTAACGGACACTGCATTTTCCTTGAGGTACCACTTTGCCTGACCACCGGAAGCAATGATTGATTCTTCCTTCAGCAGTTGGCCCAAAGTAATGAAGGCTGTTTCAATTAAGATTTCTTTTTTCACAATTAACACCATCCTTACTTACAGTAACTATTATACCGTTTTGAAAATGGAAAAACAATTGATTTGCCAATGAACAGCCCCAGAATCCGTTTTAGGTGTTTTTAACCACCAGATACTGGCAACGGTTTAAAATCGCTCACAGCGCATTTATTTGCAAAATACATTGTGTCGAACGAATTTTTCAAGCTGGTAGACGTCTTGATCATACAAAAAGGCTCACAGACAATTTACAACTGTCCGTGAGCCTTTAGTTTATGAATCTAAATCGTGAAAACAGATTATTTTTATTGCGTGTCTAGAATGTCCGCACTGGCGTAATCAACTGAATGAAGTTCTCACCGTCTTCACTCGGAACCAATGTGAAGGGCCGCAGTGCTGAAGTGAAGCTCAACTTAATTTGTGACTGTCCAAATGACCGAAGTGCATCTTTCAAATAGTCTGGGTTAAAGGAAATTTCTAAATCGTTACCATCGAGCGCTAACGTGGAAAGATTTTCTTCAACAGCACCAACATCAGGCGAGTTCCCGAAAATAGTTGCTGTTGCATCGGTAGCGGTATCAGATAACGTCAACTTAACCACGTTGTTTCGACTTTCATGCGATAGCAAAGAAGCACGTTCAATAGCCGCCAATAACGCAGGCGCGGAAATTTCCATCGTGGTCTCTGATTCGCTTGGAATCAACCGTGATGTATCAGGATAATTTCCTTCCAATAAGCGTGAATAAAAGGCTGTGTCACCAAGCATGAATAAGACCTGGTTTTCAGCTAAACGCATCTTAACATCCTGTTGTTCTTCACCGATCATCCGTGAAAGTTCAACTAATGACTTACCTGGAATGATGACGTCATGTGTTTCGCTAGCAGGGTTTGGTAACGTGACTTTGCGTTGGCTTAAACGATGTGAATCGGTCGCTACAGCGGTAAATTCGTCGCCGGCAAGGGTAAAATGAACCCCGGTCAAAATTGGCCGACTTTCCTGATTTGAAACAGCGATTACGGTTGTGTTGATGATATCTCTAAAGACATCACCAGCAAGGGTTACTTCGTCATTGCTTTCAATTTCAGGTAAATGTGGGTAATTATTTGCATCTAGCCCATTAATGGTAAATGCTGCAGCGCCTGAGGTGATGTTTGCTTGGAAACCTTCTTTAACGGCAATCGTCATCGTTGCTTCTGGCAAACGTTTAACGATTTCACTGAAGAACCGTGCAGGCAACACAATGTTACCTGGTTCTTCAACAGTTAATTCAGCATTATCGTCATTAGCACGTAGCGTGGTTTCGATGGAAATGTCTGTATCGGATCCAGTAAACGTAATTTCATTATCAGTAACAACTAGTTTTAAACCAGTCAATATCGGAATAGTTGTTTTTGTTGAAATGGCACGTGAAACGTCATTGAGCTTTTTGATGAAACTTTGTCGATTGACGGTGAATTTCATAAGTTGATCCCCCAAGTTGTTTATGTAAGTTTGGGGCAGCGCCCCATTACTTAATTTAATATATAAAAGATAGTCGTAGTAGTAGGGCCTGTGGAACCTGTGGAAAACCACTAGGACGCAAGACACTTATTACTTTTCCACCTGTGGACAACGTGTGTAAAACCCAGACCAATAAGTCTTACTTATCCACAGCATGAAAATGACTTCGGTTCACATAATACGCCAGTTTAACCTAGCGTTGTATCTCAATTTTAAGCTGTTGAATGGTTTCTGAAAGTTTTGCGTCTGTCGAAACACTTTCAGCAATCTTATCGCAGGAATGTAAAACGGTTGTGTGATCCTTACCGCCGAATGCTTTCCCAATCTTTGGTAACGATGAATTTGTCAGTTCGCGCGCTAGATACATGGCGATTTGCCGCGGTACGACAATTTCTTTCATGCGTTTCTTACCTTTGAGATCGATCACGTTAACGTCAAAGTAAGCAGCGACCTTCTGTTGAATCAATTCGATGGATAAGGCCGGTTTGTTTTCGAGGTTCAGACTCTTTAAAGCGTTGTGAACCATACCATCGTCAATGCCAATGTTTTGTAACTGGGAGTAAGCCTGTACACGTGCTAAGGCACCTTCCAGTTCACGCACATTACTGTTAACTTGGCTCGCAATAATTTCTAACGCATCATCTGGAATCTCAATTTGTTCACGTTCAGCCTTGTTCCGTAAAATGGCGATCCGTGTTTCTAAGTCAGGTGCAGTTATATCAACGGATAAGCCCCACTTGAACCGACTAACTAACCGATCTTGCAACTTAGGAATTTCATTTGGTAAACGATCAGAAGTTAAAACGATTTGTTTACTATTGTTATAGAGTTGCTCGAAAGTATGGAAGAATTCCTCCTGAGTCCCTTCTTTATCAGCAAAGAACTGAATATCATCAACTAGTAGCAGATCGACATAGCGGTACTTTTGACGGAACTCTTCTTGCGTTTTATCTCTAATAGAAGAAACCATGTCATTTGTAAACTCTTCACTCGTCACGTACATGACGTTGGTGTCGGGATTACGGGCGATCATCGCGTGGCCAATGGCATGCATTAAATGCGTTTTGCCTAAACCAACACCACCATATAGAAATAACGGGTTGTACAACGTTCCCGGTTCTTCAGAAACGGCCATCGCAGCAGCATTTGCCATCTGGTTCCCCTTACCGATGACAAATGTGTCGAACGTGTACTTATCGTTTAAGGAACTGCTGTGGTTGACCTTGGCCGACGTCGTTGTAGGTTTTTCTTCTGTGACTGTAGTGCGGGTTACTGCTGGTTTCTCGCCTTCAATGACATAGGTTGGTTCTAGTTCAGCCTGAAAATCAGAAAAGGCAAATTCAACTAACTTTGGTGTGAGCGTTCGTTCCCAATAGTCTTTATGTAGCTGAGATGGTACTTGTAACTGCAGGTGTGGTGGCTGGTAAGATAGTGGTTTCGCAGTTTCCACCCAAGTATTGAACGTAACGGGTGACAGATTAGCGCGAAAACTATTTTTAAGGCCATCCCAGAGTGTTTCTTTATCGATCACAAACAGGCCTCCTAGAAATGATGAATATTAATAAATGAAATAATTGCAAAAAAGGCAGTCATATTGAATGCGCAGGGATAACTTTAGCATGAACAAAGCGAGTTTTCCACAGGTTACGAAGGACAAAGTGAAAATGTTCCACACACAGGTGGGTAACTTTTCCACAGGGGTGCCGAAAAGTCGGGGTTAGCCGTCTGTGAAACAAGTTATCCACCGGCAGATGTGGTTAACTAAAACCAGCACAGCAACGATTCAAAAAGTTATCAACAGGAAAAATATCGTCTGTGGATAACTTTTAACCACCCTGTTATTTTGTGTATTCGCCGTGCATAAAGCTGTGTAAATAGCGTATATTAAAAAGCGTAATCCACCCTGCCTGTGGATTATTCATAAAAACCTGTGGATAACTGTGTAAAGGGAAAATTCATTTTGTTGTTTGCAAGGCTGTTTGACTATGCTATTATGTTTAAGAACTGCATGAGTTAGATCGTGCATTTATTGCTGTTTCAAATCTTGATTTGGAATTAGCAGTTAACCTAAAATATAGGAACGCTAGATATCCAAGATTGTCGTCACCATTGCGATATCTTTGTCGTGACGACCCTAAAGGAGGTGCAATCCACATGAAGAGAACTTACCAACCAAAGAAGCGTCACCGCAGCCGTGTTCACGGTTTCCGGAAACGGATGAGCACAAGCAACGGCCGTAAGGTGTTAGCACGTCGGCGCCAAAAGGGCAGAAAAGTATTATCTGCATAAAAACAGGCCACTGATATTTTTCAGTGACCTTTTTTATTTTCATTTTAGTTAGAAGTGAACTGGTGGGCTGACCCACTAGTATCGTTGAGGAGATTTGGGCTAGTGAGAAAGTCATATCGAATTAAAAAAGAAAGTGAGTTTCAGACAGTTTTTGAAACTAGAAACTCAATTGCGAATCGTCAATTTGTAATCTATAAGTTGGCAAAGCCAAAGCAACCACATTTTCGTGTCGGCATTTCAGTTGGTAAGAAAATTGGTAATGCGGTACATCGAAACTGGGTTAAGCGTCGTATTCGGCAAACATTGCTAGAAGTGAAACCAATGCTACAGCAGGATGTGGACTTTTTAGTGATTGCTCGGCCAGCTGCTGATGGGTTATCCATGGCAGACACCAAGCAGAATTTATTGCACGCATTACGGTTAGCAAAGTTATTACCAGAAGAATAATGTTGGTTGACGATTAATAATAGATAGAAGAATGAGGACGAAACTGTGAAGTCAAACGAAAAGCGGTCGGGCAAGAAGAGCCGCCGTCGGTTAGCGCTGACGATGATTGCTGCAGCCAGCTTGTTTTTAGCGGCGTGTGGTAAAAAAGCTATCAACAGTAGTAGTACGGGTTTTTGGGATCACACGATTCTATATAATCTAAGTGAATTTATTGTTTGGTTGAGTAAGATCTTTGGTGGTTACGGAATGGGGATCATCATGATTACCCTGATCATCCGGATCATTATTTTGCCATTGATGATTTACCAAACGCGCTCCATGCGGAAAATGCAGGAAATTCAGCCACAGATTTCAGCTTTGCAGAAGAAGTATTCTTCCCGTGATACTGCAACCCAGCAGAAGTTACAGGAAGAAACGCGTAAATTGTATGCTGAAGTCGGCTACAATCCTGTATCTGGTTGTTTGCCATTATTAGTGCAAATGCCAATTATCTGGGCATTGTATCAAGCTATTTACCGGACGGATGTTTTAAAGACCGGTTCCTTCTTGTGGATGCAATTAGGGGATCGTGATCCTTACTTCGTACTGCCAATCTTAGCTGCGGTATTTACCTTCCTTAGTTCTTGGTTGAGTACGAAGAGTCAACCAGAGACAAACTCCATGAATGCTGTGATGGTATGGGGAATGCCAGTGATTATCTTCTTCACTGCCATGTCAGTGCCAGCTGCGTTGTCCTTGTACTGGGTGATCTCAAACGCCTTCCAAGCAGGTCAAACATTGTTGATTCAGAATCCATGGAAAATTATCCGTGAACGTGAAGCAACACAAACAGCTAAAAAAGAGCACGAAAAAGCGCGTGAACGAGCAGTTCGTAAAGCACGTCGCGGACCTAATCGGTAAGCCAGCACCACTTAATAAGTGATTATTTCAAAAATC
>NZ_JQCB01000001.1:184101-270973 GCF_001437435.1 Furfurilactobacillus siliginis | reverse complement strand
GGGAAGTCGTGAGCAAGACCTAGAACTGCCGTACGGATTGGTCTTCAATCCGGTAGGCTGTTCGTAGTCTGCACAGCGACTTGACTTTTGACACACGTTTCCGCTATTGAAAATCAGAAAACAACAATGGGTCTGCAGACATAGTTAGTTATGTCCCAGGCCCATTTTTAGTTACGCTTTGTGATTACCAAGCCCGGTAACAGCATGTTTAACGATGAAATCAATAATGTGTTCCATTTCATCGATACTGGCGCGCGGAAAGTCATTTAAAATATCGACAGCAAAGTTTTTAATGTGCTGGTACCATTCATTAAATAAGGTTGTCCCAGCAGAGCGTAGTAGTAGTTTATGAATGCGGCGGTCGTCAGGATCTTCAACTTGTTTAATGAGATCAAGGCGCATCAAACTTGAGATACGCGTCGATAATAACGGTGTGGATATGCGGAATAGTTCACTTAGTTTAGAAGAGGTGATTTCTGGTTCTAAACCAATCTGCAGTACTATCAGAATATCCCGAAAATTGAGTTTTTTTGCACCTGGTAGTGCGACATTGACCTTTTTCAAAGAATATAAATCAGTTAAGTGCCCGTGAATAAGTAATTCGGTGATGTGATTGATGTCACTGTTAGTTGGTTGGACTTTTTTAAGCATGTAAACACCCCCGTTAGTTAGCGAATGTAAGCCCCTTCACTACTTATAGTATAGGGCGTTTATTATAATAGTTCAAGGTGTGAACCATTATGGATTTTAGATACTACCGAAGGCACCCATAAAAAGGTGAGATTGGGACATAAGTCATTTGTCCCACTCTCTGAGAAAGCCAGTTTACGAGCATTTTTTGGTGGTGCTCCTGACTAAATAAAATTACACTAATGGTAAGACAAACGGTAGAGGGGATGTACTGGTGAATAAATCACGTTTCACAGGTTTTTCGGACGCCATCATTGCCATTGAAGTAACCATTTTAATATTGGAGATTGAACCTCCGGCACATGACAGTTTACGAGATGTACTGGGTCAAGCAGGGTCAATCATTGCATATATAACCAGTTTCTTGTTGATTATGATCACGTGGTTTAACCACCACAATATTATTCGTGCGGCGAAACACGTAAATTTACCAGTGTATTTGGCAAATACCTTATGGGTGTTTGTCATGTCACTGATTCCAGTTGCGACTGCTTGGGTTGGACGTTATCCATTGCGGGTGGTACCTGAAGCGAATTATGTACTATTAAGCATTATCTGGATGGGTACGTATTCGTTACTGATGCATACGTTAACGAAAGCAAATCCGCATCAGCGCGCGGAATTTCAATTACTTGGTAACGGGCAGCAGCGAGACGTGTGGTATCGATTTACATTAACTGGCATTGTCTTGTTATTGACGCCAGTTTTCCCGTTGGCAGGAATTGGTGGCGTGATTATTTCAGCTGTTACTTCGATGGTTGTTATTTCACGTCATACAAGCGCAATTGTTAAAATGGATAAGGAACGCATGATTGCATTTACCGATGGCATCATCGCCATAATTGTCACGTTATTGGTATTGCAGTTGGCTGTCCCAATGGGGATACATTGGCACAGCCTGCTGTCACAAAGCACTAAATTTGGCGCGTATGCGATCAGTTTTTTGTTTATTATGTTGGTTTGGTATAACCATCATGATTTATTCAACACGACGGAAACAGTTACAGCACGCATCTACTGGGACAATATGTTATGGCTGCTATGTTTGAGCTTTTTCCCGTATGTTACAGCGTATGTTGGTGAGTTTCCTAATTCACGACTTGCAGAAATGTTGTATATCATCGTGCAACTACTTTGGTCGTTGTCTTATACCGTCATGGCGCGTGACTTGAAGCGATTGAATCCACGACAAACAGAACAAATTGATTTTGTTGGTAAATTAACTGGTTATAGTGCGGCGACGTTATATGGCGGACTAATCATCGCGATGATTGCCGTCTTGATTGTTCCCATCAGTGGATTAGTCGTCACCATTTTATTAGCATTGGTCAATTTGGTTCGGGCGTTACGAGAAGACCGACAACGTGAGGCAATGCGCGCACAAAAGGAGGAACACTCATGACATTACAAGATCGCCATGTGGCAGTTTACATTACAGGTGGTATCGCCGTTTACAAAGCGGCCAGTGTGGTTCGCGGCCTAATGAAGCAAGGCGCACAGGTCCGCGTGGCAATGACCGCGGCAGCAACTGAATTTGTGACGCCACTAACGTTTGCAACGTTAACAAAGCAACCGGTTATTACTGATCTTTTTCGGGCCGATAACACCGCGTATGTACCACATATTGAATTAGCCGATTGGACAGAATTAGCGGTCGTTGTGCCGGCAACTGCGAATAGCTTAGCGAAGTTGGCCACAGGCATTGCCGATGATGTTGTCACCAGCGCGTTGCTAGCGACGACTGCGCCAGTTATTTTGGTGCCAGCGATGAATGAACATATGTGGACTGCAGCGGCGACACAGCGAAATCTAAAGCTATTGCAAGGTGATGGTCGCATTATCATGGAGCCAGCGACAGGCTTGTTAGCAGAAGGGTATGCCGGTCATGGACGGTTGCCAGAACCAGCACAGATTGTGGCATTTGTTCAAACATACTGGGCAAAGGTAACGGGTCCGTTAGTAGGTCGTCGCTTTTTAGTAACTGCCGGTGGTACGAAAGAGCGGATTGATCCGGTTCGCTTCATCAGTAACGATTCTTCTGGCAAAATGGGGTACGCACTTGCTGCCGCCGCGGCTGATCAAGGCGCAACAGTGACGTTAGTGAGCACGGTTGCTTTGCCTACGCCAGCGGGTGTAACAGTTGTATCTGTGAGTGATGCCAGAGAAATGTTAGCGGCGATTCAAACACACTTTGCTGATCTTGACGTGCTGATTATGGCTGCCGCAATTGCGGATTTTCGACCTGCACAGGTGGCCGATCAAAAGATCAAAAAGACGGTTGATAATGATGAAATGACGTTGGCATTAGTGAAAAACCCGGATGTTTTACAGACATTGGCACAGACTAAGAAACAGCAATTAATGGTTGGATTTGCAGCAGAAACACAAAATCTGTTAGCAAATGCACAACAAAAGCTTACGAAAAAGCGACTCGATATGTTGATTGCAAATGATGTCGCCAGAGCGGATAGTGGTTTTGGCGTAGATACGAATCAAGTGACGGTTCTGCAACCGGGGCATGCTCCAGAACAACTGCCAACGCTGGCAAAGACGGTATTAGCCAAGCGACTGATTGAAATGATCACAGAAAAATTAAAATAATTGTCTAAAAATATAAGGGCTTTAATAAGATTGCAGACATGAACCAGCAAGCGAACCTGTCTGCGTGCTACAATTAATGCAATTAGACGGGTTAATGGGGGATCTGACGGTGACAAAATATCAGGGACGCACGGTAGAAGAAGCAATTCAAACGGGTTTAAAAACCATCCAAATTAGTCGTGAGCAAGTTCAAATCGATGTGATTTCTGAACCTGTACATGGTTGGTTTGGACGTGTGAAACAACTAGCTGTCGTTGATTTAACCATTAAGCCGCAACAAGTTACGAAGCAGCCAACTAAAGTGGCAGGAACGGCTACTGGTGCCAGTCATACGCCGGTGATGCAGAATGCTCAGCAAGCCAAACCAGTTAGTCATGATTTGGACCAGCATCTTGCTGCTAATCGAGACGAGCAAATTGCACGTAATACAGATGTTCAAGCAGATGCACGGCGCCGTGAAGGGGATGCACCGCATGCTGTTAGTAAAAAAAGCCAAGCACTGTCTCCAGCAGAATTACGTGCCCGGCAGACAGCCAATCAAGCAAAGTTAAATGATAATTTGGAAGCGATGGCCGACTATCTGTTATCTGCCTTAGCTGCGATGGGCATTGACGCTGATGCTGAGGCAGAAACGTACCACCATGGCGCGACCGTTACGTTTTTAACTGAGCAGGAAGGCTTGTTGATCGGTCGGCACGGCCGCACCATTAATGCGTTACAGCTACTGGGTAATACGTTTATGTTGCGACAAGGCATGCAGCATTTTGATTTATTATTGGATGTCGGTGGCTACCGCGAGCGGCGTGCGACAACCTTACGTCGATTAGCTGACAGTACCGCACGTAATGTGATTGCAAGTGGAACACCAGTGCTGTTAGACCCGATGCCAGCATTTGAACGAAAGGTCGTTCATTCACACCTCATTAATAATCGTCACGTGCAAACGACTTCTCAGGGACGTGAACCGCGACGTGGTGTTGTGATCAGTCCACGGTAAATGCTTGACAAACCTGCGCGACGCTTATATTATTGACACATTCTAGAAATCAATTACTGGTTAAAGTAGTCAAGGTGCTTTGCCCACGTGTATTTACGCGTGGGGTGGCACTTTTTTTATGCCAAAAAACAGCTGATAAAGGAGCTAAGATGTCACAGACAATTACAGAATTTGATACGATTGCGGCCATTTCAACGCCACCTGGCGAAGGTGCTATCTCCATTGTGCGACTAAGTGGTGAAGAAGCCTTAGCAACGGCAGAACGCGTCTTTAAGGGTCGTGATCTGACACAGGTGGCTAGTCATACGATTAATTATGGCCATATTGTTGAACCGAGTTCTGGTGAAGAAGTTGATGAAGTAATGGTCTCTGTTATGAAAGCACCAAAGACCTTTACGCGTGAAGATGTCATTGAAATCAACTGTCACGGTGGAATCGTTGCTACTAACCGGATTCTTCAACTGTTGCTTAGCAATGGTGCTCGGTTAGCAGAACCTGGTGAATTTACTAAGCGCGCCTTTTTAAATGGCCGAATCGACTTATCACAGGCTGAAGCCGTCATGGATTTGATTCGAGCAAAGACGGATAAATCGATGAAGGTTGCGTTGAATCAGTTGGATGGTAACTTAGCTGGTTTAATTCGTAACTTACGGCAAGATATTTTAGACGTGTTGGCACAGGTCGAGGTCAACATTGATTATCCGGAATATGATGATGTAGAAACGATGACCACGCGCTTGTTGTTGGAAAAGGCACGTGATGTTAAATCACGGATTGCTGAGTTGTTGAGTACTGCGCAGCAAGGAAAGGTGTTACGTGAAGGGCTAGCAACAGCCATTGTCGGGCGCCCGAACGTTGGTAAATCTAGTTTGTTGAATCATCTGTTACATGAGGACAAAGCGATTGTGACCGACGTTGCTGGAACCACTCGTGATGTGATCGAAGAATACGTCAATGTTAAGGGGGTTCCGCTTAAGTTAGTTGATACAGCCGGAATTCATGAAACCGATGATAAGGTCGAAAAAATTGGTGTGGAGCGTTCCAAACAAGCATTGGAAGCCGCTGATTTGGTGATGCTAGTTATCAATGGGAGTGAACCATTGACGGCTGAAGATCGTCAGCTAATCGATTTGACAGCTGATAGTAAACGAATCGTAATCGTGAACAAGACTGATTTACCACAGCAGGTGACCTTACCTGAACTTCAGACGTTGATAGGCGATGACGCAATCATTAGCACGGCCGTTGTGACTAGTGCAGGAATGGATCAGTTAGAAGATAAAATTGCTGAATTGTTCTTTGGTGGTATTGAAAACAGTCAAACAACGGTCATGGTGACAAACGCACGGCATATTGGATTATTAAATCAGGCGACCCAGGCATTAGACGATGTGATGACTGGCATTGCTGCGGGGATGCCGGTTGATTTGGTACAAATCGACATGACGCGTGCATGGGATTTATTGGGTGAGATTACCGGTGATTCTGTCCAAGATGAATTATTAACGCAACTATTCTCCCAATTCTGTTTGGGTAAGTAACTGTTTCACGTGAAACAAGACGAGGAAGGATTTATATAGATGATTTCAGAGGGAAAGCCATATCAGGCTGGTGCCTATGATGTAATTGTAGTTGGTGCCGGACATGCTGGTTCTGAGGCTGCTTTAGCCGCAGCACGAATGGGTAACAAAACACTCTTAATGACCATTTCACTGGAAATGGTGGCATTTATGCCTTGTAATCCATCAGTTGGTGGGCCTGCAAAAGGGATCGTAGTTCGTGAAATTGATGCACTTGGTGGCGAAATGGGCCACAACATCGATAAGACTTATGTGCAAATGCGTATGCTTAATACAGGTAAGGGACCAGCTGTGCGCGCTTTACGGGCACAGGCAGACAAACATGCTTACCATGAAGAAATGAAGCATACGATGGAAAAGGAACCAAACCTGACATTGCGTCAGGGCGTGGTTACTGGCCTGATCGTTGAAGATGGTGTGTGTCAGGGTGTCATTACGTCAACTGGGGCACACTATGCTGCTAAGTCCGTTGTTTTAACGGCGGGGACTGCCTCTCGTGGGAAAATCATCATTGGTGAATTGATGTATTCTTCTGGTCCTAATAATTCACAGCCATCCATTGAACTTTCAGAAAATTTGGAAGAACTTGGTTTTGACCTGGAACGATTCAAGACTGGTACACCACCTCGTGTAGATGGTGGAACCATTGATTACGATGAGACCGAAGAACAACCTGGGGATGTTGAACCAAATCATTTTAGCTTTGAAACGCCCGATGAAGCCTATATTGATGTTAAAAATCAGCTGAGCTGTTGGTTAACTTACACTAACGAGCACACACATGACATTATTCGGGAAAACCTGGAGCGAGCACCAATGTTTTCCGGTGTGATTGAAGGTGTTGGACCTCGTTATTGTCCTTCGATTGAAGATAAAATTGTGCGTTTTGCTGATAAGAGTCGTCACCAGTTGTTCTTAGAACCTGAAGGTCGACGGACAGACGAATGGTATGTTCAAGGCTTATCAACATCGATGCCTGAAGAAATTCAGCAGAAGATTTTGCACTCGATCAAAGGACTTGAACATGCAGAATTGATGCGTCCTGGATATGCCATTGAATATGATGTCGTAGCGCCATATCAACTACGCAATACGCTAGAAACTAAGCTGGTTAAAAATCTATTTACGGCTGGTCAAATGAACGGTACATCTGGTTATGAAGAGGCTGCTGGACAAGGACTGATTGCCGGAATCAACGCCGGTCGTCGTGCATTAGGTGAAGAAGCATTTACCTTGAAGCGCTCCGATGCTTACATTGGCGTTATGATCGATGATTTGGTTACCAAAGGTACTAAAGAACCATACCGGTTATTAACCAGCCGTGCCGAATATCGGTTGATTCTCCGGCATGATAATGCTGATTTACGATTGACGGCAATGGGTCATGACCTTGGTTTAATTGATGAAGATCGGTTCAGTCAGTTTGAAACGAAACAGGCAGCGATCTTAGCTGAATTGCAGCGATTAAGTTCTGTTCGGGTCAAGCCAAACGAAACGGTCAATAACTGGCTGGCGGAACACGATGATGCGCCGTTAAAAGATGGTGTTTTGGCATCTGATTTCTTGCGTCGACCAGAAGTAACATACGCGGACCTAGTAAAGTTTATTGATGCACCAGCTGAGGATTTGGACCATCGCGTCGTTGAACAGGTCGAAATTGAATTGAAGTATGCTGGTTACATCAAAAAAGCTGAGGAAAAAATCGCGAAGCTGAAGCGCATGGAAGCCAAGGCAATCCCAGCGCATATCGACTACGAGGCTATTGAAGGCCTCGCCACAGAAGGTCGTCAAAAGCTAATCAAGATTCAGCCGGAAACATTGGCACAGGCAAGTCGTATCTCGGGTGTTAACCCAGCTGATATTGCGATTCTGTCGGTGTATATTGAACAGGGAAAAGTTGCCAGAGTGTGATCAGACCTGGTCTGAATCCGAGCAATTGCAGGTGCGGCGGTAGTGGCGGGAGCCACGGACGGCGAACAAGCAATGCGCAGTGATTCAAGGTCTGAGAACACGTTTTCGATAATATAACAGCAAAAGTGTTTGGGATAAGTCACCTTGTCCCAAACACTTTTTGATTTACGAGCATAGATAGTAAAAGCGTGGGACAAAAGTTGGAAAGTAGCGAGCAAGACCTCGAACGGTCGTACGGATTGGTCTTCAATCCTGTAGGTTGTTCGAGCTCTGCACAGCGACTTAACTTTTGTCCCACGTTTTTTTGTATTTCAAAAAATATTTGTTAACTAAACATCTTTGCCAGTCCCTTAGGTTCCGCACTACGATACCCAATCGCCACGCAGCAAACGGTCACAGTTAGACCAACAAGTGTGATCAGCCACAGTTGTCCGCTTAACATCCCGGTTTGCCCACCACCAAACAAGTAGTTTTGACTGCCTGTCATACCAGCGTACATTGGTGTGCAGTTTGCAATGAAGTGATAAAAGCCATTTAAGGAATCATGCGGCACGATAATGCCTCCAGTGACAACCTGCATAATAAATAGTGGTAACTGTATCAGCATACTTGGTAAGCCACCGAGTAAAAAGGCGATAGCGGTCACAAATTCGAAGATTGCTAGCGTAAACAACATGTTGTATGTGAGGGTTCCCCAGAAGGCCGCGCCGGAAAGATGAATGATGAGGCGAAGTGTGGTCACGCTAAAGCAGGGGAGGATAACGGCTGTCACGAAACCAACGACTTGAGTAGCAAGTAGCGCCGCCCATTTGCCACTTTCGAAACGTTGACCCATGAAGTAGGCCACAAGCATAACAGACATAATCATGGTTCCCAGATAAGTTCCTAGACCGAGCGTCATTGGCGCCATTTGATGGCTCAGGCGAGCCGGTAATTTGTTTGAAACATGTGTGATCGGCGTTACGCCTTTGGCTAAGGCAGCACTCATTTGTTTAGCTGCCGTTTCGGTGGTCTGCTGTACCTGAGCAGTCAGTTGCTGTTTAGCAGCAGCTTGAGCCGCAGGGTTTCCTTGTAATTGAGCGGCCTGTGGACTGCTAGCAAATTTCGCCTGTGCTTGCTGCGCAATTTGTGGACCAAGAACTTTAGCAAACATCCCCGCCGCCTTATTCGTAGTGACGTGGTTGGCAATGCTGTTAGTGGCGTTGCTGATTAAAGCCTTGTTCATATTGTTTTGAACCATGCCGTTAGCATCACTTACATAATAGTGGACGTGCGTTTCTTTACCGGCCATGACCTGCGTCGTGAAATTGCTAGGAATGCGAATAACCAGTCCTAACTGGCGATTGTTTAGTTGCTGCTGCGCAGTCTTTAAGGAAACATTTTGGTGGATGTGCTTAAAAGGTAAGTTATCAGTTAGCTGTTTAGTAACTGTCTTTCCAGTTGTGCTGGTATCTTGGTTAATGACTGCCACCGGAATTTTATTTGTGCTGGTTGGTAGGTCATGAAAGGCGGGTAGTAAAAATGTTGAAAAAAAGATGGCAATGACAATGGCGAGTGCAGAGAATAGCCACACAAGCGGCCGTTTTAATAATGCTAGTTTAGTCATGAGCGGGGTTCCTTCTTTTGTTTTATTAGTGAGGAATTAATCACTCACTTTATGACGCCAGTATAGAGCCATTAAATTAAAAGTCAACTCGAATCTTCTGATGACCGGTCGTACATTGGTGCCGGTTAGTGGCGTAATCCCTTGTGTTATAGGGAGAGGACGACTATCATCATGATATGAATTTAAGCAGGGAGGTTCGCTCATGGCGACCAAAAATAATACGTCTACTAACTTCATGGCCTTTTATGCGCAAGCGTTGCAGGATAACACGTCCATTACGGCCAAGCAGCGACAAATTTTAGCAGCAGGATTGGAGTTGTTTTCTGAACGCGGCTTTGATCGAACCAGTAGTTCTGATATTGCAGAACGCGCTGGTGTTGCGGAAGGCACGGTTTATAAGCGGTTTAAAAATAAAACAGAGTTGATGTTAGCGGTGCTGACACCATTAATTAGTTCCGCATTTCCCGCAGCTGCCAATGAATTTGAAACACAGACGTTGGGAGTGACTTATGACTCACTTCATGTGTTCATTAAAACAGTCGTAACCAACCGAATGACATTCATGACAAAGAACTTTCGTGAGATTAAAATTCTGGTGGGACAGCTTTTGTATGATCAAGATTTTGCTGATGAATTAAAGACAGTTTTTGCTAAAAGTATCAATGCAGAAACTAACGCGGCTGTACAGGACTTACAATCACGAAAGTTAATTGTTGATTGGCCGATGTCATACATTGTTGGGTTTATGGTCAGCACGATCTTCGCTTACTTTGCAAAATTAATTATTAACTCGGACGATGCTGGTAATCTCAAGCAGGAAGTGGATTATACCGTAACCTTTTTAGAAAAAGGACTGCAGCCAGAATAAGAAATCCTTGCAAGACCGCACGTAATCATGTAAAACGAGGAATCAGATTAACCAGCTAGATGATGGTGTTACACGTGAAACAGGAGGTAGATCAACCAAATGATGATCAGCGAACCAAGCTCGCGTCAGGAAAAGACGCGCCTAGAATTTGTCGACGCATTACATGCATTGCTAAAACAAAAACCGTTTGAACAAATCAGTGTGAATGACATTTGTGAGCAGTCTCAAAATCATCGCAGCACGTTTTATCGGTATTATCATGATAAGTATGACTTGCTCCAAGATGAGTTTCGTATCATGCGTCAAGAAGTTGATTCACGTGAACTAGAAACGAATCATCGCGAATTGATTACTGAGGTTGTGGATTATGTGAATGAAAATCGCCGGGAATTTCGAAACCTAACTACTGCCAATCAGCATGAAAACATGCACTTTGTGTTAAGTGAAGCATTAGAGCAAACCTTGACTGAAAAGTTGGATGATGCGCGGACAAAAGATGGCTCACCACACGATCAGTTACTTAATCAAATCAATGCATCACCACGGACGGATTTAGTTATCAGCATGATTGCTGGCGCCGTGACGAACCTGATTATGCGTTGGGTCACAACGGAACAATCGACATCGAGAGATGAAATTGTAACCTTTTTGATGGACAGCATTGACCGTTTTTGCGGTATTGAACCGGAATAAATGATACAGAAAAAGGCGTGTGTCTCATTAAGGGACACGCGCCTTTTTCTGTATCTGTTTTTGTTATGCACGGCTTTTTATACTAGACCTAATTTTCGTAGAGAAAGGGCAATAAAAAGCATGGAGAGATATTTCGTTGCGTTGGGACACTTTATTCAAAAACGCATTGGCTGGCTACTAGCTGCCATTTTATTAATCACCGCAGGCTTTGCGGTCGGTTTGCCTAAAGTTCAAATGGACATGGGTAACAGTATTTTTGTTAGCAAAAAAGCCCAGGTGTATAAGGATACAGAAACGTATCAAAAGCACTTTGGTGGGGATGCAGTCTATGTATTACTGAGTGGATCACGAGATGATCTGGTCAGTCACGACACGATGAATCGTTTAGATAAGTTACGGGGTCGTTTAGACAAGGTTGATAACGTTCGTGGAACAACTAGTATCGTAAACGTGTTAGATGAAAGCTTACATGCTAAGAATGCTGCGAGTGCAGGTGCTGCAAACAAGGAACAACAAGCACAGCTAATGGCAAGTTTGCCAGCAAAGGCAAAGCAGCAGTTACAAGGTCAAGTAACAGCAATTCTGACACCTGAGCAGCAGCAACAGATTCAGCAATATACGATGAGTTTGCTGAATGATGCCCAAAAGCAGGCGTTAGCAGCTGATCCAAGTGCGGCTACTAATTTGAACAAGGCACTGCAACCTGATCAACAAGCAAAGATTCAGCAATATACAATGAGCTTGCTGACACCAGAACGGCAGGGGAAAATTGGTCAACAAGTTCAACAGCAGCTGCCAAAGACTGCCGACATGTCGACAAAGATGTTACGCAATTTGATTTTCTCTGATAGTGGACGTGTGCCTAAGGCTATGCAACAGTTACTGCCGAAAAATGGGCGGAATGTTTTATTGCTGGTCAACACATCTGATAAAACTGATATGACAACTTACGTGAAATTAACTAAGGACGTCAATCAGGCCATTAAAGCAGCGCACTTCGACCATGCCATCAAGGTTCGTGTTGCTGGCTCACCAGCAATCTCAGGTCAAGTACAGGCACGAGTGACGCGAGCAATGATGATCATGCTTGGTTTAGCCGTGGTGGTTATGTTTGTTATTTTATCGTTGATTTTCCGCGTTCGGCGGCGGATGTTTCCGTTATTCTTTGTGGCCGTTAGTCTTATCTGGACGTTTGGATTCATGGGCTGGACGGGTATTTCATTGACGTTAGCGACGATGGCAACACTGCCGATCATCATTGGTTTAGGGACTGACTTTGGTGTGCAATTTTTAAATCGATATGAAGAAGAGTATCGCCATGACCATAATGCGACACATGCGTTAGAGGTTGCGATTGGTAAAATGGGACCGGCCGTTGGTATTTCACTAATGGTGATGACTTTTAGCTTTCTAACGATGTTTCTGTCAAAGGCACCAATGATGCAAGGGTTTGGATTGACCTTAGCGATTGGGGTGGTCAGTGCATACATTACGGAATTGATCTTGATGTTTAGCATTGTGCCATTCTTAGATCGTAAGAATACGACGACAGCAGCCACCACAAAGGAACGTAAGCCATCGGCTTTGGCAGCATTCTTAAAGCGGTATGCAACGTTCGTTACGAAGCACAGTGTGGTTATTTTGATTATCGGGATTTTGCTTGGTGGGATTGGTTTTGGTGTTGAGCGACAGTTAAACACTGAAACGGATATGACCAAGATGATTCCACAGTCGATGCCGGCATTGCAAGATACGAAATACTTACAACGCCAGATTGGGTCAACGGCGTACATCACTTATTTAGTAAAGGGTGATGATGTTCGTGACCAAAAGACAATGCAGTATGTTGCTAAATTTGGGCGGCAAGAGGATCGGCGTTATACCGGAATTACTGGTGTTACGAGCCTGCCAACTAGTTTACAAATGAACGCTGTGAAAGTTTCTGAGACACCACAAAAAAGTTTAAATGCTCGTAGTAATCAGCTACCTAAATCGATGAAGCAGGTACTGATTAGCAATGATCATCAGTACACGACGCTACAGTTTAGGATCAATAAAGATTTAAGCAGTACGCAACAGTTAAAGCTAATGAATCAAATTAGTAATGATGTCCATGCACCGCATGGCGTCTCGATTCGCCCAGCTGGTGCACAGGTGATGGGGCTAACCGGTGTCAACAACATGACTGCGAACCATGAGCTTATTATCATTGCTGGAATTACGATTATTTTCTTAATTCTCTTGTTGATTTACCGTGATTTCCGTTTTGCATTGTACCCAGTGCTACCGATTTTGCTGGTATTGGGACTGTCACCACTGACATTATGGTTGATGGGCATTTCATACAATCCATTGACGATCTCACTCAGTTCGTTAGTACTTGGGATCGGAACCGAATTCACAATTTTGATTTTGGAACGGTATCGTGAGGAACAGCAACGTGGGAAACAACCTATAGATGCGATCATTGAGGCGGTGACGTCAGTTGGACAAGCCATCTTTGTCTCAGGGATGACGGTTATCGGTGGATTTTCTGCCATCATCTTTGCAAACTTCCCAGTGTTGCAGTCCTTTGGGCTTATCACCGTATTGGACACTGCCTTCTCGTTAATCAGCGCGCTAACCATTTTACCGGCGATCATCGTTTTCTTACATCGTTGGGATCGCAAAAAGATGCACGAGTAGTCTCTTCTGCCAACCAGGATAACGGCGAGCGCCATAAGAGCAGAGCCATAGCCGTTAAGAGAAAAGGTTAATACAATACAAAAAATCCGCTGTCGCAAGTTACACTAACGTAAATTGCGACAGCGGATTTTAATTTAAATAATGACAATCGTTAACGTGAACAGATAGCGATGGCGCTACCGTGACGCCGAATTTACTTTGGCGAGTAACACTGCTATAGGTTAGTTTCGAGCTCGACCGCTTCTGTTTGTGATAGACGTTCTACGTGGCCTTCACCCCAGTGACAGAGTTCCATTAGAATGCTGGTTAATGATTGGCCATAATCGGTTAAATGATATTCGACATGTGGTGGCACGACTGGGAATGAAACGCGCTCGAGGATGCCATCATGCACGAGCTGGCTGAGCTGTTCAGACAGCACCTTTTGTGACAATTCAGGAATTGCTGCCAGTAGTGTGCTGTTGCGATTAACGCCGGTTTGAATAAAACACAGTAACAAGGGCTTCCATTTTCCGCTGATGACATCCATGGTGGCTTCTATACCAATATGATATTTTTTCATTTTAAATTTTTCCTCGTTGAAATGACTGATCCTGTCCATATCTAACTTCAAAGTGGGTATTGCACAAATATGTGCGTACTTGTGACGTATAATAACCGCCGTTATGATGATAACACTTAATTTAAAGGAGTTTATCACAATGACAAACAAACAACCATATCCAGTTAACTTTTCGCATATCGGCCTATCGGTACCAGATATTCATAAGGCAGTTGATTTTTATGCCAATGTTATGGGTTGGTATACCATTATGGAACCAGCCACAGTTAAAGAAGATGATTCGGCCATCGGCGTGATGTCGACAGAGGTTTTCGGCGCTGGTTGGGGGAGTTATAATATCGCCCACATGACCACCGGGGATGGTATCGGTATTGAACTGTTTGAGTTCAGCAACAATGCTGCACCAGACAATAACTTCAAATTCTGGGAAACCAGTATTTTCCATTACGGTGTGCAGGATCCAGACATTGAAGGGTTAGTCGAGCGCATTAAAGCGCATGGCGGCAAACAACGGATGCCGATCAAGGAATACTATCCAGGCGAAAAGCCATTTAAAATGGTTTACATGGAAGATCCGTTTGGTAACCTGGTTGAGATTTACACGCATAGCTATGATCTAACTTACTCTGCAGGTGCATATTAAGCTGCCGTTGTGAGTAAAAGTACAATATTGCACACATCAGGTGTCAGGTGTGTTATTGTTACTGTGAATTAAATATTGGTTCATCTTCAGGGCAGGGTGAAAGTCCCGACCGGCGGTAATAGTCCGCGACCTCAACACTTTTGTTGAGTTGACTTGGTGCGATCCCAAGACCGACAGTACAGTCTGGTATAAAGAAGATTGACGGTTACGTTCATTTTACACTGACTAAATGAATGAAATGGTCTGATCGCTTTTCCTGGGAAAAGTGGGTCAGACCATTTTTTGTAACTTGTTCAAGTGAAGGTGATCCTGGTAATTCAAACAATTATCTAGGAGGCATTATCATGGGACAATCACCATTGCGCCGCAACATCACAGTCGCGGTGCTAGGAGCCGTAGCAGCAGTGTTACTGTTGCTACAATTTCCAATTTTACCGGCTGCACCATACATGCAGTTGGATCTGAGTTTACTCATCATTATGTTGGGGACACTCATTTACGGTATCGGTGGCGGAACCACCATCGCACTGATTGCGGCACTGGTTCATCTGTTTTTGCAAGGGTTTAATCCGTTGTATATCATCGGAAACAGCATCGCGTTTGTGGCGAGTCTACTGTATGTAATTCCCCTGTACCTGATCATTACGCGATCACGGCAGCGGGATGCAGTTAAGCTTACGTTGGGGATTGTGGTGGCAACTTTGTCACTAACCATCTTCATGATGATTTTAAACGCATTTGTGATGTTTCCGTTGTACATGCAGGTGGGCGGACTACCACAGTCAACCAATATTCCGGCGTTGATGTTCAGCGTTGTGCTACCGTTTAATTTGATTAAGGGAGTCATCATTGGGGTGGCCTTTTGGTTGGTCTACCTGCGGTTAAAACCTTGGTTAGACAGACAACGGCAACGTGCTGAAACGGTGCATAAGATTAGTTAATTCAATTTGAGAGTGGGATAAAAACGGAAAGTTGTGAGCAAGACCTAGAACTGCCGTACAGGTTGGCCTTCAATCCTGTGCGATAGGTATTATGAGCGCCAACAATAAAGCACTGCCATTATCGGCTAATCAGTCGATAATGGCAGTGCTTTATTGTTTCACGTGAAACGCTAGCGTTCCTACTGGTTAATTAATTGGTCGTAAAAAACTTGTGCAAACCGATGGGCGTCACCTGGCCAGCGTGCTGAAACGTAATTTTGGTCGACGGTAACTAGTGAGGTGTTTGTCTTATCAGCCGTATCGCGGGTGAATGGATGATGTCCGTGACGATATTGTCGTGAGGCATCAGTTAGGCTGGCCTGCACTTCATCAGCCACGGTTTGTGGATAGGTGCGGTAATACGTGCCAAGCCATAGACACGTGAGATAGTAGGCTCCTAACTCCTGTATTTTCAATAATGACGTGGTGCGGAAATTCGCTAGAACGGATTGGTGGGTTTGCGGATCGATGGCACGGGCTGCCGCGACTGTTCCGTGGCAGATTGCGCCGACAAGTTTATCTTCAGCAAAGAAATTGACGATTTGTTGCCGTAAGATGGATGATTCTAAATATTCTTTGATCGCCTTATCGTGACCACCGGGTAATAGTAAGGCGGAAAAATCAGCACTGTCGATGTTGTCATAACTAAGTGGATGGGTGAACGCTGACGATTGAATCATCTGTTGATAAGCAGTGCGTGCAGCTTTGTCAGCCATAAGTAGTTGTTTAAATGGACCGAACCCTTTGCCTGTTAGGAGGCGCGCGTCTGCAGCAGCCGGTGTGCCGGCTGGGGTGGCAAACGTCACGGAAACGTGGTGGGTTGTTAGGTATTGCCATGGAATGGCTGCTTCGGTGGGATCAAAACCGTAAGTGGGGATTGGGATTAAAACGTTCATTAGAGAACCTCGTTAGAATGAAAATGGCAATGGATTTTTATCTAAAAAGGTTATAACACATCGTGGGAACCGTTGATAGTTTGATCCTTGAAAATAGACTGTGGAATTAAAGATCGTTGAGTCGTTCGACATGTTGCCAGTTGGCATGCTTATCAGAATTAGTGAGTAATGTTTTTGTTTTAAAAATTGACCGCGCTAAACTGAGGTATTCCACGATCGTTAAAAGGAACATCCCGAAATAAACAAACGGTAAAATCACCACTAATATAATCTTTTGACCAAAAGTCTCGATTTTATCAACGGAAATGGATAAGAAGGTCAGGGTGCTAAAGTACGTAATCACATTTATAAATGTGATGAAGTCCATATGAACAATAATTAGATATTGTAGGTACAGAAAAATCGCCGGTTCAATTAGCATAAACAATTCTTGGATAAGCGCTTGCGGGAGTGTAAACCAAGTTAGCGTTTTGCTGTATTTTTTATTGCGGTTAAAGAAGAGTGAATGATATTTCACAAAAGCCTTGAAACGACCATATTTCCAGCGAAAGCGTTGCTTGAATAAAGAGGAAAAGCGAGACACTGGTTCGGTGTACACCACACAATTGGCCGCGTAACCAAATCTAAAGGGAACATTACCGAATTTTTCCATGGCTTTAAGCGTAAAATCAAT
The DNA here is from genome assembly GCF_001437435.1 of Furfurilactobacillus siliginis. Taxonomy (GTDB): domain Bacteria; phylum Bacillota; class Bacilli; order Lactobacillales; family Lactobacillaceae; genus Furfurilactobacillus; species Furfurilactobacillus siliginis. The sequence goes on along the minus strand of NZ_JQCB01000001.1, from coordinate 253,588 downwards.
GTCTTCAGTTACGGTATCGGTATCGTATAAACCAGCCTCCAGCATGATATTACGGCGGAAAGTGGAACCAACGCCACCAATAATGTATAGCATCTTTGTCATATCTTCGGATGATTTTCCACGGTAGGCAGTTAAAAACTCGATCCGTTGAACCATGCCTAAGATGGACCATTTTTGCATCATTTTAACGTTGGCAGCCATCCCAATTACTTTCGGGTTAGAAAAGTGTTCCACCATGTTGCCGATGGCAGTAGGTGCTAGTGAGGAATCGGCATCGAGGACCATAATAAGATTGCCTTTTGCATAATTCTTGACAGCATTATTTATTGCACGAGATTTGCCGCCGTTCTCTTGGCTAATTAAATGACAGAATGGGTAATCATGAGTGGTGAGAAAGGCATTGACGATTTCGACGGTTTTATCCGTTGAGCCATCATCAACGACCCAAATTTCTTTGTTTTTATAGTCGTTATTAGCAGCTGCTGTTAATGTGCGAATGATACATGATGCCTCATTAAATGCTGGGATAATAACTGAGATAAGTGGTTGATAATGATGATCGTGTTTACGTGATTGTTCTTTGATATCGTAAACTTCAGCGCCAATTACGTTGATCGCGACACGAATTAGGTTAATGAAACAGATGATGACAACGAATAAATTAAATTGAGTGATATTCATGTTAATGCCTCCGCCGGATTTTGACAGATGGTTTATGTACTTTTCGATATAGGCGAAGGCCTAAAATTATCGTAAGTAGAACTAAGCCGGTATAAGTGAGCAGAAGGGAGACAGGAATGCCAAATACTTCTGGTAACCCTGTTTTGGGAAGAATGGCTGTCCCAGCTGTCGCTAAGCCAGTATTAGTGATTGAAAAATCAGAACTTTGGCCCATGATGAACGCTCCTTTTGGTTTTCTATTATCGTTATCATAATATGGATGTTTATGTTTTATAAAAAAATATGCTTTGTGTGGTATATGAAAACAGGGTCTGTGAACATGATTAATTATGTCCACAGACCCTGTTTTCTGATTTTCAATAGCGGAAACGTGCGCCAAAAGTCAAGTAGCTGTGCAGACTACGAACCACCTACCGGATTGAAGACCAATCCGGTAGGTCGTTCTAGGTCTTGCTCGCTACTTCCCGACTTTTGCCTCACTCTTATTTTATTGGCGAATAACCGAATGCGCTGCGCCCCACAGTGAACCGGGATTAACGCGATTAGGGTAACGCGCAATCATCATATTATAAAGTTCGTCTCCAGAAGTCGCTGTTTCGGCTAACTGATTGAAGGTTGTGATGTAGGCGATTGTTTCATCTAAAATCTTTGGATCATCGATATTTTCGGGGACCTTATGGCCGGCAACGACATACCGCGGATGCAATGCTTTCATGCGCTCATTACTAGCAATCCAGTTTTGTCGTGCGGCTAGCGTTGTTTCTGCCATGAAGGGATGGACACCGTTGTAGGTTGCGTCACCAGCGACGATGAGCTTCAAATCAGGAACCCAGAGACTGGTGGAGTCGTGTGTATCGGTAAAACCATCATGCAAGATTTCTAGCTGATGGCCTTCTAAGGTGAAGTGATCGTTCACAACTTCATCGGCTCCGCGCAGATCAGTTGGAACCTGACCAGGAAAGAGGTGATTCCACACAGTTGCGACCATGGCCGGCATAATGACGGCGGGAATACCATCAGCGGTGGCTTGTGTGGCAATGATTTTAACGTTGGGAAAGGCCTTTTTGATCATGCCAGTCCCAAAGAAGTGATCAGAGTGGGCATGAGTGATGTAGATATATTTTAAGTCGACGTGGTGTTGCTTAATCCAGTCGATTAATTCCTTGTTAGCGTCAGTTGTCATGAAGGTATCGACCAACACAGCGTCGCGTTCACCATAAATTAATGTAGCTGAGTTAGCGACCCACTGTAATGTTTCTGTTCCAGCAGGAATCCCTCTGGTTGAGCTGTCACGAACACTTGTAAGCACTTCATATTTTAAATCAGACATGTTTTCCTCCTAAAATTTGCCATTTGTGTTGGCTTGTTGATCAACAGGTAGAACAATTTCTTTGGCACGCCACAGCTCAACGATGCGGTTGTCCGCAGTACGGATTAAGTCGTAGTAAACGACATCTTGACCATTTTCGTTACCTGAACTGGTTAGTAGTGCAAAGTCGTTTTCTACAACTGTTAAATGCGCTGTTTGATAGTTGCCAGTGTCGTTTAAAAAGTCGGTGTAGGCGATTGCACCATCCGCAAGTTCAGGTAGGTGACTGATTAGCGTCGATGACACATATTGCGGTAGTTTGTCTAGTTGATGGTTAATGAGAATGTCAGTTTGAAACGCGCTGGCGAGTTGCTTAGTAGCTGTTGTTACGGCTGCAGCAGTTAGCTGTTGTGGACCGTCAAAGGCGGTGTGCTTAGATGGGGTAGCGCCTGTGACAGCTTCCAAATTGTCCCAGTGTTCAACGATTTTGCCATTTTCAAAGCGAAAGATGTCAAAACCGGTTACTGGTTGATCACTAAAGGTATAGTGGGTGTGAACGGCAACGTAATCGCCGTCTTCGATAATCCGCAAGAATTCAAGCTGGGGATGATAAGCCTGTAGTTCAGGAATGGACGCTAAAATGGCATCACGGCCATTGCCAAACTGTAGGTTGTGTTGAATATATTTCGTGGGACTGACATTTGCGAGAATGGCATCTGTGTTACCCGTTTCAATGGCGGATAACATCGCTTGTGCCTGATCTTTTTTAGTTGTCATATTGATGACCTCCTTGTGTATGAGATCAATTTACAAGCGGTCATGAGGTAAAACAATAAACAATAATTACCGTTCGTGTTATATTACACACATGAGAAAAATGGTGGTGAAAGAATGACTGATAAAGTAGATCGACGTGCAATGCGGACGAAGCGAAACATTACCGATGCATTTACGCAATTATTGGCAGAAAAGGATTTTGACAAGATTACCGTTGCAGAAATTGCCGAGCGAGCAGATATTAATCGCCGTACTTTTTACTTACACTATGAAGATATTTATGCCTTGCTTGATGAGCTAGAGAATACCTTAGTTACTGAGTTCAAAGCGGAACTTGAACAGAAACAGCCAACAAGCTTGCATGCCTTTTTAAGCGATCTTGTTGATTTTCAGTGGCGCTCGCGGCAATTGGTGACAGCATTGCTAGCTAATTCGGCGTCACAATTCTTGGCGAAAATCATGCAGATTGCTATTGATGACGACTTTGCTCACAGTGAGTACACAACAGCGATTGAGCGACAATATTGTTGGAATTACATTGAGCATGGGTTACGCGGCGTGTTATTAGACTGGCTAAAAACGAATTCGTTGCCACAAGAAAAGATCGTTAACTTTATTACGAATACCGTGCAAAGTTCGCTGCGAACAGCGCTTTGACGTTTGGCCCACGTTTGCACCATTTAAACGCGTAAAACAAAAAGAGCGTTTGGGACAAGTTAACTTATGTCCCAAACACTGAGTGATGAATTTGAATATTAATTATCAATGATTAAATCGATTAATGATCGTTAATGAAAGCCAGATAAATAGTACTAGGCTACCAATACCCATGATGAACCCGCCAAGATGCGCGAGGTTTATCATAATGATGATGGCGCCGGCAATTAGTAGCAAGCAACCACTGAGTAAGAACCATTTAGAAACGAATAAATTGAAAACAGGAACACTGACTAGTGGTTTTCTACTAAGCCCTAGATTTGCTTGGAATGCGCTTAGCATAACTAAGGCGGCGGCGTTTAGGATGCCGAATAACATGGCGACGAGAAAAAACTCATGGCTTAATTTAAAAATGCCGAGGGTGTCGCCAACAAATAAACCCATGAAGATGATGTCGATGATTAAAAGTACGATGGTCAGGGGGCGAAGTTGCTTTGTGACTTCGTTTTTTTCTAAATAGACTTTTATATCTGAATCCTCCTTTAATAAAACATCGAGTGAAATATTAAAGTAGTCACTAATTTTGATGAGTGTAATGATGTCGGGATAGGTTTTCTGGTTTTCCCAACTGGAGATTGTTTGGTGAGTGACCATTAAGTCGTTAGCGACTTGTTCTTGGGTCAATCCCTGAGTTATTCTGGCTTGTTTTAGTCGTTTGCCAAATTCCATGGGTATCCCTGCCTTTCTGAATTCATTGTAGGCAGAATTAGTGTGGATTGATAGCAATGATTCATTGCAAAGCTGATAGAATAGGGTTTGTAAATGAAAAGACATTTGCCGATAAATGGATTAGCTCTATGTTTTGAGTACAAATTACTAAACTTGCCATTGCCAAAACCGATGAAGTGTTTATACTGATAATCAACTCTTATTAATCAGTGATGATTAATTACAACTTCATATTGAGTCGTTAACGTGTTTTGCCACAGACTCTGAAAATGGAAAAGTCCATTTCCTGTTAATGACGCCGTACAAGTATCTTTGTATTGCGTCACTTTTCTTTTAGACAGTCGTCTTTGCGTGCAGAACACGGAGTCGGCTGTCTTTTACTCACGGGAGGAAATAGGACATTGCTAGAACACTATTTTAAGTTATCAGAGAACAACACGAACGTTCGCACTGAGCTGCTGGCCGGATTGACCACATTTGTTGCGATGGCGTACATAATTTTCTTGAACCCAGCAGTTTTGTCGATGACAGGAATGCCAAGCCAAGGTGTGTTTCTAGCAACCATTCTAACAACGATTGTCGGTACTTTAATTACTGGACTATTTGCAAATTTGCCTTATGCCTTAGCACCATCTTTGGGGATGCAGGCGATGTTCACTTATACAATTGTCTTTGGACTAGGATTCACGTGGCAACAGGCATTAGGAATGGTATTTCTCGTTGGTTTGGTTGATGTGATTATTACGTTGACTAAAGTGCGGGCAATGATTGTCAAAGGAATCCCTGATCAGCTGAAACATGGAATCGCCGCCGGAATTGGGCTGTTTATCGCTTATATTGGTTTAAATAACGCAGGTTTCTTAAACTTTAATATTGGTGCTAAAAGCATTCTTTCTGTGAATGATGCACCTTATCATGGGCAAGTAGTGCATCATGCGATCCAAAGCATCACGTCTGGCTCGGGCACAACGCCAGGAATTGCTTTATTTAATTCACCAACGGTTCTGTTAGGTTTGATTGGCCTAGTTGTACTGATTTTATTGGTCATCACGAATGTTCCTGGTGCGTTCATCATTTCAGTGATTGTGACAACGATAATCGGGATTCCGATGGGCGTGACGAATACGCACATCCAAGGATTAGCAGCTTTTCACACGACGTTTAAGGATTTCGCGTCGATTTTTGGACAAGCACTTGGGAGCAAGGGCCTTGGGTCAATGTTCACAACGCCGAAACACATTTTAGTGGTCGTTTTGACGGTCTTTTCAATGGGACTGTCAGGGTTGTTTGATGCCATTGGAACGTTCATTGGGACGGGGATGTCGACTGGAATCTTCTCTGCTGCCGATCAAAAAGAGTTCTATGAAGGTAAAGGTTTTAAGTCGAAGATGGACCGAGGCCTTGTTTCCGATACGTTTGCCACGATGTTTGCTGGGATTCTGGGAACGTCGAATACGACGACATTTATTGAGGCTTCTGCCGGCATTAAAGCTGGTGGGCGGACAGGGCTAACCGCAGGACTGTGGCCGCTGGTTTCGCATTTTCGTTGGTATTTGCACCCTTTGTAAACGTCATTCCTGGCGCAGCGACAGCGCCAATTTTGATTGTCGTCGGTATTATGATGATGAATGAGTTTAAAATGATCAACTGGGCAGATACAGAAATTGCGGTGCCAGCCTTTTTCACGGCTGCCTTTATGGCATTCTCATATTCAATTTCATATGGAATTGCGGCTGGGTTCATCTTCTATATCTTAGTTAAAGCGGCGAAGCGTAAGTTTAATGAGATTAGCCCGATTTTGTGGGTGATTACAGCCCTGTTTTTGTTGAACTTTATTGTGCTGGCACTGAATTCGAAGTAAATTTTCAAAGAAAAAAGCTGCCCACATAAAGTCGGCAGCTTATCTAGTAATACTGATCTGCAATGAAACGAATATAGTTAGATAACAGTGTCAGTCTAGTAAAAGCCTTCTGGGAAGTTAGAAGGCTTTTTTGATTTGAATGTATGCTCTATTCATTAATATCTTCTCGTCTGATAATAATCATAGTTATGTTATTATCGTCGTTTTTTGTGAAGTCAACTTGATACTTTTTGTTGATTGAAGGAGATAGATAAATGTCTTGATTGTCAGACGGTGAACTTATCTTAGCAGCATCTCTTTCCATAAAATCGTGGATATGTTCGTCTATTGAATCCGAATCTAATTGTGGATCTAAGGGTAAATCAGAAAAATTTTCTTTCACAACGTCAATCGTTTTATCCTTATCAACTCCGTATGTCACGTAGGTCATGGATTTATCTTTAAATGCGCCACCTGGAAGACTTTTTACGTCTGTAGTTAACTTTCCATAAACCAGATTATTTGATCCGGAATAATGGTTGGGAGCAGTTGCGGACGAAGCATTATCTGTGAAGGATGTCGAGGATGAGCTTGATGCTGTTGTATACTGATTGTCTTTTGATTCGTCTGATGAGATGAAAGATGCAGAAGGCTTTACTAGTACGTCGATATATTTTGTTTGTCCTTTATATTTTGCGACGAATGTTAGCTTATCTGTCACATCACTTGCAGGATAGTCAAAAATATAACCATTTGAACCTTTTATTTTATGATTTTCATCTTCGCCGTTTGGCATTGAAATGGTTGCACCAGTAGTTGCCGTAACATGTATTCTGGCTGAGTCTTCACCCGCGCTGACATGATAGATCTTCTTATCGGTGTTTAGAAATAACCGTTCCGCGCTTTTATTTTTATCCGGATGTTTACTTGAATTTATTGAAGCAAAAAGTAAGCCAGTGAGGACTAAAGCAACAAGAAGCCAGCCAAATGTTTTTTTCATAGTTTCACCTTAAAAGTTTCAGCTTTTACAGTCGTCAGTGTTTGGACTAGCAATCATATATATTTGATACTTAGAATTATTGAGTTCGCCGCTTGCACTAATTAGCTAAAATTTGGGGATTGTATTGTCCACAAAAAAATCACCAACCACGGCGATTTAACGCAGCGTAGTTGGTGATTAATCGTTTTTGATGGATCGCCAGGGGATCGAACCCTGGACCCACGGATTAAGAGTCCGTTGCTCTGCCAGCTGAGCTAGCGATCCATATCAATTCAACTTTTATATAATATCATACGCTCCAAACCCTGACAACAAGTTTTCGAAAAAAACTTTAAAAGTCTGAATTAGCAAAACGAGTGTGGGAGTAGCACTCCGTTACATTAATGAAACACAAGGAATCTGTATCTTACTTAAATGAATGAATTCAGTAATAACAGGCGTCTGCTAATGGGAACAGGTGTCGAATAAATGCGCTGCAGTATGCTGTGATATAATGTACTCGGCTGTTCTATTAATGTAAACAGCGATTCGGACAATTTATTAAATCAAACATTCCTGTGGAGGAAATCTGTATGAGTAAGATTTTAGTAGTTGATGACGAAAAACCTATTTCAGATATTATCAAATTCAATTTGGAAAAAGAAGGCTATGAAGTTGTAACCGCGGCCGATGGTGAAGAAGCCGTCGACAAGGTTGATGAAGAGCAACCAGACTTAATCTTATTAGATTTGATGTTGCCTAAAATTGATGGCCTAGAGGTTGCACGACGGGTACGGACTAAGTACACGACGCCAATCATCATGGTGACGGCTAAAGATTCAGAAATCGATAAGGTGCTGGGTCTAGAACTTGGTGCAGATGACTATGTTACTAAGCCATTCTCAAATCGTGAACTAGTGGCCCGGGTTAAGGCCAACCTACGTCGTCAGGATACGGTCGTTAAAAACGCGGCGGCTGATGAAAGTGAATCAAATAGTATTGAAATCGGTGATTTAAAGGTCGATCCAGATGCCTACATGGTTTCTAAGCGTGGGGATGATATTGAATTGACCCACCGTGAGTTTGAATTACTATATTACCTTGCACAGCATATTGGCCAAGTAATGACTCGTGAACACTTACTGCAAACGGTTTGGGGTTACGACTACTTTGGGGATGTTCGGACAGTTGATGTGACCATGCGGCGTCTTCGTGAAAAAGTCGAAGACACACCAAGTCACCCAGCTTGGCTAGTAACGCGTCGTGGTGTTGGGTACTACTTGAGAAACCCTGAAACTGACTAACTTTAGGAGCAATCCTGATTGTGAATAAAAAGATTCGTTTTTTTCAATCCATTAATTTTAAAATAGCGCTTGTTTTCGCCCTGATGTTGTTGATTACGCTGGAAATCGTCGGGGCTTTTTTCGTTCGCCAATTAGAGCGGCAAAATCTGAGTACCTTTAAACAACAGGTACAATTACAAGCTTACATTGATAATTCATTATCTGATCAGTTGATGCGTAATAATACGTCGGCTGCAAATACACGGATTCGCAGTATCCTGACCGAAGTCAATAACCCCAATATCACTGAAATTCGAGTTATTGATAACAAAGGGACGATTCGTGGAACCAGTAATGTTAATGATCAAACTGTTGTTGGTCAGAAGACAACTGATAGCAATATTAAGAATGCAATTTATAATAACCGTTCTTATCAACGGGATATTTACGATACCCGTGATAATAATCGGTACTATGTGTCAGTGGTACCGCTATTAAATTCGTCCGGTAGTAATGGGAACACCTTGGTTGGAGTTCTGTACGTTCGTGCTTCACTGGAAGGTGTTTACCAAAACGTCAATAAGATTACGCTGATCTATCTGTCGGCAGCACTAGTGGCAATTGTCTTAGGGTTGTTTATGTCGATCGTTATTTCCCGGGCAATAACGCGACCGATTGATGAAATGAAGCGACAAACCGTTCAAATTGCGCAAGGAGATTATTCTGGGCAAGTGCGTGTCTATGGAACGGACGAACTTGGTCAGCTAGCAAGTGCCGTTAATAACTTGTCTGTTAGAGTCGAAGAGGCTCAAGAGTCGACGGAAGCTGAACGACGGCGTTTGGACTCTGTTTTGGCACACATGAGTGATGGTGTTATTGCCACTGACCGACGGGGAAATATCAACATCATCAACTCGGCGGCCAGAGACTTTTTGAATGTTGAGGAGGAAGACGCAGAAGGCGACTCAATCCTTGACGTATTACAGATTCGTGATCAGTACACGTTACGTGAGCTACTGGAAAGTCAGGATGAAGTGGCACTTGATTTATCAGAAGAAGGCCGCGACCTAATTTTGCACGCAACGTTCTCATTGATTCAGCGAGAATCGGGATTTATTTCCGGACTTGTTTGTGTACTGCATGATGTGACGGAACAGCAAAAGGAAGATGCTGATCGGAAGCAGTTCGTTTCGAACGTGTCACATGAATTACGGACACCGTTAACATCTGTACGGTCCTACATTGATGCACTGGTTGATGGTGCATGGCAGGATCAAAAAGTGGCACCCGGGTTCTTGAAGGTGGCGCAAGATGAAACTGAACGGATGATCCGTATGGTTAACGATCTGCTGGCATTGAGTCGGATGGATTCTGGTACGACTAAGTTAGACATGGAAACCGTCAACTTGAATGAGTTGTTCAACTATATTTTGAACCGTTTTGACATGATGCTGAAGACTGATGAACACCCAGCAAAGTATTATCAAATCGAACGTGATTTCACAGGTAAAGATTTATGGGTCGAAATTGATACTGACCGCTTTACGCAGGTCGTTGATAACCTTATGAACAATGCCATCAAGTACTCGCCAGATGGCGGTACGATTACCTGCCGGCTATTAGAGACTCATAATCAAGTTATTATGAGTATTTCTGATGAAGGATTAGGTATTCCACGCAAAGATTTGACGCATATCTTTGATCGATTCTATCGAGTTGATAAAGCACGGGCGCGGGCTCAAGGTGGTACCGGATTGGGATTAGCAATTTCAAAGGAAGTTATCCAAATGTTGGGTGGCCGAATTTGGGTTGATAGTACTGAAGGCAAGGGTTCGACGTTCTACATTTCCTTACCATTCGAGCAATTTGAGGAGGATGATTGGGATGTGGATTAAAATTAAACGATCGTTGTTACCCATTATCTTATTCCTGCTTATTGTTGTTAGTATCCTGTTATCCATGTTGATTTGGACAAATCCGGCACGGTATGACCGGTCCGGCACGACGTCTTCGTCCAATTCGACGCATGCGACAGTGACGACGCGTGATATTGATGATATTTATCTACCAACGCAGGTGATTCTAACCAATGGACAGGGTACCAGTGAGTCGCTCTACAACGCAAAGTTGAACTTAGTAACGACTTTAAAGGATGAGATTCGAAATTGGCGTATGACGAACTTTCGCAAGGTGAGTCAAGGCGATAAGGATACGTATAAGTCACTGTTGCAGCGTAAAAATACGGTTCAGTTGAACTATGCGGATAATATTGGCCGGTCAATATTTAATCGGTCTTATGAGCAATCGTTATTGATGTCGCCATCCGCCAAATTTTCTCGAATTGTCTTTTCGACGAATAAACCCGGTGAATTATATCTGCTGAATGATGATTCACAGACCGTTTATAAAATTACGGCGGTTCGGCAAAAACTGGCCCATGTTCGTGAAGTGTTAGCTAAAGGTAAGCAGCAGTACGAAGTGAATCAGGAAGTCTTTAAGGATCACACTCTAACGCTTTATAACGGGCAGGTGCACATTCCTCGTTACAGTTATTTGATTGGGCAACAGAATGCGAACTTCTTTGTCACATCATTGCTTAATTCTGGTGAGGCAACATCGGTCAACGTGCGTAAGAGTGGCGATCACACGAGTTATTCCGATGGTGCCTACAAACGGTTAACTGTTGCTGATAAAACGGGAGCGGTTACGTTTGAAAATTATAATGCGAATAAGAAAATGACCAGCGACCTCGGCCGTAATTTACAGAAGAGTTTCACTGGATTAGCCAGCACTGGCCTATCATTAGACGCTATTCGTTACTTTGATAATGAACATAATGGACGGGTCGTGACTTATCGTTCTTATGTTGAAGGATTTCCTATTTTTAACCAAACAGACTTCGGTGCCGTGCAAGTTAAAAATGAACAATCACGGACTGAAGAAATCAATTTCACTTTGACAAACTTACAGGTTCCATTACCGGCAGATGAGCATAGCTCTGTCGTGGTGCCAGCTACGCAAACAGTGCTCGATCAGTTAGCTAGCGCCGGTATTTCAATGAGTAAGATCAAAGATATTGTCTTAGGGTATCAATGGGAGAATAATTACGATTCTAAACAAGTGGTTGATTTACAGCCGACCTACTATGTTTATTTGAACGGTAAATGGCAGTTAGCCAATGACTTGATCACTGGTAACCAACCGTAGAAAGGAGGGGTTCGATGGATTTTCGTCGCATTCAGTGGATATTTTTGATTGCCTTTGTGGCGATTGATGTCTTTTTATTCGCGTCATGGCAGCAAAGCGATTCAACTGTCACAAAATCGGCACCACGAAGCACAAACTCAGCGACAACAGTTTTACGAGAAATGCGCAACGACGGGATTACGTTTACAGCCCCTTCTAGTAAGGAAGGTGAGGGCTACTATGTTTCAACGAAAACAGGGTTGCCTCATTTACGTGCCAACGCTGAAAATCTGACTTATCAAGACGTTCGGTATAACACTGTCGAGCTGACCAGTTATCTGCACCAGACACTAACGGTCGGACAAACGCACCCTGAAAAGCAGTTGAACCGCTTCGTCAAGAGTGGCGCAAATGTCATTGCCGGGAATGAATATGTGTACAGTCCCGAGTTGTCAAAGGTCGCCGCAAATGAAGTCGTTTATGTTCAAAAAGTACCATCGGGAACGATTTTGGCACCATCGGCACAATTGCGTTTTCGAGTGGGAGCACGCAATCAGGTATTGAGTTACACACAAACATATGTGACTAAGCCCGAAACATTGCGCGAAAAGACGACCACAATCAGTCAGCAGAAGGCATTGATTTGGTTGTATCAATATAATGAACTGCCAAATAATACCAAGGTACTGTGGTCGAAACTTTCCTACTCGCGGCTCTTACGGGTTTCAGACAACAATGTGTATGTGCCAACGTGGTTTATTGCGCTTAAATCCAAGAGTTCTGATAATGTGGTAATTAAACGCGTGAATGCCTTTACTGGAGCCGTGATGAAGTCTACAGACTCTACCACACAAGTAAATAAGGATGCAGGGACAGCTACTGATCAAACCAAGAATTCTGGTACAAATGATGATGAGAACCTCACCGTCACAAGTTCAGGCAACTAATTTCAAATCCAAGTTCTAAACTACCACTCGTTTTCATGTTAAGATGAGTGGTAGTTTTTATATACTTGGGTAAAGCAAACGGAGATGGCCTTTTGATTGATTTAAGTAATCACCAAACTGGAACGGTAGCAACTGACGCCATGAAAATTAGTGTGTTGGCCAGCGGCAGTACGGGAAACACGACGTACATTGAGACACCGACGCACAAGGTGCTAATTGATGCCGGTTTGTCTGGAAAAAAGATTGCTGGATTGATGCAGCAAATCGGTCGGGATTTAAACGATGTCGACAGTCTGTTTGTGACCCATGAACATACTGATCATGCAAAGGGCGTCGGTGTTTTGGCTCGTAAGTATGGCATCAATGTGTACGCCAATGAAAAAACCTGGGATGCAATCAACGATAAGGTTGGTAAAATCCCCCTTGATCAAAAATTTTCGTTAGAAGCCGGCGAAATTCAATCGTTAGGTGACCTGGATGTGCAGAGTTTTCCAGTTTCGCATGATGCGGTTGATCCACAATTCTATGAATTACATCATGATGGTAAATCCTTCGTTGTCTTGACAGATACTGGCTATGTGTCTGAACGCATGGCTGGCGTAATTAAAAATGCAGATGCGTATTTATTTGAATGTAATCATGATATGGAAATGCTGCGGATGGGCGCTTATCCATGGTCGTTGAAGCAACGAATCTTAGGCGATACTGGGCATTTATCGAACGAGGATGGCGCCAACGCCTTAATGCAAGTTGTCGGTAACAACACGAAACGGATTTTCCTGGGGCATTTAAGTCAGGAGAATAACATGCAAAGTTTGGCACACTTAACGGTGGCCTCAATGATGCAAGAACATGATTTTGGTGTGGAGCATGACTTCCATATCTTTGATACAGAGCCAGATTCAGCTACTGATTTGATGACACTATAATGTTTCATGTGAAACATACCAGACGCGGTGATCTCCGAAAGTTTATCTTTCGCTGATTACCGCGTTTTTGGTCGTTTCGTATCAGTTACCGAAAAGTGCCTACTAGCCAAAGATAGTTGTGGTGATTATGATGGTTATCATAAATTATCGAGGGGGCATAATTGTGGCAAAGACGTATAACATTGGCGTTGAGGCAACACTTGAAGTGATTGGTGGGAAATGGAAGCCAATTATCCTATGCCATTTAGGTAAGCACACACAGCGTAGTAGTGAACTGCGTCGCGACATTCCGAACATCACACAAAAGGTTTTAACACAGCAATTACGTGAACTTGAAAGTGATGACATTATCACACGCTCTGTTCATGGCACCAAAGCACCATTTTGTGTAACGTATGAGCTGACACCGTTTGGTCGGACGTTGGGGCAGATTCTAGTTCAGATGTCTGAATGGGGTGAACAGCGCATTGAGCAGTTAAATGAAGCGGGGGAACCTGCGACTGTTTTGAATGCTGATCATAGTGGCTATAACGATCTATTAAGTCCGGCAAGTTAATGAATGTTTCGAAGAAGGCACAAATAAGTGCCTTCTTTTTTTGTGTCTTCAGCTCTCGTAGACTACATCTTATCAATTAAGGAGGCGGTCAATGATGCAAACAAAGCCAACCGGGTTAGAGGTTACGCTGCAACTTTTAAATGATACGAGTAAACCATTGATTGTGGCGGATTTACTGACGGGGCCAAAGAGTCTTTGTACGATGTATCAGCTTTTACCAGTGCAAACACCTAGCCAGTTTGTATGGCGAGTCATGACATTATGGCGGCAGGGTGTTGTATCAGTCGGTATCTGTCGTGCTCATGGCGTGTACTGTCGGCTAACTGGATTAGGCCGGTCATTGCAAGACGTGATCAGCAGCATGTCGCAATGGGGTGAACATCAATCCTCAAAGAAAAGGTAAGGGAACAAAAAAGTGCCTTATTTTCTGTTTGCGCAACCGCTTGTACACTATGATTCATCAACTGAGAAAAGGAAGGTTTACCATGACTTATAAATTTGAAGCACCCTACACGTTTGCCAATGGCGTCACGATTAAAAATAGAATTGTGATGGCACCGACAACTACGATGTCGAGTTACTACGATGGTCACGTGACTAATGAGGAAGTTGATTACTACCGCTTACGTGCCGGTGGCGTCGGCATGATCGTGGCTGAAGTTGCCAATGTTGTTGATGGTGGTAAGGGATTTGAAGGTGAACTGTCAATTGCAGATGACAGTGACATTGAAGGTTTAGCTGAATTAGCGCGGGGCATTAAGCGCAATGGAACAAAGGCGATTCTTCAGATTTTCCATGCAGGGCGGAAATCAAATTCGCAGATCCTTCGCGGTGAGCAAACAGTGAGTGCCAGTGCTGTGAAACCAAATCGCCCTGCAGACGCCGAAACACCACGAGCGTTAACGGCAGCAGAGGTCGATGACATTATTGAAGCCTTTGGTGCAGCAACAAAGCGTGCAATTCAAGCTGGTTTTGATGGCGTTGAATTACATGGTGCCAACACTTACTTGCTGCAACAGTTCTATTCACCACATTCAAATCGTCGTGATGATAAATGGGGTGGCGATCAGCAAGCACGGATGGGGTTTGCCAATGCAGTTATTGCTAAAGTCCATGATGTTATTGCCCAGGAAACGAACGGTGAGTTTTTACTTGGTTACCGGATTTCACCTGAGGAGCTGGAAGAGCCAGGAATTCGCTTAGCCGATACGCTAGCTTTCGTTGAAAATTTGGCAACGTCGGATGTGGATTACTTACACACGTCAATGGGTTCCGCATGGCGGACATCATTAAACGATAAGAACGATACAGAACCTATTTTGACTAAGATTTTGAAGCAATTAGCGGACCGGAAGCCACTGATCAGTGTTGGGTCAATTGAACGGCCAGAAGATGCTGAAAAGGTCCTGAACGAAGGCGCTAGTTTCGCGGCTATCGGACGTGAAATGATCCGCGAACCACACTGGTATCAAAAGGTTACCAGTGACGATGCCGCTAGTGTTCGCTACAAGATTTCACCATTTGAAATGAGCGAACTCGCCATTCCAGTGGCTATGCAACACTACTTGAAGGGTGCCTTCTATTCCGTGATGCACTTTACTGATGATCCTGAGCCAATCGTTGACTACACGAACTCTGTGGCGCCAATGGAAGGCTTTGAAAAGAAAATGTAAATTAGAGGAGAAAAAATTATGTATGCAGATTTAAAGAACAAAGTCGCAGTTGTTACAGGTGGTTCTAAGGGAATCGGACAGGCAATCGCTGCTCGTTTCGGTCAGGAACATATGTCAGTGGTTATCAATTACCGTTCTGATAAGACCGGGGCAGACGAAGCTGTGAAAATGATTGAAGCTAATGGTGGACAAGCCATTGCAGTTCAGGCTGATATTAGTGAAGAAGCTGGCGCAACAACATTACTGAATGCTGCCTTGAATAACTTTGGCGGACTTGATGTCTGGGTGAATAACGCTGGTATGGAAAACCGTGTTGCCACTAATGAAATGCCTTTGGCAGATTGGCAGCGGGTCTTGAACATTAACCTGACTGGAGTCTTCTTAGGTTCACGGGCTGCGCTGGACTACTTCGTGAAGAACGATAAGCAAGGTAACATTATCAACATGTCATCTGTTCATGAGCAGATTCCATGGCCTGGTTTTGCGCACTATGCGGCATCTAAGGGTGGCGTGAAGTTGTTCAATGAAACGATCGCGATGGAGTATGCCAATCGTGGTGTGCGTGTTAATGCGATTGGGCCTGGTGCGATCAACACGCCCATCAATGCTGAAAAGTTTGCAGATAAAACACAGCTCAACGATACGCTAGAAATGGTCCCAATGAAGCGAATTGGTGATCCTGAGGATGTGGCTGCTGCCGCTGCTTGGCTGGCTTCTGATCAGTCTAGTTATGTCACTGGGGTAACGTTATTTGTTGATGGTGGAATGACGCTTTATCCATCATTCCAAAATGGTAAGGGCTAGTCATCGACTAACCATTGGAGGCTAAAATGAACATTATTATTGGTTTAATTCCGGCCATCGCATGGGGGATTTTACCCATTGTGGTGACCAAAGTTGGCGGACGACCAGTTAACCAGATTTTAGGAACGACTTTTGGGACGTTCTTAGTTTCTATTATCGTGTGGTTATTTATGCGGCCAACTACGACGACTGGTCAGTTTTGGCTGACGGTATTGTCTGGTGCTGCCTGGGCAGTAGGACAGTACCTGCAGTACATGGCCTTTCAACGTGTTGGTGTGTCAAAGGCGATGCCAATTTCAACTGGCCTACAGTTAGTTGGGACATCATTACTTGGTGTCTTAGCCTTTGGCGAATGGGGTGGTTCCGTTGAACGCTTAGTTGGTTTTATCGCTTTGGTCATCATCGTGGTTGGTATTGTATTGACAACTTTAGATGGCAAGAAACGTGGTAATGAAGCACGTACACAGTCGGTATGGCCAACGGTTGCCATCTTTGTTTTGTCGACGATTGGATACGTTGCTTATTCAGCACTACCGCGATTGGCTAATGTTTCAGGTTGGCAAGGATTTTTACCACAAGGTTTGGGGATGGCGTTAATGGCGTTGTTGTTAGCGTTATTCACGGCTGGTCCAAAAGTCTTGAGTGAAAAAGTTACTTGGCTAAGCTTACTGGATGGATTAGTATTTTCAATTGCTGCGCTAACGTACCTGATTTCTGCACAGCGAAATGGAGTCGCAACTGGCTTCACGTTGTCACAAATGAACGTTGTTTTAGCAACGATTGGCGGCATCGTCGTGTTGCATGAACGACGGACACCACGCGGATTAGTATGGACTGTGATTGGGCTCGTATTAGTCGTTGTCGGTGGCATTGTGATTGGGAACATGGCGGCATAATTAACGTAAATTAAAAGGATTGTCGATCAAAATCGACAATCCTTTTTGTGTCTAAGCTAGTTTTCATAACCTTCGTGATCGGGAAATAACAGACTCGCATTTTGCCCCTGTGCTTTTAGAACCTTGATGCGATCCTCGCCCCATTCGGACATAGCGATTAAGACACCGTTTAACGTCTTGCCATACTCTGTAATCGAGTATTCAACGTGCGGTGGCACCTCATTAAAGACTTTTCGGGTAATGATTCCATCTGTTTCAAGTTCGCGCAGTTGTTCCGTGAGGACCTTGGGCGAAATACCGGTCACGTTCCGGCGAATGTCGGCAGTCCGTAAGGGACCGTGGCCTAAGTGACATAAAATAAGCGGCTTCCATTTGTTACCCATTACCGCTAACGTCGCTTGGACACCGTTTTTATAGATTGTCTCTGTTTCACTCATGGTGGATTCCCCTTTAATGTTCTGGAAAGAATGCTACACCATCTGCCCGAGAAAATAAATTAAAAAAGATTGGGGCGGGTAACGTCAATGATGGCGAAAGACTTACTTGAAAGTACGTTAGTTAGGTCAAAGTGCGTAATTGTTTGTCGATGAAATCCTTGTAAACTGAGTCTTGTCATTAAGGACAAGGAGGCATTACACAATGGATAACATTCACGGAAAAGTCGTCGTCATTACCGGAGCATCAAGTGGGATTGGTAAAGAAACTGCCCGTCAATTGGCCAAGCGCCAAGCAAAGATCGTTTTGGCTGCGCGACGAGAGGACGCATTGCGTGACCTAGCTGATGAGCTAACTCAAACATTTGGTGCTGAGGTAGCGTATAAAGTTACTGATGTGACCAAGTTGAGTTCAGTTGAAGCGCTCATTGCGTTTGCGAAACAACGATTTACGCGGATTGATGTGCTCTTTAATAACGCTGGTTTAATGCCCGTTTCACCTTTGCGTGATGGGAAAGTCAGTGAGTGGGACGCAATGATTGATATCAATCTGCGTGGCGCGCTGTATGGAATTAAAGCAGTCTTACCATTGATGGAGGCACAGGACGGCGGGCAAATTATCACAACGGATTCGGTTGCGGGACATTTCGTTGGCGCTGGCTCTGCGGTCTATTCGGCAACTAAATACGCGATGCGAGCAGTCATGGAAGGATTACGTGTTGAAGAAGTTGGTCATAACATCAAGTCAACGTTGATTTCCCCAGGGCACGCCCAAACTGGTTTAGCGCAGACCATTTCTGATCCAGCATTACGAGCCGCTGTTTTAAAAAGTGAACAGGATGAAGGACTCACAGCTAGTGATGTTGCTCAAGCAGTTATCTACAGTATTGATACTCCGACGCATGTTGGCATCAATGAAGTGATTCTGCGAGCAACGGCACAGCGCGATTACTAGGAGGAAAGTGGAAATGAAGACAGTAGATGCAACCGTTCATGTACAACCTGGTCAGGAAGCACAGTTTATGACTGCTGCGCATGCTTTAATACCAGCCGCTCGTGCTGAAAGTGGAAACGCGCGATTTGATTTATATCACAGTACAGATTGTGCCAGTGACTTTGTATTCGTTGAAGTTTACGCAGATCAAGCAGCGATTATCGCGCATCGTGATAGTGTGCATTTTCAAGAATTTTTAAGGGCGCTTGCGCCAATCACAAATGCACCGATGGATGTCATGATCTTTGATGGCGAAGGTGCCACAAACTAGGAGGAAGTAACATGATTACGATTAATGCAACAGTATTTGTTAAAGAGTCGGCGGTTCAAGAATATTTAAAACTCGCCAAGCAACTGATTGATGGTACACGAACGGAAGGCGGTAATTTGCGCTACGACATGTACCAGTCTGTTGAACAAGCCGGAACATTTATGTTTGTTGAACAGTATGTTGATCAAGCTGGTCTAGATGCGCATCATGAGGCAGTTCACTTTACGACCTTCTTGAAGGATGTTGACCCATTATTAAATGGTGAAATGGACGTGAAAGTCTTTCGTGAATTGCCAAAGGATGCCTAGTTTCACGTGAAACGTACTGCCTACTCAAAAAAATGTCTGTTAAAGGGCACGGTTTAAGCCGACTTTAAGTTCGCCATGTATAATGGAAACAATGAGTTGATTAAACAACGAGGAGGATGCGGGATTTTCCGCAAGTGTTTATGGACTATAACAATACGAATAATCAAATGCCAGGGCAGGAACCAAAGCGCCCAGGTAAAAATAAAGGTCTGATCAAAGTTGCCGTAGTCGGCTTAGTAGCCGGTTTACTTGGTGGTGGTATTGCCTATGGTGGTGCGTCTGCGTTAAACCATAATAACGGTGATACATCTTATAAAAATGGTACGACCAAAGTATCAAATGTGACCGTGAAAACGAACTCTGATGCGACCAAGGCGTTTAGTAATGTAAAAGGTGCCGTGGTATCTGTTGTGAATATGCAAAAGCAGTCATCTAATAGTAGTGGTAGTGATGGCTTGTACGGTATCTTTGGCGGCGGTGGTCAGTCGTCAGAAAAATCGAGTGACAGTGATAGCAACAGTTTGCAAACGGCGAGCGAAGGTTCTGGTGTTGTTTATAAGAAGTCAGGCAAAGATGCTTACATCGTGACGAATAATCACGTTGTTTCTGGTTCCAGTGCGTTAGAAATCATCTTAAGTAACGGGAAAAAGGTTAGTGGGAAACTGGTTGGCTCTGATGCGACGACAGATTTAGCCGTCATTCGCGTTGATTCCGACAACATTAAGACCGTAGCGCAGTTCGGAGATTCCTCAGCCATTCAAGCAGGGCAATCTGTCCTGGCCATCGGTTCACCATTAGGATCAGAGTACGCGACATCGGTTACGCAAGGGATTATCTCCGCGAAGAAACGGACCGTGCCTGTAAACGACGAATCAGGTAAGCAAACAGGGGATGCCACAGTCATTCAAACGGATGCTGCCATTAACCCTGGGAACTCTGGTGGTGCTTTGGTTAACTTGGCCGGACAAGTAATCGGGATTAACTCGATGAAGTTGGCGTCCTCTGGTAACGGAACTTCTGTTGAAGGTATCGGTTTTGCCATTCCTTCTAATGAAGTGGTTTCCATCATTAATCAATTGATTACGAACGGTAAAGTCGTTCGTCCAGCATTAGGTGTTGGTTTAGTTGATTTATCGAATGTTGATAGCAATAGCCAAAAAGATACATTGAAGCTGCCAAGCAGTGTAACCGGCGGTGTGGTTTTGATGAAAATCTATGATGGTTCAGCTGCTCAGAAGGCTGATTTAAAGAAGTATGATGTGATTACCGAGATTGATGGTAAGAAGGTTAGTTCGCAAGCAGACTTACGGGATGTCTTGTACGATCATAAGGTCGGTGATAAAGTTTCCGTGAAGTATTACCGTGATGGTGAGCTTAAGTCAGGAGACATCACGCTTAGCGAAAGTAACACGCAGCTAGCAGATCAATCTAAATAATAGTTTGAAAAACACGCTCAGTTAAAAATGAGCGTGTTTTTTTTGTTCATTTCCCAGGAAATGTTGAAGTGTCTGCGCTATACAAGCAGTTAAAACATAACGGAATGTGTGGTAACACATCAGAACGTTATGTTTTTGATTCAATAATATGCACTATGTAAAAATAATATACAAACAGATGAATGCGCAATGTACTGGTGTGTGTAAACAAATCACGGGGGTATTCGTTTAGTTAGCTGGTGACTGGATTATAAATCCGAATAAAAAAACGAACAGAAACGTCGATTTAACATGTTGCTACATGAAAATAATTTAAAAGCCGAACAAAATAAAACCGAAAATTTAAAGTGGTTCGGGAACAAAAAAGCAACAATGAATTTGTTTTGCACAGCTGTGGATAAGCCTGTGGATAACTGTGGAAAAAGCGTTAAACATTCGACAAATCCCGAAAAATCAATCTTTCACCACAGGGGGAAAAGTTATCCACAAGACAAAAAAACGGTGTGGATAACTAACGGTTATTTAGTTTGTTCGGTTTTGAAATCCTTTTGTACCAATGGTTTACAGAAGTGTGTTCGGTAAAGATGGGGCTGTGGATAACTGTGGATAACTTTTATGCATCCAAAAAATTGGTGGTGTTATCCGGGTTTTAGGAAATTGACGTTTCCTGGGTGAATAAACGGCGGTACACTAGTAAAAAGCAACTATCGTGGGTGCGTTGTGTGTAAAACCAGCCCACCTGGAGGAAAAACGTGAATATTAAAATCATCGGTGTAGGCAAATTAAAAGAAAAGTATTTTAAACAAGGTATTGAAGAATATGCCAAGCGTTTATCTAAGTTTTGTAAGTTTGAAATCGTCGAAGTACCAGATGAAAAGGCCCCTGAATCACTGAGTCAGGCCGAGATGGATACGGTTATGGCTAAAGAAGGCGAACGCATTCTGGATCACGTGAAGGACAAGGAATACGTCTATGCGTTAGCTATTCTAGGCAAGGAGCGTACCTCCGAGCAGTTCGCCAAGGAAATTGCTGATTTGGGTACGTATGGGCATTCTGACGTCACGTTTATCATTGGTGGGTCATTGGGTCTGACACCGTCTGTGTTGAAGCGGGCGGACACACAGATTTCGTTTGGACGGTTTACGTTGCCTCATCAGTTGATGCGGTTAGTATTGACGGAGCAGGTTTATCGGGCGTTTATGATTAATAATGGGAGTCCGTATCATAAGTGATGCGGTTTACAGCTATAACGCGCTAAATTAGCAACACCTTTCATTAGAAAAATTATTTTTTCCAGATTATAATCGCCTCAATCTCAATCAAGAAAGGGTGCGATTGTTTGGATAACGTTATTTCTAGTGAAGACTTGTATGGTTCTTATATTAATGGCTCAGATCCACAGGAAAACTATGGTGATATGATAGTGCTTGAGGGCATTACAACCTATGTGGGACCAGATATGTTTGGTTTGCCATCGATTGAGTTTGGACCTACGCAAAACCATGACACGAATACATTAGCTGTGCTCAATGATCCAGAATATAAAGATGTTCAAGTGGGTAAAGATGTCGTTGTAACCGGTGAGCTGAGAGGCTTCACCAGTGGCATAGTGCTGCTTAAAAATTGTGAAATCACATCCGTTGGAGACGGTCCTTATTAGTTGAATAGCATAAAAATGGCGGTAGCGAGAAAACAAATTCTCGCTACCGCCATTTTTTTATTTGCCGTTCTTATACAGTTCTACTAATCGCTGACGCAATGCGTCATCATAGGCGGTCAAGTACAGACCGTACTTCCCGCGTTTCATCAACACATTTAGCACGTTAGCGATGAACTTTTTGTATTCATCTCGCGTAAACGTCATGTCTTTCCGTTTCTTGAATACTTCTTTATGCGAATACTTTTCAGGGATGATCGTCATTGTGTCAGTTTTCGCATCATAACCAAATGATGGTCCGATGATCATGCCAACATAGTTCAAATCAAAGCCTTGCAGGGTATAAATGGTTCCAACTTGCGTGATGGAACCTTCACGTTTGGCCCAGTGCGTTCGTTGGGGATCCCATTCATCCCATGGCAGACTGAAGGAATCCATTTCGACGTTATGACGACCGTCGATGCGAGGGAAACCTGAAGTGGCAACGACCCGACTCATACCGACTTCTTTGTTGCGCTTCTTGATGTTTTCAAACAGTTCACCAGCAGTATCAAAAACTTGAAACTTAAAGTCACTGTTGTCTGGGAATGGCCTTATCGGTTTTTCTTCGCTCAAATCGTCCATCCACGCAACTTGTTCGTCACTAGCTACCATGCGGTACTGGAAGTTCATGTCAAACTGTTTGTAGGGATGTTCACCGATCGTTTTGAAGAGTAAGTCCTTATCCCAGTACATCTTTGACTGGAAGACTTGGTCGAAATCATAAACGACGACAACAACTTTGGCCAAGTTCATTAAATCAGTCAATTGGTTATTCCCACGGTAATGCGCGTAGGGTTCTGACTTGGAATATAGTAAGTGTGCTTCATCGACAAAGATAATGTCGTACTGCTTATTGTTTTTCTGCGCGTAGTTAATCAAGGCAGTTGGGCGGCGAATCGCATTTGGATTCATGTTAGGAATCGATTCAGCCAAGTCTTGATAAGCTTTGTAAAGTTCTGGATGATTTACGACCATTGCTGTTTGATAATGCTTGTCTGTCATGTATTGGCGAACCAATTCCATCAATACGACCGATTTCCCAGTTCCAGCGGCGCCTTGAATGATGGCAACAGAAGCTTGCTTGCCAGTGAGGCCTTTCTTGATATAGTCGTTGATGCTGGTGATGACGTGTTTTTGATCGTCAGCCAGGTCATCGACGAAGAATTGTTCCTTTAAAATTTCGTTCATGAATTACTCCTAATTGAGGCGTTATTTAGCGTGATATCAAGTAAATATTATACTGCTTAACGAACCTATGATTCCAGAGAGGACGAAAGTAGTCGGTAAATTGTTGATGATAATGGCTTATGGATCGAATATGGAACGGAAAACTATCGTATTATTGTAAGTAAAGCTAATAAGGAGTACGTCATGGACTATTTACTATTATTGCGCGGCGTAAATGTTGGTGGAAACCATCGTGTGCCGATGGCGGAATTGCGTGCACAATTGGAACAAGCTGGGTTTACGAATGTTGCCAGTTATATCAACAGTGGTAATTTACTATTTGCTAGTGATGCTCCAGTCAGTGAAGTAGAAGCATTAGTCGAACGTATTTTACTTCAGGAGTACGATTGGTCAATTCCGTTTACGTTACTGTCGCAAGGCGATATTGCTGAGTTGATTGTGGCCGCACCAATTTGGTGGGGTGAACGTGAAGATTGGCGGCATAACGCGCTGTTTAAGCTGCACGGCTACCAGACTGAGTTTGATCAGTTGATCTTGGATAAAGTAACGGAAGAGTATGACCAAGTGTTTGTGACAGCGCATGTAATCTTTTGGAGCTCACCATCAAAGGTGCATTACTCACGTGCATTATATGCAAAGATGTTAAACGAACCATTTTACCCAGAGGTGAGCATCCGTAATCGAAACACAACACTGAAATTAGCGGCAATGATGGAAAAACGTGCTGATGAGGAATTGGATAATTAAACTATTAAATGTCTTTTGGCACGACTTTATACTGAGTAGGGATATAAGCAATTTTAGAACTACCAACAAAAGGGCCATCAATTACGTAATAAGCCCATTTTCCTTGAAAGTCTTTAAAAACACGAAAAATAGCATATTTATTTTTCGTGTTTGCTGCGACATTTATTTCATTTTTCGACATATAAAATGGAGTATTTATTGTATCCGAAGTTGCTTTAACCTCAATGAAGTATTCTGAGGGCCTATTATTAATGAGACGATATGATTTAATGTCATAACCAGTTCCATCTCCAATTTTAACGGAGGTGTGTTCTATCTTGTTAGACAGATGTTTTAATTCAGGAATTGAATTTAGCAGTGAACGCTCTTTCTTTAAAACTAATTTTTCGGCAAAAAGTCCTAACTTTGCATTTTTGCGATGATTTTTCTCATAGTTTTTATGAGTGTAATGCGTGGAAGATGATTCATTCTTGGGAAGAGATAACCCGGTAGGAATATCATACTGGGTTCCGAGCTCGTCAGTACTATAAATAGAGGACTCGTCGTCAATCTGCTGTTTTAGCGAGTTAGTATCGTTGTGATTAATTATGAAATCATTGAATTCATTATATGAAAATAGGAGTGAGTTACTTATGTCGGAAAGCAATAGCTTCATTTTACCGAGATCAGCAAATAGTTGTTCACTTGAAATTCTTTTTAATTCCTCAAGACTATAATAACGACTATAAATATTCCCCAGTTCATAGCCTTTTGGTAATAAAGTTGTTTTTTGGTGGAAATTCAAATTGATTTCATCAAACGTAAAATGTTCATCTTCATCTCTAGTTATGCCTTGTAATTGGTTCTGCCAGTAAGTACTAGTTAAAATAATGTTTTTATCTCGAGTTTCGGCTGGAAAATTTTCTTTGAAGTATGTGTATCCTTGGTTTAACGATAGATAAACGCCACTATAATCGCTTTTAAATAGATACACGATGTCGTAACCGCCTTCAGCTGAAGTTGAAATTTTTTTATCAAAAATACCAACCCAAGGAATTGTTGCCCAGTTCCCCTGTCCAGAGGATGCCTTAGTTAGATACCTGGTAGTGGGAAATATAGAAGTAGGAATGACTGTATGAATTTCAGTAGAAATGTACTTTGCAAGTGAGTTATTACGATGTGGTGTCTTACTTTCCATCAGATAATTTTCTAAAACATGAATTAAGTAATCCTTTAGTGTTAGCATTTTATAGATCCTTTAGATAGTTAGTATCATAATCGTAACATTTAAGACTATGTTTCTGTATCGGTTTTTAGCGAGGATAAAGTAAATGATTACTATGCTTAAAATGATGAAAAAGCCAGAATTAGACCAGATCATGCATATCTGGCTAAACGAAAATATTCGTGCGCATGGTGCCTATGTGTCGGAAAGCTACTGGCGCGAAAATGCATCACTTGTGCGGCATTTGATCGAAACGGCAACTGTGTATGTATCGCGTGACACAAACGGTATCAACGGCTTTTGTGGCCTGCAGGATAATTATATTGCTGGCGTGTTTATCGACGCCAAGATGCAAGGAAACGGCATTGGCGGTCAGCTATTATCCGCTGTTCAAGCAGATTACGATGAGCTCACATTGTCCGTATATGAAGCAAATACGCGCGCCGTTAAATTTTATCAACATCATGGTTTTACCATTGCCAAACGTGGCCGTGACGAAGACAATGATGTTGATGAACTAACAATGAGCTGGCACAAAGCTCAAGAAAGAAGTAACGTATGAAAATCGAAGAAGGCTATATGCCATTTCGCGGCTATAAGACGTACTATCGGATCGTGGGCGAACCGAACCCAGATAAGGCACCACTATTATTACTACATGGTGGTCCTGGTTCTTCACATAACTACTTTGAATTATTAGATGACTATGCGAAGACTGGTCGGCAGCTGATTATGTACGATCAAGTTGGCTGTGGAAAGTCATCTTTACCTGAAGATGAATCCGTTTATGTAAAAGAAACATGGGCTGAGGAGCTCGTGGCATTGCGGCAATATCTCCACTTAGATCAAGTGCATATGCTAGGCCAATCATGGGGTGGCATGCTCGAAATGTTATACCTGACGCATTATGATCAAACAGGCGTGAAAAGTGTCATGATTGATGGTTCGCCGGCGTCGATTAAGTTATGGACGCAGGAACAACATCGATTGATTTCATATTTGAGCTATGAGGATCGTGAAGCCATTGCTGAGGCAGAACGAACCGGTGATTTTTCAGGGCCAAAGTATTTAGCTGCTAACGACCGCTACATGGAGCGCTATTGCTGGGATGATCCGGATGAAAATTCACCAGAACCGCTGCGCCGGCCAACGAACGGAAAGCGGGCTAGCTTGATTGCTGAAGGACCCAATGAATTTACGGAAAATGGGTCAATCAGTGACTTTGAATTAACAGATGACTTGCACAAGATTCACGTACCGGTGTTGGTTACTAATGGGACAGATGATTTGTGTACGCCATTGATTGCGAAATCTGTTCATGATCATATTCCTGGTTCCAAATGGCATTTGTTCGCGAATAGTCGCCACTTGGCACTTTTGGATCAACATGATGAATTTATTTCCGTGCTGGATCATTGGCTAACTGAAAATGATTAGTGAACTAGGGTCGCCTCAGTTGAGGTGATCCTTATTTAGTTCGTGCACATGGTAAGATAGATACATTAATAACGAAAAAATGAGGCAGAATTGTGAAACACATTGTCGCTGGCGTGCTGGCACACGTTGATGCAGGAAAAACAACTTTATCAGAGGCTATGTTATACCAAACCGGTACGGTGAAGACTTTAGGTCGAGTGGATAACGGGGATGCGTTCTTAGATCCAGATGATTTGGAAAAACAACGTGGGATTACGATCTTTTCACATCAAGCCAACTTAACGTATCAAGACCTTTCACTGACGTTGTTAGATTCTCCCGGACACGTGGATTTTGCTGCCCAAACGGAGCAAATTTTACCCGTGTTGGATTACGCTATTTTGGTGGTGTCGGCCACTGATGGCGTGCAAGGGTACACACAGACAATTTGGCGGTTACTGGATCGTTATCATGTACCAACGTTTATTTTTGTGAATAAAATGGATGCCATTGGTGCGGATCGTGAAGCAGTCGTTGCACAGTTACAGGCAACATTAAGTGCTGGCTGTGTGCCATTTGATTGGGCGTCTGAGATACCAGATGATCTGGCAGAAACAATTGCGCTACAGGATGAAACGATCCTTGGTGATTATCTGGAGAATGGTGTCTTACCAGAGGCAACCATCCAGACCTTGATTCAGCAGCGCAAAGTGTTTCCTTGCTACTTTGGTTCAGGATTAAAAATGACGGGTGTTGAACCACTATTAGCTGGGCTAGCACGGTGGACGATTGCTGCAGAGCTGGAACCGGATTTTGGCGCACGAGTCTTTAAAATTTCGCATGATGAAAAGGGTGAACGTCTGACCTGGGTTCGCGTTACCGGTGGAACGTTGCAAACAAAGGCGATGGTGTTGCCAGAGCAAAAAGCGAACCAGTTGCGTGTTTATAACGGTGGGAAGGCAACCATGGTGCCAGCCTTACGTGCCGGAGAGGTAGGCGTCGTTCTTGGCTTGACGGATACATATCCTGGTCAAGGACTTGGTATAGTCAAAGACAGTCAATCACCATTGCTGCAACCAGCCTTGAACTATGCTGTGAACCTTGATGGACAGGACGTGCACGTTGTACTAGCGGCATTACGTCAATTGGAAGACGAAGATCCGCAACTTCATGTCACCTGGTCTGAACAGGTGCAGGAAATTCGGGTTCAAATTATGGGGCCAATTCAGTTAGAAGTGTTGCAAGAGCAGTTGAGAACTCGCTTTGAGCTTGCTGTGACGTTTGGCGAAGGCAGTATTCTATATCGTGAAACAATTACGCAGCCAATCGAAGGCGTCGGCCATTTTGAGCCGCTACGACATTATGCTGAGGTGCATTTACTACTGGAACCAGCTGCACCAGGCAGTGGGGTGACCATTGCCACTGATTGTTCAGTGGATGTGTTAGGAGCTAACTGGCAACATCAGGTCGTGACGAGCCTAACAGCCAAAGAGCACCTTGGTGTGTTGATTGGTGCGCCATTGACAGATGTGAAACTGACACTGATTAATGGGCGTGCCAGTACTGTTCACTCTGTGGGTGGTGATTTTCGCGAAGCAACGTGGCGTGCGGTTCGTCAAGGCTTGATGATGCTTGCACAAACTGATAATACACAGCTGCTAGAGCCGTGGTATCAATTTCAGTTAACAGTACCGCAAGCTAATGTTGGGCGGGCGATGAACGATATTCAACGGATGAGTGGGACCTTTGCCACACCATTAACCGTTGGAACAAACGCGCGACTCGAAGGCACAGCACCAGTTAGTGAAATGCAAGAATATGCCCGGATCGTGCAGACGTATACGCACGGAACCGGACAACTTGAGTGTATTGTGGATGGCTATCGCCCCTGTCATAATGCAGCGGCGGTTATTGCTGAACAACAGTATCAACCTAAGCGTGATCTGGATAATACCCCCGATTCAGTTTTTTGTGCGCATGGTGCTGGTTATCCAGTAGATTGGGACCAAGTGCCACATGCGGCCCACATTACTTATCAACCAACGCGTTAGTCGGTTAAAAAGACAAGGGTGGTGGCAGTCGATAACGATGGTGTGAAGTGATAATTGAGTCGATCAAATGATTTTAGTGCATCTACCTGCTGAACGTCATTCTCAGCCATAAACCGGACCATTTCACCCCGAGCCATTTTTGCAAAAGTGGCTCGGGTTTTTAATTTACCATCAACAAGATGCCCAAACACAATGTCGATCATTGGCTCATCAGGTTGTAGATAATTTCGAATCGTCTTGCTATATTCTTGTGACGCCAAATTAATGAGTGGTTCATGATTGAGATTAAGTGCTTGCTTAGGCTTGCTGCCCCAAAATGCATACAAGTTCGGATGCTCAGCAACTGGCAGCGGCGTTTGCATTTCGAGACGATAGGGTACGACGCCATCAAATGGACGTAACGCACCGTAAAAGCCAGACAGAATTCGCAGGTGGGCTTGAACGTATGCAAAGGCTTGGTCGGTGAAGACGTCTGGTGCCATATATTGATACTGAATACCAGAGTAAGCGACAAGCGCTGGCGTCAGTTGGCGCGTTAAGTCAGTTTGCTGTAGCTGTCGATATGCCTGCTGCGCTAACTTATCACTACAGTGCCACAGTGACTGTAACTTTGGATAGGGTAACTGCAGTAGCTGATCCAGTAATTGCTGTGTTTCCGGTAAATATTGTGGTAGGGCGGCGACGTCAAAGCTATCGGTGTCGACCTTCATTTTCTTAGCGGGGGAGATGATGATTTTCATGGTCGTAAGCCTTTATGAGCGTGAGTGTTTGTTAAAGAACCGGGAAATGATGAAGAAGATAAGGGCTAACGTGAGTGACCAGCCGAAGATGCCTTGTGGTGCATTGTAGGCAATGACTGGCGTAAGCGACCAAAAATCGTGCTGTAGTCCTGCAATGACCAGTTTGATAATTGCGATTGCAAGGGAGATTAGTGATAATGCGGTAAATGTTCTTCTCATGAGTGAACACGTCCTTTCCCCTCAATTATAGCAATAAAAAGGCTTGCCAGATGTTTTACTGACCAGTATGAAATGTTTCATGTGAAACAAAAACCGATCACCAAAAAAATTGTGATCGGCTAAAGCTTTATTTTAAATAGGGCATCATGTTCTCAAGTACGATTTGGAATCCTTGCGGTAACATATGCGCGCCGTCAAAAGTTAGATCAGTACGTAAATCTCCGTCAGCATCAGTTAAACCAGCATTAACATTAATAAATTCAGCGTCGTGTTCACGCGCCAGCTGTGCAACATCAGCACTGGCAGCAGCGTATAATGCGTTAGAACGGTGTGCATATAAGGCCCGATGTTCATGATGGTCCTCACCAAAGGAAGCTGTGACATTAATGGGATAGTAGGCCATTAGGTAAACTGTTGTTTTGGGTAGTCGGGCATGGATTTCATCTAAAATCTCGGCATAATTGTTGAGATAATCTTCCTTCGGGACATTGAAACCGATGTCGTTTGTACCAATATTCATAAAAATCTTGCTGGGCTGCAAATCAAAAATTAGTGTATCCATATGTGCGAGTAAATCAGCAGTCGTTGTTGCACGGATGCCACGGTTGTAAATGACTTTGTCGAGACCAAGTTGCTGTTCTTCTTGAAAACGGGCAATTGGGAAAATTTCCATTAGTGATGATCCGACAAAGAGAATTTGATCAGGTTTGACAGCTTTATTTTCTGTGGCATAACGCTTCCGTAAGTCATTTTGGAATTTTAGGATGTCTGGATGCAAGTTTGTGAGTTCGGTTGTTTTATTGGTCATGTGCGTGAGCCTCCATTTAGTTAGTATGTCTAACAGTTAGATACTGTATGCTGATTATGACCGTTTGTCAAACTGTTAGCTATACTAATTGTTTGGTAAAATGGTGGACAGAGGATATAACGATGACTGAATATGAAAATGGTGAGCGGATTTTAACATTGCTCAGACAGCTGGATGTCCGTCAGCAGCAACGAATTGCTGAGCAGATGGTGCAGCAAGCTGGGGTAACGATGCAACAAACGACAATCTTAGCAATCATTGCGCAGCAGCCAGGGATGATTCAGCGCGACCTGGTCAATATCATTGGACGGCGTGCGGCAACCATATCGAGCCTGTTAAAACGACTGGATAGTGCTGGCCTTGTTCGTCGTAAGATTCCCAGTGATAACACACGCAATAAGGAACTGTATTTAACGGATACCGGACAGCAGGTTGTGCAGCAGTTTAAGTGCATTCGTGAAAATGAAACGAATGCGTTAGCTGGAAAGTTGTTGGAGACGGAACAGACGACATTGATTGCGCTGTTAGAAAAGTTACAAGGTGATTCATAAAAAATCGAGAGTGGGACAAGATGTCCCACTCTCGATTTTTCAGTTAATGCGTAATTAAAAACCAGTTGCATTCGTTAAAGCACGATATTTTTCATCGCTTTCAGCGAGTTTTTTAGCGCTATCGCTTGCTGATTGGGCAGCATCCTTACCAATCAATAGGTGTCGTGGAGCGGCGGTCATCTCACTTAGTTTATAAATTACTGTGGCCACTTTAGTCGGATCACTGGCATAGCGCACGGTATTGTCGGTTTCCCAAGCGTTATGAATCATAGTAACGGCTTGACCGACCGTTTCTTGATAATGTGAGTCAGTGGCAACGGCCATGGATTTTCCACCCCAGTCGGTCTTCATCCCACCAGGCTCAACGGTTGTTACCTGAATATTGAATGGTGCAACCTCAATGCCGAGTACTTCCGTCAAGCCATTGACAGCAAATTTGGCACTTTGATAAGCGCCTAGTCCTGCGCTACCTGTGCGGCCGCCGATTGAACTGATGTTGATAATATGGCCGGCACGACGTTCACGCATCTGTGGTAAGACTGCTTGAATGGTCGATAACGTGCCATAAAAGTCGGTGTCCATTTGTGCCTTGAAGTCTGCGAGATCAGTTTCTTCAATAGCAGCCATGTTGGCATAGCCGGCGTTGTTGACGAGAACGTCAATTTGATTGAAATGCTGTGTTGCTGCTGTAATTGCGCGAGTTACTGCTGCGGAATCGCTGACGTCTAACTGTAGTGGATAGAGCTGAGTGCCGTATTTGGCAACTAAGTCAGCCAATGCGGTTAAGTTACGAGCAGTTGCGACAACGTTATCGCCTGCTGCTAATGCATTTTCTGTAATTGCGCGACCAAGACCGCGGGAACTACCTGTAATAAACCATGTTTGTGTCATGTCATTGCCTCCCAATTGTTTGTTCGATAGGCAGTATGACACGTTAGAGTCACTCTAAGTCAAGCGAGATTTATCTGGCTCCTAAAAAGTGATGGAAAAGTTGTGACACGATTACGATCAGAACGAAGCCGCTGATGTACAACAGTAGCGATTGGCGGGGTCCAAACACAGCCCAGAGTACAAATGCGAGTAGTTCAATGCCGAAAATAATGTATTTTGTCATGTTATGTAACGCCTCCAAAGATGATTAGTGATAGCTTAAGCCACTTGTTCGGGATAAGATATGATTAGAGTTAGTAAATATGTATAGATAGGCACACATTTTATCCTAGAGTGTTGGTTAATGGTAAAGGAGCAACGGCAATGACAGACTTACGAATTAAACGAACCGAGCGCGCAATTAAACAATCATTCATTGAGTTAGTCTTGCAGGTGGGGTTTGAACATGTATCAATTCAAACTTTAGCGGATGCAGCGATGATCAATCGACAGACGTTTTACGCACATTATGCGGATAAATATCAATTAGCCGAGCGCTTGATTGCCGCATTTGTCGAAGATATGGATCAGTTATTTGCCAAACGTATGCAGACGGCTGATGCAAAGTTGAATTTGGCTGATTCGAGTGCATCCTTATTACCTTTAATTGATGCGTTGTACATTCAACGTAATGATGAGGTGCGTGCTTTACGGACAATCGTATTACCGAATCAACTGGGGTTAGATGCGGCGATTCAGACGCGAATTACGAACATTTTCAAACTGTACGATAGCACAAAAACGTTGACGCCATTTCAACTTGAAGTAGATGTGGCCTTGGTCATGACAATTTTAAATCATACGATTGCGACCAAGCAGTTGCCCGATTTAGTGGAGGTACAGACTGCGGTGAAGAAAGTGGCACGGTTGTTTAATGTTTAGCGGATATTGTGGACTTTTACTTAAGATTCGGTTGAGCAACACTGTGAGATACCGAAATCGGTATACTAAAGGCTCAACGGGGGGGATAAACAGATGATTAATAAAAAAACGATTTTACCAGCTGCTGTGATGATTGCAACAGTTGCTGTCGTCGCATTCTTAACGGTTGTCATTTCATTTGGTCTGCAACATTCAGTGGCTGATGGTACCTTGATCTGGCAGCAAGTATTAGCTGGTGTCGCCGGGTACTTTGTTTTGGCGTTAACAATTTGGGCGGCAATCCTTGGCTTTCACTTACTTAAACCAACCAGCGCGGCAGTTAAACAGGTACATCAGCTACGAAATGTATTCATTGAAATGAGTGTTGTCTTACTTGGCATCTTACCGTTAGTTTATCGAGCAGCTGATTTTGGCGACGCACCGGGTGCAATGGTTATTGGACTAGGCGTTGTTTTACTGCCAGCTGCCATTGCAATGCTAATTAATTTGGTCACCACGGCACTGACGGAGAAATAGTAATGACGCTTAATTCAGAAGCACAAGCCGCACTTAAAGTGATTCAACAAACGATTACAAAATGTGAGCGCATGGTGCCGAAGTTTGCTGAGGGAACTGCGCAAGCCACGCTGTTGAAGAATCGGATTCAAGCGTTGCAGGTGGCACGTCAACTGATTGTCGGTGATGGAACTGCTGTCACCGGCGACCAAGTCATGGCAGCCAAAGCGCCGATTGCTTCAATTATTCATAAAACTAGAACTGCTCGTGCTAAATATGACGTCGATAGCTTGATGGACCGGCGTACCAGACCATTACTAGCAGCGATGCTCGTTGCCCAGGCGTATCTTGAAGACTTTAATAGGTGAGGTAGTGCAATGCAAAGATCAATTTTAATCTTTCCAAAGATTAGTGATGATTCAGATATTCAACGAGTTCGTAATGAATACGACCCATTGGCTGCACATATTCGGCCACACATCTCATTAGTATTTCCATTTGAATCTTCTGCTACAGATGCGGATATTAAAGCGGCAATAATGATGGCAACTAACGGATATAAGCCATTTGAAATACAGACGACCAAACTTGGTGGAGATGACCAGGGCTACTTGTGGTTAGCACTAACGCAAGGGGTTAACGAATTGCGAAAGCTTCATGAAACACTCTATCAAAATCCATTATTTACTAGCTTTTTGCGTGCTGATATTCCTTATGAGCCGCACATTACTGTGGCACACGTGAACTCTGAAAGACAGAAGCAGGTTCGCCAACAGTTAACAGCAATGCAGCTAAAGCTAACAGCGGTAATCGACCAGATTTCTGTAGAACATATTTTACTGAATGGTGACTCGGAAGAAGTCATCAAAGTCCCATTACGAAGCTAACAGACAGCAACCATCACTTAATTGTGGTGGTTGTTTTCAGATGGCCACATGTTATACTAGCGATTACTTTGTACGAGAGGAGGTTACCAGTATGTTATATGTAACATATATTGCTAGCGTGACCGTAATTGATGGAGGACGTTTTTCCCAATAATCTAAATTTAGGAGATTAATCATGAAAAACGTCCGGCACAGTGTGTCATCTATTTTAATAATTATTTGTTTAGTGGGTTTCCCACAAATTAGTGAGTCAATCTTTACACCATCACTACCTGCGTTAAGCCAGGCACTTATGGTTTCAGCTAAAACAAGTCAGTTGACGATGAGTAGTTATTTCATCGCCTTTGCGATTGGCGTCGTGTTTTGGGGATGGCTGTCTGATCGTTTTGGGAGACGACCTGCGATGCTGCTTGGAATTGCCGTGTATTTCCTGGGAAATATCGGCTTGTTACTAGCACCATCGTTTGGCTGGTTGCTGCTTTTCCGGTTGGCTCAATCGTTTGGAGCAAGCAGCGGATCAGTGGTGACACAGACCATCATGCGCGAGTCCTTTTATGGGGTTCGTGCGACGAAAGTATTTGCCGCGGTAACCGCCGCAATGGCTTTGTCGCCAGCGCTAGGTCCTTTAATTGGTGGGTTATTACAAACCTACTATGGCTATAAGAGTGTCTTTTCATTTCTGATTATCATGGCCGTTAGTTTGCTTTTATATGCAGGCTTCCGATTGCCTGAGACACGAATTTCAGCAGTCCAAACACCAATGAAAAAGGGTCAGTTTTGGACACTTGTTAAACGATTACTAACTGATAAAACGGTGTGGGTCTATGCCATCTTGATCAGTGGAATCAACGGTATTTTATTTAGCTACTATGCAGAAGCGCCGTTTATCTTTATCGATCATTTTAAGCTGACGCCGATTACGTATGGAACCTTAGGCTTAGCATTGGCATTCGCTAATATTTTCGGTGCGATTACGGTTAATCGTTTGATTATGAATCATACAGCAATCGCAGTGACTCGCATTGGTTTAACAACCGCTGTTATTGGGAGTGTGCTGTTGGTTGGAGCGAGTGTCGTTAATCAGTTTGGGTGGATGGTATTGTTTATCTTTGTGGTGTTCTATGGTTTGAACATCACGTTACCAATGGCATTACAGTTAGCCTTAGTTGGTTATGGAGATGTCATCGGACTGGCCAGTGGATTGTTCAGCTTTGGCTATTACTTGCTGATCAGTTTGTTGACCTACCTGATGAGTGCTTTGCATACAGGTGCGATTACAGTATTACCAGTGTACATCTTGGTGTTGGTCATCATTATGTTGCTTGGACATACCAGAATTAAAGAATAAAAATAACGGATTTGAGATAAGGCTAAATTTATCTCAAATCCGTTATTTTTATAAACTAAATGAGGATCCCGTTGCAGTGATCAATTTCGTGCTGAATGATTTGTGCCGCAAAGTCACTGAAGTCACCGGTGTGCGTTTTGAAGTTTTGATCTAGATAAGATACGGTAATCGTTTTAAAACGGTTAGTAAGGCGGTGACCAGTTAATGATAGGCACCCCTCTGTCGTTTGGTACGGATCGTGTTGTGCTGTAATCTTTGGGTTGATCATGGCGAGTGCGAACGGACCGATTTGTGCGACGATAATTCGTTTGTGAACGCCAATCATGTTGGCTGCCATGCCGACACATTCCGCTTGGTGTGCCTTTAGCGTATCGAGAAGGTTGG
The DNA here is from genome assembly GCF_001437435.1 of Furfurilactobacillus siliginis. Lineage (GTDB taxonomy): Bacteria > Bacillota > Bacilli > Lactobacillales > Lactobacillaceae > Furfurilactobacillus > Furfurilactobacillus siliginis. The sequence continues at coordinate 217,350 of NZ_JQCB01000001.1, read as the reverse complement.
TGGCTGTTGCTAGGTCTGCTTTGGTCGCCGGTGTTGATGGCTTCTTTAAGCTTGTCAGGTTATGGTTAATCGATTTAATCATGAAATGCTCCTTGCAAGGTTATTGTTGTGCCATGATGGCAGGTAACACGATGGTGTCGACCATGTGGGTGACAAAGTCGGCTGAAACGTCCTGTTGGTCAACCATTGCTTGATAAAGCAAGAGGTTAAATGGCAGCAGCTTAACGTTATCCGTCACTGTATGGTGTAGTTCACCAGCTAATTGTGCCTGGCTAATGATGCGTTCCATAATGTACAGTTGTTGCCGATGTAACTCGGCAAAGTAATTGTGAACTGCTGGATTATCATTACCAAGCTCAATTAAGACAGCCCGTAAGAATTGGCGGGAACTGTCAAAGTGTGCGAGGCTCGTAATCAGATTCTCTCGCAAGGATTTGCCAGTGAAATCAAGTTCTGAAAAGTCATTTATTTCAGTATCATCGAAGTAATCTTCAGCGTCTAATAGTAATTCAAAAGCAGATTGCCAGCGACGGTAGAGGACGGGACGCCCGGTTTGTGCGGCCCGCGCGATATTATTAAAGGTAACCTTTTCATAGCCGTCATTATCTAAAATATCGATAGCAGCTTTAAAAATATTATGAGTGAGCTCAGCGGTCGTCTTCCGTGGGGCTCTTTTTTTTTCGGTCATGAGTGCTTTCTCCAGTAAAGTAATGCCGTCATTATAGCATAAAAGAACCGTTTGCTTTGATTATAAGTACAATCGGTAAATAAAAAGTTGTCAATCTGTAAATAGAGGCGTATAGTTCCTAACATAAATACAACGTGTAACTAAAGGAGTAACGAATGAAGACAATTTATCAAACGGATTTCTCGGGCATTGATGGTTTAGCGCTTGCAGAGATTGCGCGGCCAATAGTGCCAGTTAATGGGATTTTGATCAAGATGACCATGTTGCCAGTTGTGCCATCTGACTGGAAACGGGAACTTGATCCACATGCAACGGCTGAAGCGGCCGCAAAATTACCACGAACGATTGGAATTGGCGGTGTTGGTCGGGTCGTTGAGGTTGGCGAACAACAAGATCAGGCGTTGATGAACCGGCGTGTTTTAATCATGAACCCGAAAGGCTCATACAGTGAGTATGTCGTGATGACCCAGCGGGAGTTTGTATTTCCATTACCCGATGCAGTTAGCGACGAGCAGGCCGCGGCATTGACGGCTGGCCCAGGAACCGCCCTGACACTTGTTCAAGCAATTCACGAACGTGCTGTTAATAATGTGGTGATCACAGGTGCTAATTCAGTTATCGGCTTGGTTCTCCTGCAGCAACTGAGCGATTTTAGCGGACATATTTGGCCAATCGTGTCGTCGGCTAGTCAGGCATACTTTCGGCAGCAACGCCCAACTGATGTGTGCTACACCGTCACTAGCCTACCTGTGTTAACGGAGACGACTGTTGTGATTGATCTCGCCGGGAGCGAAGAATTATTACAACGATTGAGGACATGGATGCCGGCAGTACCGGTTATTTCGATTGCGCTGACAGAATCTGATGTCATTGATAATTTAACATTTGTCCATGAGGAATTTAACGCAGCCGGTTACCGGCAGTTTATTTGTCAAATTGCTGCACATGAGTTAGTGATTCCAGTAGATCGTCAGTTTTTGTTTACGCAGGTCAAAGAAGCGCAGCGTTACGCGAAGATGTCTCATAGTCGGGGCCGGGTTCTTGTCACACTTACATCAAAGGAGACTATTAATGACTGATTTTAAAACTTTAATGAAACTGAATTGCTTTTCCGAAGACGCAGATGCACGGCAGGTCGCAGCTGACTTATTACAACAACTCTATAACTGCGAAATTGTGTGTGTTGAAATTGATCCCACGGTGCAGTTTGCTCACAATGGTAAAGGCTGTACGATTGCTGCTGCCAAAGTGAGCGCTGGCGTTGTCATTTTCCAAAATGTGACGGTGGGGGCAAATCAAACTTATAATAAGGCAATTGAGAAATGGGAGAACCTTGGTAATCCCGTAATTGGGAAACACGTTGTGATTGCTGATGGTGCTAAGGTCGTTGGACCAATTGTAATTGGTGACAATAGCATCATTGGCACTGGCGCCATCATTACGAAAGACGTGCCTGCTAACAGCGTTGCTTATGGTGTGAACCAGGTGAAGCCACGCGATCAGGATCATGAACCAATCTTTTATCCAGAAATGCCGACACGAGCAGCAACGTTGGCGGCCTGTGATGATGTGATTGCACGGTATGAAGCACAGTCAAAGTAAGATATTAAAAGAGAAGAGTTTGGGACAAAAGTCGGGAAGCCGTGAGGAAGACCTAGAACTGCCGTACGGATTGGTCTTCAATCCGGTAGGTTGTTCGTAGTCTGTACAGCGACTTGACTTTTGTCCCAAGCTCTTCTTTTTATATTTATGGGGTTGCATAGTATATCTTTTAGATATAAGATAATTACATCTAAAAGATATAAGAGGAAATCGACCGATGATGAATGAATTGTATGTACTCGGTGAGTTGATGGAAGGCTCTAAGTCTGGGTATGGCCTGCGCAAATCAATGGAACTATCGTTGGGCCGGCACCGCAAAATTAGCTTTGGCGTCGTTTATCCGCTACTTGATAAGCTGGCGGCGGCAAACTATATCGAGCTTGCTGACAGCGATGATGCTAAACGAACGAAGATGGCGACCATTACTGAAGCCGGGACTAAGCATTTTCTTGAGTTGATGCAAGCACCAGTACCGGACGGTGCACACACTGAGGATATTTATCAGATCAAGTTGGATGCAATGCAACATTTAACGTTACCTGAACAACTTTCACAATTGGATTTGTACATTGAAGAGCAGGCGGCGGCAATTGCTGATGCAAAGACACAGATTGCTGACTTGCAAGCACGTGTGGCAAAAGATCACTGGTATGCTGCGCAAAAAATGCAATTACGTTTGCAGCAAGCACAAGTTGCCAGAGACTGGGCAGAAAACTTTCAAACAATACTGACTAAGGGAGTCGATTTTAAAACATATGACTAAAGAAATTAAAGTGGCACTGTTGATGGCAGCCAGCCTTTTCATGGAAATTATGGACGGCACGATTGTCACCACAGCACTGCCAAGCATGGCTAAGTACTTTAAAACTGGCTCGGCTACTGCAGCTTTGTTAGTTAGTATCTATCTAATTACAGTCGCAATTTTTATTCCATTAAGCGGTTGGCTCGCGAATCGATTTGGAAAGAAGCGCATTTGGTTGGTGGCAGTCGCATTATTCACAGTTAGTTCATTAGGTAGTGCATTAGCGCCTTCCTTTGGCGTTTTACTGACGATGCGTGTATTACAGGGGATGTCTGGTGCAATGATGACGCCGACAGCACGTTTGATTGTGTTGGAGAAGGCCCCTGCGTCACGTTTGTTGCAGCTGACTAGTTACCTGGTGTGGCCGGCTTTGTTGGCACCAGCCATTGCGCCTGTTATTGGTGGTTTGATTGTGACCTGGTGGAACTGGCGGTGGATTTTCTTAATTAATTTACCGATCGGAATTGTGATTATTTTAATTGGGATCTTTCTGGTTGAAAATGACGGAACTGACAAGGCTAGTCAATCATTTGATCTGCTAGGATTTTTTGAAATTGCTGGCGCTTCTGGTTTAATTTTAGCCGGAGCAGAGTTAGCCACGCATGGTCAGCGCGAATGGCTATGGGCTGGTTTATGCATTATCCTCGGCGGCGTGCTAGTGGCAGTTGCTTATCGTCACTTGCGCACGGTTGCGGCACCATTATTTGCAGTTACAGCCCTTAAAATTGAATCATTTCGGATTGCACAATCCGGCGGTGGTGTATTGTGGCTATCAGTTGGGGCGATGCCATATTTGATGACGGTGTATCTACAAACGATTTTCCAATGGTCACCGGTTAAGGCAGGCGGCTATGTAATCTTTATTTTCTTAGGAAATATTGGCATCAAGCCTTTCACGACAGCAATCATTACGAAGCTACGGTATCGCGGCGCACTCTTATTGGCGTTTTTATTGGTGTTAGGGAGCTCAGTTAGCTTTGCTATGGTGCATCAAACCACGTGGCCAATCATGATTATGGTCTTAGCGTTTATCTCTGGAGTCGGCCGTTCGCTGGCACTGACGGCGTATAACGGATTGAATTTCGTTGACGTACCACTGAATGAACGTAACAGTGCTAACACACTGACAGCGGTCATCATGACGTTGGCGCAAGGGCTGGGTGTTTCCTTGATCACGGTGATTGTCGCATTACTGACGCGCGTGGTTACCGTCGCAACTGCTTATGAATGTGGCTTCATTTTCTTAGGATTGTTGATGTTGTATCCAATTGTTGAACTTAAGTATGTGAGTCGAAACATTGGCGAGGCATCTATTTAAAAATTTGAAGAGAGTGGGACAAAAGTCGGGAAGTCGTGAGCAAGACCTAGAACAGCCTACCGGATTGGTCTTCAATCCGGTAGGTTGTTCGTAGTCTGCACAGCGACTTGACTTTTATCCCACGTTTTTACTATTTAAGTTCGTGAATCAAAAATGAGTTTGGGACAAGATAACTTATGTCCCAAACTCTTTTGTTTCATGTGAAACAATTTGTGATGGTTGGTTATCATTGCGTAGTTCACTATAATTAAGCTATTAATCTGAATTAAAAGAAATGTTAGTTGCGTATGTATTTGTAATGACGTAGCTAGCAGGAGAAGAAAATGAAATTTTTGCATACCGCCGACTGGCATATCGGTAAGAAATTGCATGGCTTTGAACTCACTGAAGAACAAGATGATGCCTATCAGCAAATTGTTCAAATTGCGACAGATGAAAAGGTTGATGCCGTCGTGATTGCGGGTGACCTATATGATCGTGCCATGCCAAGTGAGGACAGCGTGCACCAATTGAATCATATGCTGGTTGACCTGAATCTAGATCGGAAGTTCCCAGTGTTAGCAATCAGTGGCAACCATGATAGCGCGACTCGATTGCATACGGGCAGTGAATGGTATAGTGCGACAAATTACTTCTTAAATACGGAGTTAGCAAACGCCTTTGAGCCAGTGGAAATGAACGGTACTCAATTCTTTTTGCTGCCATACTTTGAACCATGGCAGGCACGCAACGTCTTTGAAGACACTGAGATTCGCACGGTTGAGCAGGCGATGAAACGAGTTGTCGCCAAGATGCAGACAGCCTTTAAACCGGACTTTCAGCATGTACTCGTGGCGCACTTTTTTGCGGCTGGTAGTTCACAAACAGAATCCGAAACGAAAGTAGTTGTTGGTGGGTTAAACGCGGTGCCTCTGGATTTGTTAGCGCTGTTTGATTATGTGGCATTAGGACATTTGCACAACCATCACGCTTTAAATGATGAGAAGATTCGTTACAGTGGTTCACCGGTCAAGTTCTCGCTATCTGAAGCCGCTGAACAAAAAGGCGTTTGGATTGTCGATACTGATGCACATACTGTGACTTACAAGGAAATAACGCCATTACGGGATGTCGAAACGCGGACCGAAGCGTTTGCCACATTGATGGATTCGACCTATTATGATCAGCTCGATCGCGATAATTATTATGGTGTAACGTTGACCGACCGGGCGATCATTCCTGATGTGATGAATCAGTTGCGAACGGTTTATCCACGGATTGTCAGTTTAGACCGTAAGTATGGGCGTGAAGATATACCGACTGCAGTACAAGTGAACCCAAACTTGGATCCACTAACACTGCTGGAAAAGTTTTTTGAACATGTCAATGATGAACCGTTATCAAAACAACAGACTAATTGGGCAAAGACTGGCCTAAATGATGCACGAAAGGAGGACTAACGATGCGACCATTGAAGCTAACCTTGCAAAATTTTGGCCCTTATCGTGATCAAACAATCGACTTTGAAGAATTTAATGACGTACCTGTCTTTTTGATTAGTGGAAAAACCGGTGCCGGAAAAACAACCATTTTTGATGCCATGTGTTTTGCATTGTTTGGGCGTTCCTCCGGTGGTGATCGACAACCTGATCAAATGCGTTCCGATTTTGCGGAACCAACTGCTGAAACGGTCGTAACGTTTATTTTTGAGCATTTGGGACAACAATATACGATTACCCGCAAACCTAAACAAACATTAGCGAAAAAGCGTGGCACTGGTGTTCACGACCAAGAAGCAAGTGTCGAACTGACGATGTTTGCGGCAGATGGTGAAGAAACGACGCTCACGAAACGGCGGGATGTTGACGCAAAGGTGACGGATTTACTCCATCTGAATGCAGCGCAGTTTATGCAGATCGTGTTGCTACCACAGGGACAGTTTCGCCAGTTTTTAGAGGCGGATAGTAATGACAAGCAAAAGCTATTAGCAAATCTATTTGGAACGTCTCTGTACGCACGGTGGGCAGCAAAGTTAAACGAGCAATTAAAGGCCGCTCAAGCTGGTGTGCAAGGTAAACAAAATGAAGTGGCTGCATTACGCCAGTTAATTTATTGGCAAGATAATCAGGCACCTGATGAAGACGCGAATGACCAAGATGTGTTAAGTGCGCTAACAGTACAAAATGATGCGATGCAGCCAGAAGTTACCAAGCAACAGCAAGCGGTGACAAGTGCACAGAAGCAACTCGATTTGTTAAACGACCAAGTTAAATCTGAGGAGACCTTGTTACAGTACTTTAGCGAGCGTGATCAGGCCTTGCAACGTCAGACTGAGTTAGTAGCCCAGCAACCAGAAATGGATGCCCTGCAGGCAAATATTACTGATTTGGAATGGGTTCAAACGCTGGTATCACAGTTAGATGAATTGGATCGTGCAAAAGCAACGACAACTGAAATTGAGCAGCGAATCCAACACACGCAAACTGATCATGATGCAGCAGTGACGACCTTAGCAACCGCTAAAACGGCGGAACAAGCGTTACAGGCGCAACAGGCAGATGAGCAAAAACGGCAAACTGAAATTGCAGATTTGACGGCCCGCCGACCTTTATTTGCACAAGTTGATCAGCTGAAATTGGTGGTGACTAAACAACAGCAGCAAGCTAAAACGCTGCAAGACCAAGCTGCTGAGTTAAATCAGCGTCGAACAACGGCACAGACGCAGTTGAGTCAGTTGCAAGCAACCTTGACTGAGTTGGGGAATGTGAGTCATCAGCAGTTAACTCTGCAGGAGCAGCAACATCAAGTAGATGGGTTAGCTGAGTCACAACTAGCTTTAACGCAGCAACATGAGCAGTTAGTTGGTACGCAGACACAAGAGACGCAGTTACAAGCTGCTGTTCAGAAGGCGCAACAGCAAGATCAGGATGCGATTGCGACGTTTGCTAAAATTGATCATGAATGGACAGTCTCACAAATTCAGCGTTTGAGTGCTAAATTAGCACCCGGCGAACCGTGTCCAGTGTGCGGCTCAACAGAACATCCTGCACCAGCGGTTCAAGTGGCAACGTTAGTGTCGGAAGATGAAGTAAAGCAAGCACAAGCGACACAGGAGCAAAGCCATGAACAGTTAACAAAAGTTACAGCGCAATTGACAGAAACGACGAAGCGTGTGACAGAACAACAGGTTCGCTATGATGAAACGGCTGCTGACTGGTGTGCAGATGTTAACAAACTTACTGAAACACCTGCCGCAACGTTAGCAGCCGCCCAGCTTGCCTTCGAAAAAATACAAAACGATGTTCAGCAGGCCCGTCAAGCCGTTTCCATGGCGGTGTCGAAACAAAAGCAAACAACTATCGCAATTACGGAGACAACGACCACAATCGATCGACTTACTGAACAATTAGCGGCCGTTGCTGAACAACAGCATGCGCTTGAAGTGACGTTAGCAACGCAACAAGCGCAGCTGACTGATCAGTTGGCGCAGTTGCCGAACGGATTTGCTGACCTAGCGGCAGTAGATACGCAGGTAACTGTTTTGCAGGAGGCTAGTGCGCAATTTACGACAGCACTGAGTCAACAAACAAAGGAACGTGATCAAGCGCAACAGCAGGTCACAACGTTACAGACGCAGTTGCAGGAATTGGCATCACAAAAGACGCAAACAACGGCAAACGTGACATCGCTGACTGAACAATTAACGACTGTGATCACAAACCATGACAGCGAAGATTCTTTGACGAGCGTTAAGGAACGACGCCAGCAGCTTGCTAAGCTGTCCGTTTGGCGGCAATCTTGGCAGGTGTTTACAACAGCAGTCGCCCAGGTAAAAGGACAGCTAGCAACATTGACTACCCAAATCGGTAAGCAGGTGAAGCCAGATGTGCAACAAACCATTGTCAAACGTGATCAACAGCAAGCGCAGCTGGAGACGTTAAGAGCGGCCAGTTATGCCTTAAGTCAGCAATTGACCAGTAATCAAAAGCTGGCAGAAAGTATCTCTGCTGCATTGGTTGAGGGTAGAGCACAACGCGAACAATTAGCACAGATTGCTGAGTTGGCCGACACAGTTGCTGGTAGAACGAAGTCACATTTAAGTCTGGAACGGTATGTTTTACAAACGTACTTACAACAGGTGTTGACCGTAGCCAATAGCCGTTTAAGCGTGTTGACGAACAATCGTTATCGGTTTGAACTGGAAGCAAGTGCCGGCTCATTTGCAACGGATACCGGTTTGGAAATCAACGTGTTCGATGACCAGGCAGGCAAAGTCCGGAGTGTCCACACGCTATCCGGCGGTGAAAGCTTTATTGCAGCTTTGTCCTTGGCACTTGGCCTAGGGGAAGTTATTCAAAATGAATCTGGCGCGGTGGCAATTGAAGCGTTGTTCATTGATGAAGGGTTCGGATCATTGGATGAAGATGCACTACAGACGGCGATGGAAGCTTTGCAGACGATTGAGGGGCAACATCGGATGATTGGTATCATTAGTCATGTGACTGAATTGCAGGAACAGATTCCAGACCAACTGATTGTGACAGCCAGTGCTGATGGTCGGAGCCAGGTTGGGTATCAACACGAATTGTGATGGATCTTAAATTATGAGCAGTTCTTAATTAACAATGAAAATGTTATAATTACATTACCGAACCCTGAGGCATATTTCGTTAAAGGCGAGACAGATGTGTAACACACGAATCTCGAGTTCGTCAAGTGAATCATTGGAATCGGCATAACTTGTTGACCTCCCTTGGTTATTACGAACAGTATGGTACTCAGCACTAAGTTGAGTATATCTACAGATTCATTGTAATTTGGTTTAGTAGGCATTATTTATAATGCAGAAAATAAAGATACCTAAGCGATATGCCGCTTAGGTATCGTGATAGGCGGGATGGGTTTTGACGCTACTATGTCATATGATCCTTCCCGATTTTCATTTTTTAGGAGTTATTGAAATGATCAATGATGAGTTTAAGCAGCAGTTGTATGATTATCATGATAAAGGATATCTTCATTTTGATTTTCCTATTTCGGATAATGAAAAGGGACAACTAATAGCAAATTTAACTCGAGAAAAGGTAATCACACATAGATTTTTACCCTTTATTTCCTTTGAAATGAAGTTCAAAAAATATCAAAACAATCCAAGTAAATTAACTAATAAAAACAGAAAAATTTCTTTACCAGCACATCATGATGCATTAATTTATAAAGCATATTCACTTCCGTTAGCTAGCGCTTATGAAGCTTATGTAAATCGAAAAGAAATATCTGAGATTGCAATTGCATATCGAAGTAAAAAACATATGTCAAATATTACAGGTGCCAAAGAAGTTGAAGATTTTATCTGTAATCAAGATAGAGCGTGGATAATAAAAGGGGATTTTAAACATTTTTTCGATAATATAAGTCACGATGTTTTGAAAAAAAGTGTTAAGACAGTTTTAGCAGATGATTATGGTAAAGATTGGGAAAAGGTTCTATATTCGCTTATTAATCGGAAGACGATTAAAAGATCTGATATTACCAAGAATTTGAAATTAGCTGGTATAGTACGGCCATTTCGCCATGGAAAACAGCGGGCATACGTAAAAAACTTGAAACAACTTGGATATTTGATTAAACAAGGAAACTTAACACCTTCAAAAAAGGAAAATAATAACGGGATTCCTCAAGGAACTGCAATTAGTGCAATCTTAGCGAATGTGTCCATGATTTTTTTTGATGAAAGTATACGAAACTTGGTTTTATCTAAACATGGGCTTTATCGTAGGTATTCAGATGATTTTGTGATTGTTATACCTGGTGATTATTCACTGGAGGAGGTAAAAAAACTAAAGAATACTGTTATCGAACAAAGCGAACGAAACCTGGGATTGGAAATAGAAGACAGCAAAACAAAACTATTGGAATATGTAAGAGATGAAAAAAATGTTCAGGAAATTTCACCTCGTGTTAGAGCAAGTACAGAATTTGACTATCTTGGTTTCTCATTTGATGGAAAAAATGTTCGCCTTAGATCAAAAGGCGTTTATAAGTTTGTTTACAAAGGACGAAAAGCTATTAATAAGTTAGTTACTATTGAACGAGATAGGTATCATATTCAACATGGTACTGAATTGGTCGTAACCAAAGTATTAAAATATAGCAGACATAGTTCGAAGCGATGGCGTGATAGAAGCTTTGCGGAACAGGAACGGTATCTGAAAAGAATAGAGAGAGAACGGCAGGATAAAGATTCTTCTGTTTACGGTACTGTCCACAAGCAAGCGGTTCAGATGTACCTTTCTATGGAGGAGAAAATGCCTGCAAAATCTATGTTGGCTTACGCAATACGCGCACAAAAAATATTTGATAGTACTAATCATCCAGAGTATGAAGTGAAAGTAAAACAACAGATATTACATCAAATAAGGAAAAATCAATTAAAGCTTGGGCAGAGCAGAAAATTATTTAAAAACTAGTTGGATAATTTGAATTATTGAGGGAATATTAAAACGGTCAATACTCGCTTTTAAAGAGTATTGACCGTTTTAATATCTAAGATTATTTAATTATTCAGCGTCGTAAGCTGCTTGGAAGATCTTGATGATATCTTCTTTAGTACCCTTACGAGGGTTGGAGAAGGCGTTCCCATCCTTCAAGGCGTTTTCAGCCATCAGTTCAAAGTCTTCAGGCTTTGCACCGATTTCCTTGATGGAAGCAGGGATACCAACATCTTGTGATAATTGCTTCATGGCCTTGATGGACAATTCGGCGGCATCACGAGTTGATAAGCCTTCAGTGTTTTCGCCCATGATTTCTGCTAATTCAGCAAAACGTTGTGGGTCGGCAATCAAGTTGTATTGTTCTACGTAAGGTAAGAGCAATGCACAACATACACCATGAGGCGCATCGTATTGACCACCTAATTGGTGAGCCATAGCGTGAACGTAACCTAAGTTGGCGTTGTTGAAGGCCATACCGGCTAACATTTCAGCCTCAACCATCTTAGTCCGTGCGTCTAAGTTATGACCGTTAGCAACGGCTTCACGTAAGGAAGTTTCAATCAACTTGATGGCTTCGATACATTGTGAGTCGGTGATTGGGTTATGGTCAACAGATACGTAAGGTTCAACTGCTTGAACGAAGGCATCCATCCCAGTAGCAGCCGTTAAGCCCTTAGGAACGTCCAACATCAAAGTAGGATCGTTGAAAGAAACCAACGGAATGTTCCGCCATGAAACAACAACGAACTTCAAGTGAGTTTCTTCGTTAGTGATAACAGCGTGACGAGTCAATTCTGACCCAGTCCCAGCAGTTGTGTTAACGGCGATCAATGGAGGCAAAGCTTTGTCCAAAGTTTCGATTCCGGCAAGCTTAGTGATGTCGTCACCGTTAGTCAGGATAATTCCGGCACCTTTACCAGTATCATGTGCAGAACCACCACCGACAGTGATGATTGAGTCAGCACCTTCAGCTTCATATAATTTCTTAACTTCTTGAATGTTACGAACTTTAGGGTTTGGTTCAACGCCATTGTAGATGACGTAATCAACGCCTGCTTCATCCAATGAAGCGAGGGTTTGTTGAACGGCACCATCTTTCAAACCTTCAAGGAACTTATCAGTTACAATGATAGGCTTCTTCATTCCAAGCATCTTAGCACGGTCACCAATCTTACTGATGACACCAGCTCCAAAAAAGTTAACACTAGGCATTAAAAAATCATAACTACGGTCTGCCATAATCGAAAAATCCTTCTTTCAAATATTAATAAAAACGGTTGCAACACTAAATACATGTAAACTATAACTTTAAAAATTACAGTTATCAATACAAAGTTCTGTTTTTCACAAGATAGTCATAGTTATGAGTGCGCCGATGACTTTGGCGTCTTGCTTTCATTGAAAACGGTGAACAAAAAAATACCAAATTTCACTAATTGTAATTGGTAAACTTACTAAACGAACTTTCGAATTGAAGTGGGTGTGAAACGATGAAAAATACGATTTATCGTTTGACGGTTTCCATGGAGTACGCTATTCTTACAATCAATTAGTAACCGGGAATGGTGGTGCTAAAACAACGAAGGGGAGTTACGTCATGAAATCATTGAAACAATTTTGTTGTTGCTCAACATGTTTATTCACTAATTTAGCAGTGACCACGCTGAACGAAGCCTGTTGACGCAACGAAATTTTTCAATGAGGACGATTCCCTGATATCGCCATCATTAATTGAATTTGCGACCAACGTATTTTGTCCAGAAGTGGATGAAATGCGTTTTTTTGTATGCTCCAAGTGTCTTTGCACGGGAAAGACGCATTTCATCTGCAACCACACAGAGAAATTAAGGAGCGTATCAAAATGAAAAAATGGCCTAAAATTGCACTGATTATCGGAACTATCATGACGTTGGGACTTGTCTTGGCTGCATGTGGTCGACAAGCAACAACCTCCAAATCAGATCAACAAACTTTGAAATTATCTGCACAAGCACCACTTGATACGATCGATTTAGCTAAAGCAACTGGTTACGGACAAACAGGAAATGTGTACGAAAGTTTTTATCGGCTGGGCGCGCACGGAAAGCTGACGCCAGGATTAGCCAAGTCGACTGACGTAAGTGCCGACGGAAAAACCTACACCTTTCATTTGCGATCTAATTTAAAATGGAGTAATGGCGATTCACTGACTGCCAAAGACTTTGTGTACTCATGGCGGCGCACACTGAGTCCAGCAACGAAATCGCAGTATGCGTATCTATTCGACGGTATCAAAAATGCGACGCAAGTGAATAAGGGGAAGACCGCGCCAAGCCAATTGGGTGTTTCTGCGCCAGATAAACGAACGGTGATCGTCCAGCTGGAAAAACCGATTGCTTACTTTAAACTGCTTATGGCCTACCCGTTGTTTGCGCCACAAAATGAACGTGTCGTGAAGCAATTTGGTAAGAAGTATGCAACGCAGGCTAAGTACATGGTCTACAGCGGTCCGTTTAAGATGGAAAAGTGGAACGGAACTGGTAATCACTGGCAGTTTGCAAAGAACGACCAGTATTGGGATAAAAAGGTCGTCAAGTTGCACAAAATCACTTATCAGGTGATCGGTAATACGACGACTGGTGTCGAGATCTATCAGCAAAAGAAACTTAGCTTAACGTTGCTGTCGAATCAGCAAGTGAAAAACTATCGTACGAATGATCAATTTAAACAGTATCCATATTCGCTGATTACGTATCTCAAGTGGAATTTTCATGATCCAGATGACGCCAATAATCTAGCGACGAATAATCAAAATATTCGTCAGGCGGTTGCTTTGTCGGTGGATCGCAGTCAGCTGACTGAAAAGGTACTGGGGGATGGTTCACGTGTACCAACTGGATTTGTACCAGGCGGATTGGCGACCAACGCAGCTAATGGCAAAGACTTTGCAACCGAGCAGCAGGTGGCAAATACCGTGACGTATAATCCTAAATTAGCCAAGCAAAAGTTTGCTGCAGGATTAAAAGAAATTGGTGTAAACAAGGTTTCATTAACGTTACTGGCGGCTGATGATGATCCAGCTAGCACGGTGGTGACACAGTATCTAAAGAGTCAATTGGAAAAGACACTACCAGGGTTCACGTTAAATATTCGCGCAATTCCGGGTAAAGCTGCCAATACGCAGGGGCAAAAAGGTGATTTTGACTTGTCCTTGTCAGGCTGGGGTGGTGATTTCAACGATCCCATTACCTTCTTACAAATTCCGCAAAGTAACACAGCTTATAATTATGGTAAGTGGTCTGATAAAACTTATGATGATTTAATCGATCGTGCCCAAAATGCCGATGCAAATGACGCTGCTAAAAGATGGCAAGATTTGGTTGATGCTAGCCAACATTTGAATCGGGTACAAAGTTTTACACCGTTATATCAGGCTAATTATGCTTACTTGCAGCAAAAAAATGTACATGGAATTATTCATAATACGGCCGGAACACAATGGAATTATAAGTATACGTACATCAAGTAATTACGGCGTTTATAATCGTCTCTATGCAATTTAATTTTACCCGTGTTATAAGTAATGCAATATAAAGATAATTGTGCTACCCTTACTAAAGTCGAAAACACGTTACGAAAATGAAATTGCATTTTGAGGAGAATTTGATTATGGCAGAACCACGGTTACTAGATGACCAGCTTTGTGTTGCCGTGTACAACGCAAATAAGCGGTTTAATCGGTTTTACATGGAAACATTAAAGCCTTACAACCTGACTTTTCCACAGTACATTGCGTTATGCGCTTTGTGGGAAAATGACAAGCAAACTGTTAATGAAATTGGTGAAAAGTTGAGCCTTGATAGTGGTACTTTGACACCACTATTACGTCGTTTGGAACAAAATGGTTGGGTTAAGCGAACCCGCTCTAAGTCAGATGAACGACAAGTTATCGTTCGTTTGTCGACAAAGGCTAAGGAACAACGAGACGAAATTTACCAACATGTGACGGATTGTCAGGATCTGTTAGCATATGATGACGTGACCTACGCAGATTCTCGTTCTGCTGTGAAGGATCTATCGAACCGTTTGGCATCAGTTGACGAACATGATTTGAGCTCGTTAGCATAAATACAATGTAAATCCTCGACAGCTTCTTTAATGAAGTTGTCGGGGATTTTTGTTTCACGTGAAACGTACAATTATGTTTATTATCCGCAAACGCTGGACATCCAGTTCATTCGGTTTGAAGCACAGATTGCATTTCACGGATTGGCGGAAAAACAAGCTGCTGAAAAATTAAATATATTTATTTCAGCAAGCGTCTTTGAAGCTGATCAGACCAAAGTTTGGCAGCGAGCACTGTATTTAAGTGCAGTGACAGAAATTGGTAGCGAAAGTCAGCAAGTGATTCTCCGTCAACCACTGTTAATAAAGGATTCTAAACGAGCAACGCAGTATCCGCTGGTCGTTAACTGACTTTATGAGGGGGTGTTGACAAGCAAAATAAAAACAAATATCTTAAGTGTCAGTTGAATAACTCATTTCTTCGGGGCAGGGTGAAAATCCCGACCGACGGTAACAGCAGCGATGTTGAAGTCCGTGACCCGCGTTAAGCGGTTGATGCAGTGTGAATCTGCAACCGACAGTTATAGTCTGGATGGGAGAAGAAATAATATTAGGTGCAAGCCGTTGTTGGCACAGTTTTTTTGGTGTGCGAATCAGTAATACACCTAATATCATCTGATTGATCAGGATAACTGATCAATTCTCTTTGCTTACGGTAAATTTACCGACCCCGTGAATGTTTCTTGTTCACGGGGTCTTTTTTTGCCTAAATTTTTAGAAACGGGGTGGTTAAATGATGGAAAACGTATATATGAACCGTGCCATAGCAGAAGCGCATAAAGGCAGCGGCTTAACGTATCGAAATCCACAGGTTGGTGCGGTTATTGTTAAAAATGATCGGATCTTAGCTGTGGGACATCATGTTGGCTTTGGACATGCCCATGCCGAAGTTGACGCTTATAAACATGTAGAACACCCCGAAGAAGTAGTTGGTTCAACGATGTATGTCACTTTGGAGCCCTGTAGTCATTACGGTAAAACACCGCCATGTGCAGCTCAAATCGTCACTTGGGGTGTACATGAAGTTTATGTGGCGCAACAAGATCCCAATCCACTTGTCAGTGGCCGTGGCATTGCGTATTTACGTGCACATGGTGTGACTGTCCACGTGGGTTTGGAGACAGAAGCTGCTCAGGCGCTCAATGCTGCTTATAACTTTTTTATAAGCAGGGCCGTCCTTTGGTGACTGTGAAGGTGGCACAAAGTTTGGATGGCAAAATCGCCTTACGTGAGGGTATGCGGACTTATCTAACGGACGGTTTAGCGAACGCAGATGTCGATCAGGTCAGAGCTGGTCAACAAGCAATTTTAGTCGGCAGTGAAACGGCACTGGCAGATGACCCACAGTTATTGGTTAAACAGGCAGTGATGTATCCGCCAATTCGAATCGTTTTGGATCGGCGTGGTCGGTTACAAACTAGCTCGCGGTTACATGAGCAGCATGGTGCGCCACTATGGATTTTTACAGAAAATGCACAGCTAAAGACACGTTTTACGGCAGCAAACGAACGGATTTTTGTTGGTAAATGGACGATTCAGACAGTGATTGAAGTTCTTGCCAAGGCAGGTGTGCAGTCGCTGCTGGTCGAAGGCGGTAGCACAATTCAAGCTGCTTTTTTACAGGCCGGATTAGTTGATCAACTAATCATTTACCAAGTTGCTGAATTGTTTGGTGGGAATTCTCTGCCAGCCTTTGCTCAAATGCAATCTGGTGAGCGGTATGCCTTTCATGAGCTGAGCACAGAGATAATTGGCAACGCTCGTAAGTCAGTTTTTGAAAGGGTGGTGAACTGATATGTTTACCGGAATAGTTGGTGGCCTAGCAACAGTGAGGCAAATCGTACGCCACGGTCAGACGCTGCAACTAAACTTGCAGCTACCAACAAATGGCTTCAGCGATTTAAAGCTAGGTGATAGTTTATCTGTGGATGGCGTGTGCTTAACGAGTACTCGCTTAAGTACAACTGAGTTTATGGCCGATGTGATGCCAGAAACCTTTCGTAAAACAAATTTAGGCCAGCTCCAAATCGGTAGCACGGTTAATGTCGAACGTGCTTTGGCAGTTGATGGTCGATTTGAAGGTCATATGGTTCAGGGGCACGTTGATGGTGTGGGTGTGATTGCACAACGCCGGCGTGATGAAAATGCCGTCATGCTTAAGGTGAATTTGCCACAGGCGTTAACTGGTCAGGTGGTCACAAAGGGTGCAATTACGGTTGATGGTGTCAGTTTAACCGTCGTAGACGCGCAACCAACCTGGTTTACAGTCAGCCTGATTCCTCAAACGCAAACGGATACGAAATTACTCAGTTATCACATTGGTGAAAAAGTGAATTTAGAAATCGATGTGATCTTTCGCTACTTACAAGCAATGACGGGAGCAAACAAATGACAACACTTAAAGAAAAAATGACGACAGCAATTGCTGCGCTACAAGCTGGCAAGTTGATTTTGGTTGCTGACGATGAAGATCGCGAAGCCGAAGGTGACTTAGTGGGAATCGCAGAATTTGCGACGCAAGCCAGTGTTAATTTGATGACGACAGCTGGCCGTGGCTTGATTTGTGTACCAATGACGGCAGAGCATGCGAAAAAGCTGCAGTTACCACTGATGACAATTCAGAACACGGAACATTTTCAAACAGCCTTTACGATTAGCGTTGATGAGACACATACGAGTACTGGGATTTCAGCTGAAGAACGGGCGATCACGATTAAGCAATTAGCAGATTTGGCCGCACAGCCAGCTGACTTTGAACGGCCTGGGCATATCTTCCCGTTGATTGCTAAGAATGGGGGTGTCCTAGTACGTCCCGGCCACACAGAGGCAGCGGTGGATTTGGCACGTTTGGCTGGCGCAGCTTCTGACACTGCTTATATTTGTGAAACGCTTGCCCCTACAGGAGAAATGCGACGGTGGAAGGATCTTCAAGACTTAGAACGAGAATTGCAGGTGCCATTAATCACGATCAATGAGCTTATTTCATATCGTTATTTGATTAATGATGATGTTGTTCATGCTGATGTGACGGTAAAGCTACCGACTCAGACCGGACTATTTACATTGACTGATTATGAAAGCGTGGCTGATCAGCGGTTACAGTTGTCATTGAAATCAGTTACCCCCAGTACTGGTATCCCATTGGTGCGCCTTCACTCGGAGTGTTTTACAGGTGATGTGTTGGGGTCCAAACGGTGCGATTGTGGGCAACAGTTAACAGCAGCGATGGCTAAAATCGCAACTGAAGGTGGCTATGTTTTGTACCTTCGCCAAGAAGGCCGTGGTATTGGCCTAAAGGCAAAATTACAGGCTTATCAGTTACAGGAACAAGGCTTTGATACAGTTGAGGCCAATGAACACCTCGGCTTTGCGCCAGATGAACGTGATTACGGGATTGCGGCTGCAATGTTGCATGCACAAGGCGTTCATCAGGTGCGGTTACTGACCAACAATCCAGATAAAGTGGCCAGTTTGGAACGATATGGGATCGATGTGGTGGAACGCGTGTCACTTGAAATGCCAATTTATGATGAGGACCGTGCTTATCTCAAAACGAAACAAGCAAAATTTCATCATGCGTTACACATAAACTAATTATTGGAGAATATTAAAATGACAGAATATGTAGGACAATACGTGGCACCAACCGGAAAGCTCGCTATTGTTGTCAGCCGCTTTAATGATGTAATTACGAGTAAATTGGTCGCAGGTGCGATGGATACGTTGACGCGCCATGAAGTTTCCCCAGCAGATGTTGATATCGTTTGGGTTCCAGGTGCGTTTGAAATTCCTGGAATGACACGGCGATTGCTTGCATCGAATAAGTATCAGGGCATCATGACGCTTGGCACAGTAATTCGTGGTGAGACCAGTCATTATGAATATGTCTGCAATGAAGTTGCTAAAGGTGTAGGACAGCTAGCGCTAACGAGCGATGTGCCTGTATTGTTTGGGGTGCTGACAACGGACACTTTGGAACAAGCACAGCAACGGGCAGGCGGTAAGGCCGGCAATAAAGGCAGTGATGTTGCGGCGGATGTTTTAGAATTAATTGATTTAAATCGTGCACTGCAAGTCTAATGAGCAAACTAATTGCGAAATATTGTTAAACCGACTATTCTAAATAAGTAGATAGATTGTACACAACCTATCAGTAGAATGGAGGCCAAAAGCATGAACTTTAACATTAAAGAAGCTGCAGCGGATTACTTGGCAACAAAGATTTCACCAGATGCGGTACTTGTTTTGGCAACGGATGATGGTTCTAATAAATATTCAACAATTGGTGGTACTTGTGCGATTGGCGATAAATTTCAACTGGTTGAATTGTCTGCTAAAGATCCTGAGTTTAATGTAGAATTACAGACGTCTGATGGACAGATTGTTTATACGAGTAATAATGAAGCAACTTTTCTCGGTAATGGGCTAACGCTCGATTTTGTACACAACAGCTTAGTGCTGAAAAATGATAGTGGATTATTGGATGGCGCAGTTACCATTAATCATTTTGCAGACCAGCAACCATTAGCAACGGCTGATTTAAAAGCCTTGGGGAACCAAATCTGCTAGTTTGGGGTTTGTCAGCAGAGCTACTTGATTTTTAACACACGTTTCACAATTTAAGCTCGTAAGCCAAAAGAGGTGGGGACATAAGATTTTATGTCCCCACCTCTTTTACGATTCATTCTCTGCTGTAGCTCAATCCTTATGCCGTTAATCGAAGGTATGATTGTCATCCCAGCAACGATCGCAAGGGACATTAGATGGCGCACTTGCTGTGCTCTTAGTCTTGCGACGCAGCGAGTGCATTAATTACTTTTGCGGTAATGGCCAAATCTTGTTCGCTAAAGGAGTCTAGTGCAGCCTTGTATTTGGCACGTTCCGCTGCATGCATTTGATCGTGTAAATCAGCAATCACCTGACCTAACTTAGTGACGGATAAGAAGACTGCTTTTTTATTATCATCTTGGTGAAACCGGGTAATCAGTTCACTCGTATC
Source organism: Furfurilactobacillus siliginis (assembly GCF_001437435.1). Lineage (GTDB taxonomy): Bacteria > Bacillota > Bacilli > Lactobacillales > Lactobacillaceae > Furfurilactobacillus > Furfurilactobacillus siliginis. The sequence goes on along the minus strand of NZ_JQCB01000001.1, from coordinate 197,364 downwards.
CAAGCGTTTTACATAGCGAGACAACATGCCTTGAGAAAAATCTATTTGTGCAACTAAGTCTTGGTATGCCAACGTTTGTTCAGGGGCATCTGCGACACGACTAAGAATCTGCATTTCTGAATGCGTTAAATGGACAGCGCTCAGCTTAGTCACTACGGCTGGTGATAAAGCATCTCGGGCACTATCGATTGCGTAGCGCCAAAAGGACTCCTTGAAACGTTCCTGGGTTTTGTCCAACTGGGAAATGGCTTCTCGAATATCTTGAAAATAGTTCGGCATGAAAACTCCTTTTAAATAAATTACTGGTAATCTATTGTTATTTTAGAAGACTTGATTATAATGAATTATAAATTACTAGTAATGAATAATCAATCGGAGGTTCTTTAATATGAAAGCAGCAGTTGTAACGAATTTTGAACAGGCACCAACACTTCAGGTCTTTCCAGCACCTGTAGCTGGTGAAAATGAGCAGATCATCAACGTATTAGCAGCAGCGGTCTATCCACGGGTGCGGTCGCAAGCAAATGGAACGCATTATACAAGTACAGGGAAGTTGCCATTGATTCCTGGACTAGATGGTGTGGGGAAAACGACCACGGGTCAAGTTGGCTACTTTGTAAATGGGGATGAAACGTAAGGGGCATTGGCTGAACAAACGGTTGTGTCTGCACGTCGCTTTATTCCATTACCGGCAGATGTCGATGCAGCCCAGGTGGCGGCGATGATGAATCCAGCAATGTCGTCATGGATGGCGCTGAAGGATCGTGTCGGTGATATTACCGGTAAAACTGTATTAGTGTTGGGTGCTACTGGTGCAGCCGGACAATTGGCTGTACAAATCAGCAAGTACCTAGGTGCGAAGACGGTGATTGCGGCTGGTCGTGATGAAGCGAAACTAGCGATGGTCCGTGGGTTAGGCGCTGACCAAACGATTGCACTGACTGGCACAGATGAAGATGTTAAGGCCGCTTTTGCAGCAGTAGCGGATGTGGACGTGGTGTTGGATTACCTATGGGGTTCTGTTGCAGAGAAAGCCTTGCAAGCAATTTTACCTGCCCGTCATGATCATAGTCAGTTGTTATCCTGGGTTGAAATTGGCAGTATGAGCGGTGGCGATATTACGCTTCCAAGTGCCTATCTACGATCAGTCAACTTACGACTATTAGGTAGTGGGCAAGGAAGTATTAATGGTAAGGTTTTTGCGACTGAACTGCCAAAACTCGCTCAGCTAATTTCAGCAGGGACGTTTCAGCTAGCTGTTCAAACATTACCATTTGACGAATTGTCATCAGAGAATTGGCAAGATGCCAGTCAACGATATGTTTACGTGATGTAAAACGAGACCCCCTTAGACGAAACGGTTAAAATATGGTAATCTGAAACAACTTAATACTGAAATAAAGCCAACCGCGTTTTGCCACGGTTGGTTTTTATTAGACAAATTTGTGAGGTAATCAATGTTAACTGTAAACAATATCAGCATGCAGTTTGGGACACGAAAACTGTATGAAGACATCAACTTAAAATTCACACCTGGTAACTGTTATGGGGTGATTGGCGCTAATGGTGCCGGGAAGTCAACGTTCCTAAAAATCATCGAAGGCGACTTAAAACCAACAACTGGTACGGTCAGCTTGGGACCAAACGAACGGATGTCCAGCTTGAACCAGAACCATTTCGCCTTTGAAGATGAAACAGTGATGGACACGGTGATTCGTGGACATGAAAAACTGTACGAAATCATGAAGGAAAAGGATGCTTTGTATGCCAAGGCTGACTTTACTGATGAAGACGGGATGAAGGCCGCTGAGTTAGAAGGCGAATTTGCCGAACTCGACGGTTGGAACGCTGAAGTTGAGGCGAACCAACTGCTGCAAGCAATGGGCATCGATGAAAGCATGCACCAACTCAAAATGAGCGAATTAACAGAACCTCAAAAGGTGAAGGTTTTGCTAGGACAAGCTTTGTTCGGTAACCCGGACATTCTGTTATTAGATGAACCTACCAACGGGTTAGATGTGCAATCAATCGCCTGGCTGGAAAACTTCCTGGCTGATTATCAAAATACTGTGATTGTGGTTTCACATGACCGGCATTTCTTGAATCAAGTATGTACGCATATGTGTGATGTGGACTTTGGTAAAATTACGCTATTTGTCGGGAACTATGATTTCTGGATGGAAAGTAGTGCATTGGCCACTAAGTTACGTTCTAGTTCTAATGAGAAGAAAGAAGAACAGATCAAAGAACTGCAAGACTTTATCGCTCGGTTTAGTGCCAATGCGTCGAAGTCAAAGCAAGCCACTTCGCGGAAGAAGCAGTTAGAGAAGATCACATTAGATGACATCAAGCCATCATCACGGAAATATCCGTTTATTCAGTTCACACCAGATCGGGAAATCGGAAACGATTTATTGCGTGTCGATAGCGTCTCAAAGACAATTGAAGGTGTGAAAGTATTAGATAACATTACCTTTACCCTGCGTCCAGAAGATAAAACCGCATTGATTAGTCGCAGTGATTTAGCAACGACAACATTAATGCAGATTATTTCCGGGGAAATGTTGCCCGATTCAGGTACCGTTACTTGGGGTCAAACGACTAGTCAAACGTACTTGCCACGTGATATTAATGGCGAGTTTGAAAACTCAAACTTAACGATTTTGGACTGGTTACGTCAATTTGCACCGAAGGGTGAAGACGATAACACATTCCTTCGCGGTTTCTTAGGGAAGATGTTATTCTCTGGTGAAGATGTGCTGCGTGAAGTTAACGTGCTTTCCGGTGGTGAAAAAGTACGGTCAATGTTATCCAAGATGATGTTAAGTAAAGCCAACGTGTTATTGATGGATGATCCAACCAACCACTTGGATTTGGAATCAATTACTGCTTTGAATGATAGTCTAATTGCCTTCACAGGTGCGATTGTCTTTACATCACATGACCATGAGTTTATTCAAACGATTGCTAATCACATCATTGAAGTGAGTGATAAGGGTGTTGTAGAACGTTCTGACACCAAGTATGATGACTTCTTGGCTCATAAAGTGGTGCAGGAACAGGTTGCTGAATTATATAAATAAGTATCACTCGCTAGCTTTGAGTTATGCCATCTAAAAGCACGAGTTAAATAAGGGAGTTTGGGACATGAGTCAATTGTCCTAAACTCCCTGTTTTGATGTTTGAACTTAAATAGTGAAAATGTGGGACAAAAATTAAGCCGCTGTGCAGACTACGAGCAACCTGCCGGATTGAAGAATAATCCGTACAGCCGTTCTAGGTCTTACTCACGACTTCCCGACTTTTGTCCCACGCGCTTCTATTTTGCTGCTCATATAAATAAAATTAATCAATTCACAAACGTTTGACTATGATGTTCCTTGTCGTTTATCCTGCAGGTATAGATTGCGTTGTGATTTTGTCTGTTAACAAGTGAAAAAGATTACAAAGTCGCAATAAACCGTTATTAATCCTCGATGAAGATTACAAAGGAGCAGACATATGCCTGAAAAATTTCGCTTTGAACCAACTAATATTAATGAATTAAAGGATCAATACGATGTCATCATCATTGGTTCTGGTAGCACTGGTTTAGTCGGTGCGTTACAAGCGCATGAACTTGGCTTGAAGCCAGTTATTTTAGAAAAAATGGACAAAACCGGTGGTAACACCATGCGTGCTTCATCCGGAATGAACGCTGCTGAAACGAATGTTCAACTACATCATGGTGTGGTTGATAGTTATGAAGAATTCTTCGCTGAAACCCTTAAGGGTGGCGGTGATATGAATGATAAAGAACTATTGGGGTATTTTAGTTCACATGCTGCTTTGGCCATTGACTGGTTAGCAGACCACAACATTCGTTTGGACGACATTACGATCACTGGTGGAATGAGCAAAATGCGGACCCACCGGCCTGCTAGCATGGCTCCGATTGGCGCTTTCTTAGTGACTGAATTGTTGAAGCAAGTTCAGGCACAAGCGATTCCATTATTTACTGGTGTGACAGTTAAGAAGTTAAATAAAGACGCAAGTGGTACGGTTACCAGCGTAGGGGCAGTATTGCCAAACGGCGATAAAATGACTATTAACGGTGGCGCAGTTATTTTGGCAACCGGTGGTTTTGGTGCAAACCCAACCATGATTGAAGAATACCGTCCTGATTTAAAAGGTTACAAAACGACAAACCAACCTGGTGCAACCGGGGACGGGCTGTCATTAGCAACTGATGCAGGCGCCGCTTTAGTACAAATGGATCAAATTCAGGTTCATCCAACTGTTCAACAAGATAACCCACATGCATTCTTAATCGGAGAAGCTGTTCGTGGTGAAGGTGCCATCTTGGTTAATGCACAGGGTAGTCGTTTTGTTAACGAATTAAACACACGGAAAGTTGTTTCAAACGCAATTACTGATCTACCTGAACATGGTGCTTACTTGATTCTTGACCAGGGTATTCGTTCACGGGTGAAGGCCATTGAATTCTACGACAGCATTGGTTTAGTTGTCACAGGGGCAACGGTTGATGAATTAGCTGGCAAGTTGAACATGGATGCAGCCACTCTAACGGCGACCGTTTCCACGTGGAACACAGCAGTAGCTGACCACAACGATCAAGAATTTGGTCGGACAACTGGTATGGATCGTGATATCGCTAACGGACCATTCTTTGCAATTCACATTGCGCCAGCCGTTCATTACACGATGGGTGGTGTGAAAGCGAACCATCTAACGCAGGTTATCGGCACCGATGGTCAAGTAATCAACGGGTTATTTGCCGGTGGTGAAGTCGTCGGTGGACTACATGGCAATAACCGGATTGGTGGAAACTCGATTGCTGAAACGGTGATTTTTGGTCGCCAAGCTGGGGAACAAGTATTTAACTACATCAACAAGCAAAAATAATCGATAATAATTCAAAGGCGTTTGGGACATAAATCATCATGTCCCAAACGCCTTTTTAGATTTACGAGCTTAACTGGCGAAAATGTGGGTCAAAAGTCAAGCCGCTGTAATCTACCTGCCGGGTTTTAGACCAGCTCATACGGCAGTTCTAGGTCTTGCTAACGACTTTCCAACTTTTGACCCCATGCGCTTTCTGTATCCCAATTAATGAAAATTCAGGTATAATGAAGTTAATCCTATACTGAAACGAGGGTGCCACCATGAAAAATCACGGTAAGTTAAATGCGACATTGCTCACACCGGAATATTGGACTCGGTATCATTTACCAGAAGCAGCAGCTTTTGCCACACAGTTTCAGGAAGTAGACGCAAAAGAGTTAGGCGAAAACGATCGCAAAAAAGCATTGGATGAATTAATCCAAGCAATGAGTGCTAAGGGATATAACAATCCGCAAAATCCTGTTTATACGTTATTATCAGCGATTATGGTACAGCGAAATTAAGTGAATATGTTACACGTGAAACATAAGGCTTCCGAAAATCATTAGGTTGATATTCGGAAGCTTTTTTTGTTTGAATAGCGAATACGATACGCGTTCTTTAAACAATTAAAATTAAATGTATGTGTTATAGTGGTGATAATTATTTAGTTAAAAGGGAGGCAGTAATTGTGACCAAGGTATATAACGTCGGTGTGGAGGCTACGTTAGAAGTTATTAGCGGAAAATGGAAGCCGGTCATTATGTGTGATTTACATGATGGTGCCATGCGTACAGGAGAGCTTCGCCGTGCAATTCCGTCCATTTCACAAAAGGTGTTGACTGAACAATTACGCGAGCTTGAACGTGATGGCGTGATTACCCGTACGGTTTACAATGAAATGCCGCCACGAGTGGAATATGCGTTGACTGAACACGGGATGACGCTGAGCGGATTGCTGCAACAAATTTGTCGGTGGGGCGAAGCGGATGTACAACGCCGCTCAGACAATGGGGAGCATGTCTTGATTCGCCATTTTGGTGATGACGCACCGAGTCGCGAGGAATTGCTGGGTTAGGAACCTCGTAGTACCCAGGTTACTTAAAAGTGCCGACTTGAAAGCTTCATTTGAGCTAGTAGAATGAATTGTGAAAGTTACGAGGAGGTAAACTCATGGAAAATTTAACATTGAACAATGGGGTACAAATTCCCCAACTTGGTCTTGGCGTATTCTTGGTGGAAGATGCAAATGATTTAAAGAATTCGATTGCCGATGCTTTGAAGGATGGCTACCGTCATTTCGATACCGCTGCGATTTATCATAATGAAGCTGGTGTTGGTGAAGCACTCGCAGAAAGCGACGTTAAGCGCGAAGACTTGTTCATTACCTCGAAGGTCTGGGACAGTGTTCAAACTTACGACGAAACGATTGCAGCCTTTCACGAAAGTTTGAAGAAGTTACAAACTGACTATTTGGACCTTTATTTAATTCACTGGCCAAGTAACGGCTATGAAGAAAAATGGCGGGCAATGGAAAGCTTGTACAATGATGGCTTAATTAAGGCGATTGGTGTATCAAACTTTGAACAACCACAAATGGATAAGTTGTTGGCTAGTGCGAAGATTAAGCCAATGGTTGACCAGGTTGAAACGCACCCTTACTTCCAACGTAAGGATTTAAACGCCTACCTAACTGACTTGAACATTGCTCATGAAGCCTGGGGTCCACTGGGACAAGGTAAGAGCGGCGTGTTCACAGATGCAACGTTAACTAAAATTGCTGCTGACCACGATAAGAGTATTGCGCAAGTTATCTTACGTTGGCACTTACAACGCAACATTATTGTGATTCCAAAGTCAGTTCATGCAGAACGGATTGCGCAGAATATTGATGTCTTTGATTTCACTTTAAGCGATGCCGAAATGACAGCCATTGCTGGTATTGATAAAAACCAACGTGGGTCAGCTGATCCAAACGATGAAGATTGGTTGAACAAGTCTTTGGAAATGAACTAACTAGTCTAAATGAATGAACCGCACTCAAATCGAGTGCGGTTTTTTTAGTGGTATAGTGTTTTTAACGATTTAATTTAATTGGAGTAAATTAGCAAATGGCGAAAAAAGAGCAGTGGCAGAAAAATCTAAATGCACTATGGATTGGGAACTTTGTAACAGGTGCCGGTGCTAGCATGAGTTTGCCTTTTTTACCATTGTTTATCAGTACGATGGGGCATTTCCCAAAGTGGGAGCTGACGTTATATGCCGGGCTCGCGTTTTCAATCACTTTTTTAAGTCAAGCTATTGTCTCCCCATTGTGGGGGAAACTAGCGGATCGCACTGGACGTAAACCAATGCTGTTACGAGCATCCATTGGAATGACGATTACTGCGACATTGACGGGGTTTTCACCAAATGTATGGGTATTGATTGGTCTACGTTTAATTCAAGGTGCCTTTTCTGGGTATATTAATAATGCTTACGCGCTGATTGCCAGCGAAGTACCCATGGAGAAAAGCGGTAAGACGATGGGAACGTTGACGACAGGTGCGGTTGGTGGGCAACTGGTCGGTCCCATCATTGGTGGTTATATCGCTGATTTATTCGGCTTTCGGGTGCCATTTTTCATATTTGGGGCATTAATGTTAATCGGATCGTTGGTCACGTTCTTTTATGTAAAAGAAGACTTTAAACCGTTGTCCTCGACCAAGACTGGTAAGGCGACCAGTGCTTTTGCGAATGTGAAACATGTTCGTGTGGTGTGGGCGATGATTTTGTCTTCAATGTTGATCCAAGCAGCGACAACCTCAATCAATCCGATTATTAGTTTATTTGTAAAGGAATTGATGCAAGGACGGGGCAATGTCGCGGTGGCTAGTGGGGTAATTGCGGCGTTACCAGGAATTGCGACACTGGTTGCAGCACCTCGTTTAGGGGCATTGGGAGATCATGTCGGGCCACAACGTGTGTTGATTGCTGGATTGATTTTTTGTGGACTCATGTTTATTCCAATGTTTTTCGTAACAACGGTTGTGATGTTAGGAGTATTCCGGTTTTTGGTGGGTATTTCCGACGCAGCATTACTGCCGGTGACACAAACTGTTATGACATTGAACACACCGGAAGATGCCATTAGCCGTATTTTCAGTTATAACCAGTCTGCTCAGGCGATTGGCTCAGTAATTGGCCCTATGTTGGCAGCCGGCGTGGCGGGAGTTTTAGATTATCGCTATGTGTTCCTTATGACGACTGGTTTAGTGTTGGTTAATTTAGTTATGGTTTTGTGGGCTTATCGAACCGATAATACCGATGCTACTTCGCTTAATAATGAATAGCCCACGGTTTTACTAGTTCAGCTCGTAGATCAAAAACGTGTTTGGAACAAGATGACTTATGTCCCAAACACGTTTTGTTAAAGTTTAAAGGTTATTGTTCGTGCCAGTGTGCTTCATCCACCTTAACCAGGAATTCGAAGTCTGGGTTAAGCTGAATGGAAACCATTTGTTGCTCATCCACAATCTGTACTTTGGTGAAGAAGTCATGTTGTGCTTCGCCATCCCCAGTATCATATGTGGCACTGGTTTGCTGCAGGTGCGTCACAACAGTTTTTAAATGGTCGGCAAATGAAATGCGATCATCCCCAGGTAACCATTGAAGTTCATCAAAGTTAAAAATAGCGCCAGTTGACCGCAAATGATGCATACGCGTCATAATGGCAAAGAAAAAGCTAAGTTCATTTTTTGACAAGTTGGCAAAGTTAACAGATTTGATTTCAATATTATTGCTTGGCATGATGAGTAACTCCTCTCAAACAGTGCAGTGGCTTTACTAACATCAAGATACCGCGTTGCCGTATACGTCGCAACTAAAGCGTCTTAGCATTTAATTGCGTAAAACTTGTTTAAGGTCGAGTTGAATGAATGGCGACGCTTACTTATCTTCTGTATACTAATAGTTGTTGAAAAGAACTCGGCCTTTTAGTAAGGGATGTGGTCCATTTGAGTAAAGTTTGCGAGCCCCACAAACGTATTGACCTAGATGATCCGAAGATGGATTGGGTTGTCGACCAACTGTTCAAAGAACCAAATGAACTGGACGGAAACAGCTTTGATATTTGGGTTGGACCAGAAGAATAGTTAAAATAAGACCGCGGCATCAGGATTTACTTCCTGATGCCGCGGTCTTTTACGTTGTTTCACGTGGAACTGAGGATTATTCTTGTGCACCTTTGCCAAGAAAGGCATTCAACATCCAAATATTCTTGTCGGCATTGGTTTTGAATTCGTTTAGCATGTCTTGGGTTGGCCAGTCTTTTTCTGCATCAGAGACTTCCATGCCTAATTCAATTTGATCACGTAGGTATTTAAATTGATTGGCAAGCCGTTGTACATATTCCGGCAAGGTGAATTTATTCCAGTCAGTTTCTTCATCAGGAAGACCAGTATTTTCAACGAACTGATGGGTGGTTGCGAAAGGCGAACCACCTAATTCGATAAGTCGCTCACCGATTGCATCTAGTTCATCATCCAGCTGGTCTAAATAGTCATCCATCAGTGGGTGCAGGCGGAAAAACTCTGGTCCGCGCATGTACCAGTGGGTCTGACGCACATTCACCATCAGCTGGCTGATGTCAGCCACCAACTGGTTCAGCTGGTGCTTAGTCTTAGGGAAATCATATGTCCGAAACGATTCTGTCATGTTAACAAACTCCTTTCTCGGTATGGTTCCATTCTAATATGATCCTGTGATTTAGTGAATTAGAATGACTCATGTTGGTAAAGTGAACTGTCTAAATGTCTTTTGGGTGAACTGCTAAAAAGGCAGCGTAATCGGTTGTGACTTGTTCGATATATGCCTGAGCCCAATCAGCAATTGCTTTTGGAAATTTCTTTGAGTCACCTAGATAGCCGGCAATCATTGGTGCAGTCGGCGTTTGACAGTGATCAATTGCGAGTAAACGCCCACAAGCAGCAGCGTAAAGCTGAAATTGCGACCAATCTAAGGTAGTTAAGTCGACAGACGTTTTCATATCACGGAATTGGCGCACATAAAAGCTGCGGTTCTTACTTTGAAAATAACCTAAAAACGGGTCGGAAGCAGATTGTAAAATCTTTTGTGCATCAATAATTCGGCGACCTTCATTTTCCTCAAATGTTGCGGAGAGCGGCAGCTGATGTTCAGCACCGGATTTACGCGTTGGCAAGGCTTCTTTGATCTGCAGGACTAAATGACTGCCATCAATACTGGTCAATAAGACGAGGTAACAACGTGAACCAAAACTACCAACACCAACACAATGACGAGCGACATCGGTGATGCTGTACTGTGACAGCATTAGGGCGATATCCGTCCGGGCAGTTTCCCGATATGCTGCTAGGTAGTCGCCGATATGTTTAGTGACATCGTCGTTAGTATGTTTAGTTATTTCTGCATTATCAACAAACCGTAGCCCATCAGGTGTCATCTGCGTAAATTTTTTAACGACTTGTTCTGAGTTACGCTTGCTAGCCTTTTCCGTAAAGTAATTTACGAGGGCAGTGGTTGGATCATTTTCGGGAATTGATTTCAGCAAAGACGCCACATCATTTGCGGGGTAGAAACGGTCTAATGTTGTCCGTTTCATACTTGCGCTGATGCCGGCCTGGTAACTAGCAGCCACGTCTCGTGCGAGGTGGTGTAACTTTTTCTCGCCGAAACCATGCTCTTGACCAGCCAAGATGGCACTTACTGCCAAGCGTTTGACATCTCGTTCCCAGGAATTGACACCAGCCTCGTCAAAGTCATTCAAATCAAACACAAATTGTCGTTCAGGAGAGGCGAAGAACCCGAAGTTGCCGAGGTGAGCGTCACCGGAGATGACTACGGGGATGTGTGTGCTGGCCTGATGATTCAAATCATGTGCCATCAATTCGGCAGTGCCTCGGAAAAAGGTAAACGAAGAAGCACCCATCCGACGAAAACGTTCTGGTAATAATTCAGGTACGAGCATGTCAGCGATTCGCTGAATTAAAAGCAGGGGATCACGTTGCACAGGCGTAAAGGTACCCAATTCTTCAAAAGATACTTTTTTGCGTAGTGCATGTCCTTGCTCAATAAGTTCAGCTTGAGATGTAGTGACCTTAATGTTGCTGATGTCGAAACCGCGATTTGCCATGAGTGGTGTGGATCCCCTTTGGTTGAGTGATGAGTGTTGGTTAAAGTATACACCGAGGGTGGAACGAATAAAAAAGAGAGCGAAATAACGGTCGAAAAGTCGCGAGCAAGACCTAAAATCGCCGTACGGATTGGGCTTTAACCCGGCAGGTCGTTAGTAGTCTGCACAGCGAGTTGACTGTTGTTCCACGTTTTAACTATTTAAAGTTAATAATCAAAAAAACTACCGCAATAAACGCGGTAGTTTCGGGAGTTGTGCTGTTATATTGTCGAAACGTGTTCGCTGCCCCCTGCCTTCTGTGCATTGCCTGTTCGCTGTTCATGGGCCAAAAGCGCCCATAAACACCGCACCTGCAATTGCTCGAAGCCAAACTGGGGGCGACTCGCACTCTTTTATTTTACAAGTACTTCTTATCGAACTCTGGATCTTGGCTTGTCAGGATCTTTGGACCGTCTTTCGTGATGACCAAGGTGTGTTCATACTGGCAACTTAGGCTGCCATCCGCGGTGCGCACTGTCCAGCCGTCGTCGGCTACCGGTGCACAGCGCCAGTCACCAATGTTGACCATGGGTTCGATGGTGATCGTCATCCCTTCGCGCAAACGGACACCTTTGCCAGCTTCACCATAAGCGGGAACCATTGGATCTTCGTGCATCGTTGGTTGAATACCGTGACCAACATATTCACGCACATCACCATAGCCCATTTCATCTTCAACATAATGTTGGATGGCATAACCGATATCACCGATGCGATTGCCCACAACGGCCTGATCGATGCCTAAGTACAATGACTTCTTAGTGACATCCATTAACTTTTTAACTTCGTCGCTGACGTCACCGACTGCAAATGCCCAGCAAGAATCTGACATGTAACCATCAACGCTGATAACTGTATCAACTTTAACCAGGTCACCGTTCTTCAGTAGCAAGCCCTTACGTGGGAAGGCGTGACAGACTTCTTCGTTAATGCTGACACAAGTCGCAAAGTCATAGCCTTCAAAACCTTTTTCTTCAGGCTTGGCATTGTTTTCTTCGAAATAACGAAGTGCGAACTTTTCGATGTCCCAACTAGAAATACCAGGCTTGATGATATCGCGTAAGGCGATGTGCATACCGGCTAACACAGCGCCAGCTTTGCGCATGCCTTCAATTTCACGAGGTGATTGAATTGTAATCATTGAGTAGACTCTTTTCTTTCTTTTGTTATGGAATATTTACCCATTAAGTATACGCGTTTCAAAAAATAATGAATAGTGAAACGGCTGAATTCCTTGCAGGGCATGGATTTTGCATTTTTATGTCGGGTTGCTTATGATGGAAATTGGCAATGTAAAGGAGAAATAAAAATGCAAATAATAACAGGAATTAACGATACGGTGAAATTAGCGAATGGCGTGCTAATGCCTCGCTTCGGTCTTGGTGTCTGGCAAGCCGCCCCAGAAGTAACAGCGACAGCCGTTAGTACGGCAATTCAGGCTGGCTATCCAATGATCGATGCAGCGAAGGCATATGGCAATGAAATACAAGTTGGTGAAGGAATCAAACAGGGCTTGGCAGCAACTGGTAAAAAGCGTTCCGATTTATTCGTGACGACGAAGTTAGCTAATGAGGATCAAGGTTATGAATCAACTCTGAAAAATTTCGACGCTAGCTTACAACGTTTAGGTCTTGATTACCTGGATTTGTATTTAATTCACTGGCCTGTTGCTGGCAAGTGGGCTGAAACATGGCGGGCGTTTGAGGATTTGTACAAAGCAGGCAAGGTTCGCGCAATTGGTGTCTGCAATTTTTCAATGGCAACAATGCAATCTTTAATTGCACAAAGCGAAATTGCGCCAATGGTCGATCAAGTGGAATTTCATCCTTGGCTGCAACAACCGGAGTTGAAAAAGTACTTAGCTGAAACTGGCATTCAACAAGAAGCGTGGTCACCATTAGGCGGTACCGGCGGTTCTTTGATGAAAGAACCCGTGATCCAAGCGATCGCTAATAAACATGGTAAATCGGCTGCACAGATACTCATTCGCTGGGATCTGGAAAATGGGTTAGTGACAATTCCTAAATCAGTTCATCCAGAGTATATTCGCCAAAATGCTGATGTCTTTGATTTTAGTTTGGATGAGGACGATATGAAGCAATTAGCAGCGATGAATCAAAACAAGCGAACAAGCTACTGGTTAACAAGTTTTGACTGGTACTTTGGTGATGAAAAGTAACAATAATTAA
>NZ_JQCB01000001.1:148972-183907 GCF_001437435.1 Furfurilactobacillus siliginis | reverse complement strand
AGCAAGACCTAGAACGGCCGTACGGATTGGTCTTCAATCCGGTAGGTGGTTCGTAGTTTGCACAGCGACTTGACTTTTGACGCACGTTTCAGCTATTGAAATTTAGACAGCAACAATGGGGTCGCAGACATAATTAGTTATGTTTGCGACCCTTTAATTTATGCTTGACGACAATTGGCCAAGGCGGTAAGCTACCGATATCAATTGGTCGTGAAAAAGTAAGCAAGGATCGATTGGAACTAATTAACTTACCTCAGATAGACACATTCACCGCCATGAATGTGTTGTTACAACAGTTGGTTTCGTGTTCTACCACACAACTAACCCGAATTGTTTCCTGAAAGGAAGTTATTAAAATGACGAATCAAGTAAATCATCACAAAGTTGTTCTGGTCGGTGACGGCTCCGTTGGCTCTTCTTATGCATTTGCAATGATGCAGCAGCAGGTGGCCGATGAATTGGTCATTGTGGACATTGCGCAAGACCATATTCAAGGGGATGCCCTTGATTTAGAAGATGTTCAGCCACTGACGGCACCGCTTGATGTGCATGCTGGCACATATGCTGATGCCAGTGACGCCGACCTCGTTATTTTGACTGCCGGCGTCCCACGTAAACCAGGCGAATCACGACTGGATCTCGTTAATAAGAATCTAAAAATCTTACAATCAATCATTAAACCAGTGATGGATAGTGGCTTTGATGGAATTTTCATCGTTGCAGCTAACCCGGTCGACGTATTGACGGCTGCTACGCAAAAGCTGTCTGGCCTACCACGCAATCGCGTGATTGGTTCCGGAACATCATTAGATACAAGCCGTTGGCAGGTTGCGCTAGCCAAGAAGTTTAATGCTGATTTGCGCACTGTGAATGCCTTTATCCTGGGGGAACACGGTGATAGTGAATTTGCTGCGTATGAAGCAGCGACGATTGCTGGCAAGCCATTATTGACAGTTGCTAAGGAAGCGGGCGTTACACAGGCTGAATTAGACGACATGGAACAGGCAACGCGGGTTAAGGGTGGTAGCATCATCAAATTAAAAGGTGCGACTTTCTATGGTGTTGCAACGAGTTTGATGCGCCTAAGCCGTGCCGTGTTACACAATGAAAATGTTGTGTTGCCGATTGGCGCACCAGTTGATGGCCAATACGGCTTACACGATATGTACATTGGTACGCCAGCGTTGATCAATGCAACTGGTGTGGCCGAAGTATTGGAAGTGCCACTATCAGCGGCTGAACAAGCTAAGATGGTGAAGTCTGCTGATGCCTTACAAGCTGTTTTAAATGACGCACTTAATTAGATAACTTTCACAAACGTGGTCGAATAATTCTGATCACGTTTTTTATTTTGTAAATAAAATTGTTTGTTTTACAATTTTTTAAAGCAAACTAATAATCAGAAAAGTCGCTAGAACCCTGATTTTAAAGCGCATTCAGCGTGTCCATAAATATTTTTAATGCCGACACAGATGTTTGACTATAAACTTTGTGTGCTTGTACACTTGTGTCAATTGAGAGATTGAGGTTCGTTGTTTACAAGGTGATTCACGGATGCTCAATTTTTATTTATCCTTGTTTGTTACAAAACACACAAAGAAACGGAGGCACATTTAGATGTCAGATTACCGTGTTGAAGAAGATACCATTGGGCCAGTTAAGATTCCGAGTGAAGCATTATGGGGACCACAGACTGAACGTAGTCGGAACAATTTCCCAACGGGTCAATTTATGCCAATCGCCATTATTCGCGCATTACTTCAGATCAAGCATGCTGCTGCTGAAGCGAACCAAGAACTTGGTCAGATTGCCCCAGAAAAGGGCCAACTGATTGTTCGTGCCATTGATGAATTATTGAAGTTGAGTGACGAAGACTTACGTAAAGATTTCCCACTACGCGTTTACCAGACTGGTTCTGGTACGCAAACGAACATGAACACGAACGAAGTTGTCGCTCATGAAGCAGCTAAGTTAGACGACAGTATCGAAATTTTGCCAAATGACGATGTGAACCATGGTCAAAGTTCTAACGACATTTTCCCAACTGCCATGAACATCACTGCTAGTGTTGCTGTTGCTGAATTAGAAGCATCCGCACAGCACTTGATCGATGAATTAAAAGTTAAGCAAGACGAATACTGGCGGACAGTTAAAATCGGCCGGACACACTTGCAAGACGCGACACCATTAACATTTGGTCAAGAAATCAGTGGTTGGGTCAGCATGATCGAACATGATCTCGGCTACTTGAAGAGCCTGGATGGCACACTGCTTGAATTAGCAATGGGTGGCACCGCTGTTGGGACAGGGTTAAATGCTGCACCTGGATTTGCCGATGACATTGCTGCACGGATGAGCAAGGTTTACGGTCAGGAATTCACTGCTAAGACCAACAAGTTCTATGGATTAGCTGCACATTCTAACTTGGACGTTGTGCATGGTGCCATGAAGACCTTAGCAGCTGACTTATTGAAGATTGCCAATGATGTTCGCTTCTTGGCTAGTGGTCCACGGGCTGCTTATGCAGAATTGAACATTCCTGCAAACGAACCAGGATCTTCAATCATGCCTGGTAAAGTTAACCCTACACAAGCTGAAGCAATCACCATGGCGGCCGTTCGTGTGATGGGGAACGATGTTGTTGTAACGATGGCTTCTTCACAGGGTAACTTTGAAATGAACGTGTACAAGCCAGTGTTAGTTGACGCCTTTCTGGAATCAGCTGAACTGTTACGTGGCACGATGATCGGCTTTGCTGACAAGATGATTCATGGTATGACCGTCAATGAAACGCGGATGCAAGAATTAGTCGACAATTCATTGATGACTGTGACGGCCTTATCACCACACATTGGTTACCATGACAGTGCAAAGATCGCGCAACAAGCCGACGAAGATGGGACGACGTTACGTGTTGCAGCATTGAAGTCTGGCAAAGTCACTGCTGAACAATTCGATGAATGGGTTGATCCTTTGAAGATGACCAACATCGATCGGTAAGTATCATTCGCTTTAAAAAATAAAGCATTTCTTGATTAAGGAGGAATGGCACATGGCATTCGCACTGTTAGGTTTGTTAGTATTGTCGTCCTTATTGGTTGGGTTGGCGCTCACATCACTTGATGCGCACACCTTAGAATGTAAAACACCTGCTGATTCATCAGCGGAATAACGAGGGGAAATAAACATGGCTCTAGAGAAGATTAAATATAAGAAGTTTCTCTGGCCGGTCGTGATTGGACTATTGTTATGGTTCAGTTCACCGATTCGGCCAGAAGGGGTAACGATTGCTGCTTGGCATATCCTAGCAATTTTCGTTGCGACCATCATTGCTTGTATCACTCAGCCACTACCAATTGCTGGTGTGGCGCTGATTGGTATGACAATCACCGTTGTCTTAGGCATCGTGCCAATGGAAGAAGCCGTTACTGCATTTGGTACCAACGTGGTTTGGTTGATTGCCATGGCATACTTCCTGTCACGTGGCTTTATCAAAACTGGCTTTGGTCGACGGGTTGCGTTGATCTTCGTTCGGCTATTTGGTAAACGGACGTTAGGACTGGCTTACTCATTGATTGGGGTTGATTTGCTAACCGCCCCCGCAACACCAAGTAACACGGCGCGTGCCGGTGGGATTATTTTCCCGATCATCGACTCGTTGGCTGAAACGTTTGGTTCACATCCTAAAGATGGTACGGAACGTAAGATTGGTTCTTTCTTGGTTTATTCTGAATTCCAAGGGGACATCATCACGTCTGCAATGTTCTTAACAGCCATGGCGCCTAACTTGGTTGCCGTTGAAATGGCTGCTAAAGCCGGCGTTCACATCACTTGGGTTAGCTGGTTCTTGACTGCACTGGTGCCAGGGATTATTAGTTTGATTTGTGTGCCATACATTATTTACAAACTCTATCCACCAGAAGTTAAAGAAACGCCAAATGCCAAGGGTTGGGCTGAAAAAGAACTTGCTGAAATGGGACCAATGAGCAAAGCTGAAAAGCTAATGTGTGCCATCTTCGGCTTAGCATTGTTCCTATGGATCATCTCCAGCTTCATTGGGTTAGATGCAACTTTGGTAGCCTTCATCGCCGTTTCATTACTGTTACTGACTGGTGTGTTATCAACTAGTGACATTTTGAAAGAAACCGGTGCATGGAACACGGTTATCTGGTTCTCAATCTTGATTTTCTTAGCTAACCAATTGACTAAGTTTGGTTTGATCAAGTGGTTATCAACTTCCATCGGTAGTGCTTTACATGGTGTTAACTGGATTTGGGTATTGATTGCACTGTTTATCTTTTACTTCTACACTCACTACTTGTTCGCATCTGGTACTGCACATGTTACGGCAATGTACGCTGCATTATTGGCAGTTGCTTTAGCAGCCGGTGTACCTCATATGTTAGCTGCCATGATGTTAGCATTGTGTGGTCCATTGTTTAGTTCAACGACCCACTATGCAAGTGGCCCAGCAACAGTCTTGTTCGGTGCAGGCTACGTGAAACAGTCAGACTGGTGGCGTCTAAATGCCATCATCGGTGTGTTCTACATCATCGTATGGCTAGGCGGCGGCCTGTTATGGACCAAAGTATTAGGCATGTGGTAAAAAAATAGAGAGCGAAAAGACCCGGACAGCGGCCAGGCAATGCACAGGAAGTTGGGTCTTGTAGCTCGTTTCCGCTATATAAAAGCAAAGCACCGTCACTTCACCAACCTGAAGTGACGGTGCTTTTATTTTGCAATTCAATCGTCAAAAGCCACATCCTTAGCAATTTCGGCCAATAAATCCTAAGATGAACCTATAAACAGTCATCAATAGGAGGAACTACACATGGCAGACACAGTCAAAATTGGTAAAAGCACGGTCACCACAACAAAGCTTGGTTTAGGAACAAACAAGGTCGGTGGACACAATCTGTTCGCTGACTTAAACGACCAAGATGGCGTAGATGTCATCACAACCGCACTGGAAAATAATATTACGTTACTGGATACAGCTTTCATGTATGGCAAAGGCCGCTCCGAAGAAATTATCGGTGATGTGCTGCAAGGTTTAGATCGTAGCAAGGTTGTCATTGCAACTAAAGCAGCCCAAGATCCTGATAACGACCTTGAATTAAACAATACGCCAGCTTTTCTGAAACAAGCGGTTGATGAGGCATTAACGCGGTTGAAGACAGATTATATCGATATTTTCTACATTCATTTTCCTGACGAAGCGACACCTAAAAATGAGGCGCTTGCTGCATTGAATGAACTCAAACAGGCCGGTAAAATCAAGGCGATTGGTGTCTCCAATTTCAGCTTTGATCAATTGAAAGAAGCCAACCAAGATGATCTAGTTGATATCGTAGAAGATAACTATAGTCTGGTTCATCGTGATGCCGAAAAGGAATTGTTCCCATATTTAAAGGAACATCAAATTTCCTTCGTTCCGTATTTCCCACTTGCATCTGGCTTATTGACCGGCAAATATACAGAAGCGGATGCTGGTAAGTTTACTGGGCGTTTCTCAGAAGCTCAGTTCAAACAAATCATTGCCGCAGTTGATGGCGTGCGTGCCATTGCGACGGCACATGATGCGACGGTTGCACAAACGATTATCGCCTGGTACCTAGCCAATCCAAATATCAGTGTTGTGATTCCTGGTGCGCGGAAGCCAGAACAAGTGGAAAGTAATGCAAAGGCGCTTGACGTTACTTTGACAGCAGATGAATACGATAGAATCGACGAGTTATTTAGCGCATTTAAATAGCTTTTATTTCCCAGGGAATAGTATCTGAAAATATGGATGGTATATTTGGTTCTAAAGGTGGTCTGAAGTATGCAAACGGAATTAATGGGTTTTCCAGTTAAACTAGGCAAAGAAGAAACTGCAATGGAATGGATGACCTTCTTAAAGGCGCATCAGCAGGATTTTCTAAAGACATTACCAGATGAGCAGATGATGGTGGAATCCATTTTCACTACAACGATTTCAGGAAAAATGTATTTGTGCTGGTATTCAATTCAAGGTGAAAACCCGCGTCGGGTTGAAGACTCAGACAATGAACTTGATCGAAAACACGTCGCCTATTGGGAAGATTGCATTGATGAACAACAGCCACCATTGAGGTTTAAACATATTGTTAATTATGTACCTACAGAACTTACTAATACGATGTCAGAGCTATATTAGTTAGTGTATATAAAATGAAAAAGAGTGGGACAAAAGTCGGGAAGTAGCGAGCAAGATCTAGAACGGCCCTACGGATTAGGCTTCAATCCGGTAGGCTGTTCGTAGTCTGCACAGCGACTTGACTTTTGGCGCACGTTTCCGTTATTGAAACTTAGAAAACAACAATGGGTCTGGGACATAATTAGTTATGTCCCAGACCCATTTCTAGTGTGAGCAAACGCAGGTAGCTGAACTATTAATCATCCATTTCCAACAGTACTCGGTTGGCGACTGCCTCATTAGTAATAACGTCGGTCAAAAAGCCACCGCGTAAGGCACCCAATAATGCACGGCTCTTAAACTTACTCTTAACAATTCCGACACGTCTTGGGACTGCAAGTAAGTGACTCATGTCAGTTCCCATGGCCTTGTCATCAGTAACTAAGATATTACCGTCAACGTCGTAAGGCCGGCCAAATAACATACCGGCAATCTTATTTTCATCTACTCCAGGGAATAGATCAGCAAAGTGCTGCTTCCAAACGGGGATGGTATTAACAGAGGCGAGGGTACCAATCCCAGCAAACAGCAGATCCATCTGATTTGCAGCAGTTAGTGTTGGCAGTAATGCTGGTTCATTGCCAAGCTGTGTTCGAACATCGTCGTTAGTAATGTACAAAGGCGTTGGTAAGGTTAAGTAAGTAGCATCAAACTTAGCGGCGGCTTTTTGTACCAAGGGTACCGTGCTGGCGGCAGTATTCAACTTCATGTTTTCGCCGATGAATTGTGTAAATACCAAATTCTCGCGGACTTCCGTTTGGAAGTGGTCGATTATATTCCAGACTGTACCACCCCAAGTCATGCCGACTGTATGACTATGGCGAATCAAGTCCTGCACCTCACTGGCAGCGAAATCGATGATGTTTGCGGAGTCCTTATCTGGTGATTCCGTGTCGCGCAAAATGTACATATTACGAATGTTAAAACGTTGCTTGAAGCTGAGCTCTAGTTCCAAGTTACGCGAAACAGGTGCATCGATACTGATTTTAACTAATCCCGACCCTAATGCTTCGTCGAGTGATTTAGTGATGAGGTACCGGCTCAACTGATATTTACTAGAAATATCGGTGATTGGCAACTTAGATAAGTAGAAATCCTGTGCGATGCTAGCTAATAATTCACGATGTTTAACGTCATCCATGGTAGATACTCCATTCAAGTCGAGGTTTGTTTAATTAAATATAGTCTTTTTAAAAATGTAAGTCGAGTTTTATTTGTTAAAAATAACCGTCAAACGTCTTTTAATATTTAAAAAATAATACGAATATTTGCAATATTTATATAACGAAGGTAAAATAACCATTGTAGAACATGAAACTAAAGCTGTTTTAATTCCTATGTGATTTTTGTAATTAGGGGAGGTGTAGAAACCAGTAATGGACAATGAAATTGTTGATCTACATTTGCGTGATCGCCATGAGCGTAAGCAGTGGGAAAGTTTTCTGACAGACCTCGGCATTACGGACTTCTCCACTCAAGAAACAGCAGCAATCGATTTTACCCTAGGCATTTATGAGGGGGACCGGTTGGTTGCGACAGGTTCGGCGGCCGGCAACGTGTTAAAGTACATCGCTGTGTGTAACAAAGACACAACTAACGGTGCCCGCTTCAACGCAATTGTATCAGCACTGATCAACCGACTGTTTCAACAACAAATTTTTCATTTATTCGTATTCACGAAGCTGAAGTATTCTGATAGTTTTCAGCATGTTGGCTTTCATGAACTTGCTCACTCTGACGTGGCGGCGTTACTAGAGACAGGCGATGAAGGCATCGACGATTACCTACAAGCAATCCCGCGGGTGGCTGATCAGGATACGAAACAGGTTGCTGGGATTGTCATGAATGCCAATCCTTTTACCAAAGGGCATCGTTATCTAGTCGAAACGGCTGCAAAAGCTAATGACGTTGTGTATGTGTTCGTTGTGAATACAGATGCCTCATTATTCACCACAGCGGAACGATTTGAACTCGTTCAAGCAGGCACGGCTGATTTGGATAATGTCATTGTCGTTAATGGCGGTGATTATATGGTCAGCTTTGCGACGTTCCCGGCCTACTTTTTGCCCACGGCAGATCAGCAGGTGACCTACCAAACGACGCTTGATGCCAGAATCTTTCGTGAGCGAATCGCCCCTGCATTAAATATCACAGCCCGTTACTTAGGGACAGAACCCTTGTCACGGACGACTGGAATTTATAACCAAGTTTTGACAAAGGAATTACCACCAGCGGTAAACGTCACGATTGTTGACCGCAAGCAAACAGATACTGGTACGTTTATCACGGCAACAGCAGTCCGCAAAGCGATTGCTGAGGATCAACTTGATTCGTTGGCTGATTTACTACCTGTTTCAACGGTGACATTTATTAAAGACCACTTAAGTACTTTACGAGCACGGATTCAGAAAGGAATGAACATCAATGGAAATTAAGCAAACGGCATTGGCCGGCACGCTGGAATCTTCTGACATTCAAATCATGTTGTCAAAGGGAACCGATGGCGTCAGCATTGAACTGGAATCAGATGTTGAAAAACAATTCGGAGATCAGATTCGTTTGGTCATCACGGAAACGTTACATCAGTTTGAACTGGATAACGTGAAGGTCAAGGCAATTGACAAAGGTGCACTGGATTGTGTCATTAAGGCACGGACCATCGCTGCTGCCCAACGTGCCTTACAAACGCAGGATCAACCTGCCTGGGAGGTATTCTAAACATGGCTGAAACAACTGAACGTTTACGCCGGACAATGATGTTCGTCCCTGGGAATAACCCTGCAATGGTGAAGGATGCCGGGATTTACGGTGCTGACTCCATTATGTTTGACTTGGAAGATGCCGTTTCGATGGCTGAAAAAGATGCCGCCCGTGCATTGGTCTACGAAGCATTGCAAACGCAAGACTACGGTGATGCTGAATTAGTTGTCCGGATCAACGGGGACGACACGCCTTATTACCACAATGATATCAAGGCGATGGTTAAGGCTGGCATCGATGTTATTCGGCTACCTAAGACGGAAACGGCTGATATGATCACGACGTTAGTGGCAGATGTTGCTGCTGCTGAAAAAGAATTTGGTCGTGAAGAAGGTTCCACCCACGTGATGGCTGCGATCGAAAGTGCCAAGGGTGTTTTAAACGCCCCTGCCATCGCTGCTGCCTCAGACCGGATGATCGGGATTGCTTTATCGGCCGAAGATTACACGACTGATATGAAGACTCATCGTTATCCTGATGGCGCCGAGTTAGAATTTGCCCGGAACATGGTGCTTCATTCAGCTCGTGCAGCCGGCATCGCAGCCTTCGATACTGTATTCACCAACATGGATGACACAGAAGGCTTCTACCGCGAGACAAAACATATTCACCAACTTGGCTTTGATGGTAAATCACTGGTTAACCCTCGCCAAATCGCTATGGTTAATGATGTCTACCAACCAACCGAAAAGGAAATTGCTAACGCCCGTAACGTGATCAATGCGATTGAAGAAGCACGGATCAAGGGTTCAGGTGTTATTTCAATGAATGGACAAATGGTTGACCGTCCCGTTGTTCTGCGTGCAGAACGGGTGATGCGGTTAGCTAAAGCCAGCAACTTAGTGGATGAGGAGGGTAACGACCTTGAAAAATAATGTTGACCGCGAACTGCCAGAAGATTTGATGAGCAGTTTAAACTACCAACCATATGAAACAACTGAAATCGGCAATCCTGAAATTCAACGGGTTGCACCCGTCGTACGTGCACAAACTGGGGACGATAAGTTAGTTGATTCTATCGAAGACGTTGTGAAAGCAACCGTTAAAGATGGGATGACCATTTCTTTCCATCACCATTTCCGTAACGGTGATTTCGTCTTTAACAAGGTGATGCGTGTGATCATCGATGCCGGTATCAAAGACCTAACACTGGCACCATCATCACTGACTGGTGTTATGAATGATATGGTCGTTGAGGCCATTAAGGCTGGTACAGTTACGAATATCACTAGTTCAGGAATGCGTGGCTCACTTGGGGACTTTGTCTCACATGGAAACTTGAAGAACCCAGTTATCTTCCGTTCTCATGGAAACCGTGCACGTGCCATCGAACATGGTGACATCAAAATCGACGTTGCTTTCTTAGGTGTTCCAAACGCTGATAAATTAGGGAATGCCAATGGTATGGAAGGAAAAGCTGTCTTTGGTTCACTCGGTTATGCCTTGATGGACGCGCAGTACGCCAACAAGGTGGTATTGCTGACAGATAACTTGATGCCTTACCCAAATACCCCAGCATCAATTAAACAAACACAGGTTGACTACGTGGTTGAGGTTGACCAAGTGGGTGATCCTGAAAAGATTGGTTCTGGCGCAACTCGTTTCACCAAGGACCCTAAGGAATTGAAGATTGCGGAGACAGTTAATAACGTCATTACGCATTCACCTTACTTTAAGGATGGTTTCTCATTCCAAACTGGTTCAGGTGGTGCAGCCTTAGCCGTTACACGTTACCTTCGTCAATCCATGTTGGATAACCAAATCAAGGCATCGTTTGCCTTGGGCGGGATTACCAAACCAACGACAGATATGTTGAAGGAAGGTCTAATCGACCGTGTCATGGATGTGCAGGACTTTGATAAGGGTGCTGCCGATTCCATGCATACAGACCCTCGTCAACAGGAAATCGACGCATCATGGTATGCCGATCCTGATAACAAGGGTGCCATGGTTGACCAACTTGATGTCGTTATCTTGAGTGCTTTGGAAATCGATACGAAGTTTAACGTCAACGTTATGACTGGTTCTGATGGTGTTATTCGTGGTGCCATTGGTGGTCATCAAGATGCCGCAACAGCTAAATTAACCATTATCTCAGCCCCACTTGTTCGTGGACGGATCGCAACGGTTGTGCCAGATGTGACGACGGTTGTTACTCCTGGAGATTCCATCGATGTCTTAGTAACTGAATACGGAATTGCCATTAATCCTAAGCGGACAGACTTAATTGACGCATTGGGCCACATTGCTGGTGTTCCAGTATTCACCATTGAGGAATTGCAAAAATTAGCAGCCTCAAAGGTCGGTAACGCTAAACCACTAGAATTTACAGACCGGACAGTCGCCATGATCGAATACCGTGATGGTACGATTATTGATGCAGTCAAAGAAGTAAAAGACTAGTGTGCGGATCAACCCGGTTTGATTCCGAGCACCAACAAGCAAGGCGGTAGTGGGCGATTTTGCCCACGGACGGCTTGTAGGTTGGGCACAGGAATCAGGGTTGAGTAGCCTGATTAAAGACTAGTGTGCGAAGCAACCCGGGTTGGTTCCGAGCACCAACAGGCAGGGCGGTAAGGGCTTTAGCCCTGGACGGTCGGCCAGTTGGGCACAGGAATCAGGGTTGAGTAGCATGATTAAAAACTAGTGTGCGAAACACTGCGGTTTGGTCTCGATCACCGACAAGCAAGGCGGTAGTGGGCGGTCTTGCCCACGGACGGCTTGTAGGTCGGGCACAGAGATCAGCAGTGGTAAGCATGATTAAAGGACCAGTGTGCGAAACACCCCGGGTTGATTCCGAGCACCAACAAAAAGAAGTTAGTGACCTCACCGCCGCGTGACTTCACTAGCTTCTTTTATTGTTAGAAGGGGTTTTCAAAGCAGAATATGGTAACCTTGTGATATATAAGTGACTAAGGGAGGTCGCGGTGCATGAACACACGCGATTTGGCATATTTTTCAGCATTAGTGGAACTAAAGAGTTATACGGAAGTAGCCAACCAGTTTAAGGTTAGTCAACCAACGATTACAGTTGCGATTCAGCGATTGGAAACGGAATTTGGTGCGCCTTTGGTACAGCGAGACCGCGCACACAACAAGCTGACGATTACTCGTGCAGGTACCTTATTAGATCAGCGGTCTCAACAGATTTTAAAGGATCTTGAGTTGGCGCATCGAGAAGTTGAACAGGCCGATCAAACGACTATCCGTTTTGGAATTCCACCGATTATTGGAACGATGTGGTTTCCATTGGTTGCTGGCGAACTATTTGCCAAGGGATTATTGAGTGCAACGCAAACGTTAGAGGTCGGTTCTGAACAATTGTTAGAGGAACTTGACTCCGGCAATATTGATGTTGCCTTACTCGGTTCTGTGCGGCCGCTTCGGCATGATAATCTAGATATCACGTTGTTGGCGTCACATCCATTCAAAGCGGTTGTGAGTGTTGATCATCCCCTGGCTGGTGCCGGTCATATTTCATTTGAACAACTCGCACGTGATAATTTCATCACGATGACTGGTAAATTTGTTCATCCTCAGGCATTGAAAGCCTACAGTGAGTTTGCCGGGTTCAATCCAAAAGTGGTTTATAGCACGCCAACACTGTCTTTGATCAAGGGGTTGGTGCGAGCAAACTTAGGTGTCAGTCTATTGGTGGATGACGCGATTCAGCCAGGAGACGGTGTGGTTTCATTGACGTTGGATGATCCTTTGCCAGAGCGGTTTAATATGTCTTTGGTGGTCCGCAAAGCCTTCATGCCTAATCGTTTGCAGCAAGAGTTTATCAGTACGTTATTTAGTTTGAAAAAAGTTGCTAAAAGTGAAAAATAAAAAAGAGCGAAACATAAGGTGAGAAGTTGCGAGCAAGACCTAGAACGACTGTCCGGGATGGTTTTTAACCCGGTAGGTAGTTCGTGGTCTGCACGGCGACTTGACTTATGTTTCGCTCTTTTTGATGAGCTTAGTTCTGTACCTTACTGAGGGCATCTTTCACGGCATCTTTGATTGCATTACTTGAAACCGAGGCGCCACTGACACCGTCGACATCATAAGTATTGGCGGCCACCATGGCAGCTGGTAATGTTTCCATGGCCTTACCACCGACTTCACCAGTTTCGCTTTCTTTCATGACTTCAACGTTTTCTAAGCGGTTGTCAGCATACGTGATCCGAACGACAACTTGCCCACCAATACCATTTGCACTAGTACCGAGGAATTGATTGTCCGTGAGTTCAATTGCCGCTAAACTAGCTTCCGCAGCCAGATCGTTATCCGTTGATACTTCATGTTGACTAGCACCACTGATAGCATCTAGAACGACTGTGGCAGCACCTGGTTCCTTTGCTTTAGCAGCATTCTCACCAGCAATTTTTCCGAAGATTAAACATTCAGCCAGGTTCCCACCGGCTTGATACTGGTTAGTGGAAATACCACCTAGTTCGCCTGCACCATATAAGTGAGGAATGGGACGTTGGTTAGTATCTAGAATTTCAGCGTGTGCATTTCGGCGTGGTCCACCTTGTGTATTTAATACGACATTAGTTAATTCAATGGCGTAGTAAGGGCCTTCATCAAAGGTACGCATTGTTTCAGGTGCTCGGTTGAAAGCATAATCGGTGCCAACGGTCGCAAAATGGTTAAAGTTGCTGATTGTCGCTTGCAGGATTTCAGGGCTGGCATCAATCAAGGCAGCCAATTCCGCAACTGAAGCTGCATGGACTAAGTTGGCTTTGAAATCGGGATCGGGTAGTTTTTCGGCAGCCATAAACTGATCATATTGGGCTTGGTCGAAGACGAGGTGGGGATGCACGTTGGTTCGAGGGATGCGCCAAGTACCGTGGTCGTAAATGTGCCCGTGACGCTGGGACTCATCTTCTTTAAAGTACCGGCTGCCATCGTCAGCGACTGTGATTACACTACCAGAGAAAACACTCTGACCAGGTGCCAATTGTAAACGAGCGCGTTCGCCATCTTTAGGCTTAAATGCCATACCATGTAAAAAGCCAAGTGCTTCATAGTTACTCATGTGCCATAGGTCCGCGCCGACTTCTTGTGCCATGCGAAGACCGTCACCTTTATTGTATAAAGTACCTAACACAGCGACGTGTTCAGCACCGAGGTAATCTTGTACGTCTTGCTGATTATTTTCAAAGCCGCCCATGGCCATGACGACGCCATTATTGGCGCGGATATTTTGAATTTTCCCGTGATGTTTTATTTGAACACCGAGGATCATATTGGTGTCGGGATCCTGAATCAAATGTTGGGCAGGTGAAGAGAACCAAACGTCAATTTTGTCCATTCGGTCGACGACTTTTTCGCGAAGCAAACGCCAAAGGGCAGCATCAAAGATACCGTTATGAACAGTCGTGAAATCGTAGGACTTTACGCCATCAATTTCAGGGTATTCGTAAATGGCTTCTTCAATTGGAATCGGCGTTGGTAAGTTTGCTAAATCATGCTTTGAACTCACGGGCTCAACACCTAAGTATGTTTTCACGTAGTCACGCATGCCCACCATGCCGTGAACAAACGTATCAATCATGGTTTCGTCAAGCTTCATTGGCGCAGTTAGTCCTTGATAGTACTTTTTAGCACCTTCGAAATCGTCACCTGTACCAATTAATTGAGCAGCATAGCGGGTGTTCCCGCCTTCGTGGCCGCTAGGTGCGGCATCGGCTAAAAGTACTTTCGCACCAGCATCTGCTGCAAAGCGAGCGGCCGTTGCGCCTGCGCCACCAAAACCTAGTACGATAACGTCATAGGTTGTATCCCAAGTGATCCCTTTAATGTTTGTCGTCATATGTGAATCATCCCTTCATCTGTAATGATCAGTAGTGAGCAATGTCTATAATGTCATTATGAAATCGCTAACAGTAAAAGGGAAATACCAATTAATTCGCATCGATATAACAAAAGAGTAATAATAGGTGAAAATGACTGTGGAGGGCATGATGGAAGAACGTTTGGGGGAGTTTCTGACAGCAGTACGCCGCTACGATACGTTTACGGCTGTTGCACAAAGTTTATTTGTCAGTCAGCCATATGTGAGTCGGCAAATCGGTGCAGCCGAGAAAAAGTATCAGGTTCAATTGGTGGATCGCGCCACCACACCTATTCGCCTGACATATGCGGGTGAACGACTGCTTGCCTACCTGCAACGTGAACAACAGGTACAACGCAATTTGATGGCGGAGATGAACCGGCTGGGGAATTATGCTGCGGGATCCATTTCGATTGGGATTAATCAGCCATTAGGTGCGAGCTGGTTGCCGCGTTTGCTTGAGTTATTCTATGAAAAGTTTCCCCAAGTACATTTAACGGTGGCTGAGGTAACGACTAGCAAAGCCGCTAGTATGCTAGTGGACGGGCAACTAGACATGTTCATCGGCAAACGTTTTTATGATGAGCGGGTGGCCACACAAAAACTAGGAACATTACCGCTAGCGTTACTCGTTCCAAAGAACTCGCCGCTTTACCATACAGGACCCATTGTGCGACCACTGACTGACGAAATGATGAACGCATTGAATGGCGAACCATTTATTGGAATCGGTAACGAGTCCACTTTTCAAGAGGCAGTTGACCATGCCCTGCAAGACAATGGTATTCGTGTCAACAAACGCATCGAGGCCAGCGATTCGCGAATTGCAATCAACTTAGCTGCCAGCGGTTTGGGGACGACAATTACGAGTCCAAACGCACTTAGTCGGCTGCCAGAAAATGCAAAAGTCAACGTATTGGTATTTCCTGAAGCGATGCTGAGCTTAGAGTTGTGCGTGGCCCATCGTCAAGATGACGTGTTACCAGAGCCGTTGCGGGTGTTATTACAGCTTGTATTAACGAACGCGGATACGTTGTTGGCGTTACCGCTGATATAACTACTTGAATCCCAAAATCGAGAGAGTGGGACAAAAGTCGGGAAGTCGTGAGCAAGACCTAGAACTGCCGTAGGGTTGGGCTTCAACCCGGTAGGTAGTTTGTAGTCTGCACAGCGACTTGACCTTTGGCCCACGTTTTCTACTATTTTAAATTCGTAAATTAAAAGAGAGTTTAGGACAATATCGTATGTCCCAAACTCTCAATTTTACTTTTATGAATTTAAACGACCAAAATGTGTGCTGAAAGCATTAATCTAAAATCGTTAAGACATCGCTTGTTGCAACCCGGTCAGTCACCAATTTGTTTAGTTGTGTCTCCGCGGCATATCCGAGGGCAATCCCCATCGCAAACATTTCTGACTGAGGTACTTTTAATTCCTGATGTAATAAATCTGGGTACCGGACAAGCTCGTAGGCTGGAATGGATTGTACGTCATGATCCGTTGCACTCAACATTAAGGTCTGTCCAAAGGCGCCAAGGTCATATAATGACCAGCCAGTCGCGTTTGTCGGTAAGAGTAAATAGACAATGGCAGCAGCGTCGAATAGACTTTGTTGTGCATACAGAAAAGTGCTGCGACCGGCGGGATCAGATGCCAAGTTTTGCATGACCTGTTGATTCCAGTCTTGCATGTTTTGCTGTGCAAAGGCTGACCAATCATTACGGTGCATAACGTCTAGTTCGGCGTTCCCACCACGACCAGCTTGAGCAAGTTGGCGGTGCTGCTGTTTGATGGTGGCAAGTGTTTTACCGGTTGCGATAACAACATGCCAGGGCTGTGAGTTTGCCCAAGACGGAGCGCGTTGAGCGTCATGAATGATTTCGGTTAACGTTTCCGGCTCGATTTGTTCATCGGTAAAGTGGCGAATGGA
The DNA here is from genome assembly GCF_001437435.1 of Furfurilactobacillus siliginis. GTDB lineage: Bacteria > Bacillota > Bacilli > Lactobacillales > Lactobacillaceae > Furfurilactobacillus > Furfurilactobacillus siliginis. Next base: position 167,176 of record NZ_JQCB01000001.1, on the reverse strand, counting down.
TCTACGTGTATAAAGTGCATCATGTAGTTTCACGTGAAACCTCCTCAATGGTAATGAATAGTGGATTGATTGTATAATGTAGGCAACTAAATAAAAGTAAGTTACTGTGCAACCAGCTTACTGGGCGTTTAGTGATTTGAATACATACAATCGCAGATGACTGTATGGTGACAGGAGCAACCAGATGGCAGATGATACCAGACAACAAATCGTTCAAACGTTTTTACGGCTAACGGAAACGCGTTCAGTAGCAAAAATATCTGTCGTGCAGTTAATGAATGAAGTTGGTTTGGAACGAGAGACTTACTATTATTATTTTGATGATAAGTATGCATTGATTGAGGCAACCTTGCATACGCTACTATTTTCATCTTATTCAGCAATACTAGGTACTGATGGATTAGACGCCGCAAATAATGCAGTGCTGGAAAGCATTGTGCAGCATCAAAATTTCTATAAAGACTTGCTGAGTAATCAGAATGAATACATGTTTAAGCGGATTTATTGTGGCGTATCGTTAATGGCAATGGAAAAGTATTTGGCGACTGAGCGAGGGTCCATTTCAGATGACATTAAATTTGCCGCAAAGTTTTATGTGTACGCTGTTAATAACATTGTTTATGAGTGGGTTCAGCAGGGTTTACGAGGCGATATTGATACATTAGTTGCACGTTTTCATCAGTGTTTGCCGGCGGTATTAGCGCCTTACTTTATTAATTTGAAATCAACAATGAGCAATCACTAGGAGGAATTATTATGAAAGTATTTATTATTGGTGCAGGTGGTCGTGTCGGAACAGCATTAGCAACTAAATTAGCAGCAGATGGACATGAAGTTTTTGCTGGGGTTCATCATGTTGCTGATCAGTTCGCTGGAACCGATATTCATGTGGTTGCATATGATCTACATGCCAGCGTGGATGAACAAGCCAAGCAATTAGGGGATGTTGACGCCGTTTATTTCGTGGCTGGTTCACGCAGCAAGGACTTGCTACAAACGGATGCGTTCGGTGTGGTTCAAGCGGGTAAAGCAGCCAAGCAAAATGGTATCAAACGTTTTGTCTTATTGAGTTCACTATTTGCGACGCGGCCAGAAAAGTGGAATACAGCTTTCTTGGCAAAGATTACCGATTACAACATCGCAAAGTTCTTTGCTGACGAATGGCTGATTGATCATTCTGACTTGGACTACACGATTTTACAACCTGGTTTGCTGCAAGATGATCAGCCAGCAACGGGCAAGATTAAGGTCAATGTTGAAGACACTGGTGCTAATCCGATTCCAGATGTTGTAACGGTGTTGGCAACGCTGCTTGAGAAACCAAATACGATTGGCAAGGTTATTACGATGTATACGGGTGACACACCAATTAGTGATGCCCTGGATGAAATTTAAGTCGTTTAAATGTAAAAAAATAGTACCTGTAGACGTCATTTTTCATGTCTACAGGTACTATTTTTTATCTATGCTATGCTTTTTCTTTTTTACTAAACCAACGTTTATGCGAATAATCTAAAACATGGTTGCGATACACACGCACTGCAATGAAAGCAAGAACGATCAGCGTTGCTAGCTCAACGGCAACTGCCAACCAAGCTTCTAGCGTTGAGGCGTTGCCGACAGCGTAGCGAACAGGCATTAAGCTTTGTGACAGGAATGGGACAAATGACCCGATCCGAATTAATAAACTGTTGCTGTTCATGGCGATAAATGATACCACATAGGCGACTAAACCAAGCGTGGTCAATGGCGACAGTGCCTGACCAACTTGTTCTTGGCGAGTGACTAAGGCGCCGAGCATCGCAGCCATCACGGTGTATAACATGATGCCGACGATGAAGAAGGAAACGAGCAGGCCAATCATGCCTGGTTGAATCTGATCCAGCGAGAAGCCTTTGATGAAGCTGACGTTTTGATGCAGATAGTTGATTCCCAGACCAGCTGCGATTAATGCGACGACCACTTGTAAAATGATCAGGCAGAACATCCCAGTGATTTTGCCAAAGAACTGAGTCGTGGGACTAACACTGCTGACCAGGATTTCCATAATGTGCGAGCCTTTTTCAGTCGCCGTTTCCTGTGCAATCAGGCTGGCATACTGAATCAAGAACATGTACATCAGGAAGGTTACGGCGACAGCAATCGCAATGTTGGCGCCTTGCTGATTGGACTTTTGCTTGTGAACGACCCCGTTACGGTAAGCAACGTTTTGTGTTTGATAGGTTGCAGGGGCAAATAATTGCTTTAATTGTTCCGGCTTAAGTCCAAGTTGTTGTGCAGTTTGCTGAATTTTTAAGGTTGAAAAATTATTCTTCAGCGTGTCTGTGTCTAAAGAGTTAGCGTTAGTTCGTTGTCGGTAGACCGCTTTGAACTCGTTGTTCTGGGTAGTAACGGTAAGATAACCGTCTAATTTTTCGTGAGCTAATTTTTTCTCGGCGGTTTTATGATCGACAATCTTTTTATCAACTTTATAATCACCGTGGGTTGGGGCAGCGACTAAAGCAGTTCGCAATGCTGGATTATCACTGACAATCGCCATTTTAGGCGTCTGATTCGTTTGCTTGTTGATGAAGGCAAATAAGGCAACGGCGGCAATTAAAATCACCGGTAAAAGTAGTGAAAAGATGTAGGCGGGTGATTTTAGATTTTTGCGGATTACTTGGCGAACGATTACGTTAAATTTACTCATGGTCAGCACCTACCTCAATCCGGAAAATTTCATCAAGCGACGGTGGTTCCTGAGAAAATTCAGGAATGTAGCCTTGGGCTGTCGCGGCCTCAAAAACTTGGACACCCGCTGCTTCGTCAGCCAATGTTAGGTAATAGGCGTTGCCGCGTTTCTCAACGTCAGTCACGCCTGGAAATTGCTGTAGGACTTCAAACGTCAACGGTGAGCGCAAACGAATGCGTGTGTTGCCGAATTGCTCCCGAATTTGTTGCGGTGTTCCATTCAGCACAGTTTCACCATTACGTAGCATGAGCAAGGTGTCACTGACCCGTTCAACGTTAGCCATGTCATGCGATGAGAAAATGATGCTGGCACCGTTGGTCTTCATTTCTAGAATGCTGTCTTCAAGCAGTTGCGCGTTAACTGGGTCTAAGCCACTGAAGGGCTCGTCCAAGATAATTAATTTAGGATTATGAATTAAGGTCGCAATTAATTGGACCTTTTGCTGATTCCCCTTGGATAAGTCTTTGATCTTATCGGTGACTTTTCCTTTAACTGCAAATTTCTCCATCCATTCAGGTAACTTTTGTTTGGTAACCTTAGCAGATTGGCCGCGCAATGCGGCAAAGTAAACGACTTGTTCTTGAATCGTCATGCGCGTGTACAAACCACGTTCTTCAGGTAGAAAGCCAACCGTGTTGTAATCGGCAGGACTTAGATGATGCCCGTTCCAAGTTACGGAACCGTGGTCTGGCTGTAATAGATTTAAAATCATTCGGAACGTGGTGGTTTTTCCCGCCCCGTTTTGTCCGATGAGTCCCATGATTTGACCCTCTTCAATGGTAAAAGATTCGTCGATTACACCACGTTTAGGCCCGAACTTTTTGGTTAATCCGGTAACTTTTAGCATGTGCTTACCTCAACATTAATTAATGAGTAACAGTATTAATTTTAGTATACGTGTTTCATCAGCGGCTGCAAAGGATTGTGCTAGAACGCATTTTCCGGTGGACGTGGACAGCTTGCTGGCATAAAGTATTATGCATGTAACTTTAACGGTTTAACAAAGGAAATGATTATGGCGGAACAAGAAGAACTGGCACGAAAATTAACACATCGACACATTCAAATGATTGCCTTAGGTGGCACCATTGGCACAGGTTTATTTCTTGGTGCCGGTAGCGCGATTCATCAGGCCGGGCCGGCAATCTTACTGGCATATGCTATTGGTGGGTTTTTCTGTTATCTGATGATGCGTGCACTAGGCGAATTATTATTATCTGATTTAAAGAAGACGTCCTTTTTGGAATTTGTACAAACGTACCTTGGACAACGTGCCGGGTTTGTTGTGGGGTGGCTGTACTGGCTGTGCTGGTTGAGTTTAGCGATGGCAGATTTAACGGCGACCGGAATTTATCTTCATTATTGGTTCCCGAGTTTGCCGCAATGGGTCGCACCATTAGTAATCATTGGCTTGTTGGTCGGGATTAATCTTCTGTCTGTAGGCGCCTTTGGCGAGCTAGAATATTGGTTTTCCATGATTAAAGTAATTACGATCATCGCGTTAATTGCCTGTGGTGTCGGTCTATTAGTAAGTGGTCTACAGTTAAATGGACATACGGCTTCATTAAAAAATTTATGGCAGCATGGCGGCTTTTTTGCGACTGGTTGGCATGGATTACTAACCTCGTTTACGCTGGTAATTTTTGCTTTCACTGGTATTGAAATGCTTGGCCTAACGGCTGGTGAAACTGCCAACCCGGCGAAGGAATTGCCACGAGCTATCAATAGCTTGCCGCTACGGATGATTTTGTTTTATGTTGGGGCATTGTTTGCCATGATGATTATCTATCCATGGAATCAATTGAGCACCACCAGTAGCCCGTTTGTGCAGGTGTTCAGTGGGCTAGGTATCAAAGCCGCAGCGAGTGTGATTAACTTTGTGGTTTTGACTGCGGCTGTATCGGCAGCCAACAGTGCGTTATTCAGTACTAGTCGGACACTGTTTGTTCTGGCACATATGGGTGGCGCGCCCAAACGAATGGGTGTTGTGAATAAATATAATGTGCCTAAGACGGCAATGTTAAGTTCAGCCGTGGTTTTACTAATTACGGTGGGATTGAATTATGTATTGCCTGATGAAGTGTTCACCATTGTCGCCAGTGTTTCTACGATTAACTTCATTTTCGTGTGGCTAGTTTTGATCGTGTGTCATTTGATTTATCGACGCACGCATGCCAAAAACCAGAATTTTGCGATGCCATTATTTCCACTCACGGATTGGCTGACGCTCGCCTTTTTCGGCTTGGTGCTAGTGGGTTTATGTCTTGATCCGACACGTTGGTGGTTAGTGGCCAGTGCGGTTGGTTTTGCCGGTTGTTTGTGGCTGATCAGTTACGCCGTCATTAAGTAATTTGGTAACGCGGGCAATCTATGGTAAAGTACCAATTACGCTAATTAAAGAAGGTGATGCAACGATGCAAACTACTGCGTCAATTGCAGCAAAGTGGTCTGTTGGATAACGGAGCACTTTGATTGCAACCGCAAAATGATGTCATCAAGGTGCTCTTGGTTGGAACTTGAAATCAAGGAGTTTAATGATGAATACAAAAATTTTGCCACATGAATATAGTTTTATACGTAAAGAAGTTTTGAACCTGATCAGTGCTTATTCCAGTGTGAATGGGCGTGACGTGATTGATGCGCTGCAAGCCATCGCAACAGAGCACATTGATGCGTTAGTTGCTGATAAGCCAGCATCACTGACCGCACTGATGCAAACCATGTTGGATGTTAAAGCAAACCGGGTCACAATCGAGCCAGCGTTGCAAACGTTGAAAGATGACGTGGTGCCGTTTGAACAACCAACTGGTAAGCAATTGGAAAAGGTCTTTCGGAAGGTCAAGAAGCTGAAGCAGCCGGAATGGGAAACGATGGATCTGCGCGATGATAGTTTTCTTGGTTGGAATGACCCAGGGATGGGCCGTAAATATGTTGTTATCCGAAATGAATCTGGTCAACTGCAAGGTGCTTACGGTGTCATTGAGCCGACTGTGCAAAAGGGTGTCTGTGCCATTTGCCAGACGATTGGCAACGTGTCACTGTTTATGGCCATTACCAAAAGTGGTGGCGATGGTACTTACACCAAGTCTGGTAATTACATTTGCCGCGATAGCAACCGGTGTAACCGACAGCTAAGCCAATTAGACAGCTTACACGCCTTTTTTGAAACGGTTCGCGCTAAGTAATCGTTAAAGTAAAATCTATAAAAATATGTGACCGCCATCGTTCAACCTAACATTGTGTAGGCTGGACGATGGCGATTTTTTTGTGCAGTAACAATAAAATGTTAGTGTCAGAAAGCTTAGTAAGCGAAGTAAGTTTACTTTGGCAAGACCTGCACTTGTGCCTTTGTCCGCAAAGCGGTCAAAGGCACTCCCCCAAAATCAAGCCATTAGCAATGGAGGGGCAACATCATGTCGAGAGCGAAGGCTGCGAAGAATCTTCGCAAAGCCTTGAGCGGTAAGACGTAATGTTGCCCCGACGGTGAGCAAAGCGAACTTGCTAATGGCTTGATTTTGGGGGACACAGCCCTCTGACGCTAGGCGGCATTTTTGCGCCAATGAATTTGGATTTGCTACACTTAAATAACTAAGTCGTGTTAATCAAGTAGATTGCGCGATCGATTCCACCGAAGCCAGTTTTAGAAAGGACTGAGGCGATGAACCAGATTGCACAAACAGAAAACATCACCGATATAAAAAAGGGGTTAACAGCCCAAACGGTGACGGAACGGCAGCGCCGGTACGGCCAAAACGTGTTGCATGAACAGAAACCACCGAGCCTTTGGCATAAGCTGATTCGGCAATTGACCGAAGTGACATCGATTATCTTATTGATTGCCGTGGCATTATCCACGTACATGGCAATTGCGCTGGATGGTGGCTGGACGAAGCCTATTGTGATTGGTGCCATTGTGTTATTGAATGTGGCTATTGGATTGTATCAAGAGCACAGTGCTGAACGTGCCTTAGCAGCATTGAAGGAAATGAGTGTACCAACGGCGCGTGTTCGTCGCAACGGTGTCGAACAGGAATTGCCGGCCGCTGAAATTACAGTTGGCGATGTTGTGCTATTAAATGCTGGAGATCGAATCCCGGCAGACGGTGTGCTTCAACAAGTGACCGCGTTAGCTGTGGATGAAGCCATTCTGACCGGTGAAAGTGAAGCGGTGGAAAAAGTGGCAACCGGTACAGCGAAAGATGTTGAAATAACCCGTGTCTTTGCTGGAACCGCGGTGACTCGTGGATCGGGTATTATGCTTGTTGATGCCATTGGTATGCAAACACAATTAGGTGAAATTGCCGATTTATTAAATGAGACCAAGCCGCAGCAAACATTACTACAAAAACGACTCAGCAAATTAGCGCTAACGTTGACAGGTGTTGCTGTGCTGAGTGGCTTACTGATTTTTGTATTGAGTATGTTCAAACAACTAGGGTCGCTGGCTGACAATTTAATGATGGGCGTGTCGCTAGCGGTTGCGGCGGTGCCAGAAACGTTGCCAGTGATTGTGACAATCAGTTTAGCAGTTGGTGTGCAGAAGATGGCGAAAAAGCACGCCATCATTCGTCAGATTAGCGCGGTAGAAACGATTGGTAGTGTCGATGTGATTGCCTCGGATAAGACTGGTACCTTAACGCAAAACAAGATGACCATTACAAAGCTGTGGACGCCAGTGGGGGCAGTTGAGACCGTCAGCAATCAACCATTAAGTGAGCATGGTCACACATTGATGCGTTACTTTGGCTTGGCGACGAATGCGAACATCACGCAGACATCAGCGGGTGAGCAGACAAGTGGGGATGCCACTGAATTGGCAATTGTACGTTTGCTAGAACAAAATGACCTGTCGCGTAGGCAGCTTGAAATAGATGCACCGCGATTATCTGAGCGCCCATTTTCCTCAGATACAAAATCGATGGCAACGTTGCACAAATTGAACGATGGTCGCTATCTGTTGATTGTTAAAGGTGCTTTGGACCGTTTACCATTGCAGATGGACAATTCGCTTAAACAACGCCTGACGCAGGCGCATGATGATTTTGCACGACAAGCACTACGGATTTTAGCGGTTGGTTACCGATTGTTTGATGAACGACCTGCGGCAGAAATTGAGAAATTAGAGCAGGACTTAACCTTTGCCGGTATTATTGGACTAATTGATCCACCGCGACCGGAGGCGGCAGCAGCCGTGGCAAAGGCACGTTCGGCGGGTATCAAACCGGTGATGATTACCGGTGATCATAAAGAAACTGCGCGGGCAATCGCTGAACAGATTGGAATTTATCGAAGTGGTGATTTAGCCGTCACCGGTGCTGAATTAGATCAGTGGGATGAGACGACACTACGCGAAAAAGTTGTTGATATCAGTGTGTTTGCCCGTGTGTCACCAGAGGATAAAATTCGGATTGTGAACGCATGGCAGCAGCGTGGCCAAATTGTTGCAATGACCGGCGACGGTGTAAATGACGCGCCTGCGCTGAAGGCGGCAAACGTCGGAATTGCCATGGGGATTACCGGAACCGAAGTGGCGAAGGGCGCGGCTGATATGATTCTGACTGATGATAACTTTGCAACGATTATCGACGCGGTTTCATCAGGACGGACGATTTATCAGAATATTTTGAAGGCTGTTGAATTCCTGGTCGGCGTGAACTTTGCCCAAATCTTTTTGATGCTGGGAAGCGTGCTGATGGGTTGGGGTGCACCTTTGATTGCCGAGCAACTCTTATTGATCAATGTGCTCGCGGACGGAATTCCTGGTTTCTACCTGGCGCGTGAACCAGGTGAGGCGAGCGTTATGAAACGGCCACCGGTGCCAAATGATCGCAGTATCTTTGCTGATGGCATGGGTCAGCGAATGGCATGGCGCGCAGGTATTTATACGTTGCTCACACTTGGTGTCTACGCCTTAGGGCGATTTGTCTTGACGAATAATCAAGCGCTAGTTGGCACGACGATGCTGTTTGTTGTCCTCGCCATTGGATCGATGATCGATATTTACCCAATCAAACGACGTGAACCGGTGACCCTACAATCAATTCGAGCAAATCGGTCATTAAATATTGCGTTGCTGATTGCAGCCGGAATTATTCTGGCAATTGCTGTGGTACCAACGTTGCAGCAGGTCTTTGACCTAACGGGATTGACCGGCGTAGAGTGGCTGATTGTGGCGGTGGCAATCGTTATTCCAACGTTGTTATTAGAAGGATTGAAACGTTGGCGTGAAAGGTCACAACAGGTGATACCTGATGTGAGTGAAGGCTGATGTTGAGTTACAGGAAGTAGAAAAGGATCGGGTGCCAAAAGTCAGGAAATCGTAGTTGTCTCAGCGATTTGATTTTTGGAACACGCCTTCGTAATTTTTGTAAAGTAAAGCAGTCTGGAAACATAATTTACTTATGTTCCAGACTGCTTTTTGATTTATGAACTTAAATAGTGAAAATGTGGGGCAAAAGTCAAGTCGCTGTTCTAGGTCTTGCTCACGATTTCCCGTTTTTTGGCTCGCTCTCTGCTGTTTAATCGTTATGATGATTTTGTCGGCTATCTTTGCGGGCTTGTTTGTATTCCTTATTACGTTTATGGGCTTGCTGCCGTTCAGCATGGCGTTGGTCTTGAAACCATGTGTTCCACTCGGTCTTTTGTTCCTGTGTTAAGCGTGTACGCCCCTGCATGATTTGTTGCTGCGTTTTTGGATCAACGTTTTGATCAAGCCATTGTTGCCAAGGGCTGTTTCGTCGTGGCTTGGGCTGATGATGATTTTCTTTTGGTGCTTTAGGAGCAGGCGCTGGCGTGACGGTTGTAGTTGACTCTACAGCAGGTGTTGTTTCTTCTGGAGCGGACTCATCGGTGACACTCGCGTTAGCTTGCGCCAGTTCACTGATTTTCTCCTGCTGCTTACGAAAGGCTTTGCGATCAGCGGTGTCGAAGTCCAAAAATTGTTCGCGCTGTTCAGGCGTTAATTGCTCGACATCGTACATTTCCTGCCGGTAATCACTGTTGCTGAGGAAGTTCCAAATTGGGTATGCCAGGTAGAAGATAATGGCCCAGGTTGGTTTGAAATAAGCTAAGATCACGGTGACAATGTTGATGCCAGCGAGCACGCGGTTATTGGGGCCGTAAACTTTACTGTAGACCTTCGCCATATCTTTTTTACTGGTGAATTGCAGGTGCACGATGGCTTTGACTAAATAGCGGAAGAAAACACCGACCATTAACGATAGCAAGCCATAGGCGACCACCGTTATGCGCGTCGTGTTTGCTGCCATCATGTCGGTAAACAACGGCATTAGTGATAAAGCGGATAAAAAAACAAAATCGAGAATCAAGGTTCGATAGTTCATCGTTTTAATTTCATTGAAAACGGCGGCATGCTGGTACCACATGTTTGCTACATAAAAGAAACTGATGAGGTAAATACCAATTTCCTTTACCAATGCTAAGTAGGCTGCTGGCGAGTCCGTAAGCACCGTGTGCAAATTCAGTACCATGATTGTAATTATAATGGCAATAATGGCGTCACTGAAGGCGTCAAGCCGATTTTTAAGCTTTTCCATATGGGTTCTCCTACGAACTTATGAACTAATTTATGATTGTGACCACGCACCGGTTGCATAGTCGATTTGAGCACCGTTTTGCGCATTAAAGACGTAAACGTTGATGTTCAAAGTTGCACCATTATCTGTCGCGCTAACGGCTTGGACGTGCGTTCCACGTGGAACAAGTTCGGTTCCTTGATATAACGGTGTCACGACGTAATAAACTGGGATATTGGGATGGGCACGGACAAAATCCCGAATACTTGTTTCAGCGTAGGCCATGCCACCAGCCGTTTGTTCACTACGACCGTTGGTGCCGACATTTTGCGCGCGAGTACCGGTCGTTAAGTTATCGCGTTGCATGATGGCATTACTAGAGGTGGCACCACCGCCTAAATTACCAACAAGTGACCAGGCGATGGTATGTGAGCGGTTATAAAAGTAACCACGATAGCCAATTAGCTGCGCAATCCGATTATTGCCGCGAAAGCCAGTTGGATCAGCAGTCTCCGAAAAGGGTGGTCGTTTCATGGCAGCAGTGGCTGAAACAGAATCATACGTTACCAGTGCTTGACCGGCACCGCTGCGACCAAGATCATCCAGTGAGTCAACACTATACCAGGCTTGCTCATGATTGTGTTCCAAAGCATCATGAATTTGCAGGTCAGTTAGTGTGGCTTTGCCTAAGTTAGCGTAGTTTTCAGGATATTTTGTAATGTCGAATGATAACGCTAATAGCTGTGTGTCAGTGGCATCACGAGGAACAGATGCACCATTTGGTTTTGTGTCTGGTTGACCCAAAGTCGTTTTGATCATGTGGTGCACGTGGTGACGTACGTGCGTTAATGAGGGCGTGATTGGTGCGGCATGCGGCTGACCGGTGAAATAATAACCGAGTCCGAGGAATGCGAGCGTGGTCACCAAAGCGAGTAATTTAGATGAGCGATGTTTACGCATGACGGCTCCTTTGTTTTAGTCGGCTAATAAACGGTTTAAGTTATCAAGAAAGCTATCATCGTGATGGATTACGGGATTACGAAACCACCCAACACTTTCACTGACAATTTCACCAACGACTAAGGCACGAACACCCCGTGAAAGTGATAAACGTTTAACAGGATCATCATCATCTATGAAATCAGCGATGAAAGTTTGCAACATTTGAGACAGATGCTTAGTTTCGCTTGCCGCGAGCTGATCGTTACTGATTCCGGAAACGCGCATCACAGTGACTGCGAGTGGCACGGATGCGAGGCCAAAGTCACGCATTGCTGTTGCCAAAGCAATCACAGCTTCGCGACCATGCAGCCCGACACAGCTTTCCTGAACGGTGTTGTTGATTTCACGAAAAAATTCATGGCTGACCGCGGTGAGCAGGTCATTACGGTTCTTAAAGTAGAAATACAGGGCCTGCGTTTTACACGACAACGCAGTCGCAATGTTACTAAAGGTTGCTGCATCAGGGCCTTGTTCTGAAATGAGGGTCATGGTTGTTCGAATGATTTTCTCGGCGGACAAATCGCGTTTTTGAACCATTGGTAAGGTGCACTCCTTCTTAGCCGTTAGCTAATTGAACTTTTAAAAATAACTAAGTGATATTTTACACTTTATGGAAGCAATGCGCATTCTTGGTGAGTAAGCGATTAACTTTGGTCTACCTGTTGTGATGGAATTTTTGTGGCTTTTATAATTCGGTTTAATGGCTTTTTTTGACATGATGCAGTAAGTTGAAGCAGTAATCGAAAGCGCTGTAGTTACTGTGGTTTGTTAGCTTAGATGGTAATGGTCTAGTTGCTTTGAGAACACTTTTTCTTAAAATTCATTCTTGCATTTAGGCTGTTATGGTCTTATGGTAAATGTGTTGGTTAGTTAGAACTATTCTAAACTAAATAAAAACATGGAGGCTGAGAATCGTGGAAAAAACAAAAATTGTTATTGTTGGTGCATCGCATGGTGGTCATGAATCTGCTATTGAGGCATTAGACAAGTATAGCAACGTTGATGTAACGATCTTTGAAGCTGGTGACTTTGTCTCATTCATGTCCTGTGGGATGCAATTATTCCTGGAAGACCAAGTTACAAACCAAGATGATGTCCGCAACTTCCGCCCAGAAGATGTTGAAGCCAAGGGCGGCCATGTCATCAGTAATCATGAAGTCACGGCTATTGATGCTGATAAAAAGGAAGTAACCGTTAAAGATGTGACTTCTGGGCAAACCCAGCAGGTACCTTACGATAAATTGATTTTAAGTTCTGGAGTGACACCAACGACTTTGCCAGTACCTGGAAATGACTTAGGCCATGTGTACGAAATGCGTGGCTACGGTTGGGCTTCCAAAATCAAGGCAGCCTTAACTGATGACAGTATCAAGAACGTTGCTGTTATCGGCGCTGGTTACATCGGAATTGAAGCGGCTGAAGTCTTTGCTAAAGTTGGTAAGCATGTCACGTTATTAGACATCATCGATCGACCACTGGGCAATTACTTGAACAGTGAATTTACGGATATCTTAGGTAAGGAATTAACGGATCGTGGCATTGAACTTGCTATGGGTGCGCACATTGAAGCCTTTGAAGGTGACGGCGATGTGAGCGCGGTAAAGACTGCTGACCAATCATATCCAGCTGACCTCGTGATCTCAGCTGCCGGTGTACGACCAAATACGGAATGGCTGAAAGGCGTTGTTGATTTAACGGACCGTGGTTTCATCGACACCAATGCCTATTTGCAAACGAACTTACCAGATGTGTTTGCCATTGGGGATGCAATTCTGCCATTGTCCATTCCAGCAGGCAAACCAATGCCGATTGCTTTGGCAACAACTGCTCGGCGGGAAGCGCAATATGTCGTTAACCACCTATTTGAAAAGACACCCGCAAAACCATTTAAAGGTGTCGTGGGTGCCTCAGCACTGAGCGTATTCGATTATCATTTTGCTGCGGCTGGATTAAACACGTTCACTGCTGATCGTGTCGACATCACCGTTGCTACCAGCTTCTATGAAGATACATTGCGGCCTGCTTATGTTCCAGAACATTTTGGTAATACTGATGTGTACGTCAGCTTAACGTTTGCACCACAAACACACCAAATTCTTGGTGGGGCAGTATTATCGAAGTACGATATCACTGCTGAAGGCAATGTTTTAGCACTCGCTGTTGCCCAGAAATTGACGTTGGAAGATTTAGAAGAAAGTGACTTCTTCTTCCAACCTGGTTTTGACCGGCAATGGAGCTTGTTGAACTTGGCTGCACAACATGCGCTGGGTCGGGCAAGATTCTAAAAATACCTGGCAGGTACCAACGTATGATTATGACAGCGGGCATGGCGAAATTATTGGGCATGTAACTTCCAAAATGTTAAGAATTCTATTGGATCGTTTAACGCAAATCTACCGAGAAGCGTAATTAGCCATTTTTATAAGATACGTGGGTCACTAATAATTGCGGTTATTGTGACGTCATAAGCGCCATTAGGCGCATCTACAGTTACTGTATCGCCAACCGAATGCGCCAATACCGCCCGGCCTAGCGGTGAATCAAAGGATAACTTACTAGCTGCTAAGTCGGCTTCAAATTTACCGACGATTTGATATGTATCCATATCGTCTTCTGCGAAGCGAATGGTAACGAATTTTCCGAGATCAACAATTGCAGATGTCGTTGGTTCCTGCACTTCAGCATACTGGAGGAGTTTGTTCAAATAGCGCAAACGGCTTTCTAAATGTCGTAAGTCGCGTTTAGCTGCACTATACTCCGCATTTTCCGATAAATCGCCTAATGCGCGGGCTTCTTGTAGCTGTTTGATTCGTCCTGGACGATCCAACTCCAATTGACGAATTTGGTCTTTGATCTGTTGGTAGCCTGCAGGTGTCATGGAATTGATGGTTAACGACATGCATGCGGACCTCCTTTACCGTGGGTTAGTACGCTAATGGTAGCGCAAATAAGTGAAAAAAGAGAGTGGGATAAAAGTCGAGAAGTCGTGAGTAAGACCTAGGACTGCCGTACGGGCTGAGTTTCAACCTGGTAGGTAGTTCGTAGTCTGCACAGCGACTTGACTTTTATCCCACTTTTTCACTATTTAAATTTGTAAATCAAACTCTTTAGATTAGTCGTTACTTCTGAGCTGTTCGATGTGATCGTTAACTTCCATCTCGATACGTCGCATGCTGCGTGTAGCAGTATGAATTGTGCTATTTGGTCGGCTGACTTTGTCGTATAAAGCGACCGGATTAAACATAAACTTTTTAGCGCCGGCGACATAATCGGCAGTGAACAATAAATCTTCAGCAAGTTGTAAATGTGTGTTGAACCGCAGCCGTAAACGGCTGATGACACTCATACGAAAGACTTTGTTCCACGTGTAACCACCAATTTGGGTGCCGTGTGCGGTGGCTTGAGCCAACATATCGTCCTGGCTAATTTCCTGCCAGCCATGAAGACCAGCTACAGCACCGCGACTCCAGCCGCCCCAGCGATAGCCAACGGTGACGAGATCGACATGGTGATCCGCCATGCCGTCGACAAACGTTGCTAAATAAGTAGGTTCCAGTGTATCGTCGCCATCGACAAAACAAATCAGATCAGCAGACGCGTGATCCAACCCATAATTACGGGCAACTGAGACGCCGCTGTGAGACGGCAAATGAATAGCGGTAAAGCGCGCATCATTTGCGGCCCAATCATCGATAACATGATCTGACCCATCAGTTGAATGATCATCAACGAGTAGCGCTTCAAAATTAGTTAGTGTCTGAGCGTGTAAACTTTTCAAACAGTCGAGTAAGTAATTACCTAAGTTAAAAATTGTCACAACAACGGTTATGGCAGGACGTTCACTAGTTGCCATTACGCATTCCTCCTCTAAATAACACTGTTAATATACATGCTCGTGTTAAAAATGGGGCGTAATCATGCTTGCTAGTGTTGATTTCCCCACAGGAAGTTGATGACGAGTTTATCGACCTGCGCATTGTTGTGTAACTTGCTGTGCTGACCATCCGGTCCTTTGATCATGTGTTCTTCATAATGCTTAGGCCGATCACCCAACAGATATTTCAACGAGCGTGAGGACACATTGCTGACCCGTTCATCAGAATTTGTGCCATCTTCCAAATTGCCGTAAATATTCATAACGCTAATTTGCTGATTCGGGTATTGGTCACGTTTATCTAACAAATCTTGGTAAGACTTATTGATGATGGCGGGGCGCCCGTTGGCGAGTAGGTGATTTTGATTAGGCTTATCATCCATACCGATGATACCGGCAAAGTGACCGGCTAAATCGACCTGCTTTTGCAGTTTCGGCAACTGGTCGTTTTGGCCATTGTCCAAAATATAATGCATCAGCGCCATGTTACCCATCGAATGCGCGACGACGTTAAATTGTTTGATGTGATAGCGTTGTTGAAGCGCTACAACAACATTTTTCAGCCATTGACCATCTTCGGTGAAATTAGGATTCCGGTTGTTTTCAAACAGCACTTGTACCAGCGGATTGACCTTGCCAGTTTGCCAGTGACCGGTCAGTTTAACTTTGCCAGACTTGCTGACGGTAGCAGTCAGTACCTTTTTAGCAGCACCACTTTTTTCTGCCGCGGCAATCATATTGTCAGCAGAAGAGCGTCCGCCACCATAACCATGTAGGTAAAGGGTGGGGATGTCTGAATAATGATATTTTTTAGTTGACCGGGTGGTCGCAAAGGCGTGATAGCTAAGTAAACCACTTAGCACCAATAACACCGCCAAAAGACTCACCCACATTGATTTACGCATGATTTGTTCCTCCTGCCAGTATTGTAGACGACGCGCTGACAGTCGCCAAGCAGAAGGACTTTTGACTAGTGACTGGTCATTTTAATCCCGATGATGCCGATTAATAGTAAGGCTACGAAAAACCATGTGATCGGACTTAATTTGTCGCCGAAGAACCAGACACCAAGGAGGACACTACCAATGGCGCCGATTCCGGTCCAGATTGGATAGGCGATGCTCATCGGTAAGCGATGCGTCGCCTCAGCTAAACAGACGAAGCTGATGAGCATACCGACGATGGTTAGGCTGGTGTAACCAAGCTTAGAAAAGCCATCACTCAATTTCATAAATGTTGCCCAGACAACTTCAAAGATTCCGGCAATAACTAAATAAACCCATGACATAAAAATGTCCTCCTTTATGTTAAAAGCGCCATTACTCGTCCCATAAAGCCTGAGGGACGAGTAATGGCGCTTTACCCGGCGGTAGTTATAATTTGTTTTGATTGATAATAGCTTAGCACGGGGGATATGACGGGGTCAAACACAGGCATAATAGATTGCTTAGGTGCATTCGGATAAGAAAGATTGCTCAATTTGGGTGAAGATGATAGGATAAAAGTATAAAAATTTTGTATCATCACGAACGCACCAACCCCCTTGCTAGATGTGACTAGCAAGGGGGTTGTTTTTTCGAAAAATATGTAATTTAACGGGTGCGCTAGTGGTAGTCAGCTATTTTGAGTTATTGTGATCGTCTAGCCATTGTTCAAAAAGTTTGAGCAATACGCCCACAATAAGTGGAAGTAAAAAATTTTGTATCATCATGATACGCCCCTTTCATCGAATTTACGATGGTCGGGTGCCGACTACTTGTTCAGTATACGGATTTAGAAACCAGCGTTCTGGGCATTTACATGAAGATTTGATTAACGCCGTCACATATTAATTTCGTTATTGAATTTGTATTAATAAACTAATGAAAGCTACGCTGCGGTAACCTTAAGGTGCGTACTTTTCGTTTTGTTGGATTGCACCTATACTGATTAAGGAGCAACAAACAAGTAGTGTTTATTAATATTGGAGGCAATTAAATGCAATATCGTACATTAGGTAAGACTGGGTTTAAGGTCAGCGAAGTCTCATTGGGGACCTGGCAGTTAGGCAGCAAGTGGGGCGATCCGTTCAGCGATACGGATGCTCGGGAAACGTTAGAAGCAGCTTATGATGCCGGCGTTAACTTCTTTGATACCGCTGATATTTACCAAGATGGTGCTAGCGAAAAAGCTATTGGTCAGTTTTTGAAAGGTAAAGAAGATAAGGTGCATGTTTCGACTAAAATTGGTCGGAAGCTTGATCCACATGTTGCGGAGGGGTACACACCCGCTAACATTGATAAATTCGTGGATGAATGTTTGACGAACATGGGTGTCGACAGCTTGGATAACGTGCTGTTGCATTGTCCACCAACCGGCGTGTACTACAATCCGGAAGTGTGGTTTGAATTAGACCGGTTGAAGCAAGCAGGTAAGATTCAAAACTACGGTGTCAGTGTTGAAAAGATTGAAGAAGCCATCAAGGCATTGGACTACAATATTTCAACAGTTGAGATCATCTTTAACATGTTCCGGCTTAAGCCTGCCGATTTATTCTTTAAGTTGGCTAAGGTGCAAAACGTTGGAATATTAGCCCGGGTACCATTGGCATCTGGATTGTTGTCAGGTAAGTACACGGCCAATACTGAATTTGGCAAAAATGATCACCGATCATATAACCGTGACGGCTCTGCCTTTGATAAGGGTGAAACCTTCTCCGGAGTTGATTACTTAACCGGTGTGAAAGCTGCCGATGAACTGAAAGCGCGTTTGGGGACGGATAATTTAGCTCAAACGGCACTGCGGTGGATCTTGATGTTTGACGCAGTTTCCACGGTGATTCCTGGTGCCTCAAAGGCCAGTCAAATTGCCAGAAATGTTGATGCTGCCGATGCACCAGCATTGACGGAAGCACAAATGGCAATTGTGCAGGATGTCTACAGTAAGTACATTAAGAACCCGGTAGAATATTTGTGGTAAGAAGAGAGTGTTTGGGACATAAGTCATTTTGTCCTAAACACTTCTTTTTGAATTACGAGCTTAAATAGCGAAAACGTGGGCCAAAAGTCAAGTCGCTGTGCAGA
>NZ_JQCB01000001.1:97806-148766 GCF_001437435.1 Furfurilactobacillus siliginis | reverse complement strand
AACCCGTACGGCAGTTCTAGGTCTTGCTCACGACTTCCCGACTTTTGGCCCACTCTCTTGTTTTTAGCGAGATAATAGAAAAAAATGAATTTCCCCCTTGACCCTCACGCAACGTCACCCCGTATCATTCTTTTTGAAAGGAGGGTAACACATGTATTCAATCAAACAAGTTGCTGATGTATCCGGCGTCAGTATTCGGACATTACGGTACTACGATGAAATTGGTTTACTGGCACCAAATGAAGTGACGGCGGCAGGTTACCGTCAGTATACAGATAAGGAACTAGATCGGCTGCAGTTGATTCTCTTTTACAGAGAATTGGAATTACCACTTAAGGAAATTCAGGCATTGTTAGATGATCATCAAGATCCATTACAGATTCTGGAACAGCAGCGCCAACAACTCGTCGCTAAGCAACAGCGACTGACTGGTTTAATCGAAACTATCGAGCACACGATTAGCACCAAAAAGGGGGAAGACAAAATGAGCAATGACGAAAAATTTGCTAGTTTCAAGCGGGCACAAGTAACAGAAAATGAACAAGCATACGGGGATGAAATCCGTCAACGTTATGGCAATGAAGCTGTTGAATCAGCAAATGAACAGTGGCAAGGACTAACGAAGGATCAATACGATCAGATGCAGACGTTGGAGCAACAATTATTTACCGATTTACGGACGTATGTAGCTGACGGTGAAACAGACACCAAGCTGGCACAACGGATTTTTGAAACGCACCGTGACTGGTTAAAAATCACGTGGCCTAAGTATTCAGCAACTGCTCATCGTGGATTAGGTGATTTATATGCGAATGATTCGCGATTCGCAAGTTATTACGATGATCGAGCGGGCGCACATGCTGCCAGCGCCTTAACTAAAATCATTTATGAATACACTAAGTAAATAAATAGATCGCAGCAGACTCGGATTAATGAATTAAGTCTGCTGCGATCTATTTAGTTTGATGGTGCAGTACTTAAGCTATTTTTTTGGGTGTGAACGTGTGCCCTTGTGTCGATGCCCGCGGGCAACGCACTCTCCGCTCCCTGACCCATTAGCAACAGAGGGCGGATGTTGCGCCGTGAGTGAAGGGCTGCAAAGAATTTGCAAAGCCCGAAATGGTAAGGCGCCACAGACGCACGACGATGAGCGAAGCGAACTTGCTAATGGGTTAGGGAGCGGAGACACAGCCAACTATTTAAAATAAGCATGCAGAAAAAAGTTGAAACTAAATGCTTGCGCAAGCAAATAAATCCGAATATACTGATGTCACACTTCAAGGAGGTGGGCACATGTCACCAATTAAACGATGGTTAACGTTAGGAACTTTAGGCACATTCTTTTTCATGGTGATTATTGATGGGACGATTGTCAGCATTGCGATTCCGGCGATTGCGCGAGGACTTTCGGTCAGTACGAGCTCGGCTAACTTGGTGATTTCGGTGTATTTAATCGGTATCAGTGCATTGTTGCTGATGTTTGGTCAGCTGGGTGACAGTACCAGTCGAATGCGCTTGTTCATGTGGGGAACGGTGATTTTTACGCTAGGTTCGCTACTTTCCGGATGGGGTCTCAGCTTTGGTACCTTGATTGGTGGGCGGATCGTGCAGGCAATCGGAGCCAGTATGACAATGGCCAACAGCTATGCGATTGTTACTGATGTCTTTCCGGCAAATGAACTTGGGCGCGCGTTGGGCATCGAAAGTATCTTTATCTCACTCGGTGCGCTGGCTGGTCCCGGATTAGGTGGACTCATTATTAGCTACTTATCTTGGCACGACATCTTCTTGATCAATGTGCCATTGGGAATTATCTGTATTTTCATTGAATGGCTAATTTTTCCACGGCATGTTAAGGCACACGACCATCAACCGTTAGATTACGGCGGCGCTGCATGGATGATCTTGATGGCACTTGTGTTCTATGGCGCGACAAGTACGGCGCTACGTCAACCAATCATCACGATTGTACTGGTAGCGGTCTTTGCGGTTATCTTTGTCTTTTTCGTAAGACATGAACGCAGATATCAACATCCATTACTAGACCTTCAGCTGTTCAGTAATCGTCGCTTCAGAAATAGTTTGATTGCGGCATTGACGAGTTTTATCGTGAGTTACTTCTTTACGTTATTGGCCCCAATCTACTTACAGCTGGTCCTAAATTATGCTGGTCGGTTAACCGGCGAACTATTGATGATCTCACCAATTATTGCGTTGATCGCTAACCCAGTCGCCGGCACGTTGGTCGATCGGTTCGACAAGACAAAAATCATGACGGCGGGAATGATCACCCTAATCGTGGCACAAGGGTTGTTGATAATTAATCACGGCACTGGTGAGCCATGGCCGTTTGTGATCATCTCGGTGGTGTTATCACTTGGAACGGCGTTGTTTGGGACAGCGAACAACACAATTATTATGCAAAGTGTGACTGCAAAGCAGCGGGGGATGGCTGGTGCAACGAACTCGTTGATGCGGGAAGTCGGTCTAGCACTCGGTACGACGTTGGCGTCGACGCTGTACTATCGTGCCATTGCGCATGAAGTCGGCCATTCGGTAACCACGGCGTTTCATATCCCGACGGATGATTTGTTGACAGGCCAGACGGTCGCTTATGCGGTGGGATTGATCATTTTGATTGGTGGCTTGATTGCCATTTGGTCGTTAAGGGAGGTGCATACAGGTGTCGTTAAACAACATGCAGGAAATTGATTTTGATCTAACGCAAATCAGTATTGTGGCGCGTAAGGTGCAAGTTGAATTGGACCGGGCACTGAAACCATTGGAGTTGAACGCCAGTAACTACTATTTCTTACTTAAAATTGATCCGGTAACCGGAACGACCCAGGATCAACTTTATCGCCAGATTTACTTGGATCAGAGTAACATCACACGGCGGTTACTTCGTTTGGAACAATTAGGGTTGATTACAAAAAGTCGTTCAGCAGATGATGGACGTGTGTGGAAGGTAGACCTAACGCCTACTGGTCGGGAGCGCATCGGCCCCCTGAAGGCGGCAATCGAAGACGTTAACCACACGATCTTTGCAAACTTGGCTACCGGACAACAGGAACAATTAATGCAATTACTCACAACCGTTGGCACGAACCTAATCTAGGGGGCATTATCATGATGAATTCAGTTGAAGTTAATGGCGCAGACACAAACCTTTCCTTACCTGATGGTTTTCAGCTCGTTGAAACAAAATCACGGGAACGGAATGGAGAAACGGTCCAAGTTGAGCGATATCAAAAGGATTTGAAAGTAACACCGAACAACGCGCATGTCACCGTCGTGTGGGGCGATGATGGGCGACTGATCAGTTACAACAACTTTGCGGTCGATGAAGATGGACAAGTACCAACTGAATCGCAAGCCGTAGACATCGCGTGGAATAACTTTGAACAACTCGATCCAGACTATGCCAGTGGGTTGCAGTTCATGCGTGTCGATCACTATACCCGCTACTTTATCAACAGTGATGGCGAACGCGTTGACATTCCGATTGCATGGGTCAAATTTGCCCATGCGGTTGGTGAAGTGTCCTACAACTGGGTCTCTGTCGGGGTGAACGGGCAGGTCATCGAAATGGAACGTGAATCTTACTGGGACTACTTTGCTTCTCGGCGTGCGACGGAAGAGTGGAACTATGACGACTGGGTTTTGGCACGCCAGGGCAAAGGACCACAATTAAAGGCACCAGAAGCACGGGCTTAATGGAGGGTGCAGATGTTTGATAATGATGATGCATTGATTGCACAGCTCGGACAGTTGCGTGACCGTGAGCAACAACTGACGGATAACGATTACATGACAGCCTACTATAAGGGTTACAGCTCGTCAGGGGCGACCCTGGCGGAGGTGCAAGATGAAATGGATGAGGTGCAGCAGCAAATCCGTGACCTTGAGCGACAATTAGGTGAGGACGACTTGAATTAGCGCAAAGTAAAACGATAAGTTGACGATTGATTTCGCAACTTATCGTTTTTGTTTTGCCACCGCTGTTCCACAACGGGTAAGATGATAGATAAATATCTTTATGAAAGGAGGCAGTCGATGAAACAAGGTGAGACGAACGTGCCTGACTTAGGTGATCTATTAAAAGTAGCGGCGTGCTCGGCGGTCATTTTACAAACAATTCTGGGCTTTGCCGTGCACACGTCCCTGAGCGTGGGGCAACAGGCGTGGGTTATCGCTTGGTACGACCTAATGAAATTCAGTGCGCCGGCGTTTATCTTTGCGATTTTATTTAGCACGATGCGAACGACATCAAGTGGTCCGCTAGGCGTTAATTATTTGCCGTATCTGCAGAAACAGTGGTCGCTATTGTTTTTGCCGACGGCTCTATGGTCGGCCGTGTATTTAATTCTGATGCCGAGCTTGCAAAGCCATCATCCATATCATAATCTGACTAGCTTTAACTGGCAGTTTGTCACCGGTAATGGTGCGCCACATTTATGGTACAGCACGATGATGTTGCAGTTTATTGTGTTGATGCCAGTCTTCGTGTGGTTAACACGGTGGTTAACAGGATCTCCAAGACGGCAGGGCGTTGTTCTGACGGTGAGTGCTGTCGGCTATGTCTGGTGGATCGCGCTGTACACGATGTTTGTCTTCAATGGCCCAGCCGCGAATCGTTGGTACTTGATGGATCGACTGTTGCCGAGTTTCTTTATTTACGGACTATTGGGAATATTGACATGGTTGAATTATGAGCGCGTACTGAGTGTGTTGATGAAACGCTGGTGGGTGTTGCTTATCCCGGCTCTCTGGGGATGGCTGTGTGCTAATACGGAATTACATAGTTTTGGCGCAACTGTGTCATTTGAGAACGCTCCATATTTGAAGCCATCAATGTTGATGTATTCGGTGAGCGTGATTGGTCTACTCTGTGCGTTAGGCGGTTGGCTGTTATTAAAGACGCCACGCGTAATGCGTGTGATTCATCGACTAGCTGTGTATGCCTACCAGGCGTTTTTGGGACATGTTTTCTGGGTTGCCTTACTCTGGTGGATTGAAAGCCGGCTTGGCTGGCAGGGACTGCTAGGGCTACGCGTGGGCGTGACGTATTTGGTTAGCTGGGTGGTTAGTTTTGGAAGTGTTGTGGCTTGGCGAGAAGTTGGAAATCATCAAAAATAATATAAAATTAGTCTTATGTTTTGATATGATATAAATCATTTTTTAAAGTGTTAACATAAGACAATATTACATATGAAATTCATGACATTTACCATGGGTAGGAGAAAATCGTGGAATCAAACTTTGGCTTTTTAATGTTAGATGACGACACACAGATTATGTATAATCAGGCTAAATCTGCTGAGAAATTATATGCCAGCGAGCAGTATGCTGCGGAGTTAATAACAATTCGCAAAATAGCTGAAAATGTAGCAAGAAGTGTGCTGGATTTTAATTTTATAGAAGTACCAGATCATTGTAGTTTCAATAACTGTTTAAAGATGTTAAAAGAGGAAAAATTGATTGACGATAAAAAGTTAATTGATATTTTTTATGATTTAAAAAGATATGGAAATGATGCAGCCCATACCTTAGATGAATTTTCTCGTGAACAGGCATTAACTAAACTAAAAGAAATGTATTATTTATTGGTTTGGTTTTCTAATTCATATATGGAACAGAAAATTTCACAAAGTGGTTTTATGGAGCCACAGAATGATCCACCATATGATCCCAATGAGAAGAAGCTTATTTATATTCAAACTGGTGATAACAGTAATGGCATGTGGCCTGCATATGTTGGGGCCGAAAAGGTTGGGGATGCGTCAGTTGATAACTTTGAGATTGATGGCAAACCTAATAGTGATGATCTACGTGGATTTGCGGATAGACGTATTAAGCAATACATGAGAACAGGAGGAACTCCGTATTTGCTTGAGTGGGCCGAACTGGCCTACAGCAAGATTGAAGATAAGTGGTTTCGTGACCACGATGTTCACGAGGTCTTAGAACGCTCCGGAGTAAAACGGTCAGAACATTTGGATGGCACTGAGTGGTTTAAGGTGGATGTGAAAACAGCAAAAGATGCAATTAGGGCTGTTAAGGAAGGCCGATCATCGCTGGATATAACAGAAAAGGCTGTGCCACATGAAATTGTCCTACGTCCAGAACAAATAAAAGCGGTGGAACAAACCAGACGTGTGTTCCAAAAAGAAAAAGATATGCTTTGGAATGCGAAGATGCGGTTTGGGAAAACTTTGTCTGCGTTACAACTTATTAAAGAGGAAAAATATAAAAAAGTGCTAATTATGACCCATCGGCCGGTTGTGTCAGATAGTTGGTTTTCAGATTATCACAAAATGAAAATGTCAAAAGAAGGATATCGATTTGGCTCAAAAAATAAAGGGGAAACTATTGATGAACTGAATGCTAGTGAATTCCCGTATATTTATTTTGCTAGTATTCAGGATTTACGTGGATCAAAGCGATTTGGTGGCAAAGTTGCAGATAAAAATGAGTTAATTGCCGATATTGATTGGGACTTGATAATTATCGACGAGGCACATGAAGGAACACAAACTGACTTAGCACACAATGTACTTAGTGGTATTAAGAAGGATAAAACGCGATTGCTTGAGCTGTCCGGAACGCCGTTCAACTTGCTTGACCAGTATAAGAATGAAGATCAAGTATATACATGGGATTATGTGATGGAACAAAAGGCTAAGCAAAGGTGGCCAATAGATCATCCAAATGAGGCGAATCCTTACGAGACTTTGCCAAGTGTTTCAATGTATACTTTTGAAATGCAAAATCGTAAAGAATTCTCCGATGAAAGTAAGTCATTTAACTTTAAAGAGTTCTTTAGAGTTGATGATGCAACAGGAAAATTTGTATACGAGAAAAATGTAAAACAATTTCTGGATAATATAACGCATCAAAATGGTAAAACAAATTATCCGTTCTCCACTTTAAAATTTAGAAATGCGCTCAGACATACGCTTTGGTTGCTTCCGGGTGTTAAGGAAGCGAAAGCACTTAAAGAATTAATGGAGGAGCATCCGGTTTTTGGTACCGAGTATAAAGTGATTAATGTTGTAGCTGATGGCGATTCAGATCTGGCAGTAGACGCTGGTGACAGTGATCTTGAAAGAGTTCGTAAGGCAATTACCAACGAGCCATCAAAAACGAAAACAATTACCTTAACAGTTCGTAAATTAACTACTGGAGTAAATGTTAAGGAGTGGACTGGAATTGTCTTTTTATCAAATATGACAAGTGCTATGCAGTACTTGCAGGCTGCATTTCGTGCACAGACACCGTTTTCGGATGAGAAAATGGGAATGAAAAAAAGGTGCTATATATTTGATTTTGCACCAGATAGAGCGCTTTCTGTAATGGCAGAATCGAATAGCTTTAATTCAGGAGCGGGTAAACTTGTCAATAAGGAACAAAAAGACAGTATGGCCCAACTACTGAATTTTCTTCCCATTATCGGTGAAACAAAGCAAGGGATGCAAGAATACAATATTGATAAATTACTTACTACGTTAAAAAAGGTTTATGCAGAAAAGGCCGTGCGGAGTGGATTTGATGATGATTCACTATACAGTGATGAATTGTTAAAGATAAATACTGAAGATTTAGTGGATTTTAATGGGTTGAAAGCAATTGTTGGAACAACTAAGGCTGATAGAAAGCCAACTAAAGTTGATGTCAATAATCAGGGACTCACAGATGAGGAGTATGATCGTGCTAATAGAGGTGAAGCAAAGCCAAAGAAAGATCGTATCCCAGAAGAACAAGCTGTAATCGATAAAAAGAACGCATTAAAAAAGCAAAAACGGACAATGATTTCAATTTTACGTTCTATCTCAATACGTATTCCAATGATGATTTACGGAATGGATATTGATATTGAAGAAGATGTTAGTATTAATGATTTTTTGAATTTGGTAGACGAAAAATCATGGAATGAGTTTATGCCTAAGGGTGTTACAAAGGGCGAGTTTTCTAAATTTATTAAATATTACGACCCACAAATTTTTATAGAGGCTGGGCGAATAATTCGTAAGAGGGTTAAAGCCCTTGATAAATTGGATCCAATTGAAAGAACAGAAGAAATTGCTGCGATTTTTGGAACTTTCAAAAATCCTGATAAGGAAACGGTGCTTACCCCTTGGCGAGTAGTTAATATGCAACTTGGAATGACCATCGGTGGACTATCTTACTTTGATGATAAATATGAAGTTTCGACAGTTGAAGCTAAGAGCGCATTACATTGGGTACAAAATAAATCTACGGATACAATTTTTAAGAATAATACAAAAATTCTGGAAATAAACTCAAAGACAGGTTTGTATCCCTTGTATGCGGCAACGTCTCTTTATCAGAGAGCTATTAATAAATTGAATGAAATAATGGGTGGTAAATTTACAGCTGAAGATGAGTGGCGCTTATGGGAAAATATTTTAAAGGCCAATATTTTTGTTGTTGCAAAAACGCCCATGGCAAAAACCATTGCTGAAAGGACCCTTGCAGGTTATCGGCATGTAGATATGAATATTGAATTTATTGATGGAATTGTTGATGCGGCTAGAATTAGTCCGGATGATGGTGTTAAGAAAATTAAGGCGGCATTTGGAATTATGAAATTTGATGTAGTTATTGGTAATCCACCATACCAGGAAGAAGCTGGGGGATCGAGTTCTAGTGATAAGCCGATTTATCACTTATTTATGGAAATGGCTTACGAACTAGCGGATAAGTCAGTTTTGATAACTCCTGGTAGATTTTTATTTAGAGCAGGAGCCACTCCGTCTGCTTGGAATGAGAAAATGTTAAATGATACTCACCTTAAAGTCGTGATGTATGAGCAAAACGGAAATAAAATTTTTCCACGAACTGACATAAAAGGTGGAATTGCAATTACCGTCAGGGACGTAAATGAAAATTTTGGTGCTATAGGTACTTTTACGGCATATCCGGAATTGAATTCCATTCTTTCAAAAGTGAATCCATTTCTACGTAAAGATGGAAATTTAACAGATATAATTTTTTCACAAAACAAATTAAATTTGGAAGAACTGTTTTCAGATTATCCTCAGGCTAAAGACTCGATAAGTAGTAATGGTCGGGATAGAAGACTTGAGAGTAATATTTTTGTTAAGCTTGAAGCTTTTCATGATTTTAAAGTTAATGAAGATGATATAAAAATTCTTGGGCTAATAGATAACAAGCGAACGTATCGCTTTATCAATAAGAAGTACATTGATTTAACTCATGCTAACTTATATGACTTTAAAGTACTTCTCCCAAAGAGTAACGGAAGTGGAGCTTTGGGAGAAGTAGTTAGCACGCCGCTCGTCGGCACGCCGCTCGTCGGCTATACAAGAACCTTTTTAGGAATTGGTTCTTTTAGCAATGAACTTGAAGCAAATAATGCCTTAAAGTATATTAAATCGAAATTTGCCAGAACGATGCTTGGAATTTTAAAAGTTACTCAGGATAATAACCCTGATAAGTGGATAAAAGTGCCATTACAAGACTTTTCTATTTCTTCAGATATTGACTGGAGTGAAAGTACAGATAATGTTGATGCACAGCTTTATAGAAAGTACAAGCTATCTGATGCTGAAATCAGGTTTATCGAAACAAAGGTTCAGGAGATGAATTAATGCCTGAGGAACGTATAATTAAATCAAACCAGAGAGTGAAGGATCATGGGGAAGTGTTTACCCCATCTAAGGTGGTCAAGCTCATGATCAGGCAACCTGAGATACAGGATAATCTAAATTCACTAGAATCAACTTTCTTAGAGCCTTCAGCTGGTGAAGGGGCATTTCTTGTAGAAATTCTTAAGCAGAAGCTACACCTAGCCAATAGTTTAAGTTCGTCAATAGATGAATATAATGAAAATTCGTTAGTAGCTTTATCTTCGCTTTATGGAATCGAGTTGCTGGAAGATAATGTTGAGCGTTTAGTGATGAATATGTTTGGTGAGTACTTTGCAGAATATATCAATGTAGTGACTAAGTATAAAGTGGGCAAGAATCAGCATGTCCTTGATAGTGCAAAGGTTATTATACAAGCGAACATGGTGCAGGGTAATACGTTAACAAGGTTAAATAATGACGGTGAAGAATTATTATTTAGCGAATGGAAAATGTTACCAATAAGCCATGGTGTTAAAAAAGTCCGTCGTTTAGAGTACACACTAAACTCTATACTTGATAAAAGTGGACCAGTCGATAGTTATCCAGAAACTGTTAACGAAGAAATAGACTTGTTTTCTGGGACAGATATTCCAGAGATTGATCCAGCTAAAATAAAAAAAACAGTTGATTCAATAAAATATGTTGATGTAAATATAGTTGATGTTTATAAAAAGTTGGTTCAGTAGCAAAACGATTAGATTGTGATATGTCCTTTTTAAGGACGCTAGTAACAAAAGGCGGTATGACCTGTTAGAAATTGATCATACCGCCTTTTGGGGTTAATATAGAAACTATTTACTTAACAAACAAATTCGAAACCAGAACCAACGCCCCAATCCCAAGAATCCCGACACCCAGAACTACCGCATGCGTCCACTTATTCCTCACGAACACAGCGATATATTCCCGGATAACAGCATTCGGCAAGAAGAACTTAGCGGTCCGCGAACCAATCCCGTCGGCTTTCAGCCCAGCACGGCGAGCAATTAAGCCAGCACGTAACGTGTGGTAGTTACTAGTGACAAAGATGGCCCGTGGTTCAGTGCCATCATCTGTCACCATCAATCGTTTAGAGAACAGCATGTTCTGCAACGTATTAATAGACTGATCTTCGGCAATCGTGTTTTCAGCTGGTACACCTTGTTCAATCGCGTATTCACGCATGGCGACACCTTCTGGACGTGTTTCATTACCACCTTGGCCACCTGACAGAATTAGCTTTGGTGCGACACCTTTTTTCTGCAATTGCTTTTGATAAAAGGTAATCCCACGATCAACACGTTGCGCGAGTAATGGTGGCACCTGGCCGCCGTTGATTAAACCGCTACCCAAGACAACCACGTACTGTTGATTTAGCTTTGGCCGATTGAATTGGTACAAGACGAGCACGGTGAGATAGTTATAGAACCAGAACAGTAGGTAGCCGACCACAAAGTCTGTGGTAATCACGAAGAACGTGTACCACACTTGCGGCAGTACGTCCCCGGCGAGGCTGTTGATGAATGGTACTAGCAGTAAAGCGACACCCAGCACCAGTGTCAGCATGTTTCCCAATGAATGACTTTCACGTCGCCAGACGATCACAGCGTTCCAAATGAGCAAAATGCTTTGCATGAAGAATAATAGAAACAAGAATAAGACGATAAGGACGAACGGAATCCCGAACGTCATGATCAATGCGACATTATTTGTCACCAGGATCCAACCTGCCAAAACGGTCAGAAATGAAAAGAAGGCAATGTTGAACCAGATGCCATTGATCAGGCGGCGTTTGTCGATCCGCCAGGAAATAATAAAGATTAAGCTAAAAATAACGGGTACTAGCCAGCCCCAGTTGAAGAATAGTGTGCGTGCTTCTTGCATGGTGGTCACTCCTTGTTGTCGTTACGTTTATTGTGCCGGTGTTCCACGCATTTGGCAACTGAAAGAAAGGGCTATTTGGTGATGCTTGTCGTCGGTAAATGAAGGTTAGTAGCTAATTTAGTAAAGACTGCATTGGCGTCTTGATGAATAGTTAGTGTGGCTTGACGATCAAACATCGTTGGCTTGGGATTGATATCGACGACGGTAGCGGTCCGGCCAACATTATCGTAATAACCATTTGAGCCGATAACTAGCACAAGGTCGGCGCTTGCCATACAGTCATCAGCTTTCGCACGTTCAGCCGGCAGCGTTGCGATGTGGCGGAATAAAGGATCAGGTGAAATCAAGCCGCCACAAGTTGGACAGTGCGGCACTGACGCCTGCAAAATACTGAGCGGATAAATACGACCACAGTCTAGACAATGGTTAATGTTGAGGCTGCTCCAGATTGGCGCGACCTGTTGACTACCCGCTTGTTCGTGCAAGTAGTCGACATTAGTGGTAACCACACCGTCTAATAGGTGACGGTGCTCCAATTGAGCTAGAACATTGTGGGCAATGGTTGGACCGTTGTTAAAAATTGGATCAATGAATGCCTGATGAAAGTGCGCGTAAAATGACACTGGCTCTGCTTCCAGGGCTTCTTCAGAGAAATTCGCTGCGATTGAGCTGTCCCGATTAATTTGTTCTAACGTGGGAATGCCGGCTGCGGCAGAAATCCCGGCACCAGTTAATGCGACGATGTGCTGATGATTTTTAATCAGTGTGGCAAGCTGTGCAATGGAATCTGTGTGGTTAACCATAATGGCCTTTCAATTATTGAACGGGAACTAAATGAATGTGTGCATGGGCGACTTTTTGCCCGGCGACCGTGCCGACATGGCTGAAGATTTGGTAGCCACGGGGATGAAATTGATCATCGAGGATGGTCTTCACTTGGTCGAGTAAATCAGTCATTGCGTGTTGCTCAGCGGGGGTCGCATCAAAGAACGTCGTGCGATGTGCCTTTGGTACGATGAGAGCGTGACCGGGTGCCATTGGGTGAATATCGAAGAATGCCTTAGCAAGGTCATTACTGAGAATGAGTTGGTCGTCAGGTTTGGTACAAAATGGACAATCGGGATGCATAGAATCGCCTTCTTTACATAAATATGAGATTTATAAACGGCGAACAGTATAGCATTATTTTTGATAAGTGAATAATCATTTTTGTTTATTTAAATTGGTGCTATAATTGCGCCAATTTAAATAAACGAGGCAAAGTTGTATGAAACGAGTTATGTGGTGGCTGGTCGGCAGTATTGCAGCCATTTTATTTATCTGGGGTGCGAGTCATGAGTTGATCAATCGACAACGATTGCAGGCAGTCACACCGCAACATAATCCCACGGCGACCGTCTTTGTGGGTGGCTACGGCTCAACACCACACGCTTTTGATCGGATGTCGATGCAGTGGGAGGCTGCCGGGATTGCGAAACGTGCCGCAGTGATTCAAGTCGATCATAATGGTGGCATGCATGTGACCGGTCAACAAACGTGGCAGGACAATCCCATCGTGCAGGTCGCATTTGCTGATAATAAAGATCCACGGGTGCAGATCAAAGCCTTTCCGAAGGTCATGCACTGGCTTTTAGTTCACCAACATGTGACACACATTAATTTGGTGACGCATTCGATGGGTGGCGGCGTCGCGTACAGTTATCTGGTTAACAATCAACAGCAAACGCAGCCACAGGTCAATAAGTGGGTCGCCATCGCTAGTCCATTTGAACGACTGAACCGACCAGAAGCGTTCGTTAAAACGTATAATCGGATGCTATCACGCGCTGATCAGTTACCAGCAGATCTGAAGATTATGACAGTTGGTGGCAATGTTTGGAGCACGGGGACTGATACAGAAGTGTCCGTGAAAGGGGTACAGGCATTGCGTCCCATTGTGACACCACACATTGCCCATTTTGAGGAACACATTCTGTGGGGTAGTCCGTTAACGGTGCAGCATTCCGCATTACGAACTAATCCAGAAGTGACCTGGCGCGTTGCTAAATTTTTATTTGAATAGAGTACAGAGTGGGACAAAAGTCGGGAAGTCGTGAGCAAGACCTCGAACTGCCGTACGGATTGGTCTTCAATCCGGTAGGTTTTTCGTCCTCTGCACAGCGACTTGACTTTTGTCCCACGTTTTAAATAAGAGTGCAATGCGCAGGGTCATGGGCTGAATCGCACGTTTTCGCTATTTAAGTTCGTAAATCAAAAAACGAGTTTGGGACAAGATAACTATGTCCCAAACTCGTTGTTTTCTAAGTTTCAATGATGAGAATGTGCGTCAAAAGCCACGCAGCTGTGCAGCCTACTTCCCGACGCTTCCTCAAATTACATGTTCAGGCCGGCGTAGAGCATGATTCCGATGCCGTGCGCCACGACATCTAGCATCCCAATGCCGAAAATTGTGCCTGCAATGTACCATAAACTACGGTAGAGCTTATCTTTATCCATCATGCTCGCCTCGATTTCTTACTGTCATTGTAAGCGCTTGAGGAGGCATGTCAATCGATACTTAGGAGAAATGAAAAATTCTATTGTAAATTTAGCGGTTCATATGCCGGCGTCCATTTCGCCTGCAGCACTGCTTGATGAACATCATTGATAGGGTCACGGGTTAAGCCTTGATCAACAGCGCTTTGCGCAACGGCTTCGGCGACTGTCTGGGAGAAAAGGCTCAATTTTTCGACGGGTGGTAACACCGCGGCACCGGGTTGGCTGGGATCTACTAATCCACCAAGGGAGTGGGCAGCTTTACTGATCATCGCGTCGTTTAACACTGTTGCGGTCGCCGCAATCGTGCCAAGTCCGAGGCCAGGGTAGACTAATGCGTTATTGGCTTGGCCAATGTTGTAGGTCACACCATTGTAAGCGACAGCAGCGGTCGGAATGCCAGTTGCAATCAAGCCACGGCCGTCAGTCCAAGCGATTAGGTCAGTTGCAGTGGCTTCGGCAAGCTTGGTTGGATTGGACAACGGAAAGATGATTGGTCGTTGCGTGTGCGCTGCCATGTCGCGAATGATTGCTTCTGTAAATGTGCCAGGTTGCGTAGAGGTGCCGACTAAGATCGTGGGATGAATCGTGTGGACCACAGCGGCTAGGTTAGTCAGTTCGTTCGCGTTGCTGAATTCTTCGCGGTAACGGGCAAATGGTCGTTGTTCTGGCGTTAAGTCGGGCATATCGTCGAACAGCAAACCTTGCTTGTCGACCATGTAGAAATGTTGGCGGGCCTCTTCAGGCGTTAGACCTTGTGCGACCATTTCCGAGAAGATCCGGTTGGCGATACCAGCACCAGCGGAACCAGCGCCAAACGTCAAGTAGGTTTGATCAGTCAGTTGTTGTTTGGAGATGTTTAAAGCACCGAGGACGGCGGCTAATGTGATGATGCCGGTCCCTTGAATGTCATCGTTAAAAGTGACGTACTTATCCTGATAGCGATGCAAAATATCGGCGGCATTGTTGCGACCGAAATCTTCAAAATGTAGATAGACGTTAGGGAATTGCTGCTCAACGGTTGTGACAAATTGGTCGATGAAGTCATCGTAACGGTGACCGGTAATCCGCGCATGCTGATTCCCAAGATACAGTGGATCATCAAGTAGTGACTGATTGTTGGTTCCGACGTCGAGCACAACCGGCAAAACTTGGTGCGGGTCAATGCCAGCTGCGGCAGTGTACACCATTAATTTCCCGACCGAAATATCGACGCCTTGCACACCCCAGTCACCGATTCCGAGGATTCCTTCGCCATCTGTGACGACAACTAATTTGATATCACGCTGCCCAGCAGCGCGTTTGAGTGTTTCTGCCATGCTGTCAGGATCATCGATTGATAAAAATGCGGCGTTTTGTGAACTTAAGAAAAGTTCACTGTAGTTTTCGATCGTGTCTGCAATCGTTGGATCATAGACGACCGGCATGAATTCAACGACGTGTTCACTAAAAAGTTTATAGAAGAGGACACGGTTTTCGTTGAAAAGGTTCATCAGATACAACCGTTTGTCTAGCATGGTCGCTTTGGCTTGGTACTGGGCGTAAACACGATCCAATTGGTTGGTGATTGTCTGCACTCGTGGTGGCAGTAGGCCGACTAGATGATACTGTTCGCGTTCAGCTTGAGTGAACGCGGTACCTTTGTTTAAAAATGGATTTGCTAAGATTTCAGTTGGTGTTTGCATTGATTAGTTTCCTCCGCTAATTTTATTAATATGTTTAGGCTATATCCTTGCTATAATTATAGTCAAACGATCTTCCTGATATTAATTAAATGTATATGGAGAATCAAAATGAACACACGTGATTTAGAATACTTTGTGGCCGTTGCCAAACGACAGAATTTTTCGGCGGTCGCGACACAGTTTCATGTGAGTCAGCCGACCATTACCGTGGCAATCAAACGCTTGGAAACCACTTTTGGGGATGAATTGGTTCAACGTGATCGAACGCATGCTTTGGCTAAGCTAACCCGTGCTGGCGAAATCTTAGCCGCACGTGCTGACATTATCTTGCAAAACCTGTCATTAGCTGAAAAGGAAATCGTCCAG
Source organism: Furfurilactobacillus siliginis (assembly GCF_001437435.1). Lineage (GTDB taxonomy): Bacteria > Bacillota > Bacilli > Lactobacillales > Lactobacillaceae > Furfurilactobacillus > Furfurilactobacillus siliginis. Next base: position 132,643 of record NZ_JQCB01000001.1, on the reverse strand, counting down.
GCACGTACAGAAACGATTCGCTTTGGCTTGCCACCAGTGATCGGCACCGTCTATTTTCCTAAGTTAGCAGGGCGTTTGCTGCAAGATCACTTATTGGATCGGTTACAAACACGTGAGGCTGGCTCCGGGCAACTATTGAAGGAGTTAGAAGCTGGTGAAATTGATGTGGCGTTGTTAGGATCGTTACGACCTTTGCAAAATAACACATTAACGTCGATTGAACTGACTCAGCAGGCGTTTCGAATCATTGTCAGTAAGCGGCATCCGTTGGCCACAGCCAAACAAATCTCGTTTGCCACGTTAGCAACTGAAAAGTTTGTGACACTGACCGACGACTTTATTCACCCAACGGCCTTGAAGGCGTATGCGGATGCTGCTGGGTTCACACCGAAAGTTATTTATCGTTCGCCAGATATTAATTTGATCAAGGAATTGGTGGCTAACGAGCTGGCCGTTGGATTGTTGGTGGAAGATGCGATTACGGATCATGATGACGTTGTGCCATTAGTCATCAGCGACGCGCTCGATTTACATGTGAACGTTTCACTGGCCTATCGCAAAGGTTTTGTTGCCAGCAAAATTCAGCAACAGATGATCAATGATCTAAAACGTTTAGGGCAATAGCTTTATCCGCCAGTTAACGTTAAGGTAAACGGATTTGCGCAGCCAGGTATGTATCAAAAAAGACCGTGAATATTTCAGGCTACATTGCGTAGGCTGGAACATTCACGGTCTTTTTGGTGTGTACTTTTACTTAGGTGGTTACTGGTTCTACGACGCTCACAACGATAAAGCGCACTGCTGCCCTTGCTTGCGAACATAGTGATCTCGTTGTTATCCTGTTTTTCAGGAGATACTCACTAGTCGCCGCGAACAGCTTCTAATCCTTCGCTAGCAATGAAGTAAACCAGTACCAATGCGGCAACGGAATCAACCCACCACCAGCCGAATAGGGCGGTGACTAAGGCGCCAATCAAAACGGTGCCCGCCATGTAGGCGCAGGTGATGTTGCACATTCCGTCTTCAATCAAGGCATCGGAATGAATCGCCTTGCCTAGTCGACGTTTACGCATCGTTAAAAATGGCATCAAGATAACTGATGCAATTGCGATTGCGATCCCAGAGACACTGGTGTCGGCCGCTTGGTGCGTGAAGAGGTTGAATAATGATGTGGCGGTCACGTACACTGCCAATAATAATAAGATTGAACCGACGATTCTGGTGGAGCGTTGTTCGGCACGTTCAATTTCGGCTGTCGGAGCGCCGTTACTTTCTTTACGTAGTCGCCAAATCAGGGTGCCGCCAGCAATAATTTCTAAGAAGCTGTCTAACCCGAAGGCAATTAGTAAAATCGAACCGGCTTTTAGACCGGAGTAAAAGCCGATAACAAATTCAAATGCCATCCAGGCTGTTGAAAAATACTCGGTTTGTAAACTTTGTTTGAGATACCGCGTGGTGCTACTGCTCTCCATGTCGCTTCCCCTTAATGACGTGGTCCACGTGGGCGAGGGCTTCATCAAGGACATCTAAAATGTGCGGATCGTCTAACCGATAAAAGTTAGCTTTTCCGTCACGGTGAGCGCTGACCAATTGATGTTGCCGAAGGAGTGCCAGCTGATGGGAAACGGCTGATTGCTCCAACTGCATGATCTCACCAATTTGGGATACGTTGAGTTCCTGCTGTTCTAATAGATACAGTAACTGCATGCGAATTGGGTTACTGAGGAGCATGAACACGGTGTGTGCCTCGGCTAGATGTTGGTCATCGATAAAGTTCGAACGTGAACGCTGATTATTTTGTTCAGTCATATATGATATTCCTTTCATATGACGTTTATATCATATGTCTATTAAGTGAGTTTGGCAATGGAAAATAATTGCTGATTGATTTTATTTTAATGCAGTTTGTCAGTAGCGCCTACTATTTCAGGAAAACAGTAGGTTGTAATCGATTTCTTGTGATGTGATAAGATGGTTTTAGATTGTGAGGAGGAATGAAATGGCCAAGTACATTACGTTTGATTGTTATGGCACGCTGCTAAATGAAGCGGCGACCTATGATGAAGTGGCGCAGCTTGCCAAAGCAATTGGCGTGGATGGCGCCCAGGCGCGCCAAGCGTTTATCGAATATCAAGATGATCGGGCGAATGTGATCCCGTATTTAGATTATGATTTACTGACGCGTAACAATTTACAACATTTGGATGAGCTGTTTGGACTAACGCATCAATTTGAGCGTTACTTCCCAGAAGTATTGTTGGCCCATCGTCAGTTAGTACCATTTCCGGAGGTGCTAGCGACATTGACCACGCTGCATGAGCGCGGGTATCACTTGATCATGATGTCGAATTCTTCGTGGGACATCATTCCGTTTAATGCAGCGGTACTCAAAGTACCATTTGATATCTGGACGGCTGAGGATGTAAAGGCGTACAAACCTGATTTAGCGTTCTTTAACGCGGTGGCAGCGGCGTATCCGTTTACGGCGACGAACCATATTCATATTGCCCAAGGGTATACCAGCGACATTATGGCAACGGATCAGTTGGGCTGGCGGTCAGTATGGGTGAACCGTGACCATCAACACAGCGGGGCTGTACGACCGACCTATGAAGTACATCAACTTGATGAAGTCTTACCGCTTTTACCATAAAAATGAAGGAGTAACGATGATGACAAAAATTATTTTAGACTGTGACCCTGGACATGACGATGCGTTAGCCATGATGATGGCCGTCGCCTCACCAAAAATTGAATTGGCCGCGGTGACGACTTCCGCAGGTAATCAAACACCGGAAAAGACATTGAATAATGCGATGCGGATGTTAACCCTGATGCAGCGGCAGGAAATTCCGGTCGCAGGTGGAAACAAAACACCGCTAGTTAAGAAGTTAGCGACAGCAGGTAGCGTTCATGGTAAAAGTGGTTTAGACGGTGCCGATTTGCCAGATCCAGACTTTAAACCACAAGCGATGACGGCAATTGAATTGATGGCCAAGACAGTGCGTGAAAGTGCTGAAAAAATCACTTTAGTTGTGACAGGACCAATGACCAACGCGGCACTTTTCTTACGCGTTTATCCGGAGCTAACTGATCGAATTGAACGGATCGTCTACATGGGTGGTGCGATGGGTTTGGGTAACTGGACACCGTCAGTTGAATTTAACATTTATGTGGATCCAGAAGCTGCCAAAATCGTGATGAATGCAGGCATTCCACTTGTTATGGCACCATTAAACGTGACTCACAAAGCGCAAATCTTGAAGGATGAGATCACTGAAATTGGTAAGATTGATAATCCAGTTGCCCATGCCTTTGAAGGTTTGCTTAACTTCTTTGAAATCTACCATGAAACACCAAAATGGGGCTTTAAGGGCGCACCGTTGCACGACCCTTGTACCATCGCATGGTTAATCGATCCAGATATGTTTGAAACGGAATTGATGAACGTTGATGTTGAAACTGAGGGTGAACTTGTCCGCGGTGAAACAGTCTGTGACTACTATGAATTGACTGGAAAGCCAAAGAACACAGAAGTTATGCTTGGAATTGACCGGGAAGTATTTATTAAGTTGATTATGGATTCATTGAAGACATTTTAAAAAGTAGTAGGAAAGTCCCTAAAGGCAGTAAAATGCCTTTGGGAACTATACTTTTATAGCGATTGCATATATTTGGAGCTCAGATCGGGGCATTGGTTAAAAGCTTGTTGATTTTTAGACTAAGTTCTAAGTTAAACAACTCAGTTGCATTATTGAAGTCGATGTTACCGACTTCGGAAATCTTCGCCATTCGATTTGTCAGGGTATTTCTATGAATGAAAAGATCTTGGGCGGTATCTTTTAGGCTACGATTGTTGGTGAAATAGCTTGTCAGCGTACGAAGTAATTCAGTCCGATTTTTTAAATCATATTGCGCTAAAGAAGCAATGTAAGAATCTTCTATAAACTTAAGTAAATTAGTGTTTTTAACATTAGATAAAACCAAATAGTCAACGTATTTAGAAGAGTATGCAAATGCTTGTTCATTGTTAGTGGTGTGGGCCACATCTAGGGCTTGGCGACATAAATCTATAAATTTAGGACTGTCAAAGAAGTCTGAGTATGTTTCTGACACCATTACGATTAGATGCAAACTTGTGGCCAATTCTTTGATTGCTGTTAATTTCTCAGGGGTATTGGAGATTGGCAGAATTAGGTAGATCATTTTTTTCTGATGATTGTAGTAGCTTCGTGGATAAGCAGACTTCACCTGTTCAGCATAATAGCGAATTTCTTGCTCAGTAATCGCGGGATTCAGCTTAATGACGATAGCTGTACACTGAAGCGGAATTTTAATATTAGCAGATTGCATGAGTGTGGTGATTCTTTGTCGATCATTATTGTCCAGCATGCTTTCTAAAATTCGATTTCGCATGTCCCCATACATTTTCTGAAAGTTAGGTGTTTTGATAACAACTTCGGCAATAATTTTAGCGACCTTTGGTAGTGTAGACAAATGTTGAGGACCGATTTTTGTTGGCTTACTAAACACAACGATGTAGCCGATATCGCGTTGATCAAATGTCAACTTGATGGCGAGTTCATGAACGGGTGAAAGATCGCGTTTTACATAAAATGGTGCTAGCTGATCATGAGGATTAGAATCGGTTACGATTTTATTCATTTCAACTACTAACGAATAAGGTGCATACCCATCCGAAATTATTCTTTTCCACAATGGATCGGCAACGTCGTAATTGGTTGAACTTGAAATAACTTTATAAGTGTTATCAACAATAATTAACGGATCCTGGAAGACTTCAGAGGCTGCATTAACGATTTCTTGAAGCGATGGTGATTTTATCGCCATCAGAGAAAGGTCAGATAGTTTTAGTGTTTGCTGATTTTCTTGGGCAAGTAAATTCATAATGAGATTTTGGACATCGATGAGACTATCAGATTTAGTAACGATAATCGTTGTGAAATCGTGGATGTCTGCTGGTTGTGAGTCGGTAAGGAGCAGTGGCGGAAGGCTGTAGGATACGCCGGCTGAATCAATATAGATAAAGTCCGGATTATAAATTGTCGGCTTTTTTTGTGGATTAAGGATCTCTACGCCAGTTATCTCAGAGTTAATCTGTTTGGGGTTAATAATCTTACATTGATAATTTGCAGAAATGGCATTTAAAATTATATTTAATTTCATGGGTGTGACTCCTATGCTGGTGTGCATAATGCACAGCATCATACTAACAATGCTTTGCGTCATGCATGATGTAAGTGTTTTCTTTGTGTGCTAAATTTATTATAGATCTTAAATAATTCTTCACAAAGGAAAAGGATTGCGTGAAAATGTCTGATTACAATTTTTTGCAGCCATATACATTTAAAAGTGGCATCAAAGTTAAAAACCGAGTTGTTATTCCGCCAATGACGGAACGTATGAGTTTTGAAGATGGTTCTGTTACATCTGATGAATGCAATTATTTCAGCATTCATACTGGCGGTGCTGGGATGTTTATTACTGGATGTGCGAGCGTCAATGAGGAAGGCAAAGGATTTGAAGGTGAGTTAGGTGCTTTTGATGATAAATTCATTCCTGGGCTAACCCGGTTATCAAATGCGATTAAACAAGATGGTACTAAATCAATTCTTCAAATTTTTAGTGCAGGTCGGATGAGTACAACTGCTATTTTGCGTGGGAAGCAACCAGTCAGCGCTAGCAAAATTCCAGCCGCTCGTCCTGGTGCAGAAACACCTCGGGCGTTAGCAAGCTCAGAAGTTGACCAACTAGTTAAAGACTTTGGCGATGCAACAAGGCGTGCAATCCAAGCTGGGTTTGACGGGATTGAAATTCATGGAGCCAACACGTATCTCATCCAACAGTTTTTCTCACCACACTCAAACAGAAGAACTGATAAATGGGGCGGTAGTTTAGAAAAACGGATGCGTTTACCTTTGGCTATTGTTGATGAAGTTGTCGAAACGATTAAAAAGTATGCAGACAAGCCGTTTTTGCTTGGGTATCGAATTTCACCTGAGGAAATTGAGGAACCAGGGATTCGTTTCGCTGATACATTAGCATTAATTGATGAGCTAAAGAAACGTCCATTGGATTATTTACATGTTTCAATGGGAAACGTATTCAGATCATCATTAAACAATAAAAAAGATCAAACACCGTTGAATGAGAAAATTAAGCAAAGAATTGGTGATTTACCAGTGATCGGTGTGGGTGGCGTCGAAACACCTGCAGAAGCAGAAAACGTAATCGATAAAGGATTAGATTTTGTCGCGATAGGTCGTGAAAGTATTCGTGAACCAAAGTGGGTTCAAAAAGTAGAAGCGAACGATGAAAAATCAATTCGCTACGGTTTGTCCCTAACTGATCTTGAAGAATTAGGTATCCAACCACCATATCGGGACCTCATCATGTCATAGCTTGGTGCGGAAATGCCAGCCTATCACACAGGTAAATATGCAGCTGTTGGGCTAAGCGAAAATACAGCTTTAGACTTACAAGCAGCGGGCATCAATAATATTGGTGTTTCAGTGTTTGCACTCGGTTTCGTTCAGATGTTATGGCACATTGCGCAAGGCTACGGCAGTGACATCATTCCAGCCGATGAATTAGGTTGGAAGTCGATTTTGGTCAACTGACAAGCTCGACAGGTGAGCGGTGTCCAACCGACGCATGAAGTGCAGACACTTGATCAAATTTTACCGATTTTGTTGTAGACGAAGTTGTAAGTATACATTTTTGCATTACAGACTATGTATGATAAAATATGCCTATACAAAATCATGGAACATATAGCACCAAACGCCTTACCAGCTTGCGACTGGTAAGGCGTTTTTTTACGACCATATTTAACGGACGGATGTGGCTGTGCCTAGCACTCATTTGCGCTTGCGATGATTTAGCCAATAATCAAAAAGGCATACTAAAATGCCCACAAGCAGGGGTAAAACAAAATCAGAGAACATATGACACCTCCCTTATCGCTTATTTACGATGGGTCGAGTGCCAAACAGGACTTTAGTATAGCAAGGACAAAGTGATACTGAGACGTATAAGGTTCTGATTAAGACGATTTCTTAGTGGTGTCTCAGACAACTGAATTTTTAATAAAATAATACTTATAACTGTTTAAAATTCTGTCATTTGACCGTCTTCAATCCGATACACAGCATCACTATCTTTGGTCAGCCGTTCGTCATGCGTAACCATGATAATGGCTTTATTGAGGTCGTGAGCCTCGCTGATTAAGCGTTTAACAACATCAAATGACCGGGCTGAATCTAGGCTAGCTGTCGGTTCATCAGCCAGAACAATGTCCGGATCATGAAACAGCGCTTTTGCAATCGCGACCCGTTGACGTTCACCACCGGATAATTCGTTGGGGTAGTTATTCTCTAACTTGCTAAGATCTAGACGATCCAGTAGGTGACGCATTTCTTCTCGTTGAAACTTTTGATGAGTTAATCGATCAACAAGTTTGAACTGTTCGGCCACGGTGAGGTAGGGGATGAGATTGGAACCCTGTAGAATAAAGCCGACATGAGCGAAACGATCACGAAGTCGTTGCTTTTCTGATTGTGCGGATAAATCGTGACCGTTCAGTAGGACTTGCCCAGACGTTGGCGTCTGCAAGCCCGCAGCAATGGTTAAGAAAGTACTCTTTCCAGAGCCAGAAGGGCCGATGATTGTCACAAACTGACCGGGCGTGATGCTGAAATTGACGTCATGCAATGCAGTGACGGCGACGTGACCGCTACCGAACTGCTTGCTGACATTTTTAAGTTCAAGCACGTTTTCCATGAGTTCTCCCTCCTTAATTGATGGCTGCGACTGGATTGATGCGCGCAATTGTTCTACCGGATAGCAACGCCCCGACTGTGGCAGCGAGAACTAGCAGAATCGCGTCGATAATCAGTCGTGGAAAGTCGAGCGCAAACGGCATATTAGTTGGCGCAAACGCTCCAAAGAGTGTCGTCAACCCAAGACCAACGACGACACCGATCGTACTCATGATAATTGCTTGGGTGACGACACTTGCGAGGATATATCCGGTTCCGATTCCTTCAACCTTGAGGACCCCGAAAAGTGCTTGTTTCTGTAACACGAGCACATACATAAAGATGCCAATAATTGCTAACGACATCGTAAACAGGAAGTAGATCATCGCGTTTAATGTGGTCTGTTCAGCAGTGTAGCCAGGTAGATGATTGATGAAATCAGGCATGGATAATTTCTGTAGATTGCTGCTGTTTTTAAGCTTGCTATCACCAGCGGTAACGACTGCTGCGATTGGCAATGCTTGATTTGGTCTGAGATTACCTTGTTGTATTTTTGCGACGGTGGCTAAGTCTGTGTAAATGGTTGGCGTAATGCTGTACATATTATGACCATAGCTACCGACAACGGTTTGTGTCTGTGTGAGTTGACCGAGTTTGATCTTGTCGCCGAGCTTCATGCCACGATCCCAGAGATCTTGTGAGACGATAATTTCATTCGTCTTAGTTGGCTTTCGACCATGTAGTAATTTTGGTATCAAAAACGCATCTTTGGTCGTTCCAATCAGCGCAACGTTGATCTTCTTGTTTGTTCCGGTACGCCGCAAAACGGTACTGGCAATATTCATGGGTGCAAGTTTATCAGCTGTGACGGATTTAGTTACATCAGTTGTGAGTTGCGAGCCGGCGATGCTTTTATTTGCCTGCTGATTCAAGTACACATTATCGGCATGCCATTGGTCTACTGCTAGTCGATTACCTTGTGATAAGCCGTTGGCCAAGCCAGCGAGAATAAAGACGACTAGGGCAATTAGCAACATAACCCCAGTGAGCAGTGCATAGCGTAACTTTTCGTGTGCCATTTCCTTTAGACCTAGGTACATCATGCCACCTCATTTTCAGAGTTTAATTGAGTTTATTCTACGCGCTTTATGAAAACGAATACAATCAGGTGGCTTAATTTGGATATTGAAATAAATGTTTTAGCTAGCCCTAAAAATGGATGTGATTTATAATCATGTTGGAGGTGTTAGATGACAACAATCTACGTTGATCCAAAGACAGCAGCACAAAGTGTCGCATTGTCAGATGGTAGTCGCGGTGAACTAGCTGTAGAGGCATTAGAACAAACCGGTATTCGGTACGCTTTTGACTTTGATCATCATTTTCACCCAAGTTTCTGGATTGATAATCCATTACGTGATGGACAACAGGTGAACGTGTTGAGTCCGGAGGGACGGGAACAGTTTGAAATTAAGTTTCGGTGATTGGTTTATATGAAATGCAAAAGGAATCGTTTGTCTTAGATATAAGCTTGGCACATGAAATTGAACCGTGGGACAAAGATCGGTAATTCGTGAGTAAGACCTAGAACTGTCTGCTGGGTTGGACTTTAACCTGGTAGGCAGGTTGTAGTCTGCACAGCAACTTGACTTTGGTTCCATGTTTTCACAATTTAGATTAGTAACCAAAAGTAGTCTGGAAACATAAATACTTATGTCCCAGACTATTTTTGGTTGGCGGAATGAAAGCGCTATAATAACGATATTAAACGAAAGTGGGTAATCTAAAATGTATCAAGCACAATCACATCGTTATGAAGACATGCAATATCGCCGCGCTGGTAAAAGTGGGCTGACCCTTTCGGCCATTGGCTTAGGTTTGTGGCATAACTTTGGTAGTGTTGATGTTTTTGCGACCCAGAAAGAAATTCTGCACACCGCGTTTGATGCGGGGATTACCTATTTTGATTTAGCGAATAACTATGGTCCAGAACCAGGTAGTGCCGAAACAAACTTTGGTAAGATTATGCATAGTGATTTTGCTCGTTACCGTGATGAGATGATCATTGCTACCAAAGCCGGTCACAGAATGTGGGATGGTCCTTATGGTGACGGTGGCTCGATGAAGAATATTATGGCGAGTGCTGATCAAAGTCTACAACGGATGCAACTAGACTATGTTGATATCTTCTATTCCCATCGACCAGATCCTGATGTACCAGTGGCAGAAACTGCTTATGCGTTGGATAAACTCGTCAAGCAAGGTAAGGCGCTCTACGTAGGTATCTCGAAATATAATCCTGCCCAAACAGCTGCAATTGAAGACGTCTTTAAAGATTTACACACGCCATATGTCGTTCACCAAGATCGATATAATCTGTTAGATCGGCACATCGAAAATGGCCTGCTGGAGCGCTTAGCAGAAGATCAAACAGGTCTAGTAACGTTTAGTTCACTTGCACAAGGATTACTGACGAATCGCTATTTGAAGGGGATTCCAGCCGATTCACGGGCACAACGCTCAGATAGTCCATTTTTGCATGTTGATCGAGTGGAACAGACTTTGGCAGGTGTGAAGCAGCTAAAAGAATTGGCTCAAAATCGCGGGCAATCATTAGCTGAAATGTCTTTAGCCTGGCTATTAAATAAACCAGCTGTGACAAGTGTGTTGGTGGGCGCCAGTCGGGCAGCACAGCTGACGGATAGCTTGCAAGCGTTAAAGCATACAGACTTCACGACCGACGAGTTGGGCGCGATCGACACAGTTTTAAAAACGATGAATTAAAATAAGTGTTTAAATCAAACAAAGGTGTTTGGGGCAAAAGTTATCTTGTCCCAAACACCTTTTTGAACTGATTTTAGTATATTTTGGCGAAGCGCTGATCCCACATATCACGGTAATAGGCATTTGTTTGTTCAGCGGTCATAAAATCATTGTCGACAGTTGAATACATGTCGGCGCCGACTGTAATGTTATAAAGACGATCAAAAGCAACGCGAATGGTGGTGTCTAGGCAGTAGTTAGTCTGTGCACCACAGATTTCTAGGTCGGTAATCTGATGTTGTGTAAGCAATTCTTGTAGGGGTGTGTGATAAAACGAATCAGCATGAGTCTTCGGCATCACGATGTCAGTATCAGTCACTGATAACGAAGGCGAAAGCTGCCAGCCGACGGTTCCATGAACTAAATCAGAATCCTCATGTTGAATGAAAATAATTAGCGCGTGTTGCTGGCGAAATTGTTCAATACGATCATTTATATTGATCAATAGTTGATCGCGATTGACAACATCAGCGATGACATCAGTTTGCATATCAACGACTAGTAAGGCTTTTTTCATAATTTATCTCCAATTTTTGGGCCGTATACCGATTATTAATAAGATAAGCACTAACAATGCGGTGATGACGAGATACCAATTATTTAAGCGCAGTCCGGCCAGTGTACTCGTTGCCAATGTGCGACCTGGAACCGCGGTTTGTGCAAAGGATACTAGGGATGCCGCCAGTGCAATACCAACCGCGCCTGCATAAGCTTGTGCGGTCATGAAGATGGCGTTACCGTCGTCTGTTTTGGATTGTGGTAGGTTTCCTAAACTATACGTCATGATGTTGGCATAGCAGGCACCCAGACCCAGCATGAAAATTGCATAGATAATCGCTAAGCTCATTGGATCGATTGGTGAGAAAAAGCTGCCGATGAAGACAATCAGAATCAAAGTGGCGCCGCCTAAGATGGTTAACCGCGCGGGCGTTTTATCATAGACGTAGCCGGCAATGGCGGACATGATTGCATCAATCAAGGCAGCGGGAAGGACAAGTAACCCGGCAACATTTGGCGAACTGTGAAAGGATAGCTGTAAGACATTTGGAATCAAGTAGGACATGCTTAGTGACAAACATTGAAGCAAGAAGAAGGCCACCAGACATAACGTGAATGCAGAGCGGTGAAACAGACGTAAATCTAGCAACGGCGCAGCAGCTCGGCGAGTAGTGACGATAAAGGCAATCAATGTCAGTATCGCAAGCACACCTTCGATTAAGTTACTTCTGTTCGTAAAGTGTCCGGCACTGATATTAACGATGACAAGCATGCTCGTGACTAAAAAGACACCCAATAACGATGCGCCTAATAAATCAACGCTTTGTGCAGTGGGGGTAAATGCGCGGGGGATGCTGAATTCGCCTAATAGCCAAGCAACTAACATGAGCGGCAGTGCTAACCAAAAGACAGCCCGCCAAGATAGGTAAGTTTGTACCAAGCCGCCGAAGACGGGACCGATGGCTGGGGCAAAGGCGATGACTAAGCTGCCCAGCCCAATCATGCGTCCAAGTTGTTTGCGCGGTGCATCTTGTAAAATGACCGAGAACATCAACGGCAAGGCGATTCCATTAGAAACACCTTGAAGCAACCGTGCGCAAAGTAAGATGGCATAATTTGAACTGATTGCGGCAAGTAGTGTACCCAGGCTGAAGACGATCACGCTAAATCGAAATAACGTAATAACGCTAAATCGTTTCCGTAAGAAGACAGACAGTGGAATTAAAATGGTCGAGACGATCATGTAGCCGGTTGTCAGCCATTGAATTTGGGCCGGTGTGACGTGGAAAAGATCCGACAACAAGGGAAAGGCGATGTTTAGCGCCGTTTCAATGACGATACCGAGAAAACCTAAGAGACCAATGGCAAAGATTTCAGCGATTAAATGTCGGTTAGTTGTGTGCGCTTGTTCCATGATACGGTGCCTACTTTCTGCAGCGAGTTAGTCGGTTGTTTCGGTCTGTGCAATGGCGGTTAGATACGCAGTCGTAAAGGTTGCCTTCACGTTTGCGGCATCCCCATTTTTCACAAAAAACGTAACCGACACCATTAGTCCATGTGTGTCTGGTAGCAAACTTGGTCCTTGAATAAGTGCCCGCCCAACGATTTCAGGATGTTTAGGCAGAAGTCGTTCATTGACCTGTTTGATGGCTTTAGTAACGATTGTCGTTTGACTGGCCTCTTGATAGGGAACGTCAATTTGAACGCGTAGATTACTGCGCGATAAGTTGGTAACGGTAGTGATACTGCTGTTAGTGATGTAGTTAAGGCCGCCGTTAGCGTCTTTAACCGTAGTGATGCGCAGACCAAAGGCAACAACACGACCGGTAGTTTTATCATTAATGATGACATTGTCGCCAACTTCCATTTGTTGTTCCATTAAAATGAGAAAGCCAGCAATGACATCTCTGATGATCCCTTGTGCGCCGAGCCCAACGATCACGGTAACAATTCCGGCACTGGCGATCAAAGTCCCAATTGGAAAGCCGAGAACGCTCAGAATCGTATAAATCGCAAAGAAGACGACCACATAGCGTGTCGTGTTTCGAATCAGTGTGTGCAGCGTGTCCGCACGCTTTTTATTAATCCGCTTTGATTTCATATAAGTGTCAAAACTACGATCAATTAAGAAGATTGCTAACCGGTTAACTAACCAGAAAACCACTGTGTATAAAATTACCTGTACAACGATATTTATTAATTGTGGTCCCAGTGTGCGCCAGCGAAATTGATCAAAATATTGATTTAATGCAAATGATTTCATAATGCGCTCCATAATGATTATTAATAATTACTTTAGCATAATCCAGGAATCGTCAGCAGCCAACATTTATCACAAATGAAACCGATTACAGATGACAAATGATAGGTGAAATGCTTATAATGTAGCTAATAAAAACAAGGAGGTATTTAGCATGGATAATTTCGATGATTTGAAGGATAAGGTTATGGATACTGTCAACGATGTTAAGGACAAGTTGCCTGAAGACAAGGTTGATGAAGCCGAAGACAAGTTGAAGGATGTTGCCGGCGATGCCTTAGATAGCATCAAGGACAAGTTCTAGTCAGTCAGCTAAAGAAAGAGTTTGGGACATAAATCATTTGTCCCAAACTCTTTCTTTGATTTACGAACTTAAATAGCGAAAACGTGGGCCAAAAGTCAAGCCGCTGTGCAGACTACGAACTACCTATCGGGTTGAAGACCAACCCGTACGACAGTTCTAGGTCTTGCTCACGACTTCCCGACTTTTGGCCCACGCTCTTTTTTTATTGGTCATCGTTATTAGGTGAGTAGCGTTAGGGTTTTAGTACCACGCGAGGCGGCAACATAGCGACGGTTGGCGCCATTTTGAGGATCGGTGTAGTAGTCACTGTCCCAATCGACGATAATAACATGGTCGAACTCTAAACCTTTTGCGGTAACGAGATCCAAAATGTTGATACCGGCACTGATTTTGGTTTGTCCCTGGCGTGTTAATCGAGTTGTATCGGGAATTTCGTCGGCAAGGCGTTTAGCAGCTGCAGGTGTTGGCGTGATGATCCCTAAGCTTTGATCGTCTGCTAATTTGTTGGTTGCTAATAGTTCGGACCAAGTCGTTAATTTGCGTTGTGTCGGCATTAATCCTGGCGCTTGGACAGCTTGAATCAAGGGTGACCACTCGGTTGCGTATTGTGCAAAGAAAGCGGTAATGGCTCCAGTCGCGCGATAGCTCGTGGTTAGGTTCAAGGGTTGAACAGACCGATTGGTAAACCACGTAGTAATCGAAGGAGCTGTACCAAATAACCGTTGTCGATGATCACCAACGATGGTAAATTCTGCGGTCCCAAAGATGGTCGTTAGCAATGCCCAAGTATCGTCATCGTAATCTTGTGCTTCATCGATAAAGACGGCTTTTGTGCTTGTTTGATGATAATCTGTCAATGCAAATAGCAGATAGAGCTGATCGTAAGTCGTCAGCGATGAGACACCAAGCATGTGTGCGACTGTGTGCCAGTTGAGCCATGAGGCAGGATCATCGGGCAGTTGGTGGACTGCTGCTAGCCAGCGCCAAACGCCACGCATACGGGCAACGAATGGCATCGTGGCAGATGTTTGGTGTAACGCATTTTCTGGCAGTTGCAAGGGTGTTAAGTCAACAGGTTGCTGAATGCGTTTGGCAAGTTGGACAATGTGATTATTGGCTTGTGTGACGTCGGCGAAGCCAAATTGTGTGCCTAATTGGTGAATTAAAGTTGGGTAGGTGACACTAAGTGGTTCTTGTTCACCAAGTGCGGGCAAGACACCCTGAATGTACTGGCGAAAGGCTTTGTTGGGTGTGATGAGCAAGACGGCATCTGGAGACCAATCACCACGGTGCTGATATAATTGAAAGGCGACGCGTTGTAACAAGACGGATGTTTTACCACTACCTGCAACACCATCGACAAGAACAACGGGATGCTGCGTCTCACGAATGATCGCATTTTGTTCAGCTTGAATCGTTGCGGTGATCTCTTGTAATCCGTCGCGTCGGTTTTCAGCGAGAACGGCTAGCAGAAGTTCATCGGTGAGTGCAGCGGTCGTGTTAACAACAGACACTAAGCGATCGTGATCAATTACAAATTGTCGTCGGCCTAAGACGGTGACTTCGATCGTACGATTGTTTGCTTGATAACTTGTTGCGCCAGTCCGATTTGCGTAATAAGCTTCGGCGACCGGTGCGCGCCAATCATAAATCAAGTCGTGCGCGTCGTCGTCCGCATAGCCGACTTTTCCAAGATAGACGGCTTCTGGATCATCGTCGCCATAGTCGAGTGTTAATTTTGCAAAGTAAGCTTGCGGTATTAATAATTTAGCGTGGGCCAACCGAATGCTTGTGGCATCATAACGAACGTTTAATGCGTCGATTTGGCGGTTATTCGCTTCGATGTTAGCAAATGTGTCCAGTGTCTCAGTAATAGATCCTAAGTCTAAATGACCGTCTTGACCAAGTTGCTGTTTAACTGAGCGACCTTCTGTCGTTAAGGCGGCTAACCGCTTTGTCAATTTGTGCACATCGGTTGTCAAGGTATTGAAAATGGTGTGTAGATGCTGTGCTTCTGTCTCCATTGGCTCACCTCCGGCATTCTAGTTTACGCGCTCACTAACAAAGAACCAGACTGTTTTTAGCTTGCCAGCCCATGGTATAATACAGTGGGAGCAGGAATTAAGGCTGTTAAAAAGCTGTTGTTAGTTAAAATGGCAATTTAATAAATTTTATTATTGACTTCTCATATTCCAATTGATAAGATACATAACATCAACAAAACAACATTGCTCGGTGGCACAATGGTACTGCGTTCGACTGTTAATCGAAAGTGTGTTGGTTCGATTCCAACCCGAGCAGCTTGAAGTTCACGAATAAATGAAAAATCTCGTTATAATCAGCCTTTACTGGCAGATTATAACGAGATTTTTTTATGCTTTTAAGTAGTTGGCGGCACCTTGTTGAAAAAGTGTCTCGACCATGGTTGATAAGTCTGTGGCGGGGAGGTTCTTTCCTTGTTGAATCCATGTTTGAAACAATGCAAAGGCGGTGGCGACATAGACTTCCTTGAGATAGGGCGTTAATAAGTCATTCTTGCCGGAAAAGTTGAGCAGTTTTTCGAAAGGGATTTCGGCTTTTAAGCGATTGAGAAAGTGTTCACTGCCATGCGGACCAAGGACCGCCTGCAGCTTTGAAAAGTAGCGTTCGTCATCTAAGCAGTTGACGATTGTGGCGAGCTCCTGATTAGGGGTGGATTGGTTTGCTAGCCCATCATGAACTTCAGCGAGTACACTGGCCTCGACAGCATTCCGAAGTTGGTAAATATCTTCAAAGTGTTGATAGAATGTGCTGCGATTAAAACCAGCAATGGTGGTGAGCGTCTGCACGCTTATTTTTTCGATTGGTTTTTGGCTGTATAAAGTACAAAAAGTATCGATGAAGACTTGTTTTGTATGGTTAGTAACTTGCGGTTGTTTGTTCATTAGTCATTCCTTTTGGCGGTGAGCCATCCAACAGAAAGACACAAATTGTTGGTTGATAGCGAGACTTTAAAGCTTGATGATGGTGCTACAAAACAGCATACACTTCAAGAAAAGGACAAGACAAGCTAATGAAAAAGCAGAAACGGATCTTAATTTTTGGTGCTGGCGTAATCGGTAGTGCTTATGCGGTGAAATTTATTGAGGCGGGTGTTGATGTAACACTTTTCGCACGGTCTACCAGGTATGTCACATTGAAACGCGACGGCTTACGGTATTTAAAAAAAGGAAAATTAGTAACGGTCAGGGCGAAGGTTATTGATAAACTTGCAGACGATGATATTTATGATTTTATCTTTGTGACGGTTCGGGCTGACAAGGCGGCATCAGCGTTGTCGGCGCTGAAAGAGAATCGTAGTCCGAACATCGTTACCTTGATTAGTAATGCGACTGATTTTTCTAAGTGGCAGGCAATTGTTGGAGCACGTTTATTGCCGGGCTTTCCCGGCGTCGGTGGTCAGTTAAATGATGGTGTGTTAAATGCACGTTATTTACCGAAGGTGTTAGCGTCCACCACAGTGGGTGAAATTGATGGCACAGTGACGCCCCGGCTCAATGAGTTAGCTGCGTTATTTGAAGCAGCTAAGCGCCCACTCGCTATTCAATCCGACATGCAGGCGCTTTTAATGACACACGCAGTTTCTGACATTGCAATGTTAGGCACTTTGTATGATGATCACATTCCAGATAATCGTAAGGCACAGGCCATGGCCGTTAAGCTTAAGACGACTTTATATGCACTTCAAAGTACGGGAATTTCAGTGACACCGGCAACCACGAGATTAATCCTGTGGATACCCAATGCGGGATTACGTTTGTTTTTTGGACAATGGTTAAAAACAAACATGGTTAAAGAAATGAAAGAACCAGCATATGCACAAGGTGCCAAACGCGAGATGCAATGGCTCGAAGCTGACCTAGAGAAGTACTTACACACACATAAATAGCCAAAAGTAGCGAGTTTAAGACAGAAGTCATCTTGTCCCAAACTCGCTACTTTTGATTTACCAACTTAAATGGTGAAAACGTGGGCTAAAAGTCAAGTCGCTGTGCAGACTACGACCAACCCGTACGGCAGTTCTAGGGCTTGCTCACGACTTACCAACTTTTGTCCCACTCTCTGGCTATTATTCAGTTGCTTTTCGACCGGACAGCCAGTTAGTCACACTGTGCCAACTATTGGAATTGATGATGACCCGCGGTGTGCTCTTTAGGTCACTATGGCGACCAACAATGCCGGTGTTCAACGTATAAATCACCTGCAAGGGTTGCTGTTCCAAAAATGCCTGCACTTGCGGGGTACCAGTTCCATAAGGATAGGTGAAGATCGGGGTTTCACTACCTAATTTTCGTTGCATGACATCTTGGCTAATGCTGTAATCATGACGGAAATGGGCAAGGTTATGTGGCACATTGAAGACGGGGGTACCGTTGGCGGTGAGGTAATGCATGTTGTGCGTATGCACGTTTGTCGCCGGCACGTTTCTGAAGCGCCAGAATCTGCGGCCAGGTAGCTAATTTTGTGCCATCACGATATTCGCCGGTGTTACCAGTAATAACTAAAATGGTGAATGGATAATGATGTTTCAACATAATGGGGGCAGCGTTATCCACCGTTGTCCGATCGATGTCATCAAACGTTAAGACGACGTAGTGTCCGCGAATCGCTTGCCGTTGATCGACCATTTGAACCATTTGTGCTGTGGAGATGACTTTAATATGATGAGCTGCTAGGTAGTTCATCTGTTTCTTAAAGTCACTGACATTCACGTTGAAATCGTGAAATTGACTGTTGGAAGACAGCCGTTCATCGACTTTGACGACTTGGTTATCATCTAAAATCCGGTGATAACAAAAGACCATGATGCCGTTTGGCCGCTGTTGGTCGCGTTCTGAAATGGTGTAGCTGGGACGATTACCGAGTTCAAAGGTAATGCTGCGATGGACGGTGATGGCTAGTAAGCCACAAAAGACGAGTAAAAAACCGCCTAAAAGTCATTTACGCGTTGTCTTGTTCACGTTGTTTAGCCCTCCGTTTCAAAGCATTGATGTGCAGCGTGCCGAAAAAGGTAATCAAAGCGGCTACTAAGACTACTAAAACAGCGAGTACCTTGTACAGGTGTAACGACAAGTTCAAGACTAGGTAATCGGCAACCAAAGCATCTGAGTACCGACCCAATAAGAATGACACGTTGATATAAATGATAAAGCCGGTCACTAACCAAAGAATCACAAGGATGATGGCGCGTCGTAACATGGCAAAGATGCTTGGTCGCTTCCGAATAATTAAGTTGGGGTGTTCATTTTGTTGTCGCATTATAACCCCCGGTCTGGGCTCTGCCACGTACCATGACGATGGGGATCCAGAAAGAATGATGCCAGTGCGGTGAGGCAGCTGGATAGGTTGATGAACCAGTAGAAGATGATGTAGACGGGGAGAAGTAACAAATCCTGCCAGGAAATAAAGTCTGACTGACGTGAATCAGCAAACCCAATGATAAATTGAATCAAGCTGATCAGTAGCAATAAGAATAAGACGACCCCATCTAAAATCAATGTCTGTGTGAAGAGAATGGTAAAGATGTAAAACAATAAGACAAACGCACAAGCCAAGGCCCACGTGTTGCTTAAGACCATGTCTAGTAAGAGCCATTGTGCACTTAAGGGTCCCTTTAAAAAGAGGCTTTTGTTGTTCCAAAGAACTTCGAATCCACCACGAGCCCAGCGTTGTCGTTGCCGAATCAAGGCCATTACGTGTTCAGGGACCAGGATCCAGGCAACAGCCTCTGGGCAATAACGAACCTGCCATTGATGTTGATACAAACGCCAAGTTACGTCGATATCTTCAGTCAATGCAGCTGGATTCCACCAGCCAACATCGGCGAGGGCAGCTTTACGATAAGCAACGACCACTCCTGAAACGGTAGTGATGTGGCCAGTTAAAAAGGCCTGTCCACGTTTGATGATGTCAATGACACCAATGTATTCCAGGAGTTCTAACCGTCCTAATAAACTAGTTCGATTTCGTACGATTGGTTTGCCAGCCACAGCACCGATTTTCGGGTCATCATAGAAACGAGCCAGCATTGGTGTAATTACATCTGCATCGACATAACAATCGGCGTCTAGGCAAAGTAGAATTTCACCTTTTGCAACCTTAGCACCTTGGTTTAAGGCGTTGGCTTTCCCACGGTTAGGAGATACGGGGACCACTTTGATGGCACATCGATTGGCATGCGCTGTGGCAAGTTGGTGCATAACAGCCAGCGTGTCGTCATCGCTACCATCATCGATTAGAATTAACTCGATATTTTGATAGTGCAAACTGGCGACTGATTCAACGACACCGCTGAGCGTTTGGCCCTCGTTATGCGCCGGAACCAGGACTGACACCAGCTCGTCTGGTTGTCCCTTGTGGTCGTTGATTAAGGGTACGGTATGTTGCTGAATACTGAAGAAAATGGAACTGATGATCCAAATGATTGAAACAATTACTGGATATAAAATGACGTAAGAACTAACAAGGTTCATGGTGATCTCCGTGACTGATTAAATTGGCTGACGTGCGAGTGTCAAAAAGTTTTTGACGAACGGTTTCGTACGTGTGTAAATGGTTTGGTCGCTAACTTTGAGTCCTTTGTCCGCCCAAATTGAGGCACTGCTGCCGACGATGCCATGCAGTGTATTGAGGCTGGATTCAGCATCGTTATCCCAGATGGTGGGATCCCAATTCTGACGCATATCAGAACTCATGTAGCGAATGTTTTTAGGCTTTAAGTCACTGCTCGTTAAATTAACATACAAGTAGTAGTCATTATAGTTGAGTACTTTAAAGCCGTGATGAATAAGCGCCGGCATGGTTGCCCAGCTTTTTTTACGGGCTTTCCCAGCGGAGCCTTTTTCGTCAGCAGTCCAGTTCCAGTAGGTAACTTGAATAGCTGGATCGAACGACTTGAGTGAGGTAGTTAAAAAACCATCATTCCATGCTTCGGGAATGAAGCCGGCCTGTTTTATATTGGCTGCTAAAGCGTTTAGATAACGTACATAAGGTTTGTTCGCAGTGGTTTGATCCGTGAATTCATCACCGCCCAGATGGAAGCGGGCGTTTTCCTGACCAGTAAACGATTGCGCTACTTCGGTATCTAATTGGCTGATAAAGGCGATACTAGCTTTGTTTAATTTAAATTCAGGCCCATAGTCGGTTTGTTTAGTGATCAACTTTTTGACCAGTGCTTGCTGACCACTGGCCTTCATAGTAGCCGCTAAACCGTCGATGTGCGCCGGCGTATCAACTTCTGGGATAAGCGTGATATGTTGCTGCTTAGCATAAGCAAGCAAGTCTGCAATCTGGGCTTTGCTATAGAAAGGTTGATGCGTGGTGTTGTTACGCCACACGCCGTCAACTTCAGTCGCGTTGGCCAGTGTTTGTCCGGCAGTATCATTTTCAATCGCAAAGGACTGCTTATCGCTCAGATGTAATTGTACAAACTGCCCGTGGTTTTCACTGACGGTCGTGATGAACTGTTTGATCGTGTCGACTTGATAATACCGACGCGCAACATCCAGTGTTAGCCCGTTAAACTGACCGTTAGCCGGAGCCGCCTGTGCGTGTATCTGGGGTGTGCTTAGCCACAAGCAGAGACTCAAGAAAAGCAGTAATAATGTTTGTTTTCGTTTCATAATTAGTTTCCTCATAAATTAACCGGCTTCCATCATACAACTGCTTTTCGAAAATGTCGGGAAAAATTGAAAATCGTTAGGGATTTCCAATGTTCACCGACATTTTGAGTACCTGTGCTAAAGTAGATAAAGATATTTTAGAAAGGCGGTGAATTTTTTGGCAACCATCAAATTAGGGATTCGCGAACTTGTCGAATTTGTGCTGCGCAGTGGCGATTTGAATCCACAAACAGAACGAAGCATGAATACGGCGATGGAAGGGTCCAGAATTCACCGCATGCTACAGAAACGGCGTCTCGAAGAACATCCCGAGTACGAACATGAAGTGGGGATGAAGACGTCTGTTACCATGAATGGCCAGGAATATTCGATTCATGGTCGTGCTGATGGTGTGTTTCAACCAAATGACCATTACCAAATTGAAGAAATCAAAACTTCTGACTTAGCCTTTAATGATGTACCAGAAAGCACCATGACCTTATATTGGGGTCAGGTGCAAGTGTACGGTTACTTGTTGATGCAAGATCAGCAGGTAGATCACGTCACGTTACAGCTGACTTATTATCAAACCGGTGAAGACAAAGTGACAATCACCGAGCATGAACAGACGAAGGAAGAAGCAACAGCCTTTTTTCAATCGCTAGTGGATGAGTATGAGTCCTGGCTCATTTTGCGGGCTGATTTACGTCAGCGGCGGGATGCGAGTATCACGGAACTGGGCTTCCCGTATGGTGCTTATCGACCAGGCCAACATGAATTGGCGGCAGTCGTGTATAAGACGATCATGCTCAAAAAGCAGTTGTTAGTGGAAGCGCCCACAGGAACGGGAAAGACGATTTCCACTTTGTTTCCTACCATCAAAGCCATGGGGGAGGGCCTGGTACAGCGAACCTTTTACCTAACGGCTAAGCAAAGTACCCGCCGCGTTGCGGAAGAGGCCATTGGGTTAATGGCAACGCAAGGATTGCACGTGAAGAGTATTACGTTGACCGCCAAGGATGTCATTACGTTTGTCGAAGAACGAGATGTCGCGCCTAGTGATAATCCGTTTATGCTGGGCTATTATGATCGTTTGAAACCAGCATTGATGGACTTACTGGAACATGAAGATCAGTTGACCCGTGACGTCATTGAAACCTATGCGCGTAAACATTCAGTTGACCCATTTGAGTTTTCGTTAGATGCTAGTTTATTCTGCGATGTCATTGTTTGTGATTATAATTATTTATTTGATCCGTTTGTTTATTTACAGCGCTTTTTCAGTGAACCTGACCAAGACAATTTTTTCTTGATCGATGAAGTTCATAACCTGTTGAGCCGTGCGCGGGAAATGTATTCTACCAGCGTTGACGAGCAGTCAGTGGTCGCGCTGAAGCCATTATTTAAAGGCGACCGCGGTTTTCATCGACGGGTGAATGCCTTGGCAAGTGTTTTTAAATCATTAGGCGAACTGTTAACCAGTGAACAAAAATCTGAATTAACCCTTCGACCACAGTTAGAAGCCGTCGTCGATGAACTGAGTAACTTTACGAACTATATTGCAGAATGGTTGCCACGCCAAGAGGATGGGCTTGAGTTACAACAATTGCTCACGGTGTACTTTGCCTGTCTGAATTACATTCGTTTGAGTGAAAACTATAGTGACGTCTATCGGACGCGGATCTTAGAAACGAACCAGGGCATTGTGGTGCGATTAACGTGTTTAGATCCGAGTGCGTTTTTAAATCAATCGATGCATTTTGGCCGCGGGGCCGTTTTATTTTCAGCTACCGTATCACCAACTGACTATTATCAGCGGGTGTTGGGTATCGATGAGGACGGCGTGACTTATCAGTTACCGTCACCTTTTGAAGCACATCACCAGGCGATTTTGGTAACCAACTACATTCAGACGACTTATCGCGAGCGCGAAGCAAACCTTGATCACATCGTGGATAGTATTGATGCGTTGCGTCGAGGCAAAACGGGGAATTATCTAATTTTCTTTCCTTCCTACGGCTATTTAGCAACAGTTGCCGATGCCTTTGCTGCTGCGCATCCTGAGGTTTCAATAAGACGTCAGGAAACGGGGATGGATGAAACTGCGCGGCAGGCATTTTTAGATGCTTTTACCAGCACGCCAACCGAAACGCTGGTAGGGTTTGCTGTTCTTGGTGGTATCTTTTCTGAAGGAATTGATTTAGCAGCCGATCGATTGATTGGTGTAGGGATTGTCAGTGTTGGGCTACCAGGACTGAATCCAGAAACGAACTTAATTCGTGACTATTTTGATAGTCAAAATGGACGTGGCTTTGAATTTGCCTATCAACTACCTGGTTTAAATAACGTTTTGCAGGCTGCGGGTCGTTTGATTCGCAGTGCCAGTGACGTCGGGGTAGTGGTGTTGATGGACCAGCGTTTCAGCCAGCCGCGGTACGCCCGCCTTTTTCCGCCACATTGGCAGGACTGGCGAGCAGTTAAGACTACTGATCAATTGAGTCAGTGTATTGATAATTTTTGGGCACAAACGGAGGCTGACTGATGGCAACGTTCTTAACAGATTTGATGATTGAACAGGCAAAGCAACTGATTAATGAAAACCCAAAGTTAGAGGGCTTTGTGCCTGGCGAAGGGTCGCTAACGCCGAAATTTGTATTAGTTAGCGAGGCACCTGGTGCTAAAGAAGCCGAGCTTAGTTATGGCTTTCAAGGCCCAGCTGGGAGAGAGTTAAATCGTTGGCTAGAATTACTTGGTGTGACACGCGATGAAATCTATATGACAGGTGCGGTGCGTGCGCGGCCATTTGATGAAACTAATGGTCGAAAACGTGATCGTAAACCGAGCCGCGCAGAAATCGCTGACTTTGCCCCATTGCTTGATTTTGAGCTTAGCCAGTTGCCGGATAATACGCTATTAGTACCATTAGGGAATACCGGGCTACAACGTTTACTGGGTAACCGGTTAACAATAACTAAGATTCATGGTGACTTGATTAAGTCACCAGTATTGGAATATCACTTAGCAACTAAGAAATATTTGCCTAGCAAACGCGTGTATCCGATATTGCCACTTTTTCATCCTTCATATAGTCGCCGGTTTCCTAGCAAACGACCACTGATCGACGCTGATCTGGCTGTTTTGAAAGAATTATTATAGATGCCAGCTATTTGCAAGTGTTCTGACTTGAACTTCTAACTGTAATTATTATAATTACAGTTAGAAGTTCATTTTATTACTAGACTATTTTCGATGAATCAATCAAGGAGGAACTAATGATGAAAAACGTACTAGTCTTAGGTGCCGGCGGTCATATTGCGCAATTAGCTGAAGCATTTATGTTGGAGCAAACAGATGCAAAGTTGAAACTATTCTTACGTCATCCAAATAAGTTGAACGACGCTTTAGCGGCGCGGGCAACTGTTGTGACCGGTGATGTGATGGACAGTGATGTGTTAGACGCTGCTATAGCTGGTCAAGACATTGTTTACGCAAATCTAGCAGGTCATAATATTGAAGATGAGGCTAAAGCTGTTGTTGCTGCAATGGACAAAGCTGGTGTCAAACGCTTAGTGTGGATTTCAACATTAGGTATCTACGATGAAGTGCCTGGTGCATATGGTAAGTGGAACCATGAAATGTTAGACGATGGATACCTGCCAACATATGCAGCAGCTGCGAAGGTGATCGAAGGTTCCGACTTGGATTACACGATTATTCGCCCCGCATGGTTACAAAATGAAGATGAAGTTGACTATGAATTGACCGAAAAAGGTGAAGCCTTCAAGGGTACAGAAGTTTCCCGTAAGAGTATCGGCTCCTTGGTAGCAGCCATCGTGGCTAAACCGGAAGAACACATCAGAGCATCATTGGGTGTAAATAAGCCTAATACGGATGGTGATAAACCAAGATTTATGTAGACCAGAGAGCGAACCAGCCCGGTAGGCGTCGAGCAATTGCAGGAGCGGTGATTGTGGGCGAACTTGGCCCACGAGCAGCGATCAGGCAATGCACAGGCGGCTGGGCTGGGGAGCTCGTTTTAGACCAGAGAGCGAACCAGCCTGTTCTGAATCCGAGCAAGAACAGGGACGGTGGTAGGAGCTTTAGCTCCGGACAGCGGCCAGGTTCTGCACAGGATTCAAGGCTGGAGAGCTCGTTTTCGCTATATAACCGACAACGTTTGGTTCTCTAACCCGCAACGAAATCGCACATAAAAAAATGGGAGTAAGACAAAATTTATTTGTCTTACTCCCATTTAATTTTACGAATTTAAATAGCGGAAACGTGGTCCAAAAGTCAAGTCGCTGTGCAGACTACGAGTGATACCGGGTTGAAGCCCAACCCATACGGCCGTTCTAGGTCTTGCTCGCTACTTCCCGACTTTTGTCCCACTCTCTTATGTTTATTCAAACACAAACTGATTGTGATACAACTCGGAATAAAACCCGTGTGCGGCCAGTAACTCTTGGTGAGTGCCTTGCTCAATGACATTCCCATCTTTCAACACGACAATCTTATCAGCGTTCAAGATTGTTTTTAATCGATGAGCAATCACAAAGCTGGTCCGACCTTGCACGACAGTATCCATGGCTTTTTGAATCCGTGATTCGGTCACCGTGTCAACGTTAGATGTGGCTTCATCCAAAATTAATAGTGATGGGTTTGTCAAAATTGTGCGCGCGATGCTGATCAGTTGTTTTTGACCAGTGGAGAAAATCGCATTTTCATCGGTCACTTTGGTGTCATAGCCGTCATCTAATGTCATGATGAAATCATGGATATTCGCTTGTTTAGCGGCAGCAATCATTTCGTCATCAGATGCTTCTGGCCGACCATACTTAATGTTGAAACCAATCGTACCTGAGAATAACACACTATCTTGTAAGACGATGCCGACATGATCACGCAACTGTTTTAAACCAAGTTCACGAACATCGGTGTCATCAATGGTGACAGCACCCGAATCGACATCATAGAAGCGATTCAGAAGATTCATTACGGTCGTTTTACCAGAACCAGTAGGGCCGACTAAAGCAACCATGTGGCCTGGTTCAACATCAATGGAGACGCCATGCAGAATTTCGCGACCTTCGTTGTAGCTAAACCGGACATCCTTCAAGGCTGCGCCAGTTAGTTTGTCAGGAATTGTTAGACCTTGTTCAGGCTGCGTTTCTTCCGGTTCATCAAACATCTGGTTTAAACGCCGGGCGCCAGTAACTGCTAACTGGAACATGCTGTAAAGGGTAGAAACTTGTGTAATTGGTTGATAGAACTGCTGTGAGTATTGGACAAAGACGACCACTAAACCTAACGCAGCGGCGCGCCCCATGCCGGAGTTTAATGCGAGCCAGCTACCAAAGAAGATAACGATAGCGGTATTGACCAAAGACATCCCTTGCATCAGTGGAAATAACATTCCCGAATAAGTCTGCGCAGTTGTTGTGGCGTCTTTAACTTCTTTATTGTGTGGTAAAAAACCATCAATGGAATCTTGTTGCAGACCATTGGTAATGATGATCTTTTGACCGGAAATCTGTTCATTGACGTAACCATTCAAACTACCAACAGCATCTTGCTGGATGTCTGTATACTTGCGCGTTTGTCGAATCAAAAAGGCGGCTAGCAAAATTGCGACCGGCGCTGAGGCAATGGTGACCCAGGCCATTTTTACATTTTGCTGGAACATGACGATTAGAATCCCAACCATCATTGCCGCATTCGTCATGATTTGGGCGAGTGCTTGGTTCAATGCGTTAGAGATGTTATCTAAATCACTGGTGAAGCGACTCAGCACGTCACCATCTTGGTGGGAATCAAAGAAGCGAATCGTCATCCGTTGCAGTTTGGCAAAGAGGCCGCGCCGCATCCGGTTCGTCGCATTACCAGTTACATAGGTGACAACGATGGTTGAAATGAACGTTCCGACAGCACCTAAGATGAAATAAATTACGAGTAACCAGATGAAGTGGACAAAGTTGCCCTTGTCATCAACACCGTGCATTAAACCAAATACATATTTTGCCAAGGCGGTAATTGCTTTACCCATGAAGATGGGGGCTTTTACCTGGAAGTAGGTCCCAATGATGATGCCAATCGTAATGATTAAAAAACTAATTTTGTAGCGTTTTAAGTAGTGGTAGAAAAAACGCATTGAGCGCGTTACATCAGACATTAGGCCTCCTCCTTTCCCTTTTGTGTGTGATAAATTTCTTGATAAACAGCGTTACTTTTAACTAGTTCTTGATGAGTGCCTTCACCAACCAACTGTCCTTGATCAAGGACCAAAATCCGGTCAGCGTGTACAACCGACGAAATCTTTTCAGCAATCACGAAAGTTGTGGTGCCTTTGAGCTCATCGTTTAAGGCCTCTTGGACGAGCTTTTCAGATTCAGCGTCCAGCGCGGAAGTGGAATCATCCAGAATCAAGATCTTAGGTTGGCCGATTACGCCACGTGTAATGGAGAGACGCTGCTTTTGTCCGCCGGAAAAGTTACTGGAACGTTCTTCAATTGCAGCGTCGTAGCGTTCAGGCAAACGGTCAATAAATTCTGAGGCTTGGGCAATGCGACTCGCACGGTCCATGTCTTTTTCATCAGCCGACTTGAGTCCTTGTTGTAAATTCTGTGCGATTGTACCAGAGAATAGAATGGCCCGTTGTAAAACAAAAGCGACGGCTTTACGTAAGGAGCGTTCATTAACATCACGTAAATCAGTGCCACCAACAGATACGGTCCCACTTTGCGGATCAAACAAGCGGGGGATTAGCTGTGCGAGCGTGGACTTACCAGAGCCAGTGGCACCAACGATGCCAATCATTTCACCTGGCTGCACGTTAAAGGATACGTCTTTCAAAGTTGGCTGATCATCGCCTTCATAGGTGAAGGATACGTGGTCAAAGTTGACCGAACCAGTCAGTTCACTTGCTGGAGCGTCTGCTTTGTAGGTCACGTCCGGCGTTGTTTGCATGATTTCATTTAGCCGACCGAGTGAGACCATCGCCCGCGCGGAAAATGTCAGCATCATGCCACCATTGATGATGGCAAACATAATTTGCATCAAGTAGTTAATAAAAGATGCAATGGCGGCTACGGCACCAGGATGTGTTTTGGCAATATCACCGGTGAAGTAAATGGCAGATGCCACAGCTAGACTACCAATCAACATGAAGGCGGGGATGATAATTGAAAAGATAATACCAACGGCAATGTTCTGGTCGTTCAAATCATCAGAGACTTTATTGAAACGTTTTTGTTCGTTAGTCTCTTGGTTAAAAGATTTGACGACCCGCACGCCGGCTAAGTTTTCCTTAGCAAGTTCGTTCACGCGGTCGATGAGGTGCTGCATGAGTCCGAAACGCTTACCCATACGGCCAAACGTACCGGTGACCACACCAACCACCAGCACAATTTGAATCACGATGATCCACCACAGCTGGGGAATTGTGTTCAGCGCTAGAATCAACGCACCGACAAACATAATCGGTACTCGAATGAGCATTTGGAAGACATTCATCAGCAAGGTTTGAATTTGCGTAATGTCATTAGTTAACCGGACAACTAAATTACCAGCGGAGAAGCGTTCAACGTTGCCAAAAGAGAATGTTTGAATCTTTCGGTAAGCAGCTTCCCGAATATCGGCAGCCATGCCCATAGATACTTTGGCAGCAAAGATGGTATTTAAAACGCCAGCAATCAAGCCAATGACGGCGATAATAACTAGGTCAATGCCAAGTGACATGACTTTGTCGTTGTTACCAGCCAAAATGGCATTGATAACCTTCTGTAGTAACTTTGGTTGCCAAAGGCTGGCGCCAGCAATGATAACGGCCGATAAAATGGCCCAGAAACTGCCCCAGGCGTAACGCCTGAGATGTGGTTTAATGACGCTCAAGAACATGACCTTCTTTCTATATGAACGAGGTTGTTAGTAAGTTTAGCGAACAGTAATGGTACCAGAATCAGCTGCAGCAGTCACGTAAATGTGCGGGTCTTCACCGACAGCACCGTCTTTGAAGGACATTTGATCATGATCATAAATAGCGCCTGCAGGTCCGGAAACCTTGCCACTCTTAGCTTCAAGATCGAAGTTATAGAAAACATCAGGCGCGAATGCTAATTTAATCGTGCCAGAGTGGGCGAGCGTATCCAGGTTGCCAGTTAAGGCACTAAATGCCAAATTGACCGTTCCTGAACTGGCATTGATAGAACCACTCCCTGTTAGTTGATCGCCGCGAATAGAACCAGATTTTGCCTGAATATCAAATTCCTTAACACTGACGGTATTCAGACGCACAATGCCGCTGTGAACACGTAGCCGTAATAGACCGTCTGCGATAAATTGATTGAACTTAACAGAACCTGAATGACTATCAACATCTAAATCAAGCACGTGGCCACCGTTAATTTGCAGGCTACCACTGTGTAAGTTGACGCGTACCTGGCCGAGCGTGCCAAAGTTAGTCATGCGAACTGAGCCAGAGTGACTCGTTAGCCGTAAATCGCCAGTGAAACTAGTTGGGATGAGCAACTGTGTTCGAATGCGAAGGGGCAAGAGGTGGGGATGTCTACCATTGCGAATGGTGAGGGTGCCATCTGAGACGGTGCTTGTCCCTAAGTAGCTGGCATTGGTGCGGCTCATATATTCGCGAAAGATAATTTGATCACTGTTTGGGTTCGCCAGTACGCGGATGTTAGCGTCGTCGTAAGTGAAGTCGATTCGTTCAATGTCCTTGGCGTCATATGCCATTTCGTTAGCAAGCGGCAGACTTTCAACGTGAATTTCAGTATCGGCCGCATCAGCTGCGTGAAAACCTTTGTCAAAGTCGGCAAATGTCTCGTCGTTTTGATGCTCGTCATGGTGCCACTTGTCAGTTCTTGCACTGGTGCGATTTGGTTTTTCTTCAGTACGAATGCCGTTTTCATCAATCACAAGTTTGCCTAAACGAACGCCATCTTCGGTAAAGCTGACCGTTCCGTTATTAATGTCGACACCATGATTATCGATCCGCAGTGTTTTGCCATCATGAATAAAGACGCCATCGCTATTAGCAGTAAAGGTGCTTCCACCATCTACCGTTACCTGGCCGTCATTGATGTCAATGTGGTGGCCTTGCTGTTCATAATGGCCTTCATGCTGATGCGTTTGCTCGTCATCAGCTGAAAATTCAGGTTGTTCACCATTACTAATTTCATCCACCAGATCATCCAAGTCACCTAAACGGTCAAAGGCGTCATTGACAGCATCAAGCATGGTGGCCCCTTTTTCATGTCGTTCATGAGCGGCTTCACTTAAATCGGCGGTTAACTCCTCACGTAGTTCAGTCATTTCAGCACTAGCAGGATAGTCTGCAAAGTAATCTGTTAAGCGGTCATTAACCATGTTATCAATCGTGTCCATTTTCATCGATCCTTCCTGTAATTAAGTCATCAATAATGTCTTTTGCAAAGCGCCAGTCAGCAATATCCTTGGCCAATAACTGTTGTCCTTGCTCAGTCACTCGGTAATATTTTCGTCGACCGCCTTGCGATTCATCGCCCCAGTAGCTTTCAATATCACCATTTTTCTCCATGCGACGAAAGGCGGTGTAGAGGGTTGCTTCACTTAATTCGTACGCATTGTTGCTAAGCTGTTGCACGGCTTTAGCAATTTCATAGCCGTAGCTGTCGCCTTGGCTAAGCACGTTCAGGATAATTGAGGTCGTGTGACCACGAATGATATCCTTTGAAATCTCGGGTTTCATGTTGTGCCTCCCGGTTATTGTTATTTTCGATCGACAACAATGTATCACGTATTACTGTGTGTGTCAAAGTAATGTGGCTTAAAAATGTTATGTAGTGTCGTCAGTCCACCAGCCGTTAGCGAACTCGCTGTGCTCGTCGGCAGACAATTGAGGTCCCTAGTCGTTCGGACTTTGCACAATTCTTGTGCAGCCCTCACTAACGGGACGTCAACTGTCTGCCATCGCTAACGACTGGTGGACTGACGAGTGTGTTTTGCGTTGCAAAACGCACAGTCGACACACACTGTAACCGATTTTCCTTAGCGTGCCTGTAGTCAGCGTCGAAACCAGTTTTAAGCGTGATTTTACTTCAAATATGATTTGTTTTTAGTGAATAGCTATGAGTAGCGAATTTTGAGACGGTCGAGAGTGGAATACAAATATATTTAGAAGGGGTTTATCCTTGACCTAAAGCA
Source organism: Furfurilactobacillus siliginis (assembly GCF_001437435.1). GTDB lineage: Bacteria > Bacillota > Bacilli > Lactobacillales > Lactobacillaceae > Furfurilactobacillus > Furfurilactobacillus siliginis. The sequence goes on along the minus strand of NZ_JQCB01000001.1, from coordinate 101,146 downwards.
CGCTTTAGGTTGTAGACTAGCTTCAACATAGCAAATGGGAGGTTAGAAAAATGATTTTTGTAATGGGTGCTAATGGTCAAAATGGGAGAATGGTCATCGATGAATTGCAGAAGAAACAGCTAGTTCCTATCGCCGGTGTACGTCGTGAGGAGACTGCAAAAGAATTCTCCGATCGAGGAATAGCTTCTGTAGTAATTGACTTAATTAATGATCGTGTTGAGGATATCAAGGCGAAGCTACCAGAGAATATTGAAGCAATAATTTTCACAGCAGGTGCGGCACAAAATCGGCCACAGGATGCAGTATGGTTGGATTTAGATGGAGCGGTTAAACTAATGACTGCTGCTAAGGCAAAAGGAATCAAACATTTTATTATGGAATCTGCGGCTGGAGCAGAGTCGAGGGACACCTGGTCTGTGTTTGATATTCCAATTTATTATTTGGCAAAGTATTATGCGGAAGAGGCTTTAATTCATAGTGGTTTGAATTACACTGTTGTACGACCTGCTATTTTGACAAATGAAACAGGTACTAATCATGTTGGCCTTATTCAAGGCGATAATCGAGTGAGCCGTGCAGATGTTGCTGCAGTAATGGTACAAGCAGTATTAGATAAAGAGCTTCTAAATCAGCGTTTTGATCTTTACAATGGTGTTATTCCGATTACTGAGGTAGGTGTACAACTTGAAAATATCGAAAGTCGCTCAACTGACTAATGTACCAATTTCTACAATTAGGTATTACGACGATGAAGGAATCTTATGTAAAATTCCTCGTACTAGCGGAGGTCGGCGAGAGTTTAGTGATGTTGATGTAACCTGGTTGAAAAATATCACAGTATTGCGAAATGTTGGCGTATCCATTGAAACTTTGAGGCGCTTAGCGAAATTGAATTACGCAGCGCCCGATATTTTAGCGCGGCGTCAAGACCTGCTGACTTTAGAACTAGCTAAAATCCAAGGAAAACTAGCTGAACTTGTAACTGCTGAACGAGTTTTGAAGTCAGAAATCGATACGCCGACTTTGCTGCATTAAGTATAGTGAAGACTTGTTTGAAAGGCTTGGATAAAGAGGCGTGTGGGCTTGTGTTGTTTGCCAAAGGTAAACAACACTCGTCCGTAAACAGGGTAAACACGATGGCGAACAACTGCCGCCCTGGGAGTAGAGACCGCGGAAGAATTCCGCAGGGCGAAACGGCAAGGGCCACAGTTGTTCGCCGACGAGCGTAGCGAGTTCGTGTTTATCCTGTTTACGGACGATCTGCACCAATCAATGTAACAGCAGGCAAACAAAAAAGGCTCCGAGCCTTCTCTACTCGGAACCCATTACATCAAGGAAAGATCCTCAACCGGCGTAACAATCATTTTACAATTAGAAATGGTCTAACACCTCAATATTCAATTTACGTAATCCCTTGTCCTGACCTACCTGTCCACTTGTAAATGTCTGCTAATGTGGGCGAAGCGGCAATCAACATTACCACTGGTCGCTCATCACCGTTTGATCGACAGGCTAGCGGCGGTATAGGTATCACGCGTGGCACACATATGACTAGCTATCAGTCATACACCTCCCAGAGTGAAACCTTATTGTGTTTTGGTACGGGAAACGCTGAAACTCCTTGATTCACTGGGAGTCCCTTAAACTAACTTGGTCATTGGAATCGCCTGCTTTGATTCGTTCTTCATCGCGACATGCTCATCAAGTGATACTTGGGGAACAATGGTACAAATTCGTGGAGCTTTTGAAACATGGTTCTTGAAACTTAGATACTTAAATCTTGATTCCTGAAGCTGAGCTGCTACCGTAACCTACTGTGTCACCGACTTTAGCGCGGATGGCTAATTGCGTCATCAATGCGCGGGGGATGTTTCTCAACATCAAAACGTTACGTGACCTGCGGACTACCAGCGTGACTCCGCTGGGGTAGCTTTGGCAACCACACTATGGTTCACAGAACCAGCCTAGTTGGCTGCATTGAGAAGGCGTCGATCGAGGGAGGGAGTTCCTTTCCTCACCAGTATAGTAGCACGAATTGGTACCGCTTACAAACAATATGTCTCTATTTGCTTTTTGTTGTTTAAATCGCGCATTGATAAGGGTTTGAGCGTCCTTAAGGGTGTTGCTAAAGTGAAAAAAACTAGTTGAATTTGCACACTAATGTTGGTAGAGTACTGTTCAAGCACTTTAGTGCAATTTGAAATGGTAGGAGAAATTTTTATGTGTAAACGCGAGGACATTGTGCGCTAGCCAAGGAGGCTAGTGGGACGCCTCCAGGATTTAAAAAGTCTGGGAGGACACAATGGAAAAGAAATATCAGGTAAGTTTACAAGCACAGGATAACTATAAAGTTATTGACGAAGACAATCACGAATTTTCAGCTAAGTTAGCTGGGCGATTGTTTAATGAACAGCAGCGGCCGATTGTTGGCGACTATGTCATGGGTGATGCGCAGGCAGATTTTGTTCTGATCAAGACGTTGCTACCACGACAAGGCGTTTTGAAACGAAGTGGTGGCGTAGATGGTCAAGCACAGTTGATTGCGGCTAATTTGGATTACGTATTTATCACCATGTCAGTAAATCAGAATTTTAGTTTGCCGCGTTTAGATCGTTATGCGACGCTGGTTTGGGATAGTGGTGCGACACCAGTGGTCGTGCTTACGAAAGCCGACTTAGCTAGTGACATTCAGTTAGCAGAAGGGGTTCAACAAGTCCGTGATAACATGTTTGGAATTGACGTAATCACTACAAAACAAACAGATCCGGCACTAATTCAGACGGTCTTTACACCATATTTAAGTCATGGCAAAGTGATCGCCTTTGTTGGCTCATCAGGTGTCGGCAAATCAACGTTAGTGAACGTATTGATGCAAGAAAACGTTGAACGCACTGAACGTGTCCGTGACAGCGATGATAAAGGGCGGCATACGACAACTAGTCGGGTGCTGCACGTTCTTCAGGGCGGCGCACGGATTATTGACACCCCTGGAATGCGTGAAGTTGGCGTCGCGGATGCTAGTGAGACGGCAGCAGCACAAAGTTTTAGTGACATTACGGAGCTAGCAAAACAATGTCGCTTTACAGATTGTCAACATGAGACGGAACCGGGCTGTGCAGTAAAACGTGCCGTGAAAGACGGCAGACTAACGCCTGAACGGTTGGCGAGTTATCAGAAGCTGCAACGAGAAATGCAGTATGCAGGTCTATCAGGGCGTCAAGTTGAACAAACAAAACTAACACGGCTATTGAAAGATGTCGGCGGGCAAAAGAATTTCAAAAAGAACATGAAGCATCGCCGATAATTTAGCGTTTTGAACTTGAAAAAACGAAGAGAGTGA
>NZ_JQCB01000001.1:80391-97599 GCF_001437435.1 Furfurilactobacillus siliginis | reverse complement strand
CGGATTGGTCTTCAATCCGGTAGGTGGTTCGTAGTCTGCACAGCGACTTGACTTTTGGCGCACGTTTCCGCTATTGAAACTTAAAAAACGAAGGGTCTAGGACAGAATTAGTTATGTCCTAGACCCTTCGTTTTGTGATCCTTTGTTAAGGATTATTTACTGATGATTGTGTCGTCACGTACAAACAGGGTGATTTCAACACCATCAACCGTAACCGTCCTGCGTTCTTCTGTTGGTTCTTGTCCTGCTGGGAAGCTTTGTGCCATGTGTGCTCACCTCTTTCACTGTTGTTATGAACAACTCCATTGTAGCTAATCAGCGGAAAAAAGCACATTATCATGCCCGAAAGCTGCTTTGTTGGTTGTCGGTTACTCGGTAAGTGACTACACTGTTAAGGATAGATAAGGAGTTACGTGTATGAAAAATCATGTTGGCCGACACATTGAAAGAGAGCAGCAGACGTGGGCTCGTATTCAAGCCGCAGAAATCAGTAAATTAAATGGTGCAATCCGACATTTGCTGTACAACGTTGGTGCATATGTATGCATTGCAATTATTGAGTACGTGCTGGCGGTGATGAGTCAGTCGCAAACATTGCGTGCAGATGCGTTTAATAATGTGTCGGGAATCATTTCGACAATATTATTGGTCATTGGATTGTATATTGCCAAAGACACAGACGCAGATTCTTTTGACCGGGGAATCACCGATGGTCCTGAAAAGGTAGCTGGTGTAACACCAGAACGTGCGCGGTTGACGCGTTTTCGAGCAGAGACAATCTTTACATTGGTAACGAGTATCATCATGATAGGGATTGCAGTGTCAGTTATTGTCGGCGGTATTCGTGGCCTGATGAGTCCAGCAACGCGTGTGATTCCAGAACCAATTGCGTTGGTTGGGGCAGGATTGGCAAGTATTATTATGCTGGTGGTCTGGTATTTTAATCGGCAAGCAGGACGTAAGCTGCAAAATGCTGCGTTAACGGCTTCATCACAGGATAGTTTAAGTGATGCGTTTACGAGTATTGGCACAATGCTGTCAATTGGTGGTGCACTGGTGTTTCATTTAACATGGCTAGATGGTGTGGCTAGTGTCATTGTTGGGGTCTTTATTTTAGCGGCTGGATTTAAAATTTTTCGCGATAGTAGTCTAAACTTAGCGGATTATTTTGACCCGCATGTAGAATCACAGTTTCGTGATGAAATTGCGACTGTACCTGGTGTCCGGTCAGTTGTTGAGTTAAAGGCACATTACAGTGGAAATTTAGTAACGTTGGAAGTAACGATTTTTGTGGATGCGATGATTACCACTTTAGCGAGTTATGAGATTGGTGAGCAGATTGAACGACGGATGCGCCATCAATTTGGGGTGATTGATACCAGCGTTGCAACTGTTCCAGATCCAGCCACAATTCCAGCGCATCAACGACATAAGGAGTAACCAAATGAAGGGTAAGTATGATGTACAACGATTTGTTGGCGTACCTGTGCATGCCAATGCGTCGGGACAATATGAAGCAAGCGGCGATGGGAAGCCCCATGTTTGGCGAATCGGTAAGCATACCAAAGGGAAGTTTACTGGCGCTGGACAAATCTTTTTAACCGAAAATAACTTGATGGTCGCTGTGTTGGCAGCATATCCAGTTGCGTTTAAAGACCGACATGAATGGACACCGATGCAGCGCTTTACGAGTGAGCGGATTAGCGATGAGTTATTAGAAAATTTGAGCGTAGTAAATCAGGTGGAGTAGTGGAAAATTAGTTTTGAATGTAAAAGACGAGAGTGAGACAAAAGTCGGGAAGTCGTGAGCGAGACCTAGAACTGCCGTACGGATTGGTCTTCAATCCGGTAGGCTGTTCATCCTCTGCACAGCGACTTGACTTTTGTTCCACGTTTCCGCTATTGAAAATCAGAAAACAACAATGGGTCTGAGACATAATTAATTATGTCCCGGACCCATTGTTGTTTTCCCACTCTATTTAGCTTTCATTTTGCATATAGACCATTTGATCATAAGAAACCTGTTCTCTTAATGATTTAGCCATTGCGGCTGAAATACGTTCGTTACTCAACGCGTCTTGAATGTATTGATATTCAGCTTGGAAGGCTGTTAAGAAGAGAGAATTCAGTGCTTCGCTTTGGCCATCTTCATTACGACGGAAATGTTGTGCCCGTTTGATGTAAGAGTCACGAACCGCGTTGATGGCGGCTGGATCACGTGAGACATCCTGATTATATAACCACTGCATAACGGCGTCGTTACCGAGCTGCTCGATGTTTAACATCAACTGACGTGATAGCTTCCAGGTTGCTTGTGGATTGTCTGAAAATGTCTGGATCAAAGCAGGTAACGCAGTGTCGTCGTTGCGACTCAATGCATTACCAATGTCGGCAGCAACTTTTGTCGTTTCGCTATCAGCGGCAATATCGTTGTCTGTTGCCGATGCTGATTGTGTTTGTACAGGTGTGGCACTGATGCTTTCCAGTCTGGTAGTGGCGGATGTCGCTGGTTGAATACTACTTGGATCTGGCTCAATGGTGATTTTCTTCGGTGTTTTTGAGACTGCTTGTTGATATTCTGCAACACGTTTTTGCCCTTGCTGCCGTGCTTTACGATAAGTCTTGCGGTGTAAAATACGGGACAAAGTAATCTTTAGCCGCACCTTTAATTTATGTCGATCAGATTGATTACCATTACGACTGGTAATCATGTTGAGGTACTTCTGATAGATGTGGCGTTCCATGTCGGAGAGGTTATCGCTAGTCAATTGCTCTGAGATAGCGTCGGCCTCAACCTGTGTGGCACCGGCGAATAAGGCCGACACTTCTTTGCGATTTGGTCGTGCTTGGCTACCTTTTTCGTTGTACAGCGTCTCAATAACGGTGTGTCGTGGGTTGGATTCGTCAATATTATTTTTCATCCAGGCAATCGCGTAGTCGATCATGAGGTGATGGGCTTCTGTAAAGTTTTCACGGCTATCTGAACTTTGCTTAGGAAGAATAAATGGAATCGTAATCAGCGGCACAATTAAGCTCATTAAAATAATAATGGCAGCGATGAAAATCAATTCGTTTCGCATCGGGAATGCTGCACCACGCAGCGTGTAAGGTAGGGAGAACGCCATGGCTAAAGTAACTGTTCCGTGAACACCACTTAAGGAAAGCAGCAGTGCAGACTGGTTGGGATTCTTACGAAACGGTAGGTTAATGAAGCGTCGAATCCACAGGAAGCGGATGACAATCATCAACGCGTAGATACCAAGCGCAAGTCCAACCAAAATCAAGATGGACACTTGATGACGCGCAAATAGATTTTCGACGATGGTTGGCAAGCTAACACCAAGTAAGACGAACACGAAACCGTTTAACAAGTTGGTCAGTAATCCCCAAACACTGGTGCTAACGACTTGCATTTTAGTAGAGGTTAGTTGCAGCCGATCACGTTCCAGACCATGCATTAAACCAGCCGCAACGACAGCTAAGATACCTGATACGTGAAGTTCCTCAGCTACTAAGTAAATGATGAACGGTGTCATGAGCTGAATCGGGACACTGATCGAAGAATTATCAATATTCCAGTTGATCAAACCAAGTCGCAAGGCGATAACAGCCCACCCCAGAATGGCTCCAAGCAGCAGACCACCAAAGAAAGTCTGCAGGAAGGTCACGGTGCCATCCCATGCCGAAAAGTTTCCTGAAATCAGAGCCGTCAAAGCGAGGTCAAAGGCCACAATCCCAGATGCATCGTTTAATAGCGATTCGTTCTTTAAGGTTTCCATCAACCCAGAGGGCAGTTGCAGGTTCTTCGTGATTGAAGTGACCGCGGTGGCGTCGGTGGGGCTCACAATGGCAATCAACATAAAGGCCAGAGAAAGACTCAAGGCCGGATAAATAAAGTGCACACCGAAGCCGACTGCAACAACCGTCGTGATCACTAAGAGAATGGCTAGTGACAACGTGTCCATGATGTTGCGCCCCAGTGTTTTGCGGGATGTTTCCTGGGCGTCGTTAAACATGATTGGCGCAATGATGGCGAATAAGAAGAACTTCGGATCAAATTGATAATGATGATAGAACGTGATGAAAGACAGCAGACCACCAGCAGCAATTTGATAAAACGCAAGCGGGATGCTGGAGAATTGGTTATAGATAATTTCTGCGGCAATGACTGCGATGATTAGCAGTCCGATAGCAAATATAAGTGTCATAATAGTTCGACCTTACTGATTGGATTTTGTCTCTAGTATACATAGTGTGCAGGATTAACCAATAGTAGTTAACCTTACAAACGCATTTTTAATGATTGACTTACGGAAAATAAGTCAGTAAACTACAGACAATTACTTAACGAAAGGGGTGCATTTAGATGACGAACATGACTTGCTGTTGTAACGGAATGATTCTCACGCCAAGTTCATGGGATCGTCATCTATCCGTTAACCCTCGTAGCTAGATAGAGATCAAGTCAGCTGACTTGTCTTTTACTTAGCACAAATAACTGGATACCTTGATGTTTTTAGTGCATCCACTTCCCTAACTTGGTCTCGTTGCCATAGTTACCGGAAGTGGGTGCACTTTATTTTTTAAGGAGGTTTATCATGTTTGCCACAATTGATAGCATCATCAAACGCGATCCTGCTGCACGTAGCCGCTGGCAAGTCATCTTGACCTATCCAGGCTACCAGGCGGTTTGGATGCACCGCATCACACATTGGCTTTGGCAAAGACGGCATTACATGCTGGCAGATTTACTCAGCCATTGGACGCGGCATCATACCGGCGTTGAGATCCATCCGGCGGCACAGATAGGCCAACGACTGTTTATTGATCACGGGATGGGCGTCGTTATTGGCGCAACGGCGATTGTTGGCGATGATGTCATCATGTTACACGGGGTGACGTTAGGGGCGCGGCATGATCATCCTGGTAAGCGACACCCAACAATTGGTAATAACGTTTTGTTGGGTGCCAACGCCTTAATTCTCGGTGCCATCATAATTCATGATTATGCCAAAGTCGGTGCGGGTGCCGTCGTACTACATGATGTTTTAGCAGGGAATACCGTTGCCGGCAATCCTGCACAAGTCGTGCGTAGTTGGCAGCGGCATCATTTAATTACACATTTAGAACAACAGACAAACAAAAAGGAAGGTTCTATCCATGATTAAAAAAGAAAGTATTCTCGATTACATCGGTCACACACCCATTGTTAAACTACAACGTTCCGTTCCCGATGACGCTGCCGATGTTTATGTGAAGCTAGAAGCGTTCAATGAAGCGGGTTCCGTAAAGGATCGGATTGCACTCAAACTCATCGAAGCTGCCGAACAAAGTGGCGCATTAACTGCGGACATGACTTTAATTGAACCTACATCAGGAAATACTGGTATCGGAATTGCCGCAGTGGCAGCCGCCAAGGGCTACAAAGCGGTGTTGGTAATGCCGGACACCGCCAGCGAAGAACGTAAGCAATTGATGCGCGCATATGGTGCGAAATTGATTGAAACACCCGGTGCGCAAGGTATTACCGGTGCAATCAATCTCGTGAACGAGTATCTCGAAAAGGGTGGCTACCTACGTGTAGGTCAGTTCATCAACGAGTTAAACCCACAGGCGCATTATGAAACCACTGGACCAGAAATCGTTGATTACTTTGATGGTACGCCAGATGTCTTCGTCGCAGGAATTGGAACAGGCGGTACGATTTCAGGTACCGGTAAGTTCTTGCGGGAAACGAATGCAGATGTTGAAATCATTGGTGTTGAGCCAGCTGCCTCAGCTATTTTAAATGGTGGCGAGCCTGGCAAACACCCAATTCAAGGTATTGGGACTGGTTTTGTGCCTGATGTGTTGGACACCAAGATTTATAACAGCGTGACCGACGTGACTGGTGATGACGCGATTGCAACTGCTCAGAAAATTGCGCGTCAGGAAGGGATCTTACTTGGTTTCTCAGGTGGCGCAGCAGTTTGGGCGGCCATTGAACGTGCTAAGACACTAGGCAAAGGCAAGAAGGTACTGGCATTAGCCGCTGATAACGGAGAACGGTATTTGTCGACAGCACTCTATAAATAAGTACAAAGCGCTGATTAAATAAATTGACATTGTGCAGTGATATAAATAAACTGAAAGCGCAATCAATTCTGTTTCAGAAAGGCTTTGTGATGAGTTATAAAGTTGATTTTAAAGATGTTTCCACTGTCGGACTAGAAAGTTCGCCGGTCGCTGAGGCATTAGCCGGTTTACGCGCTAATGAAGCACGCTATTACTGGAACAAGTACAAACATGAATTCGTAACGGTTCCTGCTGCTGAAGATCCTGATACTTTGAAATGGATCGAAACAGTTTTGGCAGAACGCGATATGCATTTTGGTTATAAACCATTAGAAACCACCAGCTTTGAAGTGGATGGTCTGAAGATGGCATATGTGTTCTATGAAAATGGTTTGGCTGTGAATGTCATGTACAGCATTGATCCAAGTGGCAAACGCGCGGTTGGCTTCAAATTATCAGACGGGATAGAAATTCCCACCGAGTTTGAAGGCAAATTCAAGTTTGCACGGCAAAAATCCAAGCTTGCAGGAACGATTCGTGGATCATTCTTCGTTATTAAAGGTGAATATTAAGCGAGTGTGCGTTATAAAGTCATCCTAATTAGGATGGCTTTTTTTGATCGTCGTCAGTTTGATCATCGCGATGGCGCATGGCCACTAAGAAGCGGACAATTACATCTTGTTCATCTTCAGTAAACTCTTCAAAGATATCGTTCTTGGATTGCTGATCGTCTTCTTGAACACCGTGAGCAACGGATAGCAACCAGTTCCCGCCGTCAGTTAATGAATAGAATTTTTCACGACGATTGTCAGGATTGGTTTGTTCAGCAACGAGGTGCCGACCAATCATGCGTTTTAAATATTTGGATAACGTGCCGGGCAAAATATCAGTCTTTTCACTGATTGTCCGTGCGTTAATGTTGGGATTGTCCTTAATTGTTTCCAAGACATCGCGAACGGGGCCATGAAAGTGATGATCAAAATGTTCAGACCAATGTTGTAGGTTATGGGCGTCATGATGATCAATGTTGCCAAAGGGACCGAATCCTTGCCGCATGTTGACAGCTTGTTGAAACCGCTGTTCAAAGGGATGATACATCGTTTCAAAATGAATCAGTTGGGCGTATAAGTCGCCGAGCTCGTGTTTCCGGTAGTCTTTCATATTTGTTCTCTTACTCCATTCAAAAAATTATTTATATTTATTTTACTCCGAAATGTTTCTTTTGGAAACAATGGGTGCTATACTTCTTTTTGTTTCCAAGAGAAACAGTTAATTTGAATGGAAGTGACATTATGGAATTAGCAGAAGTAACGCGTTTCGATAAAGTGTCCGTTGTGGTTGACGCAGCCACGGAAAATATTGACGCATTTGATTATGCTTTGCAGACAGCACTAACAAATGGTGCGGATCTCGGCATTATGGTATGGATTGATGATGATAATTTAAGTATCTTTAATGTCTTAAACCCTAGTTACATGCACAAGCTGCAAGATGATGCGGCTAAGTTTGCGACTGACTTAAAGGATGTCGCAATGGCAATGGGATTGGCTAATGTCGTTATTGATGTAAAGCGTGGCAGCAATTTGGCACGCTTGACTGAAGAAGTGTATTGCACAGATTTTTCTTATGATCTGTTGGTGATTGGCGAGGAACATCATAACCATCAACAAATTCAACATGCGGTGGATGTGGCGAGTGCTGAATTGGAAAGTGCAACGGTTGTGCTGTAGGGGAGAAAAATTAGTTTGTGGGAGACTTTTAGGATAGCTATCCTGAGGGGCTCTTTTTGTTTTGGGCGGTTGTTATCTTTTATATGGTGGAAACGAGTTCACCAGCCCAGCCGTCTGTGCATTGCCTGCCGACCGTACAGGGCTAAAGCCCTTCCCGCCCTGCTTGCAATTGTTCGACGCCTCCCGGGCTGGTTCGCTCTCTGGACTAAAACGAGCTACCCAGCCTTGAATCCTGTGCAGAACCTGTCCGCTGTCCGTGGCTTTGCCACTACCACCGTCCTTGTTCTTGCTCGGATTCAGAACAGGCTGGTTCGCTCTCTGATTTAAAACGAGTTCACCAGCCCAAGTCCGCTGTGCATTGCCTGCTGACCGTCCGGTGTCGTTTCACGACGCCTACCGCTCCGCCTGCAATTGCTCGACGCCTCCCGGGCTGGTTCGCTCTCTTGTCTTTTTTTTGCTACGATGACAGTACTAAAAAACGTAAATGACTGGAGACGGCAAGGACATGGAACAATGGTCAGCTGAGAAAATTAATGCCTTTCGTCAGACGCTACTTGATTGGTATGACAAAGAGGGACGTGACTTACCGTGGCGTAAGGATCATGATCCCTATCATGTATGGGTTTCGGAAATTATGTTGCAGCAGACGCAAGTTAATACGGTCATTCCTTATTACGAGCGGTTCATGAAAACATTTCCGACGGTTGATGCGCTGGCAAAAGCACCTGCTGATAAGCTACTAAAGGCGTGGGAAGGGCTGGGATACTATTCGCGTGCGCGTAATCTGCAGCGGGCAGCACAAGAAATTGTTATTGATCGACACGGTCAATGGCCAACCACGGCGGCCGGTTTACAGGAATTAACAGGTATTGGACCGTACACTGCCGGCGCAATTGCTAGTATTGCTTTCGAAGAACCGGTACCAGCGGTAGACGGAAACGCATTTCGTGTGTTTAGTCGGCTGTTAGAAATTGACGCCGATATTGCGAAGCCGGAGTCACGGGGCGTGTTCTTTGATGCCATTCAAGCAGTGATTGATCCACAGCGGCCTGGTGATTTTAATCAAGCCATTATGGACCTGGGGAGCAGCTATATGACCGCAGTCAATCCTGATAGTGAACATTCACCAGTTAAAGCTTTTAACCAAGCGTATTTAGATGGGCATGAACTGGATTATCCGGTGAAGACGCCAAAACCGCGACCGGTACCGATTAACTACTTTGCACTAGTCATTCAAACACCGGCTGGTTACTTGTTAACGCAGCGTCCATCGACAGGCATGCTGGCAAATATGTGGACATTACCATTGGTTAAAGAGACGGATTTACTAGTAGACGACGAAACGGCATTACCGGAAACGGATGAATTGATTCGCCGTGCAGCCGCGACCTTTGAGGAAGATACTGGGATTGAACTTTCACTGACGCCGGTTTCAAGTCGCAAGGTGACACATACATTTACGCATCAGAAATGGCAAATCCAGTTATTAGTTACCCAGTTAACTAAAACGCCTGATTTAAGCCTTTTTCCTGGCCAAGCGATTCAGGAGACAGCGTTTGATGAATATGTCATGCCTGTCGTGCAGCAAAAAATGTGGCGTAATTATCAGAAATGGCAGCAAAGAGGAGATAAAAGCTAACATGGCAAAATTTTATGCAGTTGCAAAAGGACATCGGGCTGGAATCTACACCACGTGGGCAGCTGCGAAACAGCAGGTGGATGGTGTAGCAGGTGCGCGTTATAAGAGTTTTCCGACTCGCAACGATGCTCAAGCGTGGTTAGATGCCGGTGGAAACTACGCCAAGCAAAGTCATGCTAAGAAGGTGACGCCGGCCACCACACAGGTACAACACGATGAAAAAATCGTTCTATATTCGGACGGCGGTTCTCGCAACACGGGAAACACCGCTGGTGGGCACGTTAAGCAAGGCGATAAAGCCGCGTGGGCTTATTTGATCAAGTCCGACGGTCAGCAATTCTTTGATTCATTGGGTGAATTTGGTGCAACCAATAATAAGATGGAAATCACCGGTTTGCTGCAAGCATTGACGGCACTAAAAAACGTTGGCTTGAACCAAGAACCAATTCTGGCGGTGCTAGATTCTAAATATGTTCTAGATGCCATCACGAAGAATTGGCTGCAAGGCTGGCAACGTCGTGGGTGGCAACGTAGCGCTGGTGAATTGGCTAATAAAGAGCTGTGGGCGGCAATATATGATGTCTTGAAGGCTTTTCCACATTTACGGTTCGAGTGGACGAAGGGTCATGCCGATAACTCAGGCAACGTATTTGTGGATGAGTTGTTGAACCAGACGATGGATGCGATGGATGCGACTAATCCGACAGGAAAACGGACTGCTGTTGAACCATTAGGGACGCAACAGACAATCACACCACCATCTGTTGGCACGGATCAGTTAGATTTATTTTAGTGAAGAGACACGAAAAAAAGTATTTGGGACAAAATTCATCTTGTCCCAAATACTTTTTTGATTTACACGTTTAAATGGTGAAAACGTGAGACAAAAGTCGGGAAGTCGCTGTGCAGACTACGACCTACCGAGTTGAAACCCAACCCGTACGGCAGTTCTAGGTCTTGCTCACGACTTCCCGACTTTTATCCCAGTCTAATTATCTTCAATTAAATCATGATAGGGTAATTCGACTGGAGTTCGTTCTTGGAAGAGTTTGTAGTAGGCTTTCGCGATATTTTTTGGATCTTGATTTTCCCGGTGGCCTGTCCGCACGAAGGTGTTAATGGTGACAAGTCCGGCGAAGACGTTTGATTCAGATAAGTCATCGTTAAGCGTCTTAACATAGGCAGTCATCGCAGCCTTTTCCATGGATTGAAGGGGCGCATTGGTGAATGGCTTAGCGGCGGCGATACTATTGGTGAATAGCAGAGCTGTTGGTGCGTCGATTGCTTGTAGTTGTGGTAAGGCGGCCGCTGCAACAGCAATGGGTGCCACAGCCCCAATCAGCATGCCAGTAGTTGCCTCGGCAGTAGTCAATTGGCTAGGTAAAATTCCTGGACGGTAGGTGGCGTTAAAGATAACTGCTGTGAGCTGACCCAGTTGCTTGATGTGTTCAAAGGCAGCGGCGATCGTTTCTGGTTTGGTTAAGTCAGTGGGGATAACAGTCGCATTGATATCTTCATTTGCTAATTGAGCTGCGGTTTCATTCATGATGGTCTGATCGCGTGAAACGAGGGCGATATCAAAACCATGCTGACCAAATAAACTAGCTTGTGCTTGTGCAAGACCGGTGTTGCCGACCCCAACGATTGCGAGAATTGGATTTGCCATGCGTAATGCCTCCTAAGTTAGTGTTGTATCCATTATAATCGGGTCGATCATAAAAGACCGCGATTCATGCTTCTGAATATTTCAGCGTCGCCATGGTGATTTGCTGGTCACCGTGCGCTAAAAGCTGTACAGTTACAACTGACAAAGAATGAGGAGGAACCGGCTGTGCATCGACGAGTCTGGACCATTGCTGGCGCGGTTGTGCTGGTGTTAGGAGCAGCGTTTGTACTGTTTCGTAAAGTAACGAGTATCGGGGTGGCTGGTGAGCCACTGACGACAAATAAAATCAGCACTAAAGTGACGGCTACTCATGTGCCCACAATTCTGATGCCTGGCTGGGGCACGTCCGCTAATTCATTTAATCAGATGATTACGTACATGCAGGATAATCACACGGCAGGTAAGGTGATGCGCATCAATGTGGATACATTTGGTCGCGTGCATGTGTATGGGCACCTACGGAAAAACGTTGTGAACCCACTGATTCAAGTTACGTTTTCAAGAAACCTTGCCAATACGTATCAACCCCAAGTGAAGTGGTTAAATCAAATTTTATTATTGCTGAAAGACCAGTATGGGGTAACGACATACAATGCAGTTGGCCATTCATGGGGTGGCAGTGCCCTAGTTAGCCAACTGATTCGGTATGGAAATGATCCTAAGTTACCGCGCCTACATAAGATGGTTTTGCTTGGCACGCCGGTTGATGAAGGTGTGAACCGTGGCCGTGATATCTTAGCGAGCGGTGAGCCGAAACGTCCGACTAGAATCTACCGGCAGTTATTAGCTGATCGAAATAATTTACGGGCAAATCACCAAGCAATCATTGAAAATGTTTACGGGTCAACGAATGGTGAGGAAACTGATAACTCGGTCCCGTTCGCCCAGGCGCAGTCATTACGATACTTAGTGGCAGGGATTATCCCGAATTACCACGAAATTTTGATGAAGAACACGAATCATCACCAAATTCATACCACCACGGAGAGTTTTGAGTTGGTTACCAGATTGTTATATAAGAAGTAGAGAGCGAACCAGCCCGGGAGGCGCCGAGCAATTGCAGGCAGGGCGGGAAGGGCTTTAGCCCTGTACGGTCGGCAAGCAATGCACAGACGGCTGGGCTGGAGAGCTCGTTTTAGACCAGAGAGCGAACCAGCCTGTTCTGCACAGGATTCAAGGCTGGAGAGCTCGTTTTCGCCATAAAACCGACAACGTTTGGTTCTCTAACCCACAACAAAAGCGCACATAAAAAATGGGAGTAAGACAAATAAATTTTGTCTTGCTCCCATTTGATTTTCAATAGCTAAAACGGCGGTCAAAAGTCAGGAAGTCGCTGCCCTAAGTCCTGCTCGCGACTTCCGATTTTTGCACCACGCTTCTTAGTGTCGCGAGCCACGCATGGCACCGCGTTGATTATTTTTAATGGTGCGTGCTTTAAACCGAGGCGTAGAAGCTTCACCCACGAATTTAAAATGTTTGAGCTCACCTCGATAGGGTTGCCCCGCCGCACGAACACGGGCCCAACGATCCATTTCATCAGCCATTTTAATGGCGGCGTCGTGACGGTTCGGCACCATTTCGGCCGTGGCGGCGGTCGCAATATCGTCACGTAGAGAAGCAGTTAAATTGTGATTATAGTCGACGAGTTCTTGGGTAATCGGGGCGTCTTTGTACCGATTAAATAGGCGCTCAATGTAGCGCATAGCGTCTTTGCTGTCTTTAGGTTGGTAGAAATGATCCTCTGTCACGATGGGGCTCCTCTATAAATGTACGTTGGTGTCAAAGATTAGGAATATGTCTAATATACGAAGTCTGCACCAGTTAAGCAAGTGCCCCTTTTGCATGGGCGCAATGCCGGATATAATAGAAGTTAAACAGGTTCGCAGGAGAAAACATGCTTACACTTTTTCTATTAATGATGCAACGGGTTGGTCTAATCATCATTCTAGCCTTCGTGCTGGTGAATGTTAGCTACTTTCGCCGATTAGTGAAGGAACATGATAATTGGACAGCAACAGGAATTTTAATTTTAATCTTTGCGGCGTTTGCTGTTATTTCAAATTTAACAGGGGTTGAAATTACCCCGCACAATAATTTGATTTCATCGACGTGGCTGACTGGGTTACCTGCGACTGATTCGATTGCCAATACACGAACCTTAGCAATCACCGTTTCTGGATTAGTCGGTGGTCCCGTAGTGGGAACAGCGGTTGGTTTGGTCGCCGGGATTCACCGGGTGATTCAAGGAAATGGATCCGACCTTTTCTACATAGCCAGTTCGGTAATTGTGGGATTGCTGTCAGGCATGATTGGTCGAAAATACTTGGATAAGAATCAATATCCTGGTATGGCGATAGCGGCATTGATTGGGTTGGGGATGGAAGCTGTACAGATGGCCTTCATCTTCATCTTTAGTACGCCAGGTTTTGAACTGGTACAGCTGATCTTCTTCCCCATGATGATTTTAAATAGTGCGGGGACGGCGATTTTTATGTCAGTTATTTCTGCCTACATTCATCAAGAAGAACAACTGCGGGCGGTGCAAACGCATGATGTGTTGGAATTAGCTGATCGAACTTTACCATTTTTCAGTTCCGGTTTGAGTGAGACAAACGCGCAACAGGCGGCCGTAATTATTCGTGAGTATACAAACTTTGATGCCATTGGAATTACGGATGCGTCTGACGTGCTTGCTCATGTGGGGCCAGGTAGTGATCATCACATTCCAGAAAAAGAAGTTATGACGGATTTGTCAAAACGTGTGATTGCGACTGGTCAAATGCGAATTGCCCATTCTAAAGCTGAGATTGGGTGTCCCCATCCTGGCTGTCCACTGGCAGCTGCAGTCGTGATTCCCTTGATTGTTCAAGGCCATGTGGTTGGTACGTTGAAAATGTACTTTACCAACCCGAAAGATTTAACACCGGTTGAGGAACAATTGGCAACTGGATTAGCTTCGATTTTCTCGAGTCAATTAGCTTTGGGGATGGCGGAAGAACAATCTAAGCTGGTGAAAGATGCTGAAATTAAGTCCTTGCAGGCACAAGTGAACCCGCATTTTTTCTTCAATGCAATCAACACGATTTCAGCTTTGATGCGTACTGATGCAGACAAAGCGCGGACGTTACTTTTGCAACTATCGACCTACTTCCGTACGAACCTACAGGGCGCGCGGGAGACAGAGATTTCGTTACAGCAGGAACGTGAACACGTGAATGCTTATTTATCACTGGAACAGACACGTTTTCCTGATAAATATACCGTGGGTTTCGATGTTGAAACGAGTGAAAATGTCCTGCTACCACCGTTTACGATTCAGGTGTTGGTGGAAAATGCGATGCGACATGCCTTTGGCAATCGACGCCATGATAATCATGTATGGGTGTTGGTAAGTGAAACAAAAACCCATATTCAAGTGGCGGTGAAAGATGATGGTTTGGGTATTGATGAAGGTGTGCTACCACAGTTAGGCAAGCAGGTTGTCGCCTCTGCTAATGGTAGCGGAACTGCATTAGAAAATCTGAATGCACGTTTAACAGGATTATATGGTCAAGAAAGCCGCCTTCATTTCGATACAAGCGCGGCTGGAACCACGGTTAGTTTGCTAATTCCACGAAAGGAACGGGTGCAAAATGAAAGTCTTAATCGTTGATGATGAGCCATTGGCACGTGATGAACTGGAGTATTTACTAAAACAAAATCAACTCATCGCCCAAGTGAGCCAAGCTGAATCTGTCGCACAGGCGATTGGTGTTCTACTGAGCGAAACAATCGATTTGATTTTTCTGGATATTTCTTTAAACAACGAAAATGGGTTTGAACTAGCTGATAAGTTACATCAGTTAGCGGTGCCACCACTAGTTGTTTTCGCTACGGCATATGATAACTATGCGGTACGTGCATTCAATATCAATGCTGTAGATTATGTTTTAAAACCGTTTGAGCAGCAGCGTATCAACCAGGCTTTGGCTAAGGCTGACCAGTTACTGCAAACACGACAGGCAGAGGCAACGCCAAAACAGATGGAAGCGGTGCATGATTCGGGAATGATTTCCATTACGGAAGATGAAAAAACCCGCGTCTTAAAACAAGCTGACATCATCGTGTGCTATGTTGAAAATGGTGAGCTAATGCTGACGACACAGACTGGTAAATTTCATGCACACCATACGTTAAGCTGGCTGATGGAGCGGCTCCCAGAAGATAAATTTATGCAGATTCATCGCAGTATTGTTGTGAAAGTGAGTGCAATTTCTGAAGTTGAGCCATGGTTTAACCACACGTATCAAATCACTTTGATCAACGGCGAAAAAGTGCCAGTGAGTCGGTCATTTGTGAAACAAATGAAGCAACGGCTAAACATGTAAGTCATTGTCATAACCTGGAATGCTTGCTTAAGAAGCAAGTATTTTTTTGCCTTTGTGAATAAGATTGCTAACATTGCTGCATGTTAGTTTGTCGATAGGGTATTTCAGCGGCAAAAAGGTGCGTTTGACAAGTGAATGATGCTTTTAGTGCAGTGGTCAGCTAAAATTTAACTGTTGAGAAGACGCGGCGGCAATGTGCCAATTCGTCTTAAGCACTTATTCACAATACATTAGGAGGGTTGTTGTTATGGCAGCAAATAACAAGTCTAACAACGAAAGTGCAACCACAGAAAAGACAGCGGCACCAATTCTGATTCAAATCGGAATTTACGCTACTATTTTATTTATTTCTTGGTTGATTTCGGAATTCTTTGTCAAAACGTTCCCTAAGTTCCCATTACCAACACCAGTTATTGGTTTGGTTCTGTTGTACTTAGCATTAACGTTTAAAATCGTGAAGGTTGAATGGGTTGATTCATTCGGTGGCTTCATGATTAGTTTAATTGGATTCCTGTTCGTACCATCTGGGGTTCAATTAGCTGGAACACTGGGCATCTTGCAAAATGAAGGTTGGAAGTTGATCATCGTTATCATCTTGTCAACAATCGTATTGCTAGTTGTCGTTGCGTACACGACGCGTCTGTTTATCTGGATGCGGGTACACTTGTTCCATCGTGATGCCGACGTTGACTCAGAAGATCAAAACAAGTAGGAGGGGTTAAATCATGTCCGTTTCATTATTAGCAGCAGCTGCTGCACCGGTCATCAAAGGACCACTTGCATACTTTGTGACACCGTTCTTTGGGATCTTCTTATCCGTTGCCGTTTACTTATTAGGTCAATGGCTCTTCAAAATTTCAAAAGGTTTCTTCTTATTCCAGCCATTATTTGTTGGGATGGTCCTTGGGATCATCGTCTTGGTTATCATTGCCAAAATGTTGGGAATGGACACCGCTAAGTTCTACACCATGGCTTACAAGCCAGGTGGTGACATCTTATTCTGGTTCTTGAACCCAGCTACCATTGCGTTCGCCGTTCCTTTGTACAAACGTAACGATATCGTTAAGAAGTTCTGGCTTGAAATCCTGTTATCACTTATCGTTGGTGCCTTTGTATCATTATTCGTTATCTACGGTATTTCAAAGGCCTTTGGTTTGAGCAACATCGGTATTGCTTCAATGTTGCCACAAGCCGCAACGACTGCGATTGCCTTACCAATCTCAACTGCTGTTGGTGGTAACGCCGCTGTTACAGCCATGGCATGTATCCTTAATGCCGTTATCATCTACGCATTGGGTGGTTGGTTAGTTAAGGTCTTCCGTCTTAACTCAGACCCAATTGGTACTGGACTTGGATTAGGTACTTCTGGACACACTGTTGGTTCAGCTTTCGCCTTGAAGTTAGGTTCAGCACAAGGTTCAATGGCTGCCATTGCCGTTGTTATCATCAGTATCGTTATTGATATTGTGGTACCGATCTTCGCTGCATTGGTTGGCTTACACTAACATTGATTTTATCGCACCAGTTGACCAGTGATGGTTGACTGGTGTTTTTTGTTGGTTTTGTGGCTACGGGCAAAGCACAAGTACAGTGAACGACCAAGTAAACTCGCCGCCACGGGAACTGCAACTGCCTCGTGTTCACTGAACGAAAACTGACAAAATAGTCGTTGATTCAGTCACCGTTAAGGGTAAAACGAATCAACGACTATTTTATTTTAATGTGAACTTTTACTTTGGTACTAACGGAGGA
>NZ_JQCB01000001.1:53539-80186 GCF_001437435.1 Furfurilactobacillus siliginis | reverse complement strand
TAGCGGAAACGTGGGACAAAAGTCAAGTCGCTGTGCAGACTACGAACTACCTACCGGGTTGAAGCCCAACCCGTACGGAAGTTCTAGGTCTTGCTCCCGACTTCCCGACTTTTGTCCCACTCTCTTCCCAGTGACATCCAAGAAACACGCTGGTTACTTGGTGATTAGGTCTAGTAAAGCGTGGGGCTTGTCGACAATGTACTCACTGTCGCGAATCAGGGCTTGATCTTTTTCAGCGCCCCACGTGACAAGTGCAAAGGCGATACCGGCTGCGTGTGCTGCTTGTAAATCGTAGATGGTATCACCGACGTATACCGTGTCGGCGACGTCTAAGCTCATTTTTTTAACTAGTGCCAATAATGAATCAGGGGCTGGTTTGCCACGTTTAACTTCGTCGGCAGTAACGTGATTATCCATGTATCGATCGAGAGGGAAGTTTTCAACTAAGTCCCGTTGATATTCTGCAGCCGCTTTTGAAGTTACGATGGCAGTTTTAATCTGTGAGTTTTCGTGTAACTGTTTTAAAGCTGCTTCGACACCTGGATAGACGTGCATCGTGTCATAGGTGTCTTTTGTGTAATCTTGCCACACGGCCATGATACCGGGAATTTCAGCGTCAGGAATACCGATTTGTTTCAGTGCAATGGCGCCTGTGGTACCAAATGTCGGTGATAGCTGATCGTATTCAAATTGTCGACCAGTGTCTGCCAAAGCACGCTGCATGGAGAGCATGTACATCTTTTCTGAATCGATTAATGTGCCATCTACATCAAATACAAAATTTTTCATCATGCACCTCTTCAGTTATTAATTAAATTAATTATAGCAAACTTGGGCTTGAATGCTGTGAGATTGCCTTTGTTTACAGTGGACTGTGCGTTGGTTTCTGGCCTTCATCTGCGTTAAAATGGGTGAGTTGATAAATATAAGTAAGAAAGGCTGTATGAGAATGAAATGGGATAAAGCTTGTACGACAGTGTTAGTTGGAAAGAAGGCATCCATCGACGGATCTGTTATGGTTGCCCGTAATGACGACACCTTTTTACCAATCACACCGCAAAAATTTGTCATGAACCCAGCCGTTAGGGGACGTCATGAAGAGTTAGCTTCTACGCAGAATGGGTTTAAAGCACCATTGCCAGAAAGTGGTTATCGTTTCCAAGCGACACCTAACGTCGATGTTCCTAGTGAAGGAATTTACGATGAAAGTGGCTTTAACGAAAAGAACATCGCTATGTCAGCAACCGAAAGTGTTTATGCCAATGAAAAAGTACTGGCCTATGATCCTTTGATTGCCGATGGAATGGCCGAGGATACCATGCAAACGATGGTGTTGCCATTCATTAACTCCGCCAAGGAAGGTGTTAGTTACCTTGGCGATTTAATCGCGAAGTATGGCTCTCCTGAAGGTAATGGTGTCATTTTTGCCGATAAAGATGATATCTGGTACATGGAAATCGTTACGGGTCATCATTGGGTTGCTTCACGGATTCCTGATGATGCCTATGTGATTGCCGCAAACCAAGTTGGCCAAGAACAAATTGACTTCAACGACCCAGATAATTTTATGTGGTCCGATGGGATTCGTGAATTTGTTGACGAACATCATTTGAACCCAGACAAAGAAGGCTGGAACTTCCGCCACATCTTTGGGACCGATACTGAAAAGGATCGTCATTACAACACACCTCGTGTTTGGTATGGTCAACGTTACTTGAACCCTGAAATCGATCAGGATCCAGAATCAAGCAACTTACCATTCATTCGCCGTGCAAGTCGGTTGATCAGTGTTGAGGATATTCAATACATCGAAAGTTCTCACTACAATGAAACGCCTTTTGATCCATTGGGTAAGGGTGGCGATGCTGAAAAGACACGTTACCGTGCCATCTCATTGAACCGGACACAACAAAGTCACATCTTGCAAGTTCGCAACGATGTCCCTGAAGAACTGTCAGCTATCATGTGGATTTCGATTGGTATTTCAGCATTCACACCTTATTTACCATTCTACGCGAATGCCACGGATACAGATCCAAGCTTCAGCGACACATCCATGACTTATAACGTGAAAGATGCTTACTGGATGTACCGAACCGTTTCGATGCTAACGGAAAGTCACTACAGTCATTTTGATCAAGAAGATATCGATTACTTGAAGAACTGTCGTGAAGAGTTACGTCGTTTGATTGAAGCCACTGACAAAGGTGCTACTTCGTTGAGTGGAGATGCATTAACAGCTTACCTAACGGACCAAAATCATAAGATTGTTGCGCAAATGCGTGATAAGACAATGGCCTTTATTGGCCAGTTGGTCACTGAAGGACTGGAAATGTCGAAACTAACATTCAACATCGATGTTAATTTATAATCAAACAACGAGTACCTGCTGCTTGGCAGGTATAGTCTGAAATAGACGAGAAACCAAATTTGGTTTCTCGTCTATTTTTGTTTGGTCATAAAAATTGACTTTGGGTTGAAAAAAGCTTGGAGATGGCGTTTTCATTCCATATCGGAACTTTACAAACATTGGATTCCCTATATAATAAGATGATTAAAGAAATAGTTTAGCACCTAAATATTTCAAAAGTGGAACATAAGATGGAGCATTTATGAGATCAGAGAATTTGAAACATGCACCGGTTGTAAAAAAACAGCGATACAAGATGTACAAAGCTGGTAAAAAATGGTTATTTGCTGGACTGACAGCCCTTTTCTTTGAGGCGGGGGTCGTAGCTACCACAAATGTTGTTCACGCGGATACGATTGAGTCAGACATACAAATAGTTCAATCGGCAGCCAGCACGCCCTTAAATAATGAGAGTGCTGCTTTAAGTGCGCCTGCGCGTGCAAATCAGAAAGTAGTTACAGATCCACAGGTACCAGCTAGTCAGGCAGCAACCTCAGTGACTGAGCAGCCGGCGCCGGTGCCGGTGGCCTCACGTGCGCGGTTAGTGGACCAACCGTCTGTCCCGACAACAACGCCGGCCGCACAACCGGCCACGTTAATTAGCAATGTGATTGATTCAGCCAAGTTAGGGTCACGCGCGGCGGTTGCTAAAAGTGACGTAGTGTCACAGGCTGCGTCGACTACGACGATTCAGGCACCAATTGGGACAACCGATGAGCAATTTGATGCAATGAAGGACTCATTGGCTAGTTTAGGGACTGCAGTTGAACTTGATCGAGTGGACGCTGACGAAACAGTTCAATCCGTAAATAATGGGATGACCATTGGTACGGCGGATGGTCACGTTACTGCAGGAACTGCTGGTGAGCAGTTTACTGGTAACGGGACCAGTGTTCAATTTGACCAAAATGGGCAAGTTGGCCTAACTGCGAATGCAAATGATCAAGTTGGACATGCTAATTTAAACAATACTGTTGATTTAACGCATGATTTTAACCTAACAGGAGCGGTTCAAGCTGGTTTTGCCGGTGGGGCTGATGGTATTTCCATTGTCTTTGCGCAAGCACCGATGAATCCAACTGGCACCTATATCGCCCAAAAAGGTGGTGGCTTAGGAGTCGCCGGTTTACCGAATGCATTGGCATTTGTCTTCGATACCTTTATTTATAATAGTGGGGATCCTAGCACTGCGTACATGGGCTGGCGGACGACTAATAGTAGCGGCACAATCAACAGCTATTCGTCAACCTCGCCAACATCGACAACGTGGCAAAGCATCAATGGCAGTATTTTAGACAATGCGTTTCATAATTTCACGTTAACTTATAAATATAATGCGGGTACTCGAAGCGGTCTGTTCACGATGACGGTGCCTGACAATGGCCGTAATTCAACGTTAACGAAAACCTTAGCGATTGACCCGACTAAAGCTGCGTATACCTTATCATTTGCTGCATCAACGGGGGGCTCAAAAAATCAGCAATCTGCCAAGATTACAGATTTAATGTATACCAAGGGAACGGCGCAAGTTACGTTAAATGTTCATACACCTACTGGTACCAGTGCACCAATCACGGTAACGGCTAATATTGGTGATACATTGCACATCTATCCTGATCAGCAAACTGCTAAAGCAGCGATTGATATGGGGATGGATCCAGCAACGGTGGTGGTTTGGGATAACAGTGTCGGTTACGGCCTTAAAACGGCATTTAATTATACGGTCACGAATAATATGACCCAAACAACGCCGGTTATTAATACTGGCAATGTTGTAACGACGACGGTTCATTACGTTGATGCAAATGGTCATTCAATCGCTGCCGATCGTACCATCAGTGGTGTGAGTGGCACGCCGATTAACCTGCGTGGGGTTGAACCTGGCTCAGAAGTGACCGGTATTGACGGCGCTAATTATATTTTGACGCACTCGCCGGCAATCAATGAGACGTTTGGCGTTGATACGAGTCTGACCTATACCTTTACGGCAGATCCAACACCAACAGTAACGAAGGCTGAAGCACAAGTTAATTCTTACCAAGGATTAACCAGTGCAGCATTATCAAATGCTAAATCAGCCTTTGATGCAGCTAGTTATGCCTATTCTGTTTCACCGGATGATAAGACGGTGGCGGACCAATATACGGCGACTCAGTCGTATTATGATGCAATTCAAGGACAAGGTCGGGCAGCTGCCAGTGCACAGGGCGTCTTGGATTCTGTTAATGGTCGTGTTGCCGACGTTATTTTGACTGCGAATTCAGCGAACAGTTTGGCTAGCAGCTTAGAGCAGATTTATTTAACGAATCTGGCAGATGCTTCAGCCGCAAATGTGGCGGCGAATTCAGCATCATCCTTGTATACATGGGAAAAGGCTAATTTCAACAATGATTCAAATTTGGCTTACTACAGTAACATGGCACGGTCAGATCAAGCATTGGCCGCTTCGGCGACAACAGCAGCAACTTCTGCCACAAAACAATATCAGTCTGCCTTAGCGATTGCCTCAACAGCGATTGCGAATGCTTCTTCAGTTGCGCAAAGTGCCGCTGCAGCAGCACAGGCTTTAACGATGGCAACGAGTAATACTGCCTCATTAACAACTTCGACGGCTTCGCAGGCAACTAGTACCGCGGCAAAAGCAATCTCGATTGCGGCTTCCAATGTTGCCTCAACGGCGCAAAGTACGGTTGCGTCGGTTCAGGCAGCTGCCTTATCAGCTGCAATGACAGCAATTCAGGCGAACGTTTCCGCTAGCCAGGCGGCTTCTCTCGCCAGCGCGGATCGTGCCAATGGGCATGTACAAGAAGGTGCGAACAACACCTCAGCAACGGCTGATACCGGTAATTCGGCCGCACAACTAGCTACGAGTGAGGCTAATGAAGCCTTGAAATATGGCTCAATGGCCGCGAGTGCCGCCTCTCAAAACGACATCAGCGGTGCCTACCAGTTTGCGGTGGTGGCTGCTAGTTTAGCGGCGGCCGCGACTTCTGACGCTCAGATTACTCACAGTGCTGCGACTGTTGTTTCCAGTATGACGAACATTGTATCCAGTCAGGTCACGGTTGATAGTCAAATTTCTTCGGTATTAGCAAGCCAAGCACAAACCGTGGCGTCAGCGGCGGCTGAAAATGCGACAACCGCCAGTGGTGCTGCGGATTCAGCAGTTAAGGACGCTAATGAAGCCTCGGCAATGGGGAAAACCGATTTAGCGAACAGTAACGTTGTTAGTGCAGCTAGTTTGGCTCAATCAGCGGCTAGTGGTGCGGCTTCGGCGGCTTCGGTAGCTAGTTATGAGGCCAAACAGGCGACTTCTTTTGCCAGTCAATCTAGTAACTTTGCCTCAGCGGCCAGTGATTTTGCCTCGCGTGCTTCATTAGCAGCGGCCTCTAATAATGCCAGCTTAGCCAGTGAATATGCAGTGTCAGCGCAAAGCGCCCAATCGGCCGCGTTATCAGCCGCGTTTGTGGCCACGAGTTTATATGCCGTTGCACAAAGCGCCAATAATTATATTCATAGTGCAGTGGCTGCTGATAGTATGACTGCCGCATCGGCGGCAACTGCGACTAGTGTGGCAGCGGTTAAAGCAGCTGAGGATGTTAACAAGCTGGATCGTTATGTAGCCAGCAATACTTCATTAAGTACACGGGCCGCCAATAAGGCAGCTGAGGACGTGCAGAACACGTCCATTCAGTCACAGGCGCTGGCAGCGGCTTCAGCAGCTAGTGAAACTCAATCATTACAAACAATTGCGCAAACACAAACGCAATTGGCCAATCAGCTATATCAATCAGCAACTTCAGCAGCGTTCTTAAATGACGCTAGCCAGGCGGTCGCCTTTGCATCGCAAGGGGCAATTGCGCAGAGCGTAGCCGATTCAGCCGCAGATGCTGCGAATAATTTCTACCTAAAATTTACAGAAATTGATGACAATATTGATGCCTCTGTCAAGTAAGACAGCCAAGCCGCTGCCTCAGCGGCTAGCTTAACTGATAGTTTGATGACCCAAACGACGGATGATTTGATAACGACGACCAATAAAACGACAAGTGCTGGAACGGTCGCCGCAGGTGGTTCCACACAGGCAGCTACAGATCAGCAAAACCAGACGGTGCAAAGCTTGGCGGGGACATTATCGGCGACAAATGTAACGTCTGCAAGTCTCGCAGCTCAGTTGACGAAAAATCAACAAGCGTTAAGTGTTTTAAACAGCACTGCCAGTGCCGCTGCAGCGGTTAATAATGTTGCACTTGCGACCAGCGCTGCCACAGCTGCGGCTCAGTTGGCAAGCCAGGATGGGCAGTTGACGGATTCATTGACTTCCTTAACAACCGTGATCGATCAAACGGCGTCAATGATTAATAACGCCGTGCAAGCTGACAGTGAAGCCGCGAGTGAACAAGGCTTTGTGGCAAACACTGCGGCTTCCACAGCCGATAGTGAACAAACAACTGCCAGTTTGCAAAACAGTAACGTTAATCGCGATAGTCGTGATGTCGCTAGTGCCGCTGCATTAGCATTGGCGGACACAGCTTTGCAGTCCTTAGCATCACAGGCGACTAGCGCACAGCTGGCTGCAAATAGCATTTTCACGGCGACCTCAGCTGCGGCCAGTGCGGCGCGTCACTTTAGTTCCTTGGCAGGATCGGCCGCTGCACTGAATGACGTTAGCGCAGCGACAGAAAATGCGCAGCTGGCCGCTAGCTATGAACGGCAAATTTCGTCATTGCAAACTTCTTTACAAAACGTAACGAGCACTGCCGCTTCATTAGCCAGTGCCGCCCAGCAAGCAGTGATTGCGGATAGCACTGCGGCTGCAATTCAAAATTCTGCCGCAGCCAGCGCCGCTAGTGTGGCTGCTCATGCACATTCAACTGCTACCAGTGAGGAAGACAATGTTACTGGTGTCTTAAGCGCGGCTCAATCAGCTGCTGACAAGGATTTAGCAAATTCAGAGATTGAAAATCTGTTGAGTGAAGCTGGCTCATTAGCCAGCGACATTGATACTGCCAATTCTGCTGCAGCCACAGCCGCCGTTACTGCCAATTCATATGCCCAGTTGGCAGCTTCAGCGGCAGCCGGGAATGATGTCAATTTGGCCAGTCAATATGCGGTTTCAGCCGCTAGTGCGGCCACGGTGGCGAGCTCACTGGAAAAGCAAGTGAACAGTTTGGCCTCGGTCACAAATGATGTGTATCGACAAATTACGGCGGCGGTCGCTGAAGATGGTAGTGCGGCTAATGCGGCAGTATCCACAGCCGCCAGTTTGAGCTCACAAACGACTAGCAATGCCACGTTGGTATCGTCTGCTGTTACACAAATGAGTCAAGCAGCTAGCACAGCTAGTTCATTGGCAAATACCGATTTGGCAAACGAAAGTCTTCGTCAAGAAGTAAGCTCAGCAACAGAATTTACTAGTGCTGCCACGGGAGAACAATCATTGGCTAATAGTGCTAGTTCATTAGCTGCGAGTGCAACCAGTGCAGCAGCTTCAGCGGCTTTATTAAATGATCAACAAGCTGCTAAGTCGCTTGCGTCAGTCGCAGCTTCAGCGGCAAACCTAGCAACAAGTGTGCAACAGCAAGCCGATCGTTTGGCACAGCAGGTTACTAGTGTTCAAGCGACAATCACAAGTGCCGTGGCAGCAGATCAACAGGCTGCTAAACAAGCTGCTAGCCAAGCCAGCCAACAACAATCAGCGGCTGCTGTAGCAAACAGCGGTGCTAATTTGCAAGCCAGCGCAGCCGCATCACAACAAGCTGTGATGACTAGTATTGCTGCACGTGATCCGAAGAATCCGACGATTACTAGTGCGATGACGACCGTTAATTCATTAGCACAGGTTGCCACGTCAGCTCAACAAGTAGCGACTAGCGCCGGAATTGTAGCCAGCAAGCTAGCCAGTCAAGCAGCATCGGCAGCACTTACGAACGATCGTTCCGCAGCACAGTCGTATGCTGACTTGGCCGCCAGCGCAGCAAGTGTGGCCAACAGTGCTAATAAAGCTGCTAGTCAGGCAGTTAAGCAAGAAACCGATGTCGAAGCATCAGCACAGGCTACCTTAGACCAGGATGTGGCTGGCACCAGTCAAGCGGCGTCAAATGCAGCCAGTGCAGCCAAGGCGACGAGTCTTGCAAATTCTTTGGCTAATTCACTGGCAAGTGTTGCCAGTGAGCAAACCGCTTCGCTGGCGGCGACTGTGACCAGTGATGTTGCCAACAGTGCGTTGGGCAGTCAAGTTGCCAGCGCCACTAGTTTAAATACGGAATTACAAAGTTTAACGGCCCAAGCTAATTCAGCCACGAGTGCGGCTGCTAGTTTGCAGACATTAATGACGAGTGCTGTCGCCGATAACGACTTATCAGCAGCCAGCCAGTACGCGAGTCAAATGATCGCGACGCAAGGTGTTTCGAATTCGGCCGAAACGCAAGCTGAAGGAGTTGCGCAAGCATTGACGTCGCTTGCCAAACAGACGGACCAAACGGTAGCAGACGATTTCACATCAATGGCGAATAGTGCTGCGCTGGTAGCGTCTGAAGCTGCTAACGTAACGGCCATTAACCACACTAGTGCAAATTCTGAGAGCACGATTGTGAGTCAACTGGCAGGTAGTGATCAGCACAACGCTCAGTTATCTGCAGCGGCATTGTCTGCTAATTCATTGACTGCTGTCGCTGCTAGTTTGACGAGTGCTGTTGATTTAGCAACCAGCCAAGCCCATGACCTAGCACTTTCAGCAACCAGTGCCGCAAATGCACAGCAGTTAGGGGTGGCGAGTCAGTTTACGTCAATGGCAGCGAGTGCCACAAAGCTTGCCAACGACTTGACGGCTAGTGCAACACAAAATCAGTCGGCAATTGCTAAATTAATGACGCAGGCGACGAGCGACTATGCGGCTGATAGTACAGGTGCTTCAATTGCCGCATCAATGGCTACTAGTGCAACGACAAGCGCGGCTGCAGCGGTCACTTCGACCACAGCAGTAACTACTTCAACGACCACACAGACGACGGCAACAGCTAGTTTGGCTAAAACTGATTTAGCTAATGCGTCATTGCAAGGGTTAGCCAGTCAAGCAGCCAGCAATGCTGACGTTGCTAGCCAGTTAGCAAGCATCGCTAGTGCTCAGGCTAGTTTGGCAGCGAGCGCAGCGACAACGGCGCGGTCAGCGGCTGCGGAAAACAACCAATCATTGGCTCAATCCGCTGCAAGTGTGGCCGCAGCTGCCCAGTCACAGGTCGCGTCAGCACAGTCGGCGAATGATGTGGCCGCCAGCATAGCGACATCATTATTTGAACAGGCACAACAAGTGGTGTCAGCCGATTCAACGGCAGTTAGTCAAGCAGCTGAAAGTACGCGTCAAAACACGAGCGCCGCTAATTCAGCGACTACGGACATGACGAAGCAGACTTCAGCAATCACTGCCTTGCAATCACAACTTGCTAGTTTAGCGGCCAACGATACTGCCAATGTGGACTTACGTACGGCCATGTCAGCCGTGAATTCTGCAGCCCAGGCGGCACAATCAGCGTTGACTAGTGCGCAAACACAACAGGCTGGTTTTACACCAGTCAGTCAAGGCATGGCAGGCGCAGTTAGCGCTAATAATGTTAGCCAAGCAACGAGTGCTGCAAGCAATGCACTTAGTCTTGCCAATGCTGCAAGCGCGGGCGTGCAAACATTTAACAGCTTGTCATCGTTAATGCAAAGTTTACAAGCACAGATGAATGAGACGGTGCAGGCAGATAGCATTGCGGCTGCATCACAGGCGCAAACTGCTAGTGACTTTGCCAGCCAAGCACAACAAACAACCGGTGCAGTTGACCAACAAAATCAACTGGTTGCTTCACAGACCGCAGTCGTGCAGTCATTGGCGGCAACGGATCAACAAAACAGTATGGTTCAATCACAAGCGGTTGTCGCCCAGCAATTGGCTAGTCAAGCAGCTTCGTTGGCCTCATTGAGTAAACAAGCTGCGACGGATGCCGCGAAATTTGCCAGTGCCGCAGCGAGTGCCGCCAGTTTGAACGATGTATCGGCAGCTGATCAGTATGCGCAACAGGCTTCTACGGCCGCACAACAAGCTGCCAGTGAACAGGCAGTGGCGAACCAGTTGACGGATCAGGCTAATTCGGTAGCGACGGCGGTTAGTGCCGCGGTAATCGCCGATCATCTAGCTGCTGATCAAGCAGCCAGTCAAGCCAGTCAACAACAATCAGTGGCTGGTTTAGCAGGCACTGGTGCTGACTTACAAGCGAGCGCTGCCGTTTCACAACAGGCTGTTATGCAAAGTATTGCTGCGCGTGATCCGAAAAATCCAGCGATTGCTAGTGCGATGGGGACAGTTGCTTCATTAGCACAAGCGGTCACGTCGGCACAACAAGTAGCGACCAGCGCTGGAATTACCGCCAGTAATCTAGCCAGTCAAGCAGCGTCAGCAGCGCTTGTGAATGATCAATCTGCGGCACGTTCATATGCTGACTTAGCAGCCAGTGCCGCAAGTGTGGCCAACAGTGCTAATGAAGCAGCCAGTCAAGCGGTTCAACAAGCAACTGATGTTCAAACATCCGCGCAGGCTGCGTTAGATCATGACGTAACGGGGACCAGTCAAGCAGCTTCAAATGCTTCTAGTGCTGACAAGGCGACGAGTATTGCGAATTCGTTGGCTAATTCATTGGCAAGTGTTGCCAACGAGCAAGTCGCTTCGTTAGCGACGACTGTGACAAGTGATGGTGCCAACAGTACATTGGCCAGTCAAGTTGCCAGCGCAACTAGTTTAAATACTGAGTTGCAAAGTCTAACGGCGCAAGTAAATTCAGCGGCTAGTGCGACCGGTAGTTTGCAGGCGTTAATGACTAGTGCGGCTGCTGATAACGACTTCCAAGCAGCTAGCCAGTACGCGAGTCAAATGATTGCGACTCAAAGTGCTGCTAATTCGGCTGACGCTCAAGCTGAAGGAGTCGCTCAAGTATTGACGTCACTTGCAAAGAAGACGGACCAAATGGTGGCCGATGATTTTGCATCAATGGCGAATAGTGCTGCTATGGTAGCGTCTGAAGCTGCTAGCACAACGACCATCAATCACACCAGTACGAATTCAGATGCCACAATCGTGAGTCAACTCGCAGGTAGTGATCAACAAAATGGACAGTTATCTGCAGATGCTTTGTCAGCTAATTCATTGAATTCAGCTGCTGATAGTTTGGCGAGTGCTGTCGATTTGGCAACAAGTCACGCTAATGACTTAGCGGTTTCGGCAACCAGTGCCGCAAATGCGCAGCAGTTAGGGTTAGCGAGTCAGTTTGCGTCAATGGCAGCGAGTGCCACAAAGATTGCCAACGACTTGACGGCGAGTGCAGCACAGAATCAGTCAGCAATTGCTAAACTACTGACGCAGGCTACAAGTGACTACGCAGCTGATAGTACGGTTGCTTCAATTGCTGCATCAATGGCTGCTAGCGCAACGACTAGTACTGTTGGAACAGCAAATTCGATTGCGACAGTCACTACGTCAACGACTGCCCAGGCAACGGCAACAGCTAGTTTGGCCAATACTGATTTAGCAAATGCTTCCTTACAAGCGTTAGCCAGTCAAGCAGCCAGCAATGCTGACGTTGCTAATAGTTTGGCAAGCATTGCTAGTGACCAGGCTAGTGTAGCGGCGAGTGCCGCAGAAATAGCACGGTCAGCGGCTGCAGAAAACAACCAATCACTGGCCCAATCTGCTGCTAGCGTTGCCGCAGTTGCTCAGTCGCAAGCCGCTTCAGCACAAGTGGCTAATGATGTGGCAGCACAAGTGGCGACATCATTACTTGAACAAGCACAACAAACAGTGACAGCTGATTCAACTGCAGTTAGTCAAGCAGCTGAAAGTACACGTCAAAATACGAGTGCCGCTAATTCAGCGACTATGGACATGGCAAAGCAGACTGCAGAAATCACAACGTTGCAATCGCAACTTGCGAGTTTAGCGGCCAATGATCCTGCCAATGCGGATCTACGCAAAGCAATGTCAGCCGCGGATTCTGCAGCGCAAGCGGCACAATCTGCGTTTACGAGTGCGCAAACACAACAGACCGGTTTGATACCAGTCAGTCAAGGTATGGTTGGCGCTGTTAGTGCTAATAACGTTAGCCAAGCAACGAGTGTCGCTAGTGCTGCAGTCAGTCTTGCCAACGCTGCTAGCACAGGGGTGCAAACAGTTAATAGCTTGTCATCAGTGGTGCAAAGTTTACAGGCACAGATGAATCAGACAGTGCAGTCTGATAGTGTTGTTGCCGCATCGCAGGCGCAAACAGCCAGTGCTTTCGCTAGTCAGGCACAGGAAACAACCAGTGCAGTCGATCAACAGGAGCAGCACGTTGATTCACAGACTGCCGTCATGCAGTCATTGGCAGCGACTGATCAACAAAATGCGATGATTAAATCGCAAGTAGCTGTGGCCCAGCAATTGGCCAGTCAAGCAGCTTCGTTAGCTTCATCAAGTAAACAAACAGCAACGGATGCAGCAAAATTTGCTAGTGAAGCCGCCAGTGCAGCTGCTTTGAACGATGTTTCAGCAGCCAATCAGTATGCACAACAGGCTTCTATGGCCGCACAACAGGCTGCCAGTGAACAGGCAGCAGCCAACCAGTTGACGGATCAGGCAAATGCGGCGGCGACGGCGGTTAGCTCCGCGGTAGTAGCGGATCATCTGGCTGCTGAGCAAGCTGCTAGTCAAGCCAGTCATCAACAATCAGTAGCTGCTTTAGCCAGTAGCGACGCTGACGTACAAGCGAGAGTTGCTACTTCACAACAAGCGGTGATGCAAAGTATTGTTGATCGTGATCCAAAAAATACCGCGATTACGAGTGCGACGGCAACAGTTGATTCATTAGTACAACTTGCTACTTCAGCACAACAAGTGGCGGCCAGTGTTGGAATTAACGCCAGCAATTTAGCTAGCCAGGCCGTAGCAGCGGCCCTTACGAACGATCAATCTGCGGCCCAATCATACGCTGACCTGGCTGCTAGTGCCGCTAGTGTGGCCAATAGTGCTAATGAAGCTGCTGGACAAGCAGTTCAGCAAGCGGATGATTTCCGAAGATCAGCCCAAGCAGCATTAGATCATGATGTGACAGGAACTAGCCAAGCTGCTTCAAATGCTGATCGTGCTATCCAGGCGACGAGCATTGCGAATTCTGTGGTTAATTCATTGACGAGTGCTGCCGATGAATTAGCAGCTTCGTTAGGAACGACTGTACTGAGTGATGGCGCAAATACTATGCTGACCAGTCAAGTTGCCAGTGCGACGAGTTTAAATACTGAGTTGCAAAGTTTAGCAGCCCAAGTTAATTCAGCTGCGAGTGCGACTGATAGTTTGCAAACATTAATGACTAGTGCGACTGCCGACAATGACTTCCAGGTAGCTAGTCAGTACGCAAGCCAAATGATAGCGACTCAAAGCGTTGCAAATTCGGCTGAAACACAAGCTGAAGGGGTGGCGCAATCGCTGACTTCACTTGCGAAGAAGACGGATCAAACGGTGGCAGATGATTTCGCTTCAATGGCGAACAGTGCTGCCATGGTAGCGTCAACAGCTGCTGACACAACGACAGTTATGCACATCAGTACGAAGTCAGATGCCACAATTGTTAACCAACTGGCCGGGAATGATCAACGCAACGAGCAGTTATCCGCAGATGCTTTGTCTGCTAATTCGTTAAACGCAGTCGCTGCTAGTTTAGCGAGTGCTGTCGATTTAGCAACAAGTCAAGCCAACGACTTAGCGGTTTCGGCAGCCAGTGCCACGAACGCTCAGCAGTTAGGGCTAGCGAGTCAGTTTACGTCAATGGCAATGAGTGCAGAAACGGTTGCCAACGACTTGACGGCTAGTGCAACGCAGAATCAGTCAGCAATTGCTAAACTGACGACGCAGGCGACAAACGCTTATACAAATGACAGCGTGGCCGCCTCAACCGCTGCGTCAATGGCAACCAGTGCAGCGACAAATACTGCAGCGTTGGCTACATCTACAACTACAGTGATCACGTCAACGACTGCGTTGGCAACGGCGACCGCTAGTTTGGCACAGACTGATGTTACAAATGCGTCATTACAAGCGGTAGCCAGTCAGGCAGCTAGTAATGCTGAAACTGCTAAGCGTTTAGCCAATATTGTTAGTGATGAGGCTAGTTTAGCGGTTAGTGCTGCTTTAGTAGCACAGTCGGCGGCGGCAGCCAATAATCAATCATTGGCTCAATCTGCGGCCAGTACTGCTGTATCGGCTCAATCGCAGGCTGTTTCAGCCCAATCTGCTAACGATGTGGCAGCAAAGATGGCAACATCATTGTTTGACCAGGCGCAACAGGCAGTTTCTGCTGATTCAACCGCAGTTAGTCAAGCAGCTGAAGATACGCGGCAAAACATGAGTGCTGCTAATTCCGCAGTTTCTGACATGACTAAGCAGACTTCGGCAATCACAGCACTGCAGTCTCAGCTTGTTAGTCTAGCGGCAGCCGATCCGGCCAATGCGGACTTACGTGCAGCCATGTCAGCCGCGAATTCAGCAACTCAAGTGGCGCAATCAATGTCGACTAGTGTGCAGGCCCAACAAAATGGGTTTGCACCAGTCAGCCAAGGACTAGTTGGCGCCATTAATACGAATAATGTCACCCAAGCAACTAGCGCTGAAAGTGATGCACGTGACCTTGCTACAGCTGCTAGTGCGGGTGTTCAGACAATAAATAGTTTGTCATCGTTAATGCAAAGCTTACAAGCGCAGATGAATGAGACGGTGCAGGCAGATAGCATTGCTGCCGCATCTCAGGCTCAGGCTGCTAGTACTTTTGCCAGCCAAGCACAACAAACAAATGATACCGTTGCTCAACAAAATCAGATAGTTGCTTCGCAGACGACAGCCGTGCAGTCATTGGCAGCGACTGATTTACAAAATGCAACGGTTCAATTACAAGCGACTGCAGTTCAACAGTTAGCTAGTCAAGCGGCTTCATTGGCTTCATTAAGTAAACAGGCAGCAACTGCTGCAGCTAAGTTTGCCAGTGAGGCAGCGAGTGCCGCTAGCTTGAATGATGTTTCGGCAGCTAGCCGGTATGCACAACAGGCATCGATGGCGGCACAGCAAGCGGCTAGCGAACAGACGGCGAGTGCACAGGTGGTTAGTCAAGCCAACTCACTGGCGACAGCGGTTAGTGCTGCAGTAACAGCCGATCATCTAGCGGCGAAACAAGCCGTCAAACAAGCACAGCAAGCCGCTAGTGAGACTAATAGTGCAGCGACAGCAACGATTGAAACGGCCAGTCAGGTAGCCATTGACAGTCAAGCAATCGCGATAATGACGACGGGAAGAACTACTGATCCAACGATTCAGGGTCTGACAGCTTCCGCAGCAGCGATTGCGCAGACTGTGAACCAAGCGGTGGCAGTTGTTCATAGCGCTGAGCAAGCAGTACAACAGCTGGTTGAAAAAGCATTGAGCGCAGCAGCAAATAACGATTCGTTGTTAGCGAGTGCGTTTGCAAGCCAGGCAGCTTCTGCTGAGGACGTGGCAAAACAGGCAATGATGATTGCAACCACTGCCTTGATGACTGAACAACAGTTGGTACAAGCCATTCAGCAACAGCTTCAGTCGCAATCGCAGGCTATGAGCGCAGAAATAACAAGTTCTACCAACGTAATGAGTCAGGTAGCAGAAGAGACGTCTTTGACTGCGTTAACAGTACAGCCAACTTCATTAGCAAAACTAGTAAGCATTGCAGGTAACAGTAAGCCAAATGTTGCAACAACCATGGTTTCACGTTCAGCGGAGAAGCAATTGCCCAAAACTGGTGAATCAACTGCAGCAACGACGCTTTTAGGGTGGCTAAACTTAGGCGCTGTGTTAAGTCTATTCGGTTTCGGAATGCAAAAAAGACGAAAAAAAGATGACTAATCTCGGGCAAATGTCCGGTCAGATGTCGTCAGGTACGGTAAAATAGGATTTAGCAGTTTTTAGCTAGGTCCTATTTTTAATGGGCATAAAGTGAGGTACATGAATGTATTATTTTCTTAATACGAGTTTTAATGAAAAAAAGTCAGGCATTGAGCATGCGGAAATGAAACGCTTAGGTATGTTTAATGATCATCAAGAGGCAGCGAAGATCGTGACACGACGTTTTGGCGCATGCAGGGTTGAATGATCGCGACATGGTCAATTTGTTCGACTTTTTTGGTGGCACCGAAACGTTGACTAAGCGTCTTTTTACGCTGGCCGATTTACATGTGAAACCGAATTTACAAGTTCTGGTGAACGATCAGGATGAACATGGGTACATGGTGCGCAATGCTGAACGAATTTTGCAACGGATTAAAATGCGGGCACCTGAGTATAAGGAAATTGAAACGGTGTGGACCTTTGATCGATTGGGCAAGCTGGTTAAAAGTGAGTACTGGGATACGCGTGGTTTTAAGGCATTGGAACAGTGGCACGATGCCACCGGTGCGGTCACAGCAGAGCAAGCGTTTAATCCGGCAGGCAAAGTTTACTATCAGACATTCCACACGAAGGATCCACAAGGCAAGGTCGTCAATTCACTGTACCGAATTTTGAATTGGAACGGGACCGATTACTCATTTAATGGGGAACAAAGCATGATGCGATTCTTCTTGGATGAGTTAAACAAACGCACGGGTGAAAACAACGTCTTTGTGGTTGACCGTACCTTTGAACTAGCTTGGTCAGTCCTGAATATGAAGACGCGTGCATTTAAGATGATGCATCTACACTCTAATCACCTGAATGATCCAGAGCAGGTGATGACGGCAACACTGAATTATAACTATGAATATGCAATTAAGAATTTGGATCAATGGCAAGGAATTGCAGCACCGACACCGCAGCAGCGAGCAGATGTGATTGAACGCTGGGGAAGCAAGGTGCCAGTATTTGAGTTGCCGGTGGGCATCGTGAGTGATGATGTTTTAAATGCACCACATGTTCCATGGCAACGCCGAACACCTGGCAAGATCATTATGGTGGCCCGGTTGTCACCTGAAAAACAACAGGATAAAGTGATTGCTGCTTTTGAACAGGTTCACAAAGCGGTTCCTGCGGCACGACTTGAGTTTTGGGGCTATGCCAACGGTAAGGAAGGCGATCGCTTGAATAAAATTGTTGCTGATAAGCAATTGGGTGACTTGGTGACCTTTCATGATTACACGTTAGATGTCGGCAAGGTTTATGATGACGCGCAGATCAATGTGTTAGCGTCCCGTGCTGAAGGGTTCTCCTTAGCGCTATTAGAGGCTCAATCACATGGTGTACCAACAGTTTCCTATGATGCTAAGTATGGTCCACAAGGAATTATTGCGGATGGTCGCGATGGCTACCTCGTCAAATTAGATGATGTAGATGCTTTTGCTGCGGCCATCACGAAGCTTTTAAAAGATGATCAACTGATGCAACAGTTTAGTGAACATGCCTATGACGATGCACAACGCTTTTCTGAAGATGCCGTTTGGGAAAAATGGTGCGTGGTCCAAAATGCAGTTGCAGATTTTGTGACCACAGATAAACATATCCAGGAGGCTGCTCAATGATTTACTTTATTAATGAATACCTCATGGCGTTGAATTCTGGAATTGAGCACGCGGAGATTAAACGGCTGAAGTTGTTTAAACACCAAGGAACAGCTGCCAAACTGGTTACGCGTAATTTTGATCAGATGTTGTATGCGAATAAGCAGCGTTTTGGCGTCGAAGATGATCAAATTGTTAATATGTATGACTTTTTCCAAGGTGTCGTTGATCGTAAGCCAGTGGGAAAAAATGAACCAAAAATTGAGAGCTTACACTTGGCAGATGAATATAACGTCGATCCTGGTGCTGATGTTAGTCAT
This sequence comes from Furfurilactobacillus siliginis, assembly GCF_001437435.1. Lineage (GTDB taxonomy): Bacteria > Bacillota > Bacilli > Lactobacillales > Lactobacillaceae > Furfurilactobacillus > Furfurilactobacillus siliginis. Next base: position 61,901 of record NZ_JQCB01000001.1, on the reverse strand, counting down.
GTCTATGATGGTGATCAATTGGTGATGGATGTGCACTTCGCGCCGGGAACAGTCGGTCAGTTGTTTAGTGTGGATTCGTTTGATCGCTATGGTAAGAAGATTCAGACGAGCTTATGGGACTTTCGTGGGTTTAAATCACGGGACCAATTCTTCAGTGATAGTGGTGAGTTAATTAGTCAGGTAACGTATAACCCGGCTGGTGAACGGGTGATTGAGGAATACTTCAACCATGATCAGGACGGTAATAACTTTTTATCCTTAATTCAGTTAATGGACTATCATGATCAGGATTTATTCTTTAATAGTTATGATGAATTGTTCACCTTTTTCCTCGATGAATTAAACCGTGCTGATGGTGAGCATGCAACGTTTATCGCAGATCGACCGGGTTCGGCTTATGATACGATGCTAAGCATGGCAACACCGGCTCGGCGGTTTGTCTCACTGCCGACGACACATACGGTAGATGCGAAGGATCAAGTTTACGCGAACCTTTCAGGTATTTATGCCAATCCGTTAGTTAATCATATTGATAAAATCAACGGGATTATCGTTGCAACCAAGGCACAAAAAAACGACCTAACGCTATGGATGGGTGGTGCTGATAAGGTTAAGGTGCCAATTAGTGTCGTGCCGTTTAGTGTGGTCAGCGATGAGCAGATTCGGGCTAAACGGGTGCCACTGACAGACAGAAAGCACCATCAAGTGATCGTTGTTGGTCGATTAACTAAAGAGCGGCATACTGAAGATGTCGTCAAGGCCTTTATTGGTGTTAAACAACAAGTTCCCGATGCAACCCTGGCAATTTATGGGTATGGCGATCAGGAGGCGGCGTTAAAGGAACAAATTAAAACTGCTGATCTGACAGATAGTGTGCAGCTAATGGGTTATGTTCCTGCTTTAGAGTCGGTTTATAACAACGCCCAGGTGTATGTAAATGCGACTGAAAGTGACAGTGAACCACTGGCACTGGCAGAAGCACTGGCACATGGTGTTCCAAGTGTGGCTTACAATGTCCACTATGGAACTGCTGAATTGATCCATGACGGACGTAATGGTTATTTAGTTGCTGACGGAGATGTTAATGGGCTAGCGCGGGGAATGGTGCGCGGGTTGCAAGATAGCAATTGGTCTCAATTAAGCCAACATGCGTATGATAGTGTGCGCGCTCAGGCGGAAACAAATGTATTTGCTAGATGGAAACAAGCTTTGAAATTATGAGCGTGAATTAACCAGTTAAAACTGATTTTGAACACAAAAATAAGGCCGGCAATCAAAAGCTAATTTTGACTGCCGGTCTTATTTAGAAGATTAAATTGTAAATGGATTGGGTCACTAAGCGATTGCTTCAGCTTTGAGTGTGCGAATCATGTTGCAGACAAAGCCATATTCGTTATCGAACCAAGTCGTTGTCTTAACCACTTGGAAGTCACCATTGCGAGTTACTTCTGTTTGCGTTGGGTCGAAAACAGCGCCGTGTGTGTCGCCGATGATGTCGGAAGAAACAATCTCATCCTCGTTCCAACCAAAGGCAGGATTGTTGTCCGTGTAAGGTTTGATGGCTTCATTGACTTGGTCAGCAGTGACGTCCTTATCGAGAACAGAAACTAATTCACAGATGGAGCCATCTACAACAGGGACACGTTGTGCGTGACCATTTAAATGACCTGCCAGTTCGGGGATGACAAGGCCGATGGCAGTTGCTGCACCGGTTGAATGAGGAATCGTGTTAGCAGATGCAGTCCGGTTAGGACGGAATTTGCTTCCCTTAGGACCATCAAGAATCATTTGTGAACTAGTGAAGGCATGGATTGCTGTAATCGTGCCGACCTTAATTCCAAATTCCTTGTTTAAAAAGTACGCCATTGGTGCGAGTGCATTAGTTGTACAAGAACCAACTGAGATGATTTTGTCGTCGGCACTAATTAGATCATCATTGACGCCCATAACGATGGTCTTGATGGGACCAGCCGGTGCAGAGATGACAACCTTCTTTGCACCGGCGTCAATGTGTGCCTGCGACTTAGCTTCAGACGTGTAGAAGCCTGTACATTCCAAGACGATATCTACGCCATCATTTTTAACCCACGGAATGTCGCGTGCATCACGTTCGGAATACACGTGAATCTCCTTGCCGTTAACAATCAGTGAATCATCAGTGGAACTAATATCTGCTTGTAGGGTACCAAACGTGGAGTCATATTTGAGCAGGTAAGCTAACATCGAGGGACTGGTTAAATCATTGATGGCGACAACGTTCAAATCTGGATCATTGATTTCCAACATGCGACGAAAAGAATCACGACCAATACGACCAAAACCATTAATACCAATGTTTGCCATGTATAACGCCCTCCTAAAATGCTTGAGTTCTTCGACTACGCGATTAGTATAGCCCCTTTTTATTTAAAGGGCAGATAATCGTGCTTGTATAGAACAGAGTGAGTCCCAACCCGTTTAAGAACCGAGCAATTGCAGGAACGGCGGTCAGGCAATGCACAGGTTCTTGGGTTGGGACTCGCGTTTAAACTATATAGTAGAGTGGATCAAAAGCCTGCATGGTGGTCTGACTTTTGGCGCACGCTTTTACGATGTAATTTCCTAAACTGCCCATCACTATCAATTTCCCTATCTTCGGGTAATCATCCCATCGTTCTAGTCATCCCCGTAATTCTGTCCAACAAACGCAAACGACTACACGTTTCTCGTCAACAAACGGTATAATGATCTTTGTAGATTAATGAACGAGGTGACTTAAATGAGCCAAGAAATTCCTGAAAACATGCATGAAGTGTTACTTAAGGTTCAAGAGACAAATGAAAACAAGCCTGCTAACGAGCAGGTTACTGAAGAACAAGTGATGTTGGCAGCAGTTCATGACACGTTACAGTACTGGGCCGACTATCTCTTAGATGGGCATTATGATGACGTTAACTGGGACGGTAAGCAGTTGGTAATTGAAGATATCTTGGGCGAAGAAATGGGCCGTGTTAGTCCAATGAGTGATTCTTTTGCGAATGATTTTCGTCAAAGCCCAGAGGGAACGTTATTCCGTTTGGAAAGTGAAGCCAACCAAATCATTGCACAACGGTAGATAATAGGAAGTCCGTGCGGTGACCTGACTTTTTCACGATTTATATCTGTAAAAAAATAGTGTTTGGGACATAAGTTATTTTGTCCCAAACACTATTTTTGATTTACGCGTTTAAATCATGAAAACGTGGGCCAAAAGTGAAGTTGCTGTGCAGACTACGAGTGATACCGGGTTGAAACCCAACCCATACGGCAGTTCTAGATCTTGTTCTCGACTTCCCAACTTTTGTCCCACGCTCACATTTTTTGTGCGTTCTTTACTTATCAGGGCGTTGATCGTACGCTCGTTTAGATTTAAAACCAGCTGTGAAAACTTCCTTCATGGCAGCAATATGGTTAACTTTAGTGGCTTCAGCTTTAGCACCAAAAATGAACCGAGCCCATTCGCGTTGGTAGCCGGGTGTGAGCTGTTGAAAGAAGGTCTGCATAGCAGGATCTGATGCTAACAAAGCGGCAACATCAGGAATGTTAACTTCATAGTCGGCCAATGTTTTCTTTGTTTCAGTCATGGAATAACTCCTCAGTTGTTAGTTGTTGGTCAATGTTGCTGGATCGTAAATGCCGATGTTAGCAACGGTTACAGTACCGGCAGCTTCCTTCCCGGTAGCAGTCGTCAGACCAACTTTATTATAACTCATGGTGACTGTTTCATTAGCAGCGATTGCGATGCCGAGAATTGCACCGGTATCCGTGTCAATTCCGGTTGGGACATCAATTGCGAGCACCGGCAAATTGGCAGCATTAATGTGTTTAACAGCATCCCCGAATGAGCCGGTAACTGGACGAGTCAAACCGACGCCGAAGATAGCATCCACAATGGTTGAAAAGCGATCTAGCACAGGCGTTTCTGTAATAATAGGAATGCCATAATTATCAGCTATCGTAAGCTGTTGAGCGGCTTGCATAGATAGATGGGCACGATTACCTAATAGCCAAATGGTGACCGGTACGTGCTGTAACATCAAAAGGCGAGCTACAGCGATTCCGTCACCGCCATTATTTCCAGGACCAGCGACAACCAAAGTGTGTTGCAAATCAAACTCTGGATTCTCGCGTAGACGAGTAACAACCGCCATTGCAGCGTGTTCCATTAAGACTAATGAAGGTACACCTAGGTGTTCAATGGTGTATGTATCAAAAGCATGTGCTTGTTTTGCAGTGATGATTTGCTCAGCCATGAGACTCCTTTTCCTCCGATTTATTAATCAGTGAATTGCTTGAAAATATTAGCAACGATGCCGTCGCCACCGCGCAAGACGCTATCGTTTACACCTGGGCGCGGACTAGCTGTGGTAAACCAACGTTTTCCTTCAGTCGGTACGCCCCAGAAGTACAATCCTGACACGATCTCATCATCAGTTTGTAACTGACTAGTTGCGATGTCAATATCGACAGCACCCGTAGCAAACACCGTACCATCTGACAATGGCACGGTTTGAGCTTGCGCCAGATCACTAGTCAATAAGTTTTGAATTAGTGGATTTTGCGAATGTGCGGCTGAAATGGCTGGCAAGCGCGCTTCGACAAGGCATTTAGCGTTGTAGCGATCCTCTGGAAAATGTTTGGACCAGGTAACAAATTGATGTTGATCAACATCTACGTCGACAGTCATGCTAGGTCCAAGAATGGTGACAATTCCTGCCTCGACAAGCGCCTGTAACTCAGCAATCCGTGTTTCCGGTGGTCCAACAGATAAGTAGGAGTTTTCGTTATCAAACTGTCCGAGAAATAAATTTCGTAAATCGTCTGGTCGCAATAATTGTTGATCGACCACACGGCGAATAACATCACGTAAATCACGGAATATTTCTAAAGCCGAGGTGAGTGGACCTGTTTTTGTTCCGGCAAGTGCTGCCGTGACGTCTGACTCTAAATAGTCGGCCATTACTTGCGGTTGTTCACTGTTTTCCATAAACTCACCAGGGTTCAGGAGCTTGTCCCAGTTGAAGTAATCACTTTCGACAATGGCAGAGCGAAAGACGATGGCTTCAGGACGTTGTGCATGGACAAACTCATTTAAGAATTCATCGGCGTTGACTTGTGGGTATTTGAGTTTCAAGAGACGTTCATAATAAACATATTCTGCTTCGTGATGAAGTAATTCAATTAAGCGAGACCCTGATAATGAACCAGTCGTTTGGTAGTGCTCAAACCAGTCTGGTGTGAGGAAATGGGGTTTATCGAGCTCCCCGTAACCTTTTTCGTTGCGCCCTTTAGCGCGTAAAGGAAAACCGCGTCGTGAGCCGGCGATGATATGCGGTTCAATGCCTGATGGGTGATAGACTAACCGGCCGTGAGTGTCTTTTGTAAAATGTCCGCCACGACCTTGAGTCAGCAAAGTGACTGCATCAAAAAAGTTAAGACCAAGTCCGCGCAGGATGACATTTTGACCGGCGTTCACGGTTTGAAATTGATATTCTTGTGGTTGTGTTGGTCCGATGTAATTTAGATTGTGTTCATCAGCAAAATTCATGAGTGTGGTCTGCTCAGGTGTAAGGTCGTTTTCGTGATGACCAAGTGCCATGATGACGGCATCTGCCTGCGCACGATTAGTATCTGTTTTAATCAAGTAGCGGTTGCTTTCATCCAACTGCCGAATGGACGTAGCCGTTTCTTGAACGACCGATAAGGTGACTGATTCTGGCAACTGATGTTCTAAATACTCGTAGAACCAGACTTGATATACACCAAAAAGGCTGCGTGATGCGTAACCGTTATGCTTTAACGCGGCCGCTTCTTCCAGCAGCGTTGCGCGATTGGGCAAGCGATGGCTAAACAAGAAACCAGGGGCGTCTTGGTGTGCCCACTCAAATAAATTGGGACCAGTAACGACGGGACCTGTCATCGCAATCGTTTCGTCGGTAAATAATGTGATGTAATCCGGATTGGTATTCATTAAAAGCTCGTGCGGTTGATCTACTTGCCAGACACGTCCACCAATACCAAACGGATCGAGTAATGTGATGGCCAATTTATCATACTGACTAGTCTTTTTTTGCCATTCAATGAGACGTTCAGCCGTGATGAGACCGCGGGGGCCGGCGCCAATTAATGTGATGTCCATGGATTGCCTCCTCATGCTTGTTCAAACTAGTTTTAGTATATTTGTTTAGCAGTCTTTGTGCACAAAATGGGTCTTATGGATTTTTAGAATAGTCATAAAGTAGCAGAATATAAAAAACACTGTCAGCTCCGCCTATATTAACGATAGACAGAACCGGCAGTGCGTTTTTGAACCAGCATCTTTTGCGAGATACTAATTTATATAATTAGTCTTTAAATGATTTTACTTCGTCGATGAACCACTGGTTAAAGGCGGCGGCGTCAACGTCAACACAGACGCTGGCGTTTGTCTTGCCATCGTGGTAAGCGGCACGGACGTCGGCAACAGTTTCACCGTTGGCTGGACCGTCAGTGATAACGTCAACCCAGTAGTCCTTAGTAACGTATGCTTCTGGGTGAAGTAGGTAGAAGATGGTGTTGGCATCATGAACTGCGGTCCCATTTTCATTGTGATCAAAGTCATGGCTGATGATTTCATGTAACATGTGTCCGGCACGGCCAAAGGTGTCGATTGTTTCCAGCGTTTCGTCAGTAATTAAGGCCTTCATGGTAACGTCCAAACCGACCATCACGATTGGTACACCAGATTCGTACATGATCCGTGCAGCATGTGGGTCAGTGAAGACGTTAAATTCGGCAGCACTAGTCATGTTACCGTGACCAAGTGAACCACCCATGGCAATGATCTTTTCGATATGATCTTTTACTTCTGGGTATTGAACGAACAGTAAAGCGATATTCGTGTATGAGCCTGTTGGGACCAAGATGATCTTTTCATCGCTAGCCATGATGGCATCGTGCAAAGCTTCAACGGCTGACTTTTCCATTACTTTGTCAGTTGGTTCAGGGAAGTCGTAACCGGCCATTCCTGAAGCACCGTGGATCCGAGCAGCGTCTTCGAATTCTTTAATTAAAGGTGTTTTGGCGCCGCCTGCAACGGGAACGTGTTTGCCATAGAAGTTATCGATGGTCAGTGCGTTCTTCGTAGTCTTATCAACCGTCACGTTACCTGCAACTGCGGTAATCAGTTGTAAGTCAATTTGTGGGTCGTTTAAGGCCATTGATAAAGCAGCTGCGTCATCAATACCTGGGTCTGTATCCATAATTACTTTGTAAGCCATAATGTTATTCCTCCAGAATTTTCTTCCGTGGCGTAACGCCGAACGTTACCGACGGTTCTCTTCCATCATACTAAAAATCTATCAAAAAGAAAACGCTTTCTTTAATTATGAACATTTTCTAATGGTATTTTTGAACAGGATTGAATAATTGTTGATTATCTTTTAACGCCTTGGCTAGTATCAATCACCGTAGATTGCCAGAGCTTTTACGATAACGGTATAATGAGTTCAGAATAAATGGGAGGCGACCATCATCGAGCGGATACTAAACATTCAAAATGGACATAACTTTCGGGACTTAGGTGGCTATCAGACAAATGACGGTCACGTCACACAGTGGCAACGGGCTGTTCGGTCAGCGATGTTGAAGTCGTTGAGTCGAGAAGATTTAGCTTTGCTGAGCCAATACGGCGTGCACACCATTATTGATTTTCGGACAAATAAAGAATTACTACAGGCACCGGATCGTGTACCAGCCGGCGCGAAAGATTATCACAATTCGATTTTGGCCATTGACGATACGCGCAGCTCTGCAACCCGTGAGGAATTACGTGAGGATCTAAGTGAACCAGGTTATGGTTATCGGCAAATGATCCAAACATATCATGAAATGATTGCCGATGATTTCTCACAACAAGCGTATCGAAACTTCTTTGACTATTTAATTGCTAACCAAAATGGTGCCGTCCTCTTTCACTGCACAGCAGGAAAAGACCGGACTGGTTTGGGTGCCATCATGTTGCTGTCTGCGTTAGATGTACCACAAGAAACCATTTTGGCAGATTACATGTTAACGTTGCAGACGTCAGCACCAGTCTTGGCAGAAAACATCAAACGTTTGGAAGCAGAAGGTGCTTCACAAGCTGTTCGCGACAACGTGTCCGCATTGTGGACTGTCAGCGAGGATTACTTCAATGCCGCTATGGAAGAAGTCCAAGCGCAAGCGGGTGATATGCAGCATTACTTGCACGACAAAATTGGTTTGGATGATGCTAAGATTGCTGAGCTTAGACGGCTGTACTTAGCTTAACGTGCTTACGCAGGTATCCTCCAGCGCCGAGTCATTAGCAAGTTCGCTTTGCTCA
>NZ_JQCB01000001.1:44585-53357 GCF_001437435.1 Furfurilactobacillus siliginis | reverse complement strand
CACTACGGGCTTTGCGAATTCTTCGCAGCCCTTCGTTCTCGGTGTTACATCTGGTCTTCGTTGCTAATGACTCGGCGCTGGAGGAGTGCTTTGCCCGCTTTGCGAGCAAAGCACAAGTGCAGTGAACGACCAAGTAAACTCGCCGCCATGGGAACTGCAGCGGCCAACGTTCACTCTAAGTAATAGTTAACTGCAAGCATCAAATAACCGCTCTAACAGTCTACGTACGCGTAGTTTGTTGGAGCGGTTATTTGATGTTGCGTCTGACTTTTACTTTAGCACTGAGGTTGTGTCGCTTGCAAAGCGGGCGGCACTCTCCGACAAAACAGGGTAATAGTGACGGCGGAAAACTAGCCTGCCAGGAGTGAAGGGCTGCGAAGAATTCGCAAAGCCCGCAACGGCAAGGTACGCTAGTTTTCCGTCTGCGAACGCAGTGAGCTCACTGTTATCCTGTTTTGACGGAGACACTCACCTAGAGACAACGGAAATGTGCTGATAAGGATGTTGGTGATTCTGAATTTCATCAACGAAGGCAACTGCATAGTCTGCGTAACTGATTTCACTTTGACCCTGCGCGTTAAAGCTTAAGAAATCGGCACCTAGCTGATATTTACCAGTTTTAGTACCTGTGAAGACGAAGTTTCGTGCAGGAGAAATATACGTCCAGTCGACATCTTCACTTGTTTGAAGTAATTGTAAGGCAGCCCCCATGTTGGTTGAGGTGTCCTTGAAACTTTCAGGGAAGTTTGGCTCATCATATAAACGACCGGTTCGATTAGCGGTGGTGAACAGACTACCAGCACCTCCGATAACTAACAGGCGCACGGTTGTCCCTTTAACAATGTCAATCAGGTGTTGCATGACTTCTGGATAACGGAACCCTTCGCCGCGTGGTGCGCCATAAGCGCTGACTAAAACATCTAAATCTTCAATGTCATCTGTCGTTAAATCCGCGATTTCTTTTTCTAAATAAGGAACATCTTGCTGTAAACGATGGTGATCGCGGACAATTGCTAGTACGTCAATGTGCCGACTACGAGCCTCTGTCAGGATCAAATTACCTGCTTTACCAGTGGCGCCAATAATACCGATTTTCATGTGCTGACCTCCTCATGGTGTGCGTTTACTAACAACAGTATAATGAACTTAATGACGCGGTGCCTACTAGGAGGACTTGAAATGACGATTGAAAAGTATGAGTGGCGGAAAGCAGAACGCAATTTATATCCAACAATGAAGCGACCATCCATTACGACGATCCCTGAACAAACTTTTTTAACGTTGACTGGACAAGGTGATCCTAATACGACCGCTTTTAAGGAACAAGTCGCGGCGTTGTATGCTGCTAGTTACGCGATTAAAATGGCACCGAAAAAGCAGCTACTTTTTCCAGGCGCCTTTGACTACACGGTGTACCCGTTAGAAGGAAATTGGACATTACCCGACGACTATCAACCACTGACGACGGGCATTGATAAACAGCAGCTCATCTACCAAATTATGATTAAGCAACCGGCTTTTGTGACTCCGACAGTGCTTGAACAGATCAAACCGTTATTGGGTAAGAAAGTTGCTGCGTCGTTACTGGCACACTTGCAATTAACGACAGTGACTGAGGGGCTCGTGGGGATGATGCTGCATGTTGGATCCTTTGATACTGAAGCAGAAGACTTTGAACGCCTGGATTACTTTTTACACAATGCGGGGTATCAGCGAACTGAAAAGGCACATAAAGAGATTTATCTATCCGATTTTCGCCGTGTGGATGAAGCAAAACGAAAAACGATCCTACGGGTTAAGATCGCAAAGCAACCATTAGTGTAGTGTTTGATGTTTCAATAAATTGCCCAGTCGCAGTGATGTGAATAAGGCAGCGATGATCAGCACGAAGGAGACCATAAAGGCCACGCGTAGACCAGTCATAAACACTTCCGGCTGGTGTGGTAAATAAGTCGTTACCCGATGACCAACCACATGGCTCATGGTGGTAAAAAGTGTCGTGGTCGCAGCGGCAGTGCCTGCAACCATGCCTAAGTTACGTGCCAACGAATTAATACTGCCGGCGATGCCGAGTTCACTGCGATCGACGACTGACATGACAATATCGCCGTTTGGTGATTGAAAAAGCCCGGTACCAATCGCCATCAAGGCAGTAATCAGCACATATAGCCAAATCGGCGTTGTGGTGGTGAGTGTCAGGACAAAACCAAGCTGTGAGACTGCAATTAAGGCGAGTCCGGAGCTGGCAACATTGGCTGGTGGTAAACGATCAGCCAGCCAACCACCAAGTGGACCGACGATGACGAGTACAATTGGAAAAATCATCAAAAGTAGGCCAGCCATGCCAGGACCAAAACCACGAGCGTCTTCTAGATAAAAGGGCATTAAAACCACGCTGAAGAAGTTTGACAGAAAGATTAAAATGGCGGCACTGACACCGAGACTGAAGGGGCGGTTACGGAAAATCGTCAAGGACATCATCGGTGTTGAGGTGTGATATTCTTGGTAGCCAAACAGGCTTAGACTAATGATGGCAAGGATAAAGCCGGTCAAGGGTAGGATGGCGGTAAAGCCAGTTTGTTGACCAATGAAGATTGCGCCGAAAAGGCCAATGATAAATGTCGCCCAACTGGTAAGCCCCCACCAGTCGATTTTGCCGCCTGGTCGTGGTTCCTGTTTGGGTAGTACGAGTGCACCGACAATAATGGCGAACAAACCAATGGGCACGTTGATCCAAAAGATGTTGTTCCAGGCACCATTCGCTAGAATCAAGCCACCCAGTGCAGGTCCAGCAACTGATCCCAAAGCAACGAAAGTACCAACAAAGCCCATGGCTCGACCACGATGCTTAATATCAAAGGTACCAGTCACGATGCCGTAGGTGTTAGACAAGGTCAAAGCACCACCAAACGCCTGTACGACGCGAGCGCCAAGCAGAAACCAAAAGTTAAAACCAAGCGCAGAAAGAATTGAGCCAACGATGAAAATGATGGTTCCAATGCGAAAAATCCGGACCTTGCCGTACATGTCGCCTAAGCGGCCAAAGAAAAGTAATAGGGCACACATGAAAATTAGATACAGTGAGACGACCCATTCCATTTGGCTCAGTGGGATATTCATTTGGTGACTCATGATGGGCATTGCAATGTTGACGATGCTGGCATCAAGGTTGGACATGAAAGCAAAGATGCCAATGGCGACTAATACCCACCAGTTATTGGTGGCAAGCAGTGTTTCTTGTTTCATAAGATGCCTCCTGGAGAAGTCTTTGTTGTCATTGTACGGTGCGTTAAAATAAATGTGAATTAATCATTCTCGGGAGTTAATGACATGGAAAATGAACCGACAGATCACACATTACTTAAACTAACAGGGCTCACGCTAGGGTTCACCAGTTTAATTCTCGCTTGTCGCTGGCTCGTTAGCTTGGTAGCTAGTACGGCGACCGCACTATTAGGATCAGAAATCATTGCCGTGGTTGTTTTGGTCTTATGTAATCGCTATTGGTGGCACATTCGGCTTAGCTATCGACCAGTTGCCGTTCAAAAAATGTGGCATGTGGGGTGGATTGGTTGGCTGATCGTGATTGTTTTTGGTGGTCAGGCAATCGGTGAAATGGTTATCAATCCGGATTGGCCAGCTGCGTTTGCGGCAACCTTGATGGTTTTTCTGACAGCATTTTATGAAGAGACATTGTTTCGTGGCATCATTTTAAATACGCTGTTGCGAAAACTGACAGGGTCACGAAAGTTCATCAGTGCAGCGTTATTGAGCAGTGCACTGTTTGGACTTGCCCATGCAATTCATTTTTTTGACAATGTGAACCAAAATTCAGTGTATACCTGGTTACAAATTGGCTATGCCGTGTGCCTGGGCGTATATTTTTGTGCCGTTGCGACACGAAGCGGCTCATTAGTATGGTCGATCATCTTTCATGCGTGCTTTGACTATCCAGCGATGGTGATTGCATTTAGTCATACGAGCACTGCGGCCATGAGCTTAACTGGTGGTGGAACTATTTCATGGCTCGCCAGTGATGTGTTCCTATTTTTGCCGATTATGCTAGTTGGCTTGTGGTTGCTGCGACCAGCTAAGCGCCAAGTTAAGTAAGGAGAGTGGAACAAAAGTCGGGAAGTCGTCTGCACAGCGACTTGGCTTTTGCCTCACGTTAAGTTCATAAATTAAAAATCGCCTGCCACAATTATGTGACAGGCGATTTTTGCAAACTGGACGTTTATCAATGAACGATGCGTTGTTCACTTTGAAAAGTTGCATAGAAAACGGATCCGAGCACAAACAAAATACCGAGGACGGGTAACCAGTACATCGCGATTAAATTAGCCAGCGTTAAGGCTAAGAAGATGGGACTGAAGACTAGCTTAAAATGAAATCCCGGTACAGGTGCCGGTTTGTGTTCCCGTCGTAAGTCACCTTGTAGCATGGTCAATAGGAGTACCCAGGAGCCAAGCCACAGGAGATACCAGATAAAGTAGGTGTATTCAGGTCCACGTTCATTTAAATGAGCGCCGACCCAATTCGTCATGACCGGTAGAAATGAAATTAGAAAGAGCCATAGCGCATTCGCGAGATAGGACTTAGGGGATAATTTTGAAACAGGGTCGAACGCGTGGCTGTGATTGTACCAAACGGCGGTTATGAGAACGAAACCAACCGTGTACGCAAATAAATACGACCGATTTTCAAACAGAAGGGATAGACGACCGAGCTTAGGTACGTGAATTTCTAGGATCATGATCGTAATAATAATGGCTAAAATAGCATCTGAGTAAGCCTCTAAACGAGATTTCTGGACCATGTAAACAACACCCCTGTCATTTTATAATACCTATATTATCGCATACAAAAAGCGACTTGCAGCAGGGTTGCAAGTCGCTTTTTGTAGGTCTGCTAGTTAACGAATAATCATGACTGAGATTGGTGAATACTTAGCCATGTAAGCTGCTTGGGAACCGAAGTATTTCCGGATACCCTTCTTAGAAAGGGAACCAACGATTAGTAAATCGGCCTGAGTAGCAGGAATGACGTTCTTAACGATGGTTTCACCTGGATCACCTTCATCAACGATGATTTCCAGATCTTGAACACCGGCTTCGTCAGCGAACTTGGCATAGTCTTGTAAATGGGCTTCCAGTTCATCACGTTCACCATGGACATAATCCTTGGTGAGTGCCTGGAAGACGTTCATTTCATCGCTTTCTAGAATGGAAGTGATGAAAAGCTTAGCGCCGTCTTTAGCAGCACGACGAACGGCGTACTTAAAGGCCAATTGTGCATCAGCAGAGTCATCGACTCCAACTAAAATTCGTGAAAAAACCTTGTCTACATCTTTTTCTGATTCTGACATTGTTTGCTTCCTCCTATTCGTTGTGGGCTGCTTTAGCTTCTTGTTCAGCGGCTAAGTTAGCTGCTTCAACACGTTTGTTACCGTTGTATAAATCAACGATCATCCAAACAAGTAGGGCAAGAATACCAGCAATCAAGATATAGGCGATGATGTTGGCGAGTTCAGTTTCGCCTTTGGTAATACCGTCACCGAAGAATCCTTGAATTTGAGCAGGTAGGTTCATGATGTTCAAACCAGTTAAGCCAAGAACGGAAACCCAGCCACAGACCTTAGTCCAGTTGTGGTTCTTGAACCGTTTACCCATTTCGGCGGCACTGTTGGTAAACATCAATAATGGCAGCATCGAGAATGGTAAGGCGAAAGCTAAGAAGACTTGTGAGTTGTTCATTAGACTGTTTAAGGCTTCGTGCTGCTTAACAGCAGTTTGCCCACCAGTCATTCCCACACAAATCAAAACAGGGATAACGGAAATTAAACGGGTTACTAACCGACGTAACCATAAAGGCATCTTCATGTGGACGAAACCTTCCATGATAACTTGACCAGTTAAGGTACCAGTAATCGTGGAGTTTTGACCAGAAGCCAAAAGGGCAACGGCGAACAGGGTTGATAAAATACCAGTCTTAGCAACACTAGCTAAGATACCGTTACTCATGGTTGAAGTGTCTGACAAAGCATCGAATAAACCGAAGAATGAAGGATCTTTAACGGCACCACTCTTGAACACGGCAACACCCATGATCAAAAGTAATGAGTTAACGAAGAAGGCAACAGTTAGTTGAATGTTAGAGTCCCAAGTTGAGAACTTAACGGTTTGTGCAACTTGTTCTTCATCGTTGTGGTCTAGTTGACGTGTTTGTGAAATAGCTGAGTGTAAGTACAAGTTATGAGGCATAACAGTGGCCCCAATAATCCCAAGTGAACCAGTTAATGGTGAAATTCCACCGACGACTGGAGTTGAAGCAATGGTCTTAGCACTTGGAATCAAACCAAACAGAACGGCGCTCCAGTTAGGATTTGATAAAGCAACTTGATAAGCGAAGACAACGAAAATAACTACGATCAAAGCCACAACAATGGCTTCGATCTTCCGGAAACCAATCTTCGTTAATAATAGTAGTAACAGAACATCGAAGACGGTAATGAAAACGGCGATGACCAACGGAATCTTGAATAATAGATATAACGCAATGGCTGCCCCAAGTACTTCGGCAATATCCGTTGCCATAATGGCTAATTCAGTGAGGATCCATAAAACAATTGAAAGTGACTTACTTGTACGAGCACGGATGGCTTGTGCCAAGTCCATTTGACTCACAATACCCAGTTTAGCCGCCATGGATTGTAAAAGCATCGCAATTAAACTTGATATTAAGATGATGGACATTAATAGGTACTGGAAGTTTTGACCACCGGTGATCGATGTTGACCAGTTACCTGGATCCATGTAACCAACGGCAACTAATGCACCAGGACCTGAGTAGGCAAGTAAGGTTTTCCAAAACCCTTTTCCCATTGGAACTTTAACGGTTCCGTTGATTTCTTCGAGCGATGGACCATTAGCATAATGAATTAAATGCTCTTTCTTCGGTTGTTTGCTTGTGTTTTCCACGTGCAAATACCTCCTTATGTGTTTTTAGTACTCAAATAGCATACACCATTTTTCCGAAAAGGGTACCGATATTTTAAAAATAGGTATATTATTTTTAAGGTAGTACTAAAACTTTTATCGAAGGGAGATAAATGACTTTGTTGAAAGATGGAACTTTGTTAGCGGTTGCGTAACTAGGTAAAACTAATGGAGAAGTTTCTAAACAACAGTTGGCATTATTTTTAGGGATTAATAACAAACAACTGCAACGTGTTTTAAAACGGCTAGTGAAACGATCGTTCATACAGATCGTGGCAGGTACGGTAACGTTACTTCCCGCCGGACAAAAACGAGTGATATGCATTCACTGGCGTTATCAAACATGGCTTGGCTTAGAACAACAATTACCAGAGACTGGGTTAATGAGCGGTACATTACTGCAGCTAGCTGGTACGCATCTTTGGTAACAAGATACATATAGAAGAAGGATCATTAAGGTTATGCCTTTAGCATGGTTAAATGTACGACCTTAGTGCACCTTTGCGGGGGATTGAGATGGCAGAAGAAGTACACGAACACAGATTAAGTTCCAAACGATTTACGGGTGTTACGAGTTTAAATTTAGCCATAACGATTATTGAAATAATTGGTGGCATTGGGTCAGGGTCACTGGCGTTGATTACGGATGCTGTCCATAACTTTGGCGATTCGTTATCGATTGTTCTGAGCTTTGTGGCACAACGAATCGGTGGTCGTGATCAGGATGAACACGCAACGTTTGGTTATCATCGTGTCGAAATTTTGGCAGCCTTTATTAATAGTTTAGTGTTGATTGCTGTGTCCCTTGGCTTGATTTGGGCCGGGTGTTCGCGACTATTTGCACAACATCAAATCAACGGTAGTGTCATGTTATGGACCGCGGTGATTGGTTTTGTCTTTAATACGGGTTCAGCGTTGCTCTTGCACAGTGATGCAAGTGACAGTTTAAATATCAAAGCAACGTATTTGCATTTGCTGGCAGACGCATTATCTTCAATTGCAGTGATTGTCGGAGCGATTGTCGTGATGGTTTTTCATATCTATTGGGTGGACGCAGTGCTGACCATTGTCGTGGCTGGCTATGTGATTTACGAAACGGTTGCAGTGGTTCAGCAAACAGCGGCAATCTTGTTGCAAGCAGCACCAGCGTTGAATTATGACGAAGTTGTCTCAGCGATGGAAACGGTGCCTGGTGTCGTCGACGTGCATCATATTCACGCCTGGATGGAAGACGAACATGATGTGATTTTTTCGGCACATGTCAATGTTGCACCAGAAAACGCAAATCAAATTGAAGTGATCACGGCTGCAGTCGCCAAAAAGTTACAGACTGAATTTTCAATTGCACATGTCACATTGCAATTAGAACTGACACATGGGTTACATAGTGCGCGTTTTGCAAAACATGAATTGTCATAGCGGGGACGAAGACATGGAAAATAAGACGACTAAGAAAGAATTGGTTAAACAGGTGGCCACGACGACTAAAGTGTCGCAGGCAACCACTGCTAGCATTGTTAATGCGCTGTTGGAACAAATCGGGGATGAGCTGGCAGCAGGCAGGACAGTAGAAATTCGTAGATTCGGTACATTTTCGGCGTACACGAATAAAAAAAGAATCGTAAATAATATTAACGGCGAACAAGTGACGGTCCCAGAACACCAGTTGGCAAAGTATCGCTGTGGCAGCGGTGTGAGAGAAAAGTTGAACAAATAAAAGAGAGTGAGCTGACCCGGGTAAGACCCGAGCAATTGCAAAGACGGTGGTTGTGGGCGA
>NZ_JQCB01000001.1:44072-44401 GCF_001437435.1 Furfurilactobacillus siliginis | reverse complement strand
TTGGCCCATAACCGGCGGCTAGGCAATGCACAGGGTCTTGGGTCAGCGAACTCGTTTTAGAGCAGAGAGTGAACCAGCCTGTTCTGAGTCCGAGCAAGAACAAGCACGGCAGTAGTGGCTTTAGCCACGGATGGCGGGCAGGTTCTGCACAGGAGTCAAGGCTGGAGAACTCGTTTACGCAAATATAAAAGCATCCACAAAAGATGGGGCACTTCAAAGAGCCTGGAACACAACGAATTATGTTGTGCCCCAGGCTCTATTTTTAATTTACGAACTTAAATAGCGAAAACGTGGGACAAAAGTCAAGTCGCTGTGCAGACTACGAACAG
>NZ_JQCB01000001.1:37259-43864 GCF_001437435.1 Furfurilactobacillus siliginis | reverse complement strand
CAATCCGTACGGCCGTTCTAGGTCTTGCTCACGACTTCCCGACTTTTGTCCCACTCTTTTATTTTCTATAAATCTACCACATGATCTTTTCGCCTACGTTCAGCTGAATCGTCGACTTTTCAATTTCGGCCTGATTATCCATCGCTGCAGGCGTGAAGAAGCTCATCATGGCGACGGTGCCAATCTTATCGCTGGCAATTGGATCGGCTGCACTACCACCGATCAACACAGTCTGCGGTGAACTTTGCCAGCCGCCCTGTTCGTAGAAAGGTACTAGATCAGGCGTGCAGGTGAAAATGGTAAAGTCAGCGTCATCGTGCTGAATCAAGGCGTAGGCCGTCATTATTAATGAAATACCGAAGCCTTTATGACGATAAGCGGGATCAATCATAACCTCTGACAAGCCGGTCACATGATAACGTTGTTGATTCAAGAAAATGGTCGTTGATGGCATTTTAACGGACCCAACTAATTTACCATCATCGTCATACATAACGAGAACGATAATTTGCTCATAGTATTCACGTAACTGTTTGATGCGTTCAGGATCATCGGTAATGCCAGGCCAATAAACGTTGCTTAGTCGATCAATCGCTTGTTTATCCGCATCGGGTAATGCAAAGTAGTGATAGGTATCAGTTTTCATAAGCTCCTCTAGGTTAGGGGCAAAAAGTTGGTACAACAATTGTTTGCCCGCTACACTGACATTTAACCATGAAAGTGGCACGTTGACCAGCACAAGGAGGGATTCAAATGGGTTCACGAATCATGCATTATGCGATTTCTCAGCAAGTATTTCCGGAAAATATAGCGTTTATGATAGGCAACTTGGCACCAGATGTGAGTGGTAAAAATCGTGATTTTAAATCGCAAACACACTTTATGAGCGTAAATGAAGATGGTGTCACACGGCAGATTCATCCAGAATGGTTTCTGAATGAATATCGTAGTCGTATGAAAGAACCGTTTGTGCAAGGCTACTATGCACATTTATTGGCCGATCAGTTGTGGTTAAAGCTAGTCTTTCAACCGGTAATTCGAACATTGCCGGCAGAAAAGCAAGCGGCGGCACTTATTCGTTATTATCAGGATTTTCATATATTGAATAATTTATTGATTCAGAATTATGACTTACACAGTCCACAGCAAGCTATTGTATCAGTCGATAACACTTCTCTAAAGGAGATGGGCGATGGCGATATTAATCAGGTTTTACTGGAACTACAGGCCGACTTTGATGACCCTGCAGCTGGCAACCTACAAATTTTAACTTTACCGATGATTGAAAATTATATCGATCAGTCTATCACTTTGATTCGACAGCATTTGGTGTCTGTTAACTGAGTAGCTCGTCGATTGTCCTTAAAACACCATTTTGATCATTCGTCCATTTTGTTGTGTGAGTTGCCGCCTGCTGAATGTTAGGTGCGGCATTAGCCATGGCAAAGCTTTGTCCCGCATGCGTCATCATGGACAGATCGTTATCGTTGTCACCAAATGCAACGATTTCTGTGGGATCAATATGCCAACGTTGTTCTAGTTCCATCAGGCCGACTTGTTTGTTGATGTGCCCGGGGATGATATCCAAGCCACCAAAGCCACTGGCCGTTGCAATCATTGAATCTGGTAAAAGTGCATTCAAGAACTGCGCGCGTTGTGCAGCTAAATCATCATTCCAAACGAGATCGAGTTTCAAGATAGCATCGGAGACTTTTGTGACGTCGCCAACTTGCTGCAAACCAGTATAAAAGTATTGCGCGCCAGCCAACAACTTAGCAGACGTGTGCATGTCGATATAAGAGCCGCGAACGCCTGACAGTACAATCGAAGCGTCAGCTAGTTGTGGCTCATTTTGTATAAAATGAAGGGCAGTTTTAACATCACTTTCCGAAAGCGTTGCTGAGAAGATACGCTCGTTGTTCGTGACGACAAGACCACCATTTTCGGCAACATAGCTGATGTCGCTACCAAATGGTTGAAACATATCGGTCAGATGACGAAGCTGGTTGCCACTGGCGACGACAAAACGGATGTGTTGCTGTCGAAGTTTCGTCATGACGTCGTTAAAGTGAGCTTCGTCAAATGTATGGTCGTTACGAATAAAAGTACCGTCGATATCAGTTGCAATCATTTTGATGGACATTCGTTGAGCCTCCGGTAGAATTTACCCATAGCGTAGCATGTTGATTTAAAAAAGACGATAAAAATAAACGTGGGATAACAGTCATCGTCTGTACAGCGACCTGACTGTTATCCCACGTTTTGTAATTTTGATTTACGAACTTAAATAGTGAAAACCTGGGGCAAAAAGCAAGTCTTGCGTGTGACTTCCCAATTTTTCCCACTCGCCACTATTTGATTAATGGAAGACGTCTTCTTTACTATTTACATAAAGTGCAGTTGCGATGGTTAATAAAGCGATAACCAGTAAGACGCCCATCAACAAGTTCCAGCCGCCAAGCATGATGTGCAAGGTTCCGTAACTGATTGGTCCAACGGCTGCGATTAAGTAACCAAGGGACTGTGCCATTCCGGAAAGGTCAGCCGTTTCTTGTGGTGTACGTGTTTTTAGATTGAACAAAGTCATCGCTAATGCAAATGAAGCGGTGGTTGCACATCCTAAAATGATACAGATAATGGCAAAGTACCAAATGGTGTGAATTGGTAGTAAAAGCCCACCAATCCCGATGACAAAGCCAGCACCAATACACATTAACAGCGTGAATTGATTCTTTACACGGGCAGAAACGATGGGCACTACGTATGCGGCAGGCAGTGAGGCGATTTGATATAAGCCAAGTAATAGACTAGCTGTATTAGCAGATACGCCGCGGTCGACCATCAATGTAGGTAACCAAGTAATTAACGTGTAGAAAACGAAGGATTGTAGTCCCATGAATAAGGTCATCATCCACGCAGTTGGTTGTTTCCAAACAGACTGCCGTGGTGTCGTTGACTCGGTAACAGCTTCTGGTTGTGCTTTGTGGTTATAACGTAGGTTAGGGAACCAAGTTAAAATATTGACTAAAGCAACTAATGAGAAGATTTGAATGGTCATCTGCCAACCAATTTTACCAGCTAATGGTGCTGAAACGCCTGCTGAAATGGCCGAGAAAAAGGTCATGGAGAAGGAGTATAGGCTGGTCATTTCACCAATCTTAGTCGGGTAGTTAGCCGCCACTAAAGCTGGTAGTAACACGTTTAAGAAGGCAACTCCGATACCAACCATTAAGGTTCCGATAATCAGTGCGGTGGCAGAATATACCCGCATCCAGTTACCGATTACCAAAATAACTAAGGCAATCAACAATGCCAGTTCAGTCCCGATTTTAGCGGAGACACGTGGGGCAATTGGTGATAATACGGCAAAACAGAGTAGTGGTATGGTCGTTAAGCTACCGGCCACAGCACTGGATAAGTGTAAGCTGTGTTGAATTGGTGCCAGAATTGGTGGAATGACAGTGATGACCATTCGCAAGCTGGAACCTAATAAGATGATACCAAGCAGGAGCCAACTACTGTGTTTGACTGCTTGTTTAGTTTCTTGAGACATAAAAAAAGAACCCTCCTATAGTGATGAATTATCTGGGGGCGATAACACGAGGTAATTACCCGTTAAACAGAAAGTCCATAATTGCAAAGTATTGTGCCAAACCAAACTGGATGGCTCCATTAGTTTACACGGGTTGAACGATTTCGGCAATTACGCATTACGTTCTGGTGAGATTGCGAGTTCACGTCAGGAACGTTGTGATGGACAGAAACGCTAAGAACGAGTAGCCTCTTATGCATAATATAAAGAAAAAGTAGGGTGACGACATGTTGGTATTTACGATTGGCTTAGCAGCCGTGGTTGGGTTAGAACATTTATTCATTATGTGTTTAGAAATGTTTTGGTCAACAGGGCGCATTGCACAGCAAACGTTTGGTGGGGATGCAGAATTCTTGGCGTTGCCACGTGTAAAAGCAATTTTTAAAAACATGGGCATTTATAACGGCTTCGTTGGTGTGGGGATCTTATGGGCACTAACCCAAACGCCAGACGTGATGCGGTCTATTTTGGTGTTGTTCACCGGATTTGTGGTTGTTGCTGCGATTGTGGGTGCAGTGACCGTTAGCCGGCGGATTTTTATGGTGCAAGGGTTGCCTGCGCTGTTTGCGGTTATCTGTGTATTGATGTTTTTGTAGAAAAGAAAATGGGAGTGATGACAAAAAATGTTTTTTGTCGTCACTCCTATTTTTGGCTTGAGGTGGCTGTTATATAGTTGAAACGCGTTCACAAAGCCAGCCTGCTGTGCGAAACTTGCCGACCGTCCGAGTCGTTTCACGACCCTACCGCCCTGCTAGTTTCTGCTCGCAGCCTCCCCGGCTTTGTTCACGCTCTTGTCTGAAACGCGTTCACCACCCCTGCCTTCTGCGCAGAACCTGACCGCTGTCCGTGGCTAAAGCCACTACCACCGTCCTTGTTCTTGCTCAAAGCCAACCCGGGGTGGCTCACGCTCTGATCTGAAACGCGTTCACCAGCTCAAGTCCCTGTGCATTGCCTGTCCACCGTCCGTGGCTAAAGCCACTACCGCCGTACTTGCAATTGCTCGGGTCTTCCCGAGCTGGCTCACGCTCTTGTTTTGAAATGATGTTTCAGTGATGGGATGAAATGTTTGTCTGACCATCCTTGCACCCAGCCTTGGGTTAAGAACGCCCATACTGTACCGAAATTAACCGCCCATAATTGGTGTTGATTGGCAACGAAGCAAATAATCATAATGGTAATTGGCGGGATGTAGCTGAGCATTTGCGAAGCAGTGGCCAGACCTTTCAGGTAACGAAAACGAATGATATATGACAGATCATCGTTGGGATGCATGATCAGATTTGCTCGCTGGTATAAAGAAACCGCTGCGCCGACACCGAACAGGCCAATCATGTTGATGGTCATCAATAAAAGTAGTTGCCAAGGGTGACTGAAATCACCATGTAAATATTTAATCCCGATAACGTTTGACCAAAACGGGACAATAAATTGGACGAGGTAACTAAATGGAATTACAAACAGGATGTTGCGTACTAATCTTGATAAATCAAAGCGACCGATGAGTAACATATCGAGTAATGCGACAATTACACCGTACACTGTTAATACGATACCCAATGCTTGGCTTGCAATCGCAGGATCCGTTGAGTGCGTTACCCAATGCGATAAGTTAACGGCAGAAGCAGTCCACACCGCGCTACCCATGTTGGTGGCAACCGTGAGCGCATTGAATGCGGAATTTAGAACAATAGAGATGGTGAGCCAGAAGAATCGTTGCTTTGCATCCTGAATGTGCACGAGGCAGCCTCTTTTCGAAGTAGTATGTACCAAGTATACGGGAATTCTGGTGAATTGTTTAAGAATTGAAGATCACCAAATGAATTAGTCGATTTTTAGTTAAAAATCAGGAATAATGGCACTACTTCATGAAATGAATTTGTCGCTCCCCACATCTGCCATCCGTTTACGAAAGGTGACACCTAATGGAACAACAGTTAATTGAGTTTATTAATCAGTTTGGGTATTTCGGTATCGTACTCCTAATCGCACTAGAGAATATTTTCCCACCAATTCCATCAGAAGTGATTTTGACGTTTGCTGGTTTTATGACGCTGGCAGCTGATTTATCAATTGCAGGTAGCGTTTTGGCGGCGACAGTCGGAGCCGTTCTGGGTGCAATGGTGCTGTATGTTATTGGTCGGTGGTTAAATGAGGATCGTCTTAACCGGCTGGTAGATGGCCGACTTGGTAAACTGTTACGCTTGAAGCACAGTGACATTGATAAAGCGGCCCGATTATTTAGTCGTCATGGAAATAAGACGGTGTTTTTTGGTCGTTTCATTCCGGTTGTACGTAGCTTGATTTCAATTCCTGCGGGGATGACCAACATGGCGTGGCAGCCATTTCTGTTTTTCACGACGATTGGGACCTTGATTTGGAACATTGTCTTGATTGTGCTTGGTCGTTTGGCGGGGCATGCATGGACGCAGGTATCTGCGGTGGTTGATACATTTTCCTCGATTATCGTAATTGCGCTAGGCATCAGTATTGTTGTTGGCCTGGTATGGTACTATCGCAAACGAATTAAACCAGCACGTGATTAACATTTTCATCAAAGAGACCTATGATGAGGATATTACGATGGTGGAGGTTTGACTCATGGAAGAGCGGAAGTTGATTACAGAAATTTTGAATACGGAAGATGTTTCGTACACGATTTCAGAACCACAAAACGGTAAGATCACATTGATGATTACGCAGTTGAAGAATGACAAGCGGCCGTTAGCAACGGTTGAACAAGAAATTGTACATGAACTAGACCGTGCTGAATTAACGTACACAGAAAGCTTAAATCCAGATGCTGACACTGCAATGAAGGTTGATGTTAACGTTAAATAATTGATTTGAAAGTAAAAAGAACGATATTTCCGTACAGTGGAAATATCGTTCATGGTATAAAAACAACAATGGGTCTGGGACATAACTAATTATGTCCACAGACCCATTGTTGTTTTCTATGTTTCAATAGCGGAAACGTGAGCCAAAAGTCAAGTAGCTGTGCAGACTACGAACG
>NZ_JQCB01000001.1:20411-37083 GCF_001437435.1 Furfurilactobacillus siliginis | reverse complement strand
CTACCGGATTGAAGACCAATCCGTACGGCCGTTCTAGGTCTTGCTCGCTACTTCCCGCCTTTTGTCCCACTCTTTGAGAGCTGCAGTAATGTTTAATTATCCTTCTCATCTAACAGGCGTTGTCGCTCATGGTTGCGTTGGTTCAAATCAGCTAGTAGTCGTTGCTGACGACGTCGATACCATTGGGCTGCTAACGCATAAAGAAAAATGCTACCAACAAATACGATGTAAATGACTAATGTGTTGCGCCAGCTGTTTAGGAATAAATGAATACTTAAGTGGGTGCGGTAGCTCAGTAAACCTGCGACAAAAGAAACAGTGGCGGTCCAGACATAATGCAGTGCAAACACAGCATATGGTGGCAAACGGTCCCAACTGTTTAAAACTAAGAAGCCAACGCTAATAAGCGCCCCAGAGATTAGGGTGATCAATAATGGTTGAAAGGCATGTAACTCATTTCTAAACATTGCGACCAAGCAAATAGCTAGCGCTGACCACTGCATTCCGTGTAGTGCATACTTTAATACTTCACGAATTTTCATCGCAAGTCACCTTCTAACGTTGTTTTTAGGTTCTTTAAATAGCGGCGAGAGATGCTGAATTGTTGTTCGTTTTTCATTTGTGCCATCATGAGGCCATTAACGGTTGAAGTTAGTTCACCCAGATAATCGAGGTTGATTGCCACTGACTTACTGATTTGCACAAACCGATCGTCCAAGTTTTCTAATACTTGGTAAAAGCGGATGCGCTCCTCCAAAATAGACTGTGTTGTGACAATGGTGACTAGATCGCGATGTACCTCTGTCGAAATGATGGCTTGAAGTGGCACACGAACTTGGCGTTTACGTTGGCGATCCGTAACGAGCAACGTTTTTTGATCAGCTGAAAAGTCATGTAAATAAGTGGTCAGTTGTTGCGTCAAAGGACCTTCTTGTTGCGCGTAAATAGCGACTTCTACACTGTCAGGTGGCAGTGATGGTGATTCATGAATGGTGATTTTCATAAATAAAAACTCCCCATTTGTAATTGATTGCTGTTGTTAGTATACACAACTGAAACGACTGATATTTAATGAGAAAGAGTACGACTTACTTTTTGAACCGCGGTTTCATTGTTTAGGTTCATAAAGCAACAGTGGGTCTGTGGACAAATTAATTATGTCCGCAGACCCACTGTTTTATAAGCTTCAATAGCAGAAACGTGCACCAAAAGTTAGCTGTGCAGACTTTTGACCCGCATTTGTGACTCGTTATTAATCGGCGGATAGCGCTTCAATTGGGTTTAACTTTGAGGCGCGTCTGGAAGGAGACCAAGCTGCCAGCAGACTGATCAAAGTCCCAGTGATAATACCGCCAATGGCAGCACCTGGCGTAATCCCAATAATCGCAAAGTGGGTAATGCTATTGATACCATTGTTGACTAACAACTGGATTAAGTAGGCTAATAGGACACCAAGTGTGGATGAGAAGATGCCTAGCAAGAAGGCCTCAGACACAAACATGTTACGAATGTCACGGCGTCTTGCACCAATTGCTCGTAGGATACCGATTTCGCGAGTTCGTTCTGATACTGAAATGTACAGCACCACGATGATCATGATTGCTGACACAAGTAATGAAATACCTGCGATACCAGTTAGTACGTAGAATGCTAATGAAATGTACGTGTTAACGGCGTTTAGAACCTGACTCGCACCTGTGACCCGGAAACGGTTGACTTGTTTTCCATTCTTGGTCATTTTTATGGTGTTGATTTTCTGTTCAACGGCTTTAACATTTTGGCTCTTGTTAATCGTTACAGCGGCAAAGTTCGGTTTCAAGGTGAGGTCATGCGCCTTGTAGATATCTTTAAGGGTGGTATAGCTCACGGCATCTGTTCCTGAATTGATAATCCCTGAAACGGTCAGTGATTGTGACAGTTGGATGGGTTGCTTTTGAGCATTCATGGCCGTCAGATACACGGTAACATGCTTACCAACGAGGGATTGCCAGTGCTTAGAAAGTTGCTTTGCAGTTGCTTGGGACAAGAGGACTTCATTAGTGCCAGGCTTATGTCCGTGCTTCAACGTACTTGATAGTTCATTTTTGTTGTACGTTTGGAAAATTTGAACGTTAACGCCTTTTTCACCATTGTTGATGCGCACACCTTGACCCAGAAAGGCTGGTGTCGCTTGGGTGACATTTTCAACTTTTTTAAGCTGGTTAAAGTCATCTTTGGAAAGTTCTGGCGTGCTATCAGTCTTACGGCCAGTCACCTGAATGGTGGTGGGATTAATGTTTTTACTGATTTCATGGTTCATGTAGTTTTGAATACCACGACCCAAGCCCAGCATTAAGACAACGGAGAAGATACCAATGGCACTCCCAAAGGTAATCAGCAGGTTTCGACCAAGGTTATAGCGTAAATGATTCCAAGCCATTTTAAAGGAATCGGCGAAGGACAGTTTTGACACGGAAAATTTCCGCTCAGCGATTTTTGCCGTCGTTTTAGAGACGTTAACTGTATCAGCATCGATTTTTCCGTCGACTAAATGAACGGTACGAGTGCCATAGTCAGCTACCGTTTGCGAATGGGTGACCACAATCAGTAGCTTGCCTTCATCGGCAATTTCTGTCAAAAGTGCCAGTACTTCTTGTGTGTTTTGGCGATCAAGCGCGCCGGTTGGTTCATCAGCAATGATGATGTCTGGGTCATTTGCTAATGCCCGTGCTATCGCTACCCGTTGCTTTTGTCCACCGGAGAGTTGGCGTGGATATTTATGCATGTGTTCTTGTAACCCGACTTTAGTGAGTAGGGCCTTAGCGCGTGCAAGCTGCTCAGCATGGCTTAAAGAACTCATTTCCAGCGGTACCATGACATTTTGCAGGTTGGTCAGGTGGCTGACAAGGTTGAAGTTCTGGAAAATGAAGCCAACTGTTTGACTGCGGTAGGCGTCAAACGCTTTCTCCGAACCCGCTCGCAATGGTTGATCACGTAGCAAAACGTCGCCTTCGTATTGGTAGTCTAAGCCACCGATAATATTCAGTAAGGTGGATTTACCACCACCGGATTCCCCTAGGATCGAGACAAATTCACCACGATCAAAAGTAAGGTTAATTCCTTTAAGGACGGGAAAGGTTTCTTTACCCATTTTATAAGCTTTATGAATGTTGCGTAATTCTAAAAAAGACATGTGTTGTGTTCCTCCAATCTGATGAAATTCAGTATAGGAAGGAACTTGACGAACACCCATAAAAATCCGATAAGTGGTTCATTTCTGTGCATAAGCGGTTTGCTAGACCGCTTTTTTACGTGACCATAATAGCCAACTCATTAATCCAATGGCAATGCCAATGAGTCCGAGCGCAAAGACATAACTGAAGTGCATGCCGAAAATAAACCAATCGGGATGTAGCTTAGGATAAGCCGTCATACGGTGGTGGGCTTTAATGCCGATGCCAAAGTATAGTAACGAGGTTGCTAGTGATAGACCGAATGTCATGCCTAAGTTGCGACTGAGCGCAGCAATGGCGCCAGCGATTCCTTGAAACTCTTTGCCGGCATTACCCATAATCATTGGATTGTTTTGGAAGGCGCCATTTGCAACACCAAACATTGCTAAACCAAAGACGAGCCAGATGAGTGACCAGCTTGGTTGAATGAAGATAAAGATCAATTCTGGAATAAAGAAAATAAATAGTGCGTAAAAGGAAATCCGTTCAGCGCCAATGTGATCGGAGATAATACCGCCAATCGGTGCGCTAAAAATATTTAATAATGGAACGGCCATCAAAATAATGCCAGCAATACCCGCCGATAACGCGAGCGTTTCCTGTAAGTAAAAGGGCATGATTACGTTATTAAAGAAACCGACCATGTAGACTAACATCGCGGAAATAATTCCAAGTGAGAAGCCGCGATTGTTAAAGATTCGTAATTGAATCAGTGGTTCGGCTACGTGCTGTTCAATCCAAATAAATAAGCCAAGGAGGACAGCGGCTAAAGTAAGTAAACTAATAACACCAAGATGGTTAAAGCCGGCCGCTTGTCCCCAGTAAATCGCGATGAAGAAAGCGGGAATCAGCGTGGCAAAGGTTGCGTAACCACGCCAATCGACCTGAACATTCTTAAATGTCACTGGTTCATGCTTGAAAATGTGATGTCCAAATAAAAAGGCAATGACGCCAATTGGTAAGTTTACAAAGAATATCCAATGCCAGTTAGCCAAGCCCAAAATGAGGCCCCCAAGACCTGGACCAGCAATGTTGCCGACTTGCACAAAGGAACTATTGATGCCTAACGCACGACCGTGTTGGGACGTCGGGAAAATTTCGGTAATGATACCAAAGTTGGTTGCCATGACCATTGACGATCCTAACGCCTGTACCCCTCGAGCGATTAGCAATATAGCTAGGCTATTACTCAAGCCACATAGCAATGATCCGGCCAGAAAAACTAAGGTTCCTGTTTGGAAAATGGGAATCCGCCCAATTTGATCTGACAAACGACCAAAGAAAATGAGCAATGTACAGATCAGGACTAAATAAACTGAGACCACCCATTCCGCCTCATTCATTGGTACGCCTAGTTGCCGACTGATATGGGGGATGGCGATGTTAACGATGCTGGCATCGAGCGTCGACATGAAGGAGACAGAAGACGTTGCCGCTAGCAAAATCCACTGTGATTGTTTTTTCATATTAGAAGGACTCCTTAATTCGGAAAACAACAATGGGTCTGGAACATAATTAATTATGTCCACAGACCCATTGTTGTTTTCTAAGTTTCAATAGCGGAAACGTGCGCCAAAAGTCAAGTAGCTGTGCAGACTACGAATAACCTGTCGGATTGAAGACCAATCCGTACGGCTGTTCTAGGTCTTGATCGCTACTTCCCGACTTTTGTCTCACTCTCTTGTTTTTAACGGCGACTTAGCTTAACAACGGCTTCGACACGTGCTGTTTGTGGGAACATGTCGATGGATTGAATGTAATCCACCCGGTAGGCTTCGCCCAGTTCAACCAAGTCTTTAGCTAAGGTTGAAGGGTTACATGAAATGTAGACGAATTTTTCAGGACGAACCTGCAAAATCGTGTCGATCATGGTTTCATCTAAACCAGCTCGTGGCGGATCAACGACCAACGCATCTGGCCGCCAGCCATTAGCAACCCATTGTGGTAGCAAGCTTTCGGCTGTACCAGTAAAGTATTCTGCGTTATCGATATCATTTAAAGCGGCATTGCGATTTGCATCGTCGATGGCTTCAGGGATGGTATCCATTCCACGAACTTCACCAAGTTTATCAGCTAGGGTCAGCCCAATTGTACCAACACCAGAGTAGGCATCGACTAGCCGATTGGCACGTGTGAGTCCAAGCGCCTTAATGGCTTCTTGATAAAGTTTTGTGGTTTGCTTGGGATTTAATTGTAAAAAGGCGCGCGGTGATAGTTGGAACTTATGACCAAGCAGTTCTTCTGTAATGTAGTCTTGCCCAGTGAGCTTGACGGTTTCATCGCCCCAAACTAATGAAGTCTTACCAGGATTGACGTTTTGCATAACAGAGACAACTTGTGGCAAACGCTTTTTGATGAGTTCAAGCAATTGGCGCTTACGAGGTAGCTTTTTAGAATTGGTGACAAACGTGACTTGGACTTCACCGGTTGCTTCAGACGAACGTGTGACCAGGGTTTTAATGATTCCAGAGCCATGTTCCTCATCATAAATAGGAACTTCTAATTCACCAAGCATCTTAACTAGCTCACGAATAACAGTCAGGGTGGCTTCATTTTGGGTGCCGGCTTCAGGTAAATCGACCAAGTCGTGGGTGCCTTCCTTATACAGACCCGCAATGATCGTACCGTCTTCCAGTTGACGTACCTGGAATTGTGCCTTGTTGCGGTAATGATATGGGTTTTCCATGCCAATGGTTGGTTTTAAAGTGAAATGTTGCCAACCACGTGGTTTGTAGCGTTCCAATGATTGTTGAATCACATCACGTTTAAATTCCAATTGTTGTGGATAAGCCAGGTGTTCCAGTTCAAAACCACCGACTTCGCCTGCCTTAGCATCGTGTGGTTCAACCCGATGGGGACTAGCTTCACGAACCTGGCGTAAGGATGCATTTAAGAAATGGGCAGCGACATGTGTGACTTCGACGACGACCACTTCGTCTGGAAGTGCGCCAGGAACAAAGGTAATCTTGCGCTTGTAGTAACCGATACCTTCGCCATTAATGCCGAGGCGTTTGATGGTTAATGGAAAGCGCTGACCAACCTCGACTTGGACTTCTTCAACAGGTTCGCGGCGGTCGTTATGTGAAAAATTGCGATCACGATGTTCATTGTACGATGAAGATGATTTCATTAAGTGCTCCATTCATGATGACAAACTTAAAAATGTTTAGCCTCATCATAGCATGTTTCGGGGATGGACGCGGTTAGTTATACTGTTTGAAAAATGAGAAAAGCGTTTGGAACAAGATGAATTATGTTCCAAACGCTCTCTTGTTGAGTTTAAAAATTATCGTGGTTCCAGTGTTAATGAACCTACTACGGTCAGCATACTGATCATCAACTCAGATGGCTCGCCAACTGCCCCAGTTTGGTAGCTACGCTCGTTATTAGAAAAATGAGCATTGTCCGGTGTCTTTAATCGACCAATCGAAGTTTCAAGGTTGAAGCCATAGTCGAGTTCACGTGGTACTTGTAAGCGGACGGAACCGGCCGACGATTCGGCAGCTAAGTTCCCGTCGACTTCCGCAAAGCAAAGTTTGGCAGTACCGCTGGTGACTTCAAATTTACCATGCCCGTGTGCATCGTCTAAACGCAGTGAGCCGGCGGAACAACGAATGAAGTAATTTCCACGACTATTGAGTAGATGAACATTGCCACTCATGGCGTTAATGGTGTAGTCATCAGCGACCAAGCCTTTGCCCTTTAAGTTACCGGTGACAGAATCGATGGTGAGGCCAGTGGTACTTAAATCGTCCATTTCAATGTTGCCGCTAGTGGAAGTGATCGCCAGGCTACGTAGATCATGTAGACCATTTAACTTGATTGTGCCACTAACTGAACTGATTTCCAGACGTCCCTGATAGCTGGTGGGCACATCCACTTCGATTCTGATGTTTAAGTTATCTTGGGCGGGACGGTCGCCGGCAATAATAGAGAGACGGCTGCCAGTATGAGACACATGTGCATAGTAGCTGGCCTCGTCCACCAACATGTATTCGCGAACACTTAGTTCAGGACGCTCAGTTGCACGCACGACAATCGTTGCCGCTGAATAGTTGATTGCTAAATGGTCCACAGCACTCAGTGACTCTGAAAAGGCGTTGACTAAAGCTGGTTGTTTAGTGTTAACGCCGATTTCGATTGTAACTTTGTTTGTTTCGTTTGAACGATGAATGAAGAAGTTTCCTAAGCGTCCCATGTATTAGTGCACCACCATTTGATTAATTTAATCGTATCGTAGCATTGCTTTTTTTATGTGTGAATTACGCATGAAACAACTTAACCGGAAGTTAAAACAATTAGGCACTAAACCGTTTCTTTCCACAGGAAACAATTGTTAAGAAAAGATTACAAACTGGCATAAACATCGAAAATGGATTGTTTAATCGATATTGCTTTGGTAGGGTTGAGCCCTACTTCTAGAAGAGCAGAAATTAAAGTGATTGTGAGGACATCATTGTGAGCTTTCTTGAATTAAAAGATATTCACAAGTCGTACTACGTTAATAAAGAACCATTCCCAGTGTTGAAAGGGATCAGCTTGAAGTTCGAACGAGGCGAATTTGTTTCGATCTTAGGAGAATCTGGTGGTGGTAAGTCAACCTTGATGAACATCATCGGGGGCTTGGACCATGCTTATGAAGGTGACGTGTTATTGGAAGGAAAATCCATGCACGCTGCTAATGAAAAGGATTTGGATAGTTACCGTCGTCAAACGATTGGGTTTATTTTCCAAAGCTTCAACTTGATTAGCCATTTAACATTGTTGGATAACGTAATGGTCAGCCTGGAAATGACCAATATGACGCATGCTCAGCAAGTTAAGCGAGCGACTGATTTGCTGGAACAAGTTGGTTTAGGCGAGCACATTCATAAACATCCCAACCAGATTTCTGGTGGACAAAAGCAACGTGTTGCCATTGCCCGTGCGTTGGCTTCAGATCCAGACGTCATCATTGCCGACGAACCAACCGGTGCGCTAGATTCACAGAACACCAAAGAAATTTTGGAACTGATGGATGGCATTGCTGAAAGTGGCAAGCTGGTCATCTGTGTAACGCATAGTCAAGATGTTGCTAACCATGGGACACGAATCGTGCACATGGAAGATGGTCAGATTAATGAAGATCGTCAGTTGAAGGATCCATTTCCAATTGAAGGCCAACAATTATCTACACAAACAAAACACCTTAGTTTCCGGTCAACGTTGAAGATGAGCTTGCAACACATGCGTTATAACCTGAAACGTAACCTATTGATCATTTTTGGTGGATCCATTGGGATTTTCAGTGTTATCTTGATGCTTTCCTTAGGGAATGGGGTCAAGGGCTACATGAATGATCAAATCATGAGCCAAATCAACCCAACGACGATTCAAGTGGCCAAAAAAGTTGATGAACAGTCAGCATCTGCCAAAGCGGTCGAAGTCACTAAAGCAGACCGTGATCGAATCGACAAGATTGCTGGGACTCAAAGTGTGGTTCCTGGATACTACGTTGCCAATGGCGCGCAGATTCAAAACGGTGACAAGACCCAACGAATCATGCAATTTCAAACGTGGAATAAGACTGAAAAGGCAAGTGACATTACCAAGGGTCACAAACCAGGTAAAAATGAAATTCTGCTAACCAAGGATACAGCTAAGAAATTCGGCAAGAATTACAAGGCGATGGTTGGCAAAACGGTTAGTTTGAGTCTGACTGCAATGGGCGACGACAACAAACCGGTTGCACTGTCACGTGACTTAAAGGTTTCCGGTATCATCAAGTCAGGAACCGACACGGCGTCATATGAAACATTGGATAGCATGTACAAAGCGCAAAATGTTACGTTGCGGGCGAACTTTGCGGCTGTTTCAATGAAGGACGTTCAAACGACGAAGACTGTGCAAAACAAGATTAAAAAGCTGTCTGTCAACGGTAAGAAGGCCTTTATTATTACTGGTGCCGGCGCAATCTTGGATTCTTTGAACACGTACATCTCATTAGCCTTCTACGTTCTTGCAGGAATTGCTGCGATTTCATTGTTAGTTTCTGCAATCATGATCATTGTGGTGCTGTACATCAGTGTTTCGGAACGGACCAAAGAAATTGGTGTGCTTCGTGCCTTGGGTGTGCGCCGTCGCGATGTTCGGAACCTGTTTGTTTCTGAAGCGTTCTTCATTGGATTGTTCAGTGCTGTTCTGGGAATCATCCTGGGCTGGTTGATGCAATTATTGATTAACCATCTTGCTGCACCTGCAATTCACTTCAGTATCATTCAAATGACAAGTGGCTACGTCATCTTCGGATTGGTGGTCAGCATCTTGATCAGCTTGCTGGCTGCTTTAGCACCATCACATCAAGCTGCGAAACTTGATCCAATTGAATCATTAGCAGTTGAATAAAAGTAATTTCTGAGAATGGATCTGTGGACATAACTAATTATGTTCACAGATCCATTGTTGTTTTCTGAGTTTCAATGGCGGAAACGTGGGACAAAAGTTAAGCCGCTGGCAGACTACGAACGACCTCCCGACTTTTGTTCGACTCCCTGCTACTTGCTGACTCTCCAACGCGCTTTTATTTAGCACAAAATTAACTAGTTATACTTTGTTTAGACATAACGAAGTACAATAGGGTTCAAGAGGTGATAGCATGCGCTATTTAGCAAGTTCAAGCTTAGATATTCGTGAAAACCTAGCAATTGAAACCTATTTGATGGAACACGCCAATCTTGACGAACCAATTTTGTATTTCTATATCAATTCACCATGTATCATCGTGGGTCGGTATCAAAATGTGCTAGAGGAAATTAACCAACAGTATGTTAAGGATCACAAGATTATTTTGACGCGACGGACATCTGGTGGCGGTGCAGTTTATGATGATTTAGGTAACGTGAGCTTCAGCTTTATTACCAAAGACGATGGGGATGCGGTCGGTAATTTCAAACGCTTTACGGATCCTGTAATTACCGCATTACATGAAATGGGAGCAACTGGCGCAGCCATGACAGGCCGCAATGATTTAACGATCGATGGGAAAAAGTTCTCTGGAAATGCGATGCATGTTGAACATGGGCGGATGTTTTCACATGGGACATTGATGTACGATGTGGACCAATCTGTACTGACAAAGGCGCTCAACGTTCCGGCAGATAAGATTGCCTCGAAAGGAATTAAATCTGTCCGCAGCCGTGTAACCAACCTCAAGCCGCACTTTGATGCTGCCTATCAAAATTTGACCATCGAAGCATTTCGCGACACCTTGGCAAAGAAAATCCTCAACCTTGATGACTTAGCAGATGCACGTGTGTATGAGCTGGATGATGCCGCGCAAATTGGGATTCAAGCATTGTCGGATCGATATTTTAAGAACTGGAACTGGATTTATGGACAGTCACCTGCATTTAGCGTGACACGGCGACAACACTTTCCAGCAGGAACGGTCATGTTTTCCTTCGACGTTGATGAAGGCAAGTTAACCTCGATGCAAATATCCGGTGACTTCTTTGGTCAGGCTGATATTCAAGATGTCGAGCAGGCATTGATTGGGACTACCTACGAACAGACTGCTGTCACAAATGTGTTTAGTAAGCTTGATATACCGCGCTACTTTGGCAAAATTACGATAGCTGAATTAGTTTCCTTGTTGATGGAACAGGGAACGACGAGCAAGTAACTGTTCTGCTTGACGACTAGTGACACAAGCTTCAGTAACCACTAAATAAACTGAACACTAAAATGAAACTACCGATGAATTAGCCGACTTAACGAGTAAGCTGAATCATTGGTAGTTTTTTAAGTTACTAGGTTAGATGCAGTCAACGAGCGTAATTGTTTATTGAGGTAGTTACGATGCACACCCTCGCAGCAATTTCATCATAGAAAGTCTTAAGTTGACTTAAACTAAAAAGCAGTTACACTTTAGTGAGTAACTAGTTACTCACTTTATGAACCGACGG
Organism: Furfurilactobacillus siliginis; assembly: GCF_001437435.1. Lineage (GTDB taxonomy): Bacteria > Bacillota > Bacilli > Lactobacillales > Lactobacillaceae > Furfurilactobacillus > Furfurilactobacillus siliginis. The sequence continues at coordinate 25,928 of NZ_JQCB01000001.1, read as the reverse complement.
GGGTGCAAACATGGGCGATGTGATTAAGGTTAGCCATTTGCAGCAAGGTTATGGGAAAACGATTGTGCTTAAAGAAATTAATTTAACACTGCAAGCAGGCGATATTTTAGGCTTGATTGGTCCAAGTGGTGCCGGTAAGACAACGTTGATCAGTACGATTATGGGTATGCTACGTCCACAAAAAGGGACGGTCACAGTTTTAGACACAACGATGCCTAATCGTGAACTGCTTGGTCGAATCGGTTACATGGCGCAGACCGATGCTTTGTACGGTGATTTGACCGCCATGGAAAATTTACAGTTCTTTGGTCAAATGCAGGGCATGGCAAAAGCAAAGTTGGCAGAACGCATTCAGTATGCAGCAGGCATTGTAAACTTGCAGTCGGCGTTGGGAAAATATGTAAAGGCGTATTCTGGTGGGATGAAGCGGCGTCTATCATTAGCAATCGCACTATTAGCCGATCCAGAGATCTTGATTTTAGATGAACCAACCGTTGGGATCGACCCAGAGCTCCGACAACAAATTTGGCATGAGCTACATCGACTGGCAAAAAACGGGAAAACGATCTTACTGACCACACATGTGATGGAAGATGCTGAACAATCCAGTTATTTGATGATGATTCGTGAGGGTGAAGCCATTGCTCAAGGCACACCCGCTGCGTTAATCGAGCAATATCAAGTCACATCAGTAGAAGCCGCCTTTTTACAGGCAGGGAGGGATCAAGATGCGCATTCTCGCAATGATTAAACGAGTGTTTAGAGAAATGCTTCGCGATAAACGGACGTTGGCGTTGATGTTCATTGCGCCATTGTTCATTTTGTCGTTGGTGTACTTTTTGTTTCAGGGAAATGCAACGACAACGGCTAGCTTAGCGACACGTGGCGTTGATCGAACGTTGGTGACAGCTGTTAAAAATAAGCACATTGAGTTACACAGTGTTTCGGAAACGGCGTCGCCAACGAAGGTGATTCGGGAGCATAACTATGCCGGGATGATTACCCAAGATGGGCATCATCTAACTGTGACGTTAGCCAATACAGATCAGAGTAAAACCGCCATTATCAAACAAGGGCTGCAGGCTGCGCAGGTAAAATTGCAGATGCAAGCCGCCCACACGACAGTTCAAAAACAGGCGCTAGCTTTGAAACAGATGAGCGCAGCATTGCGCCAGGCAACTGGCGCGCCTGCACCAAAAGCGAGTCGACCAGTCCCACTGGCAACGTATCACACCCACTTTGACTATCTGTACGGGAGCGACGATTCAACGTTCTTTGATACTTTGTTACCAATCATGACTGGCTTTGTTGTGTTCTTCTTTGTTTTTTTGATTTCAGGAATTGCACTTTTACGCGAACGGACGACCGGTACGTTGTATCGACTATTAGCGACGCCGGTTAAGCGTGGCGAAATTGTTGCTGGCTATTTGATTGGATATGGCACCTTCGCGTTTATTCAAACACTGTTGGTGGTCTTGTTTACTATTTACGTCTTCAAAGTACAAATTCTTGGTAGTGTCGGGTTGATTTTATTGATTAATGTTTTGCTGGCAGTGGTGGCGTTGACACTGGGGTTATTGATTTCGACCTTTGCGGCGAGTGAATTCCAAATGATTCAATTTATCCCGATTGTCGCGATTCCCCAGATTTTCTTTGCGGGGATTATTCCGATCAGTTCGCTCCCACATTGGTTACAGCCAGTTTCTTACATTATGCCACTCTATTATGGCGCGTCAGGGATGAGCGCAGTGGTGCAAAAAGGGGCAACTTTTGTCGATGTGCTACCGAATATGGGTGTTTTGTTATTGTTTGCAATTGTCTTCTTAGTGTTAAATTTAATCACGATGCGACGTTATCGGCAGGTATAGGAGTAATTTGATGGAAATAACCAATTTAGAAACGCTGTTTGAACGTGGTTTGCAAGCTTCGTCATTGAGTGACAAGCAACAGACCGTGCTCCGTGTGAGTTTAACGTTGTTTTCTGAGCAAGGGTTTGATCGTACGACGACTAGTCAAATCGCAGAAGAAGCAGGCGTTTCAGCTGGCACGGTGTTTAAACAATTTAAAACTAAAGAAGCTATCTTGGCTGCGTTACTGGATCCTTTTATCGAACAAGTGGTGCCGATGGCAGCAACTGAATTTGCTGATCAAATCACAACACATGAATTTGCAACGCCCCAAGCATTCTTCGAATACATTTTGCGTGATCGGATTATGTTCGCTTTGCAGAATCAAAAGCAAGCAAAGCTATTAATCCAAGAGATCGTTCATGATAGTCAGCTAATTAAAACGATTGCAGTGAAAGTGCAGGCGCTAATTGCTGGTAGCTTTGGTCAAAAATTACAGGAATTTAAAAACACGGGTCAGCTGGTTGAGTTACCAGTGACTCGTGTCATTCAGTTCTTTATTGGTACGTTAGGTAGCTACGTACTGCCACGGATTTTGATGGGAACAGTGACGCAACTTGATGTCGATCAGGTGAGCCAAGAAGCAGCACAGTTCTTATTACATGGACTGACGCCTAATGCCTAGTGGGGGTCACTGCCATAGTAGTTGTTTGCCGTACTGCTTGGACAGATTTTGCCGGATGACGGATAGCATACGGGTCGTCGTCGGCGCAGTGGCCAGTGAATTATTTGCTACCACACATAATGTTCGGTAGTGTGGTTCGTCAAACGGATAAATATTGACGTTACCAGTGATTCGTTTCAATGCTAAGTTCGGTAGCACACCAAAGCCTAGGCCAGCTTCCACCATTGAAATGATTGAAGCATCATCAATAGAGTAATACAAAGAATTTGGTGTCACGTCGTAGCGATCCAATGTTAATTTGGTATCGCGATCATAATCCGATTGTTGCAAAATAAATGTGTGATTGGCCACGTCAGCGTTAGTGATGACGTGGCCATTTTTAGGGGTGAAATCGCGCGGAGTGATGCAGAAAACTTCATCTTTAATGAGGGGATGAAGTTGCACGTTTTCCGTGATGGGCAATGCGGAAAAGCCGACATCCAGTGTGCCTAGCCGAACGCGCTCGGCAATATCATTGAAACTTCCCTGATATACAGAAACATTCACGTCTGGGTAGCTGGCGTGAAATTCACGAATGATTGCTGGTAGCCAGTTGAGCAGAACCGATGAGAAGGCACCGATGTTGATGTTTCCCTGCGTTAAGCCATTAATGTTCGCAGCTTCTTGGCGCAAACGTAGCTCGGAGTTTAGAATGTCTTGAATGATTGGATAGACCGATTGACCATCAATTGTCAGAGTTGCACCGGTTCGGCTGCGAATGAAAAGTGGAAAACCAAGCTGGTCTTCCAACTGACTGATGGAGTGACTGACTGCGCTCGGCGTGATACGTAACGCTTCGGCTGCCGCGAGAAAGGTGTGCTTTTCAACGACGGTTGCGAACACTAGATAAGGAAATGAAGAAGTGGCCATGAATTTGCCTCGTAGTTTTTGATTAGTCCGAGTGTATCAGGAAGCAGCACAAACAAAAAGCCCTGGGATTGAAATTTCCCAGGGCCTTTCTTAATTGCATCAGTCATTCGTCAAAACAACCTATCGGGTTAATCCTGACTTCATTGCGGCTGATGCCTTAAGCATTTTTCCATTAGACAAAAGACATCACCTCCTTTTTTGATGACTGAATCCTAACGCGATTTTTAAAGAACGTCAATAATAATGAACTTTAATGAAAACGGGCAGTGCGTAAGCGTTATCATGGATTTTAACGTAAAAATGGAAAATAATGTTATGTTCGTGATTAGCTAACGGTAAACGGTTTCACTAAAACTTAATTTACGGTTAACCGCTTCAAATACAAAAAAACGGAATGAAATGTGAAACAATGTTTACACTTTTGCCAAAGAACGGTACTATTGAATCGTCAGGTGAAGTAGGCAATTTTTCCATAGTGTGGTGCTAGCTATAAAGCCATTATTTTAAGAACGATTCGTTTGCCTACGGATCCACTGAAGGAGGGGTAGTGTTTTCGATGACTGCAACCAGGGTAATCCTGGTTGTAAAAGCAGAGCAGAGGCTTTGAATGGGAGCATTCATCGCAATGATAGATTCATATATATTAGAAAGAAGGATATATCGATGTACTTAGCGATTAACATCTTGGGTGTTATTGTCTTCTTGGCTGTTGGCTGGGCCTTATCTAAGAACCGGTCAAAGATCAAGTGGCGTTCAGTTGGAATTATGGTTGTTTTAAACCTTGTCATTGCTTGGTTATTAACGAGTTTCTCAGGTGGTCGTGCCGTTGTTAAGGGTGCTGCTGATGGGTTCAACTGGTTGGTCCAAGTTGCATACCAAGGGATTAACTTTGCTTTACCTAACTGGGTTGGAGCAACTGGTACACACCCTGCACCAGTTAACTTCATCACCAGCGCATTGCTACCAATCTTATTGATTGTTCCAATGTTTGATATCCTGACTTACATCGGGGTATTGCCATGGATCATCAAATGGATCGGTCGTGGACTGAGCTTTATCACTGGCCAACCAAAGTTCGAATCATTCTTCGCCGTTGAAATGATGTTCTTAGGTAACACAGAAGCCTTGGCCGTTTCTAAGTTACAATTGACCACCATGAAGGCAGAACGTGACGTAACCTTGGCCATGATGTCAATGAGTTGTGTGACTGCTTCTATCTTAGGTGCTTATACACAAATGGTTCCTGGTCAGTTCGTTCTGACTGCTGTGCCATTGAACTGTATCAACGCCTTGATCGTTACCAACATGTTGAACCCAGTTGAAGTTGCCCCAGAAGATGACACCATTGCTAAAATCGGTGGTGTTGCTGACGAAGCAACTGCTACAACTGCAGAAGATGCTGCTACACCTGCAAAGGCAAAGCGCGAACCATTCTTCTCATTCTTGGGTGACTCAATCCTTGGTGCCGGAACTTTGGTTCTAATCATCACTGCCAACGTTATCGCCTTCGTGGCCTTAGCTGGTTTGATTGATAAGTTACTTGGCTTGATCTGGAAGCCACTGTCATTGGAAAGCATCCTTGGTGTTATCATGTTCATCCCAGCTTGGTTATTGGGTTTGAACGTTCACACTGCATGGGACTTCTCTCAATTGATGGGTCTGAAGTTAGTTACGAACGAATTCGTTGTTATGGGTGAAGTGACTGGTAAGATTACTCACTTTGCACCTCACTACCAAGCCGTTCTGACTGTCTTCTTAACATCATTCGCTAACTTTGGGACTACTGGTATGATTATCGGTGCCTTCAAAGGAATGGTTGGTAAGGAAAAGAACGACGCTGTATCTAGCAACGTTGGCTACATGCTCTTATCTGGTATCTTAGTTTCTCTGCTTTCTGCTGGGATGGTTGGATTATTCATTTGGTAATCTAGCTAGACTAAAAATCGAAAATCTGCTTACTCATGAAAAAGGAATCGCCTGCGGGCGATTCCTTTTTTGATGTGTCTAATGTTTTAACTGTTTAAGGTCGAAGATTAAAGGGGTGGAGGTGGCTGTTGTGTGGTGATAACGAGCTCA
>NZ_JQCB01000001.1:5872-20204 GCF_001437435.1 Furfurilactobacillus siliginis | reverse complement strand
GGCCGAAACCGCCCACTACCGCCGCTCCTGCAATTGCTCGGATCTTACCCGGGCTGGTTCGCTCTCACTTACATATCCTTTAGTTTTTCTGAAACTGAACCTTTTCTGCGGACATTGATTAGATGTCGCGGTAAGCTTTACGCATTAACTTGTTAAGGAGACGTCATGCTTATTCGCGATGTACATGGAATGGTGACCAGTGCGACGTTACTCATTCCACTGGCTGTCATTTTCATTTTATTTATTCTAACGGATGTTCGTCATCATCACGTGACGGCTGCGCGGGTCGTTTTTGAGCTCGCGTTATGTGTTTATCTGTGGCTGCTTTTTGACATGACGCTGTTTCCAATCAACATTAGTGGGGACGCGGAAACGTTAGCTGCCGGTGGGTATACTTTGCAAGGTGCCATTGCCACACGTCCATTGGCGTTGTGGTACAACTGGCAACAGCCGGGCAGCTTGTACCAAATCGTCGGCAATGGATTGATGTTGGCACCTTTGACGATGATGGTTGGGGGCTTGTTACTTCGTTTTCGAAGATTGCATGCTGCGCTAGGACTAGCGTTTGGCACGTCATTGTTCATTGAATGCACGCAACTCATTATGAATTTCTACAATCTTGGCGATCGTACTTTTGATATCAACGACCTAATTTTAAATACGATTGGTGGTTTAATCGGTTGGCTGGTCTTGAAAGCAGGTCTAGCAATTTGGCAGCGAGTTTAATTTAATTGAATGAATAAAAACAACCGTTGAGGATAATGATAACAGGTGGCGAAAGACCTTGTTGTTACTACCGTCGACGGTTGTTTTATTGCACTTTTTTCGGTAAACTAGGTGAGTACGTGAAACATCATTTGTGTTTCACATTTAAGGAGTGTTTATGAATCCAGAAGAGTTTGCCGCAGCCTTAGCTGACCACGGCATCGAAATCTCGACGCAGCAACAAAAACAGTTCGAACAGTACTATGAGCTGCTGGTGGAGACTAATCAAAAATTTAATTTAACGACCATTACGGAAAAGGCAGATGTGTATTTAAAGCACTTCTACGATTCACTAACCGTTGCGTTGTACGTGCCTGAGTTACAGACACAAACCGTTACGCTATGCGACGTCGGTGCCGGTGCCGGATTTCCATCATTACCACTAAAGATCATGTTTCCTAAGTTACAGGTCACAATTGTTGATTCACTCAACAAGCGAATTGGCTTTTTACAGGAAGTGGTTACGACCTTAGGGTTGGATCATGTGACCTTAGTACATGACCGTGCAGAAACCTTTGGCGCACGAAAAATGGCTAGTCGCGAAGCGTTTGATTTTGTGACGGGACGCGCTTTGGCACGGATGAGTGTCATGAGCGAACTATGCTTGCCACTTGTAAAGGTCGGCGGGCAGATGTTGGCAATGAAGGCCAGTGGCGCTAACGAAGAGTTGCAAGATGCGCAGTTTGCCATTTCGACACTAGGGGGTAAGGTAAGCGGTTCGCAAGAATTTAGCCTACCAATCTCCGGGGATCCACGAGAAATCATCATTGTGGATAAGGTTAAGCCGACACCTGGCCGCTACCCGCGCCGCGCCGGAACCCCTAATAAGGAACCGTTGCAGCGTTAATTGATTAAGTCTTTTGTGAAAGGAAAGGGATTCAGATGCCTTTTTCATTGTTCGGAGGTCGCGGTAAAAGCGACGTGAAACCACAACAAAAAATTGAACAAATCCCGCTGATCAGCATTGTGCCAAACCGGTTTCAACCGCGGCATGTGTTCGATCAGCACGCGATTGCTGAACTGGCCCAAACCATTGCTGAACATGGCTTACTGCAACCAATCGTGCTACGTGAATATGAGACTGATAAGTATGAGATTATCGCGGGGGAACGCCGTTTTCGAGCAGTAACCCTGCTTAACTGGGAGACGATTCCGGCCATTATCGACACGATGAACGATAATGAAACAGCTTCTTTAGCGTTAATTGAAAACTTGCAGCGAGAAGAACTGACGGCAGTTGATGAGGCAAATGCCTACCAACAGTTGATGCAGCTAAATGAACTGACTCAGCTTCAGTTGGCAAAAGGGGTTGGTAAAAGCCAATCCGCCATCGCCAATAAGCTGCGGTTGCTCAAGCTTAGCCAACCAGTTTTGGATGCTATCAGTGAACGTAAAATCACTGAGCGACACGGTCGTGCATTATTGCCATTAGACGCGCGCCAACAGCAGCAGGTTTTACGTCAGGTTGAGGAGCGGGATTTAAACGTCAAGGCAACCGAGCGGTTAGTAGCAGAGTTAACAACAGATACACCGGTTGTTCCACGGCGCCCTAAAAAGCGGTTGCGTGGATTGACATCAGATACACGGATTGCAGTTAATACAATCAAAGAATCTGCCAAAATGATTCGCGACACTGGCTTACCGGTACATGTTCACGAGGAAGCAACCGATGATGGTTACCGAATTGTGATTGATTTGCCAAAAGATGGACACACGAAGACGAACTAGGAAAGATATGGAGAGTTTACGTTGATGGGATATGTAATTGCACTTGCTAATCAGAAGGGCGGCGTTGGTAAAACAACGACCAGTGTCAATCTGGGTGCATGCTTGGCTAATGAAGGCCAACGCGTGCTGCTGGTTGATACGGATGCCCAAGGGAATGCTACCAGTGGGATCGGCATTCAAAAAGCGACCATTCAAAAAGATATTTATGATGTGCTGGTCAATGAAACCCCCATGTCAGAAGTGATTTTGGCGACCAATCATCCTGGTTTGGACATTGTACCAGCCACGATTCAATTATCTGGTGCTGAAATCGAGTTGACGAACTTAATGGCTCGGGAAACACGATTAAAGGATGCCTTGCAAGAGGTTCATGATGATTACGACTTCATTTTGATCGACTGTCCACCGTCGCTTGGTCTTTTGACCATCAACGCCTTTACGGCCAGCGATTCAATCTTGATTCCAGTGCAAAGTGAATACTATGCGTTGGAAGGGTTAAGCCAGTTATTAAATACCATTAAGCTAGTTCAAAAGCACTTTAACCGTAGTTTGCGGATTGAAGGGGTTTTATTGACGATGTTTGACGCGCGGACGAACCTTGGTGCACAGGTTAATGCTGAAGTGCAAAAATACTTTGGTGATCGCGTTTATAAGACAATCATTCCACGGAATGTGCGTTTGTCAGAAGCACCTAGTCATGGTTTAGCAATTATTGATTATGACCCTAAGTCTCGTGGGGCCGAAGTGTACTCAGAATTAGCAGAGGAGGTCCTTGAGGCGCATGGCAAGTAAGAAAGCAGCAAGTAGTAAAGGACTTGGACGTGGTATTGAAGCATTGTTTAGCGATAATGGCTTAGCTGATAATTTGAACGAAGTGACTGCTGAAAACGTGCAGGAATTATCATTATCAGCGATTCGTGCAAATCCCTATCAACCACGGCAAACCTTTGATAATAAAGCACTAAAGGAACTCGCAAACTCAATAGAAAAGTCAGGCGTGTTCCAACCAATCATTGTGCGACAACCTGATGCAAAACTGGAACGATATGAAATTATTGCCGGTGAACGGCGTTTTCGGGCTTCTAAGTTAGCCGGTAAACAAACTATCCCAGGTATTATCCGGACGATGGATGAACCTGAAATGATGGAAGTTGCCGTCTTAGAAAACCTGCAGCGTGAAGACTTAACGCCTTTAGAAGAGGCCGAAGCCTATCAAACGTTGATGGATAAGTTGAACTTGACCCAAGCGGAAGTTTCAGCGCGGTTAGGTAAGAGTCGGCCATATATTGCCAACTACATTCGTCTGCTTGGTTTACCAACAGCCATCAAGGAAATGTTGGCAAACGAAGAATTGTCCATGGGGCAAGCGCGGACGTTGCTTGGTCTGAAGGATAAACGTAAAGTCGTTGCGTTGGCACGCCGCATTGCTAAAAATGGCATGACGGTGCGTGAGCTAGAAAAAGTTGTTGCTGAGATGAATTCTAGCAAGCAAACTAAACCAGCTACACCAACGAAGAAGTCAGCATATGTGCGTGCTTCTGAAGATCAGTTGCAAGAGAAGTTTGGCACGAAAGTTCAGATTTCAAACGGCGCAGCGGGTCAAGGACACATCGAAATCGACTACATGTCCAATGATGATTTATCACGAATCTTAGATATTCTAGGCATTTCTTTAGATTAGTTGAACACTGCAACGGAGGTTAACGAATGTACGATAAGGGCGACGTTGTTGAAATGAAGAAACCACATCCATGTGGTGCAAATGAATGGGAAATTCTTCGGATGGGTGCAGACATTAAGATTAAATGTTTGGGCTGTGGGCACATGATCATGTTGCCACGTCGAGAATTTGAAAAGAAACTTAAAAAGGTGCTGCGTAAAGCAACCACCGACTAAATCAAGGAAAGTGTGAGTTTTTAACATGGCATTAACAGCAGGAATTGTCGGCTTACCTAACGTTGGTAAGTCAACGCTTTTTAACGCAATTACGAAGGCCGGCGCAGAAATGGCCAACTACCCCTTCGCTACGATTGAACCAAACGTGGGGATGGTGGAAGTACCAGATAGTCGTTTGGAACGAATTCAAGCGATCGAACCAGCCGACAAAGTCATTCCAACGACTTTTGAGTTTACTGATATCGCCGGAATCGTTAAGGGTGCTAGTCAAGGTGAAGGACTTGGAAACAAGTTCTTGGAAAACATTCGTCAAGTGAATGCGATCGTTCATGTGGTGCGTGCCTTTGATGACGATAACATCACCAGCGTAACTGGAACCGTTGATCCTTTGGAAGATATCGATACGATCAACACTGAACTGATTATTGCTGACCTAGACGCCGTGAACAAACGGTATGCGAAGGTAGAAAAGGCAGCGACTAATGCCAAAGAAAAGGATGCCATCGCTGAATATGCCGTGTTAAAGCGGATTAAGCCAGTCCTTGAAGAAGGTAAATCAGTCCGGACTTTGGACTTTGACAAAGATGAACAGCCTGTTGTGAACGGTTTGTTTTTGCTGACAGCTAAGCCAGTTTTATATGTGGCTAACATCGCTGAAGACGATATGGCTGATCCTGAACAATCACCTTATGTTCAACAGATTGAAAAGTTTGCTGCAACGGAAGGCAGCGGTGTAGTTGCTGTTTCTGCTCGTACCGAAGAAGAAATTGCTGAAATGCCTGATGAAGACAAACAAGACTTCCTTGAAGCTGAAGGTGTTGAAGAACCAGGTTTAAACAAGCTGATCCGTGCTTCATATAAGTTACTTGGCTTGGAAACGTTCTTCACGGCTGGTGGTAAGGAAACACGCGCGTGGACTTACCGTGCGGGTACCAAGGCACCTCAGGCAGCCGGTATTATTCACTCAGATTTTGAACGTGGCTTTATCCGTGCTGAAATCATGTCGTTTGCTGATCTTGATGAACTCGGTAGTATTCAAAAAGTTAAAGAGGCCGGTAAATTACGGGTCGAAGGTAAGGAATACGTCATGCAAGATGGCGACATCGTTGAATTTAGATTCAACGTCTAACGAGGAGGAAGCTAGTTGTGAGTGAAGATAATCGCGAACGAAATGCAAGTGCTAAACAGGAACATCATGGTCAGATTCGGACGGATACAAGTAAGTACAACGAACTGGGCTTGACCAAACGGAACCAGGAATTTATGTACCAATTAAATAAGGTGTTAGATCAACGTGGCTTTTCTGGTGAAAAGCGGAACGTTCAGGTGACGGATACGTTGACGAAGTTAGAAGAAGGTCAAAAGACAGGTCAGACTGCTAAGCAATTATTTGGCACACCAACAGCGTATGCTGAAGAGTTGATTAATGGCCCTGCTAAGAATTCTGCCGCAGCTAACGGTGAAGCAGCTGGTTACTGGCCAACTGCAGCTGACAGTGCGTTGAGTATGTTAGCAATTTTCGCTGGTATGTACGGAATCTTGGGCTTCTTTTCAAAGACACCCGCTGCCCAAGCAGGCCAAATGGGACTATTAGGAATTATCTTGGTTTCAGGTGTCTTCGGGTTAGGTTGGGCATGGTTAACACCAATGCTGAACCCAACTGACAAACGGAAGCGTGTGCCGCTGTGGCGGATTTTACTGGACATGGTTGCGTTATTAGCAGTAATCTTGCTGCTATTCACCGGGGTAACCATGCTGCCTCCAGTTATTAACCCAGTATTGCCACCAGTTGCCTACATTATTTTGGCATTAGCTGCCTTTGGTGCTGACTTGTGGATTCGTCGCCGTTTCAATGTGGTCGGTGGGATGTTTGCTGGTCCACGGAACCAACGACGGTAGGTTAGTGAGTATAAATTAAGTATAGACGAGAAGCTTTTGCTGACGGCCGGGAGATTAGGTCGGAGGTGAGGGCTTTTTTGGTTTGGGGGAACGGGGTGTGCTGATATATAGCGATAACGAGCTCTCCAGCCTTGAAACCTGTGCAGAACCTGGCCGCTGTCCGGAGCTTTGCTCCTACCACCGTCCTTGTTCTTGCTCGGTTTCAGAACAGGCTGGATCGCTCTCACATCCATAACGAGCTCTCCAGCCCAGCCGCCTGTGCATTGCTTGCCGACCGTCCGCGGGCGTAAACGCCCACTACCGCCCTGCCTGCAATTGCTCGGCGCCTACCGGGCTGGATCGCTCTCACTTTGATAACGAGCTCACCGACCTTGAGTCCTGTGCATTGCCTAGCCGCTTATTATGGGCCAAGTGCACCCACAATCACCGTCTTTGCAATTGCTCGGACTCAGAGCAGGTCGGTTCGCGCTCAGATCCATAACGAGCTCTCCAGCCCAAGATCCTGTGCATTGCCTGATCGCCGTTCGTGGGCCGAAACCGCCCACTACCGCCGCCCCTGCAATTGCTCGGATCTTACCCGGGCTGGATCGCTCTCACATCCATAACGAGCTCTCCAGCCCAAGATCCTGTGCATTGCCTGATCGCCGTTCGTGGGCCGAAACAGCCCCCTACCGCCGCTCCTGCAATTGCTCGGATCTTACCCGGGCTGGATCGCTCTTCTACTAATCTTTACCATCATTGCCCTTTCTTAATTTGTAGCGAACATGAAACTCGGGTAGAATGAACGGGTAAGCAACCGCTCCGCATTCGCGTTGAGCGCATTTAATAGTCTGTTGGAGGATTCATGTCGATGAAGATTTTAGTTGTTGACGACGATAAAGAAATTGCTCAATTATTGGAAATTTACATTAAGAACGAAGGGTACGAGCCTATTTCTGCATTCACTGGGAAAGATGCTTTGACCAAGCTAAACACTAATCCTGATATTGGTTTGATGATTTTAGATGTCATGATGCCTGAAATGAGTGGGATTGAAGTCGTTAAGCAAGTTCGTAAAGACTCACAAATTCCAATTTTAATTCTGTCTGCTAAGACCGGGGACATGGATAAAATTCAAGGCCTGATTTCTGGTGCCGATGATTATGTGACAAAGCCATTCAACCCACTGGAAGTGATGGCACGGGTTAAGTCCTTGTTACGTCGGTCAGAGGATCACGTTACCTCTGATACACCTGATGTATTAGACATTGGACCATTGACCATTAACAAGGATTCACACGAAGTTAAGACCATTGATGGGCAAACGATTCAGTTAACTGCCCTAGAATTTGGAATCTTATACTTGTTGGCAAGCCATCCAAACCGTGTTTTTTCTGCGGATGATATCTTTGAACGGGTTTGGCAACAGGAATCTGTTGTGTCCGCTAAGACTGTCATGGTTCACGTAAGTCATTTGCGAGACAAGATTGAAGAAGCAACGAACGGCGAAAAGGTCATCGAGACTGTTTGGGGTGTCGGTTACAAGATCGAGGCACACTAATGATGAGATTAACCCCACGCGAAAAGTGGTCGTTGATTTTTGAAGGGGTAGTAACCGTCGTGTTGCTGCTCCTTTTGAATTTGTCGATCATTGTCATTTTAAACGACGTATTACACTCCAACCCGGGAATTGCCGGCGGTGTGTACATGATTAAACGGTCACTAGTTATCGGCGGTCGGTACATTTGGAGTTATCAAAATCTCTTCATTGCCATCCTGATTTTGATTGATTGTGGCGTGCTTTACTGGCGGTTGATTCGGCGGTATCACTTGTACCAAATGAACCATATCATCGCTGAACTTCACTATATTTCAGAAGGTCACTTGGAACACCGGATTACGTTCAAATTGGATTATCGGCTGCAGCGCGTGGTTGATTCCGTGAACTCACTAGTCGACTCTGCGACGCAATCGATGAACGACGAACGACAGGCAGAACGGTCAAAAGATGAGCTGATTACGAACGTGAGCCATGATATTCGCACGCCACTGACCTCAATCATCGGCTACTTGGGATTGATTGAAGATCACCAGTATCAAAGTGAAGAGGATCTGGTGAAATATTCACACATTGCCTACTTAAAAGCGACACAGATGAAGTCGTTAGTGGAAGACTTATTTGAATACTTGAAGATGCGCGGTGCTGAAACTGACTTGGCGATTAACCAGGTAAACTTCAGCCAGATGCTTGAACAATTGGCAGCCAGTTATGAGTTGGAAGCCAGTCGTAAACACCTGACTATCAGTTCAACGAGTGATCCGGATGACATCATGATGGATGCCGATGCCGAAAAGCTGGGGCGTGTGTTTAACAACCTGATTTCAAATGCACTAAAGTATGGCGAGCAAGCAACGTTTATTTCATTAAATGCGAAGCTCGTGGGTGATCAAGTAATCGTCCGCGTGGCTAATGATGGTCGTGAAATTCCCACGGCTGCGTTGAATCAGTTATTTGAACGGTTTTATCGCGTCGAAGAATCACGGTCTAAGGAAACTGGCGGGACTGGTTTAGGTTTAGCGATTGCGCAGAGCATCGTCGAGCGACATGGCGGTTATATATTTGCCGAATCTGACGAAAAGTTGACGAGCTTTGTAATTCACTTGCCGGTTCATCAAGGTGTCAAACTACAGCCAACCGAATTAGGATAAAATAACGGTTGTCCATGTTATCATGTGGACAACCGTTTTTATTTTGAGTGCACAAGTGGTGTTATGACGGACAGGTAAGCGCTCTACAAAGACATTTCAAAAGTAGTTATCATCGTGAAATGGTTGAGGTTTGTTAACAAAAGGGGTATATTGTGGACTTGTAATGTCCGTAATGAGCATTTTTAAAATAAGTTATTTAAAAATTGTTGTTTAAGCACAAAAGCATTTATGAAAGAGGTGGCGCTAAGTGAAAATGATTGCCAACGAATGGAAATTTATCGGTAAAAACCGGTTAATTTTGATTTCCGTTTTAGCGATTATGATTATTCCTTTCCTATACAGTATTTTCTTCCTGAAGTCGGTTTGGAATCCATATGGAGAAACACAACATTTGCCAGTTGCCGTGGTCAACAATGACCAAGCAGTGTCTTATCAAGGTAAGACGCTCAGTGTCGGTGATGAGGCTGTGAAGAGTCTGAAGAAGGATCACCAGTTAGGCTGGCGGTTCGTTTCCGAAGACAAGGCTCAAAAAGGCTTGAAGGACAAGAAATACTATACGGTCGTTACCTTTCCAAAGGATACGTCTAAAAATGCTGCCTCTGTCTTAAGTGACAATCCTAAGAAAATGGATATTCAATACGAAACCAATGGCTCATTAAATTACATTGGGGAAGTTATCAGTCAGATTGGTGCCAGTGGGTTGAACGAAAAGATTCGTCAAACCATCATCAAAGCTTATGCAGATGCTACTTTCCAACAGATTCATAAAGTTGGTAAGGGGATGAACACCGCTGCCAAGGGTGCTAAGACATTGTCGAACGGTCAAAAGACCTTAGGCAATGGATTAGATACTTATACAGCGTACGTTAGCCAAGTGAACGACGGTGTTCAAACCATGAAGATGAGCGTTGGCCCATTAGCAGGTGGTGTGAACCAGTTAGCTGATGGTGGGAACGCACTGAATACTGGACTGCAACAACTGAATGGTTCGACTGGACAGTTGGCTGGTGGTGTCAGTCAGTTAGCTGGTGGTTCTCAGCAGTTGAGTGGTGGTATTTCACAATATACAGCTGGTGTTGGAACGCTAAATGGTGGATTACAACAGTTGAATGGTTCAACTAGTCAATTAGCTAACGGGGTCGGTCAGTTAAATGGTGGATCAAAAGAACTTTTGGTTGGTTCAGAGAAGGTTTCTGCTGGTGTCAAAGCTCTGAGCGATAATGTGCCAAATGTTAATAGTGGACTGGATCAGATTACGACTCAGCTTCAAGGTGTCCAAGGCATTATGAACCAGATGTCTGATAGCCAAGCAACTCTGGAAAATGTTCAGAGCCTGCAAAATGAACTGAAATCCTCAGATTTACAAGGTACTTTGACGGACTTACAACCACTTATTCAGTTAGCACCTAATCTTGGTGCTATTCAGGCACAGGTAAATCAGCTTGGTCAAATGTCTGGTAAGTTAACTGAGGCTCAACAAGGCGCCACGGCAATTTCTGGTGGTAACAAGCAGGCTGCTGATGCGCTTGTGGCCTTAAAGGGGCAGGAAAAAGACCCAGCAATTCAAGCACAGTTACAAGGGATTGCGGATGGCTTGAATAAAACTTCTGCCGGTGCGCAAAGTTTAGGCGATCAACTTGGACAGGCTAGTACTGGTGTTGCCAGTGCCAAAGGACTTTCCGATCAGTTAGCAAAAATTCATGTAACGGATAAAGATGTTAAAACGTTGCAGAATCTAGGGAAGCTGCAGGAGCAAGTAGCTGCTATTGAAAACTCTAAAACGGTAGCAACGCTGCAAAGTGCCGAAACACAAAAGGCAATTGCTGCTTTACCTGGTACGATTAACGAAGCCTTGGCACCGCTACAAAAGGATGGACAAGGTGGACAAATTGCGAAATTACGTGCATTTGCGGCCGGTGTTCAACAATTAAATGCCGGTGTTAACCCAACAAACGGTTCAAAGACGCTGGTTCAAGGTGCAACGGAATTGTCTGGTGGTCTTGGACAATTAAATGCACAAGTACCTTCATTAACGAATGGTGTTGCGGCGTTAGCTAATGGGTCACAACAGCTAAATGCGAACTCTGGTGCTTTAGTATCTGGCGCTAACCAATTAAACGGTGGTCTCGGACAACTTAACGCACAAGTACCACAGCTGGTCAGCGGCGTTAGTCAACTTGCCAACGGTTCTTATCAACTCTCTGGCGGCTTGAACCAATTGAACGGGCAGATTCCAGCCTTAACGAATGGTGTCAACCAGTTAGCTGACGGAACGTCACAATTAAATGCCAACTCACCAGCCTTGAAGGATGGTAGTAAGAAATTAGTAACTGGTTCCGTTAAATTATCCGGTGCGCTTGGTGATGGTGCTAAACAAGTTAACAGCATTCCACTATCATCTAAGACATCTGACATGTTCAGTGCACCAACGAAGCTGACACATAAGAGCTACAGTAAGGTTGCTAACTACGGACACGCATTGGCACCATACGTACTGTCGGTTGCCTTATATGTTGGGGCAGTGGTCTTCAACTTTGCTTACCCAATTCGGAAGATTTCGATGAGCGGTCAAAGTGCAACTGCTTGGTTCTTCAGTAAAGCAAGTGTTGGTTTGGTCGTTGCTGTGGTACAAGCAGTCGCTGAAACTGGTTTGATGTTACTATTCGGTCTCCAAGTTGATCATTTGGTTCAAATGTTCTCTGTCGCTATTGCCTTCTCTGTCGCGTCGATGTTCCTCGTAATGTTCATGTCCATGTTGCTCGACAATCCTGGTCGGTTCATTGCGATGGTTCTACTGATGCTACAACTTGGTGGTTCCGGTGGGACGTTCCCAATGCAAGTTACAAATGGATTCTACAACGCGATTCATCCATTCCTACCAATGACTTACTCAATCCTTGGATTACGCCAAGGGCTGACATCTGGTCTTGGTGCAGCAACCGCCTGGAACGCAGTTGGTTTGCTGAGCATGATGGCAATTGTCTTTGCAGCCTTGCTATGGGCTTCCATGGTCTTCTTACAACGGATTCATTTACAAGGTTTCTCACAGTTAGATGACAACCAAAAGCTACAAGAAGTTGAAAAGTAGAGTTTAAAAAAGCATGTACACTAGCCAATCTTTGCATTGGGTAGCGTACATGCTTTTTAAATTGCTTATGAACTCGCAATGATTTAATTTAGTTTCTATTAACAAGCTAACGTAATTGAGCTGCTAAATAAGATAGGGGGTATGGTATACTGAAATGAGTTGTTTGAGAAAAGTTTCACTAATGAATCAACCTCCGCTAATGAACGGTAGTGAGCTTTATGCGAGACAACATAATAAAGTGGAGGAAGCGTCAGATGGCAGCCGAGAGTCAGGAAGTTGAAGAAGTTATTGCAATGTTTCAGGAAGGATATTTAGACAGTATTCGCTCCATTATGCATACCTTGGATCAGGTTGCAGCCGTGTACGGTGTTGGCTGGAGTACCTTAGCAATTTTATTCCAGGTAAATGCCAATCCACGAATGACTGTTTCAGAGTTGTCAGCTTGCAACAAGATCACTAAGGGTGCAGTATCACTTCAGATCACTGAACTGTTAAACCGTGGGTTAATTCGGTTGAAGACAGATCCGAAAGATCGCCGGCGTCATGTGATTGTGGTGACGCCAAAAGGACAAGAGCTAGCACAAAAGACCAATCAAGTTGCCGGCAAGATGGCTACTGAGGTAATCCAGGCAATCAGTTTGGATGGGATGAAAGATATGCACAAAAAGCTGAGTGAGGTTGCACAGGCACTTAGCAAGGTTCCTTTAGACAAAAAAATTCAATAAATGAGATGTGTAAAACCAACGCTGAGGGTGACTCAATGGCGTTGGTTTTTTATTGCGATAATCCCCAAAAAAGTGGGGTAACGCTGTGATTTTATAAAATTAAATCGCTTTCACAACTGTTTCCGTTCGGGAATATCCTGTGGGATGCTTACAAACCTTATTTAATCATGGTAAAATATACTCGCATTGTTTCAAGATCTCATTGAGTCTTACTGTTTACGAACTAATCTGCGCCGTACGTAGGCGTACAGTTACGGGAACCATTGACCCGTGCTTTGATGATGGAGGATGCATTTTGAAAAAGGAACAGGCGAACTGGCTGGCAGTGCTAAAAATTGCGATGCCGCTATGTTTGAGCTATATTCCCATTGGTTTGGCTTGTGGTGTGCTATTGCATGCTGGTGGGTTAAACACCTGGCTAATTGGGCTGGTGTCATTGATTGTTTACTCTGGTGGTGCGCAATTTTTGATTGCGACCATGTTAACGATTCATGCACCGATTTCTCAAATCGTCATCATGTTGTTTTTCCTGGAATTGCGTTATGCCTTACTGGGATCAAGTTTATCGCATTACCTAAAGAAGTCGTCTCACAAGTTTATTTTAGGATTTGCCTTTTCGCTAAATGATGAAAACTACGCGGTTAACTACCTGAAGTTTGCGACAGATAAATTCTGGACGCCAGGGAATGCCTTGCTAGTGGAACATTACGCGCTGTACACTTGGGCAATTTCAAATGTGATTGGGAGTTTGATCGGGTCATCATTGACCATCAACCTTGTGATCGTGGACTTTGCGTTGACTGCTTTATTCCTCTTCATGGTTACGATGCAAGTAAAACGTCGCTTGACGCTGTTAACTGCTATTTTATCGGGGATTTTATCTGCGTTCTTCTGTGTCACCATGAAGAGTACTTTAGGGATTGTTGTGGCCACGATGCTGGGATCCACTGCTGGATTCTTAGCCGACCGGTTTATTCGGTCAATGTCACCAGATAGTCCATTGCTTTATAAAGTGCGTGGACCATCGGGAACGCGGGAAATGATCAACGATCAAGCGTTGACCGAAGAACGCCTTCTGGATGAACAAAACGAGAAGACAAAGGATACGAAACAACCATGAAAGATTTAACACTGGTTCTGTTAGCCGGGGTGGCCGCGTTTATTCCGCGGTACTTCCCAATGTTATTTTTCTCCAAGCGAAAGATTCCCGATTGGTTTAACGAATGGATGGGCTTTGTTCCCGTTTCGCTGTTTACTGCACTAATCGTTAAACAAATCTTTGTGACGTCGACGTATGCCTTCTCATTGGGCAATGTCGCGGCGATGATCTCCGCTGTCATTGTTATCCTCATCGCGTACTTCACGCGTTCCATGACGTTGTCTGTTGTCTTAGGGCTTGCGGTTATGTGGGGCTTAACGATGTTGCTATAATTCAACTTTGTTCCAAAGCATGTCACACACTGTGACATGCTTTTTTTGTTGTCTCGGGCTGGAGTGAGTGTCTCCGACAAAACAGGATAACAGTGAGCTCACTGCGTTCGCG
>NZ_JQCB01000001.1:5380-5640 GCF_001437435.1 Furfurilactobacillus siliginis | reverse complement strand
CGTCACTGTTACCCTGTTTTGTCGGAGAGTGTCGCTCGCTTTGCGAGCGGCACAACCTCAGTGCTAAAGTAGAAGTCAGACGCAACATCAAATAACCGCTCTAACAGTCTACGCGTATGTAGACTGTTAGAGCGGTTATTTGATGCTTGTAGTTAACTATTACATAGAGTGAACGTTGGTCGCTGCAGTCACAGTGGCGGCGAATTTACTTCGACGTTCACTGTACTTGTGTCTTTGCCCGCAAAGCGGGCAAAGCACTC
>NZ_JQCB01000001.1:0-5110 GCF_001437435.1 Furfurilactobacillus siliginis | reverse complement strand
GCGGTAAGGCGCTACATCTGGTCGACGGTGAGCGAAGCGAACTTGCTAATGACCTGGTGCTGGGGGACAAAGCCCCCGCTAGTTAGTTGCTTCGTGTTGGTACATATAAGCACGTGTCATTGGTAGCACGCGGCCGGATGCGCCTTTGGTGAGCAGGTACTGAACAACGTCGATGTTACCTGCTTCAAAGGATGCAGCACACGCCTGCAGGTATAAATCCCACATGCGGGCGAAGGACTCGTCAAATTCAGCGACGATTTCTTCACGATGTGCATTGAAATTTTGATCCCAAATTTCCGTCGTGCGTTGATAGTGCCGACGTAATGGTTCCATGTCGTCTACTTGCAGACCGGCTTCCAACATGTGCGTGATGTTTTCTGTCAGGCCGGGCACGTAACCACCTGGGAAGATGTATTTATCTAGCCAAGCATTGGTAGCACCACCTTGTTGACGAGTGATTCCGTGAATCAAAGCGACGCCGTCATCAGTTAGGTACTTAGCGACACACTTGAAGTAAGCGCCGAGGTTTTCTTTGCCGACGTGCTCGAACATGCCGACAGAGGTGATGTAGTCCCATGTTTCATCACCAAGTTCGCGGTAGTCTTCCAAACGGACTTCAGCAACATCCTCCAGGTGTTCATCAGTGATGCGTTGTGAAACAAGATCGTATTGTTCCTGGCTCAAGGTGATACCAGTGACCTTTAAGCCGTATTCCTTAGCGGCGGTGAGCATTAATGTGCCCCAGCCACAACCGATATCTAGCAAACGTTTGCCAGGTTGCGGATCCAACTTTTGAATGATGTGATGCACTTTGTTGATTTGCGCTTGTTCCAACGTGTCATCGTCATGTTCAAAGTAAGCACATGAGTACGTTAGGGTCGGATCTAGCCACATTTCATAGAAGTTATTGCCGACATCGTAGTGACTTTGAATATCGGATTTAGAATGAGCCTCGCTATGCGATTGTTTAGGCATAAATTTTTTGAAGCTGCTGTCGTTAAAAAAGCTGCCGGCTGATTCGTAGGCGGACGTGATCAACCGCTGAATACTGCCATCAATTTCAATGCGTCCGTCCATGACGGCCTCGCCGAGCGCTAATGAGGCATTACGTGTCAAAGAACGTACCGGAATGAGCTCATGGAAAGTGATGGTGACTTGAGGTGTACCGGTGCCACCGTATGTCTTTGTACTTCCATCCCAGTAGTTAACGCGTACAGGAATGTTAAAAGAGTGACTTAAAAAGGTATTGTAGAACGTTTTATCTAACATAATCTGAACTTCCTCTCTCAAAAAGTTACAAGGCTCAGTATAACGCTTAATTTACAGGTCAAAAATTATTTGACTAAATAAGTCCGTAGATTAAGAAGTGCATGAATTTGGGCTAAGAAAATAAAAATGCATATTAATAGTTATTTAATTTGAATGAAATTATAATGTCACCATTAGATATTTATTCGTTTGAAACGTTCCCGTACAATTCATATGTTATTGCTCCAAGAATGAAGGGAGGCAAAGGTTACAAAATCCATACCACTTAGTGTCGTGTGGGTCGTAACTAACGATTATGGTTATAAATAAACACATTATGCGTAGCACCAATAAAAAATTAGTTATGCAGCAAGTGATCAATGAAGGACCAATCTCGCGTAGCCAAATTTCACGGAATTTGGATTTAAATAAGGTAACTGTGTCGGATATCTATAACTATTTACTGAAGGCCGGGTTCATTCGTGAAGTAGGGCATGGCGGCAGTAGTGAAAACGGTGGCCGGCGACCAGTTTTAGGTGAGTTGAATACCAATCGGTACTTTGTCATTAGCTTACATTTGACTGCAAATAAGGTGATGCTTTTAGCAAGTCGGCTAAATGCACAACAATTAGGCGGCGATGAATTCATAACGACTGACATGAGTTTAACGGCTGTGCTGGATGAAACTACGCGGCGTCTTCAGACAGTGATTGCACAGCAAAAACATATTCAACTCGCTGGTATCAGTGTAGCGGTGAATGGTACGGTGGCGCAAAATCGGATTGTCACGCCAGCGATTCCTGGTTTGGCCAACTTTGATGTGGCGAAGTACTTTACCGATCAATTTCATGTGCCGGTTGTGGTTGAAAATAGTACTAACTTAGCAACAGTCTATGAACGTGACTTCTACGGGCAAGGGTTGTTTCACAATTTGATTGTGCTGCAAGTTGGCGAGCATATTCGCGCGGGCGTCGTCACCAATGACCAACTATATACGGGACATAACGGACATGCTGGCGAAGTTGGCCAAGGATATCTAGTTGATCGCCACAACCACGATCACTTAGGCGCGGCTGATGATTATGCGACGCAGACAGCTTTTATGAAGGCAATTTATCGACAGATGCCAACCTTGACGTTAGATGAAGCAGTAGCCGCCTATAAACACAAAGATGCGGCTGTCCTCGCAGCAGGCGATGATTTTGCTTATTACCTGGCACGGGTTATTACCAATCTAACGACGAGTTTTGCGCCTGATGCAGTGATTTTAAATGGCTTATTATTTACAAAGTTACCGCAATTGTTGCCAGTGATTCGTACCCATGTAGCCGCCATGATGAATACAGAGCCAGGTCCGATTTTGGTCACGCAAGCAGTGCGCTCGGCGACATTGTTAGGCGCAACATCCTTGATCATTCATCAAGTTTTGGGCTTAGAAACGTTAGCCCTTAACTTTGCGTCGATTAAAAGTTAAGGGATTACTTAGGAAAAGTTAAATGAGTGGCTCCCCTGAACCGGCTGCGTTACAGTAAAAGCAGCGAAATGAGACGGGGGAGCTTTTTTGTGACTTACTTTCAACGATTTATTAATAACGTTGCGTTACGGCGATGGACGGTTTTAGCGTTCATTGTGTTGGGGTTATGGTTGATGCGGTCGATGATTAGCATCATTTTATTGACCTTTGTGTTTACCTTTTTAGTAACGCGCTTGGTTCAATTTGTGCGGCGGTTTGTTAAAATTCCACCGGCAATCATCGTAATTATCATTTATTTGATTGTGTTATTTGGCTTATATTCTGGATTTACGAACTATCTACCACGACTTGTCGATGAGACGGTGAAAATGGCGAACACTGTTTATAGTTTTTATCGCAATCCGGATCATGATACGAATAATGTTGTGACGTTTATCAATCAGTATGCAAAGCGTTTTGACTTCATGAACCAGCTGAAAAACTGGGCGACCTTGATTCTGAATTATGTTGGTTACATCGGAGAAATGGCGTTGACGCTGTTCTTCTCACTGATTCTGAGTTTCTTCTTTACGGTTGAAAGTAACCGGGTGCGGACCTTTTCACACCTGTTCTTAAATTCCACGTATGGCTGGTTCTTCCAGGATGTGAGTTATCTGTTCAAGAAATTTGTGAATACGTTTGGGGTCGTTATTGAGGCACAGTTCTTCATCGCTATCTGCAACACGGTGATTACCACGATTACACTGGCATTCATGAAGATGCCACAGCTGCCGACCTTGGCGCTAATGGTATTTATCTTGAGTTTGATTCCGGTGGCCGGCGTGATTGTCTCACTAGTGCCGCTGACACTGATCGGGTATTCCGTTGGTGGGCTTGATTATGTCATTTATATTTTGATCATGATCGCCGTTGTTCACATATTGGAAGCTTATGTGTTGAACCCGCAGTTTTACGCGAGTCGGACGGAGTTACCAATCTTTTATACTTTTGTGATTCTGTTAGTGGGCGAGCGATTATTTGGTGTTTGGGGACTGATCTTCGGGGTGCCACTGTTCACGTTCTTCTTGGATCTACTCGGAGTAAAGTCGATTGGACATGACCGACCATCCATTAAGTCACTGCGAAACCGACGTAAAGCATCGACGGACGCAAATGGAAAATAACGTGAGCTATGTAATTTGTGGTGTGTTTCGGGTATAATCTATCCGTAATTACATTTAAGAAAGAGGTTAATTGAAGATGGCTAAATTAGTATTGATTCGTCACGGACAGTCACAATGGAACTTATCTAACCAATTCACTGGTTGGGTTGACGTTGACTTGAGCGACAAGGGTGTTGAAGAAGCACAAGCTGCTGGTAAGAAAGTTAAGGAAGCAGGCTTGGAATTCGACTACGCTTACACGTCAGTTTTGACGCGTGCAATCAAAACCTTACACTACGTTTTGGAAGGTTCAGACCAATTATGGATTCCTGAAACCAAGACTTGGCGTTTGAACGAACGTCACTACGGCGCTTTGCAAGGCCAAAACAAGGCTGAAGCAGCCGAAAAATGGGGCGATGACCAAGTGCATATCTGGCGTCGTTCATACGACACTTTGCCTCCATTGTTGAGTGCTGATGACGAAGGCTCTGCAGCCAACGACCGTCGTTACGCTAACTTGGATCCAAAGATCGTTCCCGGTGGTGAAAACCTCAAGGTTACTTTGGAACGTGTTATGCCCCTTTGGGAAGATGAGATCGCTCCTAAGTTGCTAGATGGTAAGAACATCATCATCGCTGCTCACGGTAACTCACTGCGCGCATTGTCCAAGTACATTGAAAACATCTCAGACGATGACATCATCAACTTGGAAATGGCTACTGGCCAGCCTGTTGTTTACGACTTCGACGATAAGTTGAACGTATTGAGCAAGGAAAAGTACTAAGATAAATTGATGTAAAGGAACGCCCGTAACTGTCAGGGATGACGGTTGCGGGCGTTTTTGTGCTGATTGAGGTAGTGGGAAAGGACACTAAATGGACGCTATTTTGTCATATCGTTACATATGAGTGGCAATTGTTGGCAAATATAGAACTCCTCGTGTAGATAGTTATAAACCAAGTATTTGTCCAAGTATATTAGCCTTCCGTATCTACGATATAAACCCGTTGTGTCATAGATAATTCTAACTACTCTATTTATAGACTAGTAGTTAAATGTATACCTTCTCAGTTTCATGAATATGTCTGGTTACTATTATTCTTTATATTAAAGAAGTATGATCTTTGAAAAGAGTTGAATAATTTTTTGCGGGGGGAATAAGAAACAATGGAAGATGAAAAGACTGTAAAAGGTAGATTGTAAAATTAATCCGAACGCTGTTCGGACAAAAAAGATCAGCTTCCTT